>JAMIIV010000047.1:0-64523 GCA_035913415.1 Fibrobacteria bacterium | reverse complement strand
CCAGCGGGGTGTGTCAGGTCCGGCTCGACCACCGGACAGGCTCGACGATCGAGTAGCTGGCTCGGCCACAGAGACAAATTCTGACTTTCGAGCGGCATCTTCCCTAGATCGGGGGGATCTCGTTGAGGGTGGCCCAGAAGTTCGCGATGGACTGGACCGCGGGCATGAATTCCGCGAACCGGACGGGTTTCACCACGAAGGCGTTGGCGCCCAGTTCGTAGCTGCCGAGCAAGTCCGCATGTTCGCGCGAGGATGTCAGAATCACGACGGGGAGCAGACGCAGCGTCGCATCGGAGCGGATGGCCCGCAATGTCCCGATCCCGTCCAGGCGCGGCATCTTCAGATCGAGGATCACCACGGCGGGCAACCCCGGATCACGCACGGCGAAACGTCCCTCCCGGCGCAGGTACAGGAGCACTTCGACCCCGTCGACCACGTGTACGACACGCTCGGACATTCCCACCTCGGAGAAGGCGCGCAGAGTCAGTTCGGCGTCCAGGGGGTTGTCTTCGGCCAGCAGGATCGAAGATGATTCAGGCACCCGTGGGATCTCCCACAGGCAAAGCGAACCGGAACACCGCCCCTTTGCCTTCTTCGGCTTCGGCCCAGATGCGTCCCTTGTGCCGGGCCACGATCCTTTGCACGGTGGCCAACCCGATCCCCGTGCCTTCGAATTCGTCCTGGCGATGCAGTCTCTGGAAGACCCCGAAGAGATTTCCGGCGTAGCGCATGTCGAAGCCCACGCCGTTGTCGCGGATGGAAAACACGTGCTCGGACCCGACCTCCTGGCAGGCCACCTCGATGCGTGCGACCGGGGCGTTGCGGGTGTATTTAACCGCATTGTCCAGCAAGTTGGACCAAGCCAGGCGCAGCAGATTGTGGTCGCCGCGAACGGGTGGCAGATCTCCCACCGACCATTCAACGATGCGCGCCGAACAACCCTCGCGAATCGGGATGAGCGCTTCGCGCAACACCTGGTTCATGTCGACTTCCTGGAAGCGCATCTCCTGGCGGTTGGTGCGCGACAAACGCAGGAGGTCGTCGATCAGCGTGCCCATGGAAGCCGCGGCCTTGGCGATGGTCTGCGCGTAGCGACGCCCGTCGTCGAAACGACACCCGTTGCACTCGGAAAGCAGGAGTTGCACGAAGCCGTCCAGATGCCGCAGGGGGGCGCGCAGATCGTGCGACACCGAATGGCAGAAGGACTCCAGGTCTCGATTGGCTTCCGCCAACTGCGACGTGCGGTCCTCGACCAGCTCCTCGAGGTGGCCGCGGTGGCGCTCCAGCTCCACTTCACTCCGCCTGCGCTCGGTGATGTCCATGAATACCGTGATCCCGGCCTCGACCGCTCCCCCTTCGCCCAGGATGGGGGCGGCGCTGGCGATCACGATGCGTTCGTCGTGGTCCTCTCGGCGCACGATGAGTTCGCGACTGCTGGACTCCCCGTACAGGACCGCTCGGGCCAGTGGCACCTGGTCGCGCGGCAGAGCCGTGCCGTCGAGATCGAAAAGTTGCCAACTGGCCACGTACTGCTCGACCCCGACACCCTCCACGATGGCTTTGCGGTCGCCTCCGCGGATCAGCAGACCCGCGTCGTTGACGTAGCGCAGTTTCCCCGAGGGCGCGTCCGCGATCGCGATGCCGGCGGGACTCTGGTCCATCGCCGTCTGCAGGATGGCGCGTGTCTCGCGCAGCTCGTGTTCGATGCGCTTGCGCTCGGTCACGTCGATGGTGTACCCGGCCATGAGCAGCCGATCCCCGCGGCGGATGGGAAACTTGATGCTGGAAAAACTGCGCCCCCCAAGCTCCTCGTCCAGGCGCAGCACTTCGCCGCTGGTGGCCACCTTCCAGTCATCGGCCGTCATCGAAGCCGCAAGCTCGGCGGGGAACAACTGCTGCATGGTCTTGCCGGCCATCTCGTGCCCGGCGATCCCGATCATGTCCAGGTAGTTCTCGGAGGCGATCAGGACGCGGCTTTCGGTGGAAGACACATCCTTGATGAAGCTGTAGGTGGGGGAATGCCGCACGAATTCGGCGAGGATCTCGTGTGAATCCTCAAGAGCCTCCTCGGCGCGGCGGCGTTCGTCGATGTCCATGGCCACGCCCAGAATCTGCAGCGGCGCCCCTTCCGGATCGCGCTTGTACACCACCTCGGTGCTCTCGATCCATTTCCAGGCTCCCGCCCGGGTCTTCATCCGGTACTGCGTCACGATTCGCTCGCCATCACCCGCCTGCGCGTACCGCGGGAAGACGTCGCGCAGGTAGTGGACTTCGTCGGTCGGATGCATGAGCAAGGGCAGAATCTGACTGCCCATCTCGCGGATCTCCCGGGCCGAGTAGCCGAGGATTCGCCGGATGCCGTCGTTGCTGAAGACGTTTCGCTTTTCGACCAGGTCGTAGATGTAGAGCACGCAAGGCGTCAGATCCAGCATGGATTCGAGCATGCGATTGTGCTCGCGGAGCTCTTGGAGCTCGCGCTCGGGCGGTGGTGCCCGTAACGGGTCGAGCGAGTCGGGAAGGCGCAGGTCCATCGCTTGGTCTCCAGGGTGCGGAGAGGAGCGGTAGAGAGGCGGATCGGCCCCGTTTCCGCGCCTTCGGAACGGCAGAGGATCCCCATTCTACCACTCCGGCACGCCCCACGTCCGGGCGCAGCCCGGGGCTCCACCCGTCTGGTCAGCCCAGAGCTTCGCCCTCACCCACATCCCAGATCCGATTTTCCCGCGCCACCCGGGAATACCAGTGCCCCGAATCCTTCACGGTGCGCTCCTGGGTGGCGAAGTCCACGTGCACCAGCCCGAAGCGTTTGGAGAACCCGTCGGCCCACTCGAAGTTGTCCAGCAGCGACCAGGCGAAATAACCCCGCACCGGGACGTCCTCGGCGCAGGCCTGCGCCAGGGATGTCAGGAATTGTCGGTGGTAGGCGGTGCGCCAGGAATCGTGCAATCCCCCGGTCTCCCAGGCGCAGCCGTTTTCCGTGATGAAGATCTCGGGGGGATTCCATTCGTCGGCGCAGAATTTCGGGATCCAGTACCCGATGTCGGGCTCGACGGTCCAGCCGAAGTCGGTGCGGTGGGCTTCCGGACGCCGCCAGGGCACCTGGTCGTTTTGCGTGGCCGAAATGCGCTGGGCCGAATAGAGGTTCAAGCCCATGAAGTCGGGGCGGTCACCAATCAAGTCCATCTCGCCGGGCAACACCTCGGGCACGTCTTGCCCCATCTCGAGCCATTCGGCCTGCGGGTAGCGTCCATGCCAGACGGGATCGTGCCACCAGGCCGCGGTGCGCACGAAGGCCGCGCGCGCCAGGGCCACGTCGGCGGGATCGGGGGTGGCGGGAAGGGTGGGCCAGGGATCGTGGACGAACCCCACCTGCACGTTGTCGCGACCCATCACGTCGCGCAAGGCGCGGGCCCCGTGTCCGTGGGCCAGCATCACGTGGTGGCGCGCCTGCAGCACGTCGCGACGCGGCAGCATGAGGCCGGGCGCGAACTTGCCCGTGCCGTAGCCGCGGTCGGCGGCGTTCACGCCTTCGTTGATGGTCATCCAGCGGCGCACCTTGGTGCCCAGCCGCAGCGCCAGCACCTCGGCGAAGTCGCCCATGGCCTTGGCGGTGTCGCGTGCGAGCCATCCCCCTCGGTCTTCGAGGGCCTGCGGGAGATCCCAGTGGTAGAGGGTGGGGCACGGCTCGATGCCGCGCTCCAGCAGACCGTCCACCAGGCGCTCGTAGAAGTCCAATCCCGCCTGGTTGACGAATCCCGTCCCGGACGGAAGCACCCGCGACCAGGCCACCGAGAAGCGGTAGGCTTTGAGTCCCAGCGAGGCCATGAGGTCCAGGTCCTCATTCCAGCGGTGGTAGTGGTCGCAGGCCACGTCGCCGACGTCGCCGCCCAGAACCTTGCCCGGTGTATGACAGAACCTGTCCCAAATGGACTCTCCCTTGCCGTCGTGGTTCCAGGCGCCTTCGATCTGGAAGGCCGAGGTGGCCGCCCCCCACAGGAAACCCGGGGGGAAGTCGGCGGTACGCACCGCGACGGTGCGCGGATCCGCATGGGGGGTGGCGGAAGCGGCGAAATCGGACACGGAGGCTCCTACTTCAGGCTGGCGCGAATTTTGGCGACGGCGGCCTCGTCGTAGAAACAGCAGACGCCTTTCTTGGCCGAGGGCTGCAGGCCCAGGGTCTCGATGGCCTTCTTGACCTTGGCAGGGCTCGCGCCCACGGCTTCGGCGATCTTGGCGGGCGAAAGCATGGCGGAATCGGACAAAGGGAACCTCCGGATCTGTGGGGGTGGAATCTTGGTGGGGCAACGATACGATTTCCGTCGGCGTTCGCGACGTACGCGCTCCGGATACGGATTGCCGCTTTGGAGCCCATTTCTCTCCTGCGGGCACCAGAACCCGGGGGTATCGTTGGGGAGTCGGCCAACCTCCCTATGGCCAAACCCATTCCTTCCAACGAGGACCTTACCCCATGAGATCCCTCCTCCGATCCGCCCCCTCTATGGCGGTCCTGTCTTTGCTAGGCGCCGCTCCCGGTTATGCGCAAGTCATCTTCTCCGTCGGCCAGGGGGGCTCCCACACCTCCATTCAGGAAGCCGTCGACGCCTGCCCCGAAAAGGGTTGCAGCATCCAGCTCACCGACACCGCCTACGCCCTTCCCCGCGAGATCTGGATCGAGGGCAAGCAGAACCTGAGCCTGCACGCGTCCATGTCACTGACGCTCCAGGGCATCCGGCCGCGCCTGTACACCCTCACCAACCTGTTCACCCTGCCCGGTACCGCCGCCAACCCCACGGACCCGCAGCGCCCCGCTGGGTGGAGACTCTGGCCCAAGACCTGCGCGACTGCCGAGGGCGGAGCCGAAAACAAGACCAACCCGTATTCGACAACCGGCTACCAGTACAACGGCATCATCGTGGTCGAGAATTCCCGGGATGTCCGGATCGAAGGACTCCACATCGACGGCCGTACCGCATCGTACTTCGTCAACCGCGGCATCTTCGACTGCAAGTACGACGTGATGTTCGGCAACATCGGGGTGAACCTGCACCAATCGAAGGGCGTGACGGTCCGCGACAACGAATTCACCAACCTGTACGCCGCTCTCTATTTGAACAACATGAATCCCGGTGGCCCCTTCGCCGAGCCGGGCGGTTTCGAGACCAGCACCCCGATCCGCCCCGGCACCGCCGTCGGCATCATGGGCGACCACCTGATCGAGCGCAATCTATTCGTGCGCAACTGGTGGGTCGCCTACGACGAATTCGAATGGGACCTGGGCTCCACCTTCCGCTTCAACCGCGCCCTGGACAACCGCAACACGCGGTTCACACAATCCACCGATTCCACCTCCGAGGCCAACAACATGGCGGGAGGGTTCCTGTTCGTGAAAGACGTGGCCCGCACACCCCACCGCATCCACAACAACACCATCTGGGGTTCGCCCCTGGTGATCGGACATGGTGGATACAAACCCGGAGTCCAGCACCTGATTTACGACAACATCATCGGAGGCTTCGACCGGTTGTCCCGAGAACCGAAGCTGGCGGCCATGATCAAGGATTGGAGACAGGTTTTGTCATACCATTCCGCGTGGATGGACCGCAATCTCTTCGAGATGGGTGCGGCCGATTCCCTCTACCAGCTCCAGAAGTACAACAGCGACGCCATCACATCGCCGGAAGCCTGCGCCGGGCAGACAGGCGGATCTCCCTGCTGGGTCACCTGGGACACTCCGGTGAGTGTCACGACCGGCATCAAGTACACCTGGCTTTGGAACGGCTGGTCGGTCCAGAAAGGCGCCCCCTACACGGGGATCTACAACGGGACCCCCTACTCCGTACCGAACTCCATGAACATCGAACTCTTCCCGGGTGGCGGCCTGATTCAAACGGTTCGTGGAGTGGGCATGACTTCCACGGACATTTCCTCCGCTCTCAACCACTGGGTGAAGTCGCTCCCCTTCCGCAGCTTCGATCCCTCCCAGCCCGGCTTCCTGGAGCCCGCTTGGGATTCAGCCATCGTGGCACGCACAGTACGCGGCCAGGGAAGCTTCTACCGCCGCGGGACCGCGGATTCCACCAGATCCGATCTGGGAGCCATGCCGCCTTTCCCCGTGGTCTCGATCCTGCGCAGCCAACTCCCGCTGCAAGCCTCCGGAACCGGATGCTGGTCGCTCCCCGTCCAATTCGCGCTTTCCGCTGCCAACTCCTCGGCGCGCATCCAAGGCGTCAAGGGGTGGGCGGTCTCGCACTCGAGCGACACGCGATGGGAACCACCCCGCGCACCCCGCTCTCTCCGCTTGAAAGCCCTGGAAACCACGGATCTGACGTATGGAGTGCCCGTGAAAGCCTGCTTCGACAGCATTCCCGCCCCCGACGAAGATCTGCGTGTACAAATCGAAGCCACCGAAATCCTCGCCGACGGCGGCACGATCCCGCTGGACGTCGCCTACTTCACCTTCCCCCACGCATCCTCTTCCTTGTCCATCGGCACCCGCTCCACCCGCTCCCCGTTGGCCCTGTCCCGCGTCGGTTCCCTGCTGGTCGTCCGAGGCCTTTCGGCCGCCCCGGCCCATCTGGTGCTCCGCTCGCTCGACGGGCGCATCCTGCGCACCGTCGAGGCCACCCCGGTGGCAGGTACAATCGCCACCGACCTGCATGGTCTACCTCGTGGTCCGGTCGCCGTCCAACTGCGCCAAGGCGCCGAGACCCGACAAGAACTGACCACGGTGTTCTGAGCGAGTGAGAAAAAACCTCCGAGCGGCCAAAATCCGCCGCTCGTCCTGAGGAGCGAAGCGCCCTTCGACAGGCTCGGGAGAGCTCTCGAAGGGCGGGCGGTGGGTTCGCGGTCACAACATATGGTGTTCAGCGTGGCGCCGCTGCCCTCCCCCTTCGAGACGGCCACAGGGCCTCCCCTTCGACAGGCTCAGGACAGAGCTCAGGGTGAGCGGGAGGCGGGCGCCCTTCCTCAGGCATGTCCTGAGCCTGTCGAAGGGACGAGCGGCTTTCTGGTGCACCGGTTTTTCTCAGGCTCTGAGCGACGCCGAAAACGGATTCCCGCTCCAGCGGTTGATCAAAAGAGCCAAGAAAAACGAAGCCCTCGTCCGGAGGGACGAGGGCTTCGTAAGCGGGATGGACGAGACTTGAACTCGCGACCTCCGGCGTGACAGGCCGGCGCTCTAACCAACTGAGCTACCACCCCTTTCGGGATCTCCACGGATGCGTTTTCCAGTGGGCGCTACAGGATTTGAACCTGTGACCCTCCGCGTGTAAGGCGGACGCTCTGAACCGCTGAGCTAAGCGCCCCGTCGAGGTGAGAAAGAATAGTCAGGACCGTTCTGTTTGTCCAGCCCCAACCTGCTTTTTTTCTGCAGGCCAGAGCAACGCAGCCGGAATCATGACCACGTAGGCCAGAAACAGCAGGATCGGAGCGACGACGAGGGCGGCGTCGGTCTCCAGTCCGGTCGAGAGGAGGATCATCCCGACGAAGGCGACAACGGCCGCCAAGGCGAGAAGGAGGTAGTGGGGCTTGCCGAAGGCGTTCATGGGTTCATTCCAGCGTTGGAGTGCGTCCGCGCGAGCGCGGATTGGGAATCATAGGCATCGATGATCGACTGGACAAGCGGGTGACGCATCTGGTCGCGACTTTCCAGCCGCACCTGGGCGATCCCTGGCACGTGCTCCAGGATGGTGCAGGCATGCGAAAGTCCGCTCAAAGTGCGCACGGGCAGGTCGACCTGGGATGGATCTCCCGTCACAATCGCCCGGGAATGCGTGCCGAGCCGGGTCAGGAACATCTTCATCTGCGGAATGGTGGCGTTTTGCGCCTCGTCCAGGATGGCGAAGCAGCGCTTGAGGGTGCGCCCCCGCATGTAGGCAAGGGGAGCCATCTCGATCACTCCACTTTCCATCGCGTCCTTGAACCGGGGACGAGGGAGCAACTCCTGCAAGGCGTCCATCATGGGCTGCAGATAGGGCGCGATCTTTTCCTTGAGGTCGCCGGGCAAAAAGCCCAATTCTTCCCCCGCTTCGACCGCGGGGCGCACCAGCACCAAGCGATCCACCTCGCGACGCTGCAAAGCGGCCACGGCCATGGCGATGGCCAGATAGGTCTTGCCTGTGCCTGCAGGGCCGATGGCGAAGGTGAGTTCGTGACGCATCGCGGCACGAACCAATCGATGTTGGCCTTCGGTACGGGCGCGCACCGCGATTCCGCGGGCATCGTAGAGAATGGGGCGAGACAGCTCTTCATGGAGCTGGCCGACCGGTTGCCTTTCGGCGATCAGGAGATCGACGACGTATGGATCGAGAGCACCGGCGTCGTCGACGATGCGCGCCAGTTCGGTCAGGACCTCGATGGCGCGGCGATGCGCCTCGACATCGCCTTCCTCGACGAGGAATCCCTCGTCACGGGCGGTGACCCGGACGCGAAAGGCATCCTCGATCCGCGCCAAGGCATTTTCCCCGTTCTGGAGAATCGCGGCCTTGGTGGGATCGGAAGTCGCTTCCAGCACTCTCGTCCGCAGGGGACGAGAGGTCACGGCTGGGCGGCGGGTGCGGCCGGAGCGGCAGGGGCGCTCTTGCCCTCGATCTGGGCTTCCAGATCCGCTTTTTCCTGGCGCAGTTGCGAGAGCTTCTGCTCCTGGGCTTCGGCTTCGGCGCGGGCGGCGTTGACCTCGGCGGTCGCCTGGGCCTTTGCGGAAGGAGCTCCGCCGCCGGCGGCGGCCGAACCACCACACCCAACGAGGGAAGCCGCGGATACCAGGGAAAGGACAAGAGCGATGCGACGCATGAAAACCTCTGGGTTGACGGGAGTGGAGTCAATCTATGTCGCCCGCGCGCCCGAGGTCAAGCGGTTCTCGCCCCTTTGCCCCGGATCGCACGAACGGACGGTCCGCTAGGGAATCGCCGGAACGACGGCGGCGAAGGGCGCCCCCCCTCGGATCCCCTCGGCGAACAGCATTCCCGTCGCACTCCCCACCGAGGCGCGCAGACGCCCCTCCTCGGCCTCCGCCCGGCCCACGATGCGCCCCACGGCATCGCGCAGGACCAGGCGATCACCAGGACGACACCCCAGCAGTTCGACGCCCCCATCGCGTCGGAACAGGCGCGCCTGCGGATTCCGGATCTTCGGCCCCACTCCGATCGGGGAGCTGCCGAAGGAGATCCAGTTGAGGTTGTACAGGCTGCCGGTGCCGCCAACGAAATCAAGCCGGATGCGAACCAATCCTGCCGGGACGGCCAGCGCCGCGGGAGAGACGACGGTCGTCCAGTTCTGCCACCCCTTGGTTCCGGGCACCTGGAGTGTCTCCGGGGGCGCACCCTCGACGGAAACCAGAAGCAGTCCCCCTTGGGTGCTGGAGGCCACGCGGGCGTGCACGTACCAGACCCCGGCCTCGGGCACCTTCGCGAGGTATTCCGCCCAATCGCCGCTCTCGATCCAACCCACGTTGTCCGACCAATCCTCGTCGGAGCCGGATTCCGTCTGGATCCCCTTCTGGGCCACGAAGGCCTCAGCCTGGATCAGCCCCGGAAGCGATGCCGTGTCCACCAGGAGGGATTCGGGGACCGGTGCCACGACCGACCAGGCGCTCTCCTGTTCACGCAGGCGTTCGCGGACGTACCAGCCCGAATTCGACAGCATGGAGTCGGACCACCAGCCCCGCGCCGAAGCGCCGGGCATCAGAGCCGCCGACGACTCGTCCTTGGCCACCACCGACCAGTTGCACCAGGAAATCCCGTTGCGATCGGCCCAATCCAGCCACGCGACGGATTCCGACCAATACACCGTGCGATCCTCGCCGCCTCCACCGTCGGCGGCGGAGGTGCCCCACTCGGTGATGAACAGCGCAAGTCCCTTGGCCAGGGCGGCATCGGCCTTGGCGCGCAGGGCGGCGTCATGGGTGCCCGCGTAGAAGTGCAGGACGTAGGCGAGGTTCGGTCGCCCCAGGATGGGTGCCTTGGCCGCGACGTCCACATCCTGCGACCATGTGGGCGTCCCCACCAGGATCACGTTGTCGGGGTCGATGGCCCGGATGGAGTCGATCACCGCCTCGGAATAGAGCTTCACCTGGGCCCAGGTCCAGGCCTTTTCGGCGGGAGCGCCCGTGGCGGCATCGGCGGCCATGGCCCCGTGGGGCTCGTTGTAGATCTCGTAGAGCACATTGGGATGGGCTCCCCACTTGCGCGCCATGCGTTGGAAGAATTCCACGGCCTGCGCTTGGTGGTCGGGAGCGTTGTGGTCGTGCCAGTCCACGATCACGTAGATGCCCAGATCGATGGCGGTCTGGATCACGCTGTCCACGCGCCGGAGATTCGATGCCGCCCCGTTGCTTGCGGTATCCAGGTAGTTGCCCCCTCCTTCGACCCCCACCGCCGCGCGGATCACGCTGGTCTTCCAGTCGTGGGCCAGCCAATGCACGGCGCGCCGATTGTAGAACTGCCCCGCCCAACCCGACCAGAACAGGCTCATCCCGCGCAGCACCACGGGCTGTCCCGAGGCATCGACCATGGCTTTGCCCTTGATGGCCAGGGATCCATGGATCTCGACGGGGGTCGCGGCATGCACTTCCCCCGCCCCCAGAAGGACGCACACCGCCAGCAGCACCGAACCGAACCTCGCCATCATCACCAACCTCCGTCGTTTCCGCCCCCTCCTTTCCCCGTGGCGAGGAGGGTGACACATGAAGATTGGTTCCCCCATCGCCCTTTGCGGTTCATTCCTTCTGCATCCCATGGCATGAACGCAACCAGGATCCCTTGCGACGAACGCTCAAGAAGCACAAAAACCAATACCGCAGCGGGATATGCCCAGCTTCGCGGCATCGCGATGCGATATTCTCGTCTTCCGCATTTCCCTACTTCACACGCAGGTCAGGCTGGCGCATGAAGCACAAGGTTCTACTTACCATCGACGATTCTCCGTCGCCCCTCATGCGAGAGCGCTTGGAGTTCCTGCGTCCTCTGGGCATACCCGTGTTGTGGTTCTGCCGAGGCGACAACCTCCGCGAACGCATGGATGTCGGGGTTCAAGCGCTCCAGGACGGTCATACCCTGGGCAACCACTCTTGGGACCACCCGTTCTTCTCGAAGCTCTCGGTTGGGGAGGCATGCCTCCAGATCGACCGCACCGAAGCCCTGCTCGAGGCCATCCACGAGCGTGCCGGCCTACCCCGCGAGATCCGCTGCTTCCGTTTCCCCTACGAAGACCGCGTCGGCAGCCCGGAGCACCACGCCGCTCTTCAAGACGCGCTGCGCAACCGAGGGTTCCAGGTGCCCGAAATGCCCGCCGTGCGGGATCCCCGTTTCCGCGAGCGCAGCGGCGACCTCAGTTGGTTCTGGACCTTCGACCTGGAAGACTGGACGCTCCAGTCCTCCGACTCCCGGGATGCCGCTCCCGCTTTGCAGAAAGTCCTGTCCCGTCTGGACAAAGCGCTTCCAACGCGCTCGGGCCAAGGCCTGGACATCTTCGTCGGACACGACCATGCGCATACCATTGGGCAGTGGGAAGCCATGATCCTGCGCTTGTTGGATCTGGACTGCGAATTCGTGTCCGTGCAGCAAGCCCGCGCCATGAGCCCTTTCGGCATTTCCGAGACCAAGTCGCCCATGTCCCGGAATTCCCTCCCGACGAAAATCTGACCTGCCGCGGGGCTTTGTCCCGTCGTGTCAATTCGTGTCATCCTTCCCAGGCCACCTCCCCTTCGAATGGGGCGTGGCCTGCGCTTTGCTCTTGGTTGGGTCGCACCCCAATACCAGGACGGACACCATGGATTTCGGCACCGACGCGATCTCGGGCTATCGGACCTTCCAAGCCGAAGGCGACTCCTATCTGAAAGCGGCCCGAGGCGCCCTCAAGCGGCCCCAGGTCTTCACCCCCGAGATCCGCTTCAACCTGCTGGGCATGGCCATCGAGAAGCACCTGATGGCGATCCTCATGGAGTCGGGCGACCTCCCCGACAACCACACGTTCCATGACCTGACCCATGCGATGTCGAAAGTCGCACCGCTCGACCCCGATGATGTGGCTTTTCTCCACCACATGGACGATGTGGCCGACCTGTGCTCCCTGGCCGCAACCAAACGACGGGCTCCGGATGAAGCCTCGCTGGAACGCCTCCTGGCCATCGCCCAGGCCGCCCGCGACCACGCCGACGCCCTCCTCGGGCCCATCGGCGCCATGGAGACTTCGCCCGCCTGATGGGCCGAAGCCGGATTCTCAGCGGCGCAAGAGCCTCGCATGGAGTCGCTGCGCCATGGAGCGTGACATGCCCCCCAGCCGCAGGGCATGCACCAGGCGATCCTGCTGGCCAAAGGCTTCGCCCAGGTCGCGTGCCAATCCCGTCCGAACCAACTCCTCGCACATCCAAAGCAGGTTGTGGCACGCGGTGCGCAGTCCGAAGGCTTCGTTGACCTGGAAGTGAAGCGCGATTTCCGAACTGGCCTGCAACCACCTCAGGGAACGGGCATGATCGAGCGGATGCAACTGGGCGGCCAAAAGCGCCGCGCCGGCTGTGTACGGTGGAGCGAGCAGTTTCACGACCTGGTAGAAGGCACCCACGAAATCCCGCTCTGTGGCGCGCAGATCACGGTGCCCCCGCTCGCAATACAGAAAGGCGTACTCCCAAGGCGTCACATCCACCGCCCAGTGTTCTTCGCGGTAATCGCCAAAGACCGGCCAGAATTCGGTCGGGAATGGAAGACGGGAGGTCAGATCGCGGATCGCGGCTTCGAAACCGGCTTCGTCTCGGCAATCGCCGTAACGGACCAGCTCGGCGATGGGCAAGGCCGAACGGAATGTCTTCCCGCGACCCGGCTCCATCTCCTGCAATCGGTTCCAGTCATCGTGCATCGCGTCTTGGCCCACCTTCGTCGGGATACCCCGTGCGCTCGGCATGAACCAGAAGATACGCTCGCACGGGCCCGGTGGTCAGCGCAGGAAGGTCGATGGGGTGGCCCCCTGGATCCGGATGTCGTCGAGCCACAGGTCACCGGAGCTGTAGGTGAACACGACCTTGTGGACTTCCAGGTTGGAAAAACCGCTCCCCAGGGGAGCCTCGTCCGACCCCATGAACTCCTTCCAGGAGATGGCGACACGCTGCCATCGGAAGGAGTCGAGCTGACCCACGTGGTAGTGCGGAAACCCCACGCCCTGGGTGCTCCGATCCTTGGGCCGGGCCCAAAGTTCCAGGTCCAGGCGCCCCGAGCCCTTGACCTGGAAGACCAGGGAGTCGGATCCCGACAGATCGTAGAAGGATTCCCCCTCGGAAACCCCGCGCGAACCGAACATCAGAGCCAGCGTGGAACTCCCGAACTGCGTTTTGACTTCAGGCGCGTGCAGGCTGCGTCCGCTCCAAGCCCCGGTATCGGTGAGAAGCTGTGCGAACGATAGGCCGTCGGGGAGGAGCATGGATGCGGGGAGTCCTCCCCACACCATCCATTGGCTGTGGGGAAGCAGGTACGCCACGCGGGGAGTTCCATCGTTGTCGAAGTCATCCAGCAGGAAGGACCTGTCGGACGGATTCAAGACGATGCTGGCGCAATCGCACGTATGCCCGAAGGTTTCGGCGAGCACCGTATTGCCTTGCACCAGGCGGATCACGTAAGGCCCGAGTGGGACATCGTCGAAGCGGAAAGAACCATCCCGGTTGATGGGGACGCACCGGCCCATTCCCGGCAGCCAGACGTTCAAGTCCGCTGCGGGAGAGGCAGGCAGCCCGACAACGCGCCCTTGGAGCGTCCCTGGAGCCGCAAGCGTGAGCCATTCCAATTCCGTGGCGGAGTCCGTGGGTCGCAAGATCAGATGGCGCTGGAAACTTCGTTCACCGAGGGATCCCTGCACAGCCCAGGAGCCCGGGGGGAGTTTCCATTCGAGGTTTCCCGTCGAATCGATGCGCGTGCGGTAGGGTGCTTCCACGCGATCGAGCCTGCGTGCGGTCAGGATGGTTCCCGCTTCGCCACTTCCCGCCACCTGGATGCCGTTGGTCGTTTCCGAGCCGAACCCGCCCGCACCACGATCCTGTTCCGCGCTGTCACAGGCGACCAGGATTGGACAAAGCGCAAGCGCCAGAGCATGGATGCGGTTCAAGAAGCACCTCCAACCGGGCGCGAAAGGGGGAACAATTGCAAGTTGAGCTGGTAGACCCGCTCGGGATTGGAACTGCCCGTCGCCAGCGCCAGTACGGCACGACGGAACTCCTTGGCCATTTCTCGGACCTTGGCGAGATCGTCCCGCCCCAAGGTCACCGTGGCCGTGGTGATGTCACGTTCTTCGGGATCGATCTGGTCGAGGGCTCGCTCCGCGAGGTGGAGCGTTTCCTTCTGGAAAGTGCGCACGCCCATATCCTTCCATTTTTCTCCGGTCGATAGCAAACTTTTCCCCGCTCGCCAACGGCCGCCTCGAAGGTGCTCCACCATGCCGAGCTCCAACAAAAGATCGAGGACCTTGCGCACCTCGGCGGGGGTGGAGCGAGGCTCGAGCATGTCGGCGATCTCGGCTTCGGTGCCTCGCACCCCATCGAGGTGGAGCAGACCGAGCACTGCCGTGCAACGCCAGTCGCGGTAGAACGCGTATTGGTTGCGGCCCAGGACCTCCGGTTTGGCGTACTTGAGATCCAGAAGGCGCTCGTAGGCGATCCGAGTCTTGTCTGCCGTGGTCGCCTTCCCGAATTCGACGAGTCGCTGGAGATATTCCGTGTCGCGGGCCGTGAGCCCCAGTTCGGTGGCCAAGGGTGCGATGCAACGCCCCGGGAGGTGCCGTTCACGTTGGATGACCTTGACCAGATTCCCGGGATCGAGTTCGATCTGCTTGCCCAGCCAGCGCAGGGAAAACCAGGGCCTGACCTCGCGCAACCCCTCCATGGCATCGCGAAGGTATTCCCGGTAGTCGCTGTACTCGAGGAGAAGAGGCATCGGCATGGCTACAATGGTACCACCCTGCATTCCCCTGTGCACTGGAAATGACAACGCTTCCCTCGATCGCAGATGGAGCTTGCCGGAATGCCGACCAGAGGGGATTCAAGGCATTGACAACACCTGTGCCCGCGGGGAGAGGGGCCGTCAGAGGATGGTGACGGGCTCCACCGGACGACGCCCGAAGGTGCGGTATTCGTCGATGCGGGTGCGCAGAGCCAGAACGCCGTCGATGAGAGCTTCCGGACGAGGAGGGCAACCGGGGATGTAGATGTCTACCGGAACGTATTTGTCGATGCCGTTGAGCACACTGTAGCTGAACTTGCTGAACGGACCGCCGGCATTGGCGCACGACCCCATGCTGACCACCCAACGGGGTTCGGCCATCTGGTCGTAAAGCGTCTTGACACGGCTGGCCATCTTGTGGGTGATGGTGCCGGCGATGACCATCAGGTCGGCCTGGCGCGGTGTGGGACGCGGAATCATGCCCAACCGGTCCCAGTCGTATTTGGGGCCGCCGGTCTGCATCAGCTCGATGCCACAACAAGCCGTGGCGAACAGGAGATACCAGAGGGAATTTTCACGTCCCCAGTTGAGGAAGTCGTCGACGGACGTCAGGAGAATCTGCTCGTCGTCGCGGTTTCCCGCCTTGTTGTCGGACTGGGGAGACGTGTCAGACATCGGAACGATCCCCTTCGTCGAGCTTGATCGACTTGTTCCAGGAAATGTCGCCTTTGGCGACGGCGTAGACCAGACCCAAGGCGAGGGTGCCGGCGAACAGGAAGATCTTGGCGAAGGCCGCCGCCCCCGTACCTTCACCAAGGAAGGTGGTGTAGCGAGACAGAACGGGCATCAGGAGGGCGACTTCGACGTCGAAGACCAGGAAAAGAATCGCCACCAGGTAGAAACGATTGTTGAAGCGAAACCACGCCGGGCCGATCGGTTCTTCACCGCACTCGTAGGTCTGCTTCTTCGCGTCCGTGTCCTGGATACGAGACAACACGCGGGTGATGATCCGTACGATCTGCATCATGGCGAAGACCGCGACGATCATGAGGATCCCGAGCAGGGCGATGGCTCCGTACTCGGCGTAGTGGTGCGCTCCGGCGGTCACTGGGCTCATAGGGAAAGAAAAGTAGCTTCCCGACCAGCGATGATGCATCTCGACCGACTTCGCGAAATCGACGCCCGCCTGGCGGAGTTGCCTTTGGGATCCCTCGAAGTCCATCCCCGCGGCTCCGATCGCGTAATCTTCCGGATCCGCAAGGAAGGCGCCCACACCCGCTTCGAGCGGGTCGGGCTGGAGGGAAGCCCCGAGCATCTCCAGGCATTGGCCAAACTGGAGGAGCGGCGGGTGCTGTCAACGGAGAGACGCACGCTGGCCAGGGAGACGTTCTGACGATGGCTTGGCAATACCACCCCCAGGAAATCATCTGGAGACCTCGCGGCACCTCCGGGGTTGCACGAAAACTGGCGGCCCGACTGCAGCAGGAACGCCCCACGGGCTGGGTGGGCCACGGAGTAAACTTCGAAACGGCCATCCCCGCACCAGACACGGCCGCAGCGCTGACCTGCACCGGCCGGGAAACGCGATGGATCCGCACCGGGCACCCCGATCTGGCGTTGCAGCGCGCCCTGTTGCGCGACTTCGACCTGGCTGTCGTCGAGGGGTTTGTGGACAGCACTGCCCCCTGGGTGGTCGAGCTCGACGAGAACGGCCTGGGGTTGGATGAGATCCCCTTCGGGGATCGTTCCCGTGTGATCGCGCTGGTGGGAGAGGTATCCCCCGTGGCCGACATTCCTCCCGGAGGCATCGCCCGTTTCCGACCCTCGGAGATGGACGACCTCGCAGATCACCTGTTGGACACATTGGAAATCGCAAGCCGACGACGCCCGTTGGTGGGCTTGCTTCTGGCCAATGCCGACACTCCCCCCGACCTTCACGCCACGGCTCGTGCCACCCTGGAGACGCGCTGCGGCCTGGTTCTCCAGGAACCATCCAGCCAGGAAGCGGAACCGTTCCATTCCCGCCATCCCGGATGGAACCAGGCGGGCTTGCTCTTGACCGCCATGGAGTTGCACCCCGATGCCGCGGTATTGACCTTGGAGCCCAGCCCCGAGGCGATCTCGCGTTTCGAGTCGCTGATGGAGGGCCGCGACTCCCTGGCGGAAGCCACCGCCTACCGCGCTCGCGACACGCACATGCCCTCCCCCGCCTGTGCGATCTGGGAACCCCGCGCCCGTGGTCGTCTGTTGGGCATGTTGTCGGTCGACATCGCCTGTCTGCGGCGCACCCTGGTGGCGGCCGGCACGCACCTGCTGGACGGAATCTGACTTCATCCCGGAGCGCGATCGGCGCCCCCCCTGTCGCGGACTCGGCCAAGCCGTCTATCCAAGCCCGGTAGACGTTCAGACCATCTAGATCGCCGCTGCCTCCAGGTCGATGGCCTCGATACGCGCCTGGTCGCCCCGGATGGAAAAACGCACGTCGAAACCCAGCAGGCGCATGGCCCATTCCCCCGTCCCCCCGCGCAGATGGCCGGGACGCGGATCGAGAACCACCAGAGACTGCACCAGATCGCGCAGTTCCCCGGCCTCGTACGAGGGCATTCCTTCGAGGGAGTGTCCTGCTGCTTTGGTGAGGGCTTCCAGCGCAGGTTCGGCCCAGGTCACGTCCACGACGGGCTCCCCGACGCGATCGATCCATCCCGAGCGGAGCGTTCCTTGCGGGAGGTCGTGCCCAGGGTGGTAGGGACGCAGATCGACGATGGGGGTACCGTCGAGCAGATCGACGCCGGAAAATGTCACGGACGGCTCGGCGAAATCGACCCGTTCCACAGCGAGCAACGACTGGCCCAGGAAATTGGGCCGATGGGGCGAACGTGTCGCGAAGACACCCATCTTTTCGCGACCTCCCAAGCGCGGCGGCCGCACCAGGCTTTTCCAGCCATCTTCGATGGCGGCGTGGAACACGAAGGTGACCCACACGTGCGAAATCTCTTCCAGGCCCTTGAGCGCGTGCCTCCAGATCTCCGCGGGCTGTTGGTCGGAAAAACGCAGAACGCCCCGCGCCAAGGGTGCGAGGCCACTCTGGCGGGGGATGCCGAACTTCTCGGGAAAGCAGGTGCGCAAGCGACCCAACGGCTCGATGATCATGGTCGGGAAAGGTGCTTCCCCGACCATGAATCGCAGCCCCCTACTTGATCGAGGTCGGAGCCGCCATCCACTCCGAAAGCCTGGAGGGAATCCATTGCAAAGTTGCGCTGTAGTAGAAGTGGGCAAACCGACCATCCGGGTGCAGGGCCACGACGGAAGCATTTCCTCCCAGCACAGTGGTCCATTCACCTCCGGAAGTCAGGGCATCACCGGATATCGCCGAAAAGGTCCAGGCCGCCAGGCCGCCGGAGCGATCGGGGAACACCAGGTGGCTGGACGTGAGCGCAGGCGTGATGATCGTTTCCAGCTTGTTCCTCTCCACGTACTCCATGCTTGGAAAGCCGATCGCCTCATTGAACGTGAGCTGGTAGACCAAAGACACCTTGTCATTGCGCGTCACCTGGACGATGCTCCCTCGGACCCGGATGTCCACGACAGTCCCCGAAACGTCGACATGGATGGGCTCGCATCGGGTCCAGTTTCCGTCCTGGCAGACCAGGACCTGCTGTTCTTCTCCGGGGCTCCCGAGCAGCAATGCGGTGTATGGCACCGGCGACGTCGTCCCTAGTTTCGACGGAACGGCCCCCGTCGCCAACTCCACCTGACCGGCCTTCGCCAAGAGATCAGGGTCGATCCCCTTGCTGAAAACCTCGTCTGAACCGGTCAGTCCAAAGGCGATCCACATCTTGTCGACCTTGGCCATCCCGCGAGAGCCATCCAGCCTGATGTCCGACGCCCCCTTCAACAGGCTCCAGTCGTATGCGCCCACAGGAACCCCGAAGCCCGTGGACAATCCTGCCAACTTGCCCCAGGGCAAGATGTCGCCCTCGAAGGTGCGCGCCACGCCGCCGTCGGCCGAGGCCCAGATTCCGGTGAGCACCTTGCCGTCGATTTCCGGGGGCACGCTGGCATTGGCGGCATGGATCGTGCCGATCGGATCGATCCAGAACCCCGAATTGGCACTCGCTGCCGCGCGCACCTGGGAATTGTCGTCGCGCACCAGCAACGTCTCGCGCGGCGCGGTGCAGACGCTCATGGTGTTGCAGGAACGCACCCACAACCGGCCGGTCGCGCACAGCGCAAACCCCTTCGAGGCGACCCAGACCGACGCGGTGGGATCACCACCGTCCACCGAGTACTGGGCGGCGTATCCCGTCGGCGGGGTCAGGGTCACGTTCCATGAGGCAGCGTCGAGCACCACCTCGGTGCGCAACGAGGTGACCTTCACCTGGAGAGTCCCGACATACGAAACTCCCTGGTGTCCGAGACGATAGACGACGGAGCCGCTGGTGGTCACCAGGTAGCCCGTCGAGGCCGCCACCGGCTTCCACGTGGTGCCTTCGAGGATTTCGAAGGTGAACGGGGTGGCCGTCGGGGAAATGGTCAAGCGCGTCACCCCCTCGAGGGGGGTCTGCCGCAGGACGGCCATGGCCGGCAGGTCGAAGAGCCGATACACTCTGGAGGCCTCAGGGGAAACAAGGGTCCGGGTCGAGTCGGTCAGACGCACCCGCACCACCTGGCTTCCCGGGCTGACCAAGCGATGCCCCGATCCAAGATCCCTCCACGTGGACGAAACCGGATCGTAGCGCTGCGCGATGCAGGACTTGCAGGCGCCTTGGAGAGCCACCACGACCACGGAATCGACGTGGTAGGCGCCGGAATCGGGACGCAATCCGGGCGCGGACAGATTCCGAATGATGACGGAATCCGTCGCATTGGTGCTGGTGTCGGCCAGACCGCTCCCGGCGATGCGGATGCTGCGTGCGGCGATGCCGATCCAGGTGTCGGCGATACCGAACGACGCCCTGGTGAGGATGGTCCCGGGGGGATACGTGGTCCAGGCCCCCGTACCCACCCGTACCTGGGTCTGGCTCGCGTTGGAATCGAGCTCGGCCAGACGCACCCCGGAGTCGCCCAGAGCCATCACGCGCCCGGCAGGCACCAGGATCTTCGGTGGGCGAAGGGCGACAACCGCCCAGATGCCCTTGAGGGTATCGGAATAGCTGGAGGTGCCAGCCAGATCCCGACGCGTGCGGACCCACAATTCGAGCGAGCCCTCCAGGGACACCTGGGACTGGACGGCCCAATCGACGCCACGATTCTTGGATACCTCGATCTCGTCCGTGGCCAAGCCCCCCCCCGGCAGCGTGAACGAAAGGATCGTGTTGGGTGCATGAATCCCTGGCTGGTGACTGGGAATCGGGCGCGCGAGGTTCGAGACGCGCAATCGACTTGTGTCCGAAACCGCGGTTCCACGGACTCCCCATGCCTTGACGCTGTCCCCTACGACGACGGGCAGATTGGTCGCAGATCGGTTACCCTGGGGCGGCTTTCCGGCGACCTGGTAGTAGATGGAATCCCCTTCCTGGGCCGGTTCGACCCTGACGGTGGCGGCGGTTCCGGCACCGTAGGAGGCCACGGCCAGATTCGGAACGCCTGGCTGCACGACTCGCACCTGGAGCGTTTCGATCTCGGACGTATCGAAACCCGATTCCGAAACGGAACGCCAGCGCCAGATGCGGGAGCTGTCCAGCACGAGTCCAGTCTTGGGGACACCCTGCCAGGATTCACCCGGGTGGTTCCAGATCACGCTCCCCTTGGTTACGGAAAGGGTCATGACGCTTCCGGGATCGCAATCGACACGGCAGCCACCGACCACGACGAGCTGGGCCGGGGCACGCACATGGAACCACATCGTGTCGAAGCCTTCGCGCACGTTGCGGACTTCGGAGGCCTCCAGCCGCACGGAATCCCTTTCCGGCAGCAGGAAGGGGGTGGTGTATCGGTTCCATTCGCCTTGATCGATCCGATAGTAGAGGGCGTCGCCGGGGATGCTGGGGGCGATGGAGATCGTTTCGTCGGAGCGGATCGAACCTCCCCGGGGCTGGACAACAGGTGGGGGAGGTGCCACCACTGGTACGGTGGCCCTCGCGGTATCGCCGGAGCGCGCACCGCGACGCGACCAGGCCTTGATGGTCTTGCCGACGAAGACGGCCAGGGAATCCCCGGAAATCCAGGGCTCCGGGTCCAAGGCGTCGGGGCGCAGGACCAGGATGGAACTTCCCGAATCCGTGGTGATCCTGAACCAGAGGGAATCGGTGTTCGAGGAGCGGTGGCCCTGATGGAGGTCTACCTTGCCCGGCAGCCGGATGTGCATCGTGATGGGGGTCCACGGAGAGCTTTTTCCCCCGCTGAGGGGCATGGAGCGTACGAAGAACACGAAGTCGGAATCGGGGGCCGTCAGTCCGCCGGTCGGCCAGATGGCGGGGCGTGTGGTGTCGCCGGTGGCGTAGACGGCGATGTACCCACCAGGGATGTCCAGTTGAACCTTGCCACCGGGATCGATGGAGTCTCCGCCCACCAGGGAAGGGGCGGGAATGGGTCCGACGTCGAGAGTCCATCGCCCCAGGATCACGGCAGAATGGGCTCCGTTGCGGGAAGAACGAGCTTCCACAAAACCGGTATCGACGGTGAAGATGGAATCCCTGATCCAGTCTCCCACTCCGTTGCGCCGATATTCGACCGTGTCGGTGACGGCACGCCTGTGGACAACAATGGATGTCCCTTTGGCGACCACCTGGGTGGTGTCGACAGAATACCCCGGGGCCAGGATGGTGGCGACGGGGACTTCGATACGGATGGATTCTCCGAAGATCGTGTCGCCTTCGGCCACCACCGTGCGGAGCACGGCGCGCACCATCAGGCCCGGTGTGTACTCGATGGAATCGAGAGGTGCCGCCGCACGAGCCACCCGACGGCTAGCGGACGTGCGCGGGTCGGAATTGTCCAGGGTGTACCAGGTTCCGGCAGGCAAGGTCCAGACCTGGCCAGGCTCGACCACCGTCGGAAGGTTGGCGGTGGCCGCCGAGGCCACGGTGCGAATCAAGGCCAACGGAAAGGTCCAATGATCGGCCGAGTCGGCACGGCCCGAAGACGACGCGAACCACTTCCAGACGGTGTCCGATGCCGCCACACTGAAGGCCCGAAGATCGAAGGACAATTGGGCGTTGCGCGGGGCGCGGCCGAGTTCGATCTGTTTCCCGCTCTCGTAGTCGTGGAACTGCAACGGCTGGTCTTCGCCATCGATGGTCAGCCGCACGCGCACCTGATCTGCGTTGGGCAGCGGCGCCGTGGCGACGAGACGGGCACCGAGGGGAATCCCGACCTCGGCGGCGGCAGGGGACGAATCGCGCTCCTGGCAGGAGGCGAAGAGGAATGCGAGCAGAGCAAGGCTGGATATGCGGTTCATGGCAGAGTCAACCTTACGGGAACGGAAGTATCGGAGGGCGACTCGGGTGCAGGCGTGGCTCCCGCATCATCTCCGGAAAGCAGCACAACAGCGGTGGCGGCACCACCGGCCACGGCCACTCCTCCGAGGGTCCACCACAACCAGGCTTTGGAGGACTCACGGTCCTCCACATGGGAAGCAGGATTTGTCGGATCCACCGATCGGTTCCCGCCCGCGCCGATCAGCTCGCGCCCGACGTCGGGGACAACCCGCTCCAGAACGTCGTCGATGGCCCCGCGATGGTTGCGTCGCGAACTGGATACGACCTCACCGGTCCCGACATCGACCATGCGCACCGAGATGCTGTAGGTCTCACCGACCTTGCCGACCGAGCCCACGACGATCCGCTCGATGCCCAGCAACCGGCCCATCTGGACCGCGCACTCGGCCGTATCGCAGCCACCCGCCTGCTGGAAACCCTGTTCGGCGAGGATCTTGTCCATTTGCGAGCGTTCCATGACCCGCACCTTGCCCGAGCGCAGAAGCACGTCGGCCAGGGTCTCGGTGAATACCGCCGCATCGCTTTCCGCGACGCCACGGGCCTGCAAGGCGGTGACCGCAACCATGGGTGCCTTCGTCTCGAGCGGTTGGCCCAAGGCGGCACTTCCGGCGACCAGACAGAAAATGACGAAAAGTGCGGCGGGAAGGCGTGAGCCCCCGAGGCGGCGACCAGCGGGACGTGGATCGTGCATGATTCCAACATAATCCGTTCCCGCAAGGCCGCACGTCAAGCGATCGGAGGCACGGTTGGCGAGATACCGTACTCCACACAATGCTGGAGCGAATGATCTATTTCGCTTCCGCCAATTCCAGGGAGACGTCGAACTCCTTGCCCTCGCGGCGCACCTTCATGGGAACCCGATCCCCCACCCGGAACAGGCGGAGAATGGAACGAAGCTCTTCCAGGGTGCTCACCTTGCGGCCGTCGATTCCCACGAGGATGTCCCCGGGAACGATGCCGGCCCGGGCTCCGGGCGAACCCTTCTGCACTTCGGTGACCAAAACCCCGTCGCCGCGGCGCAGGCCCATCGCGTAGGCGGCTGCCGGGTCGGTGGCCAGACCGGTGGTGAACTCGCGCACCCGCCCGAACCGCACGATTTCCTCGACGATGCGCAGAGCCCGCCCGATGGGGATGGCGAAACCCAAACCGATGGAGCCCTGGCCACCGCCGGTGAAGATGAAGGTGTTGATGCCCACCACCTGGCCCAGGGCGTTCACCAGGGCACCGCCGGAATTTCCCGGATTGATCGCGGCGTCGGTCTGGATGACGTGGCGCAGCGTAACACCAGAAGACGGCTGGAAGGTGCGATCCAGAGCACTGACCACACCGGCTGTCACGGTGGGACGGGGGTCGTCGATGAGATATCCGAACGGATTTCCGATGGCCAGGACCCACTCGCCGATCTCGGGCTGGACCGAAGCGATGCGGGCCACCGGGAGATCCTTGGCCTCAATGCGCAACACGGCGAGGTCGTTGTCGGGATCGGTGCCCACCACCTGCGCCGGAAAGTTGCGGGCATCGGGCAACGTGACCTGGATGTCGGCGGGAAGTCGGGCGCCCACGGCGGCCTCGACCACGTGGTGGTTGGTCAGGACGTAGCCCCGTCCGTCGACGATGACACCCGAGCCCATGGAACGGGATTGGCGGACCTGGGGGTCGGGAGGCCCGAAGAACAGGTCGGCGAAAGGATCGCCGTAGGTGCGCCGCACCACTTCGCGGGACGTGACCTGGATGGAAACCACCGAGGGGCTCGCCTCGCGGGTGGCGGCCACCAGGGCCGAGGCACGTTGCGTGGAGGCCTCGGCGTTGGCGCGCACCACGCTGTCGCGAAGGCCCGTGGCGGGTGGCGTGGAGACGCGATCGAGGGCCGAGCCCAAACCCAGGCCGGACCCGAAGGCGACAAGGAGTGCGATGGAGGCGGTGCGACGAGTCATGGCCTCCACAAAAATACCAGCCTGCCACTTTCCCGGAAAGAGACGCGAATCCAGTACAGCCATGTGGTAGAATCCACGGATCGTCATCCGAGGAGACCTTTGCCATGCGCACCATGCACCTTCGCCAACAGCACCAGGACCTGCTGCGTATCGTCGAGCAGATCGCCCCGCTCTTGAAGCCCGACACCCTGGACCAGACCCGCGGGGACATGCTCCGCAAGCTCCTGTTGGAACTGACGGGAAAGCTGAACATGCACCTGGCCGCGGAAGACAAGGTTCTGTATCCGGAGCTGGCCGCCTCCACCCAGGCTCGGGTGTCCGCCACGGCGGCCCAATTCGCCAAGGAGATGGGACACATCGGGGGGGCCTACAAGGAGTACCTGGCCAAATACCCCAGCGGAACGGCGATTTCCAACCAGGCCAAGGCCTTTTGCACCGACACATCGGCGGTCTTCGCCCTGTTGGGCAAGCGCATCCAGCGCGAGGAATCCGAGCTGTACCCGCTGGCGGATTCGCTCTCGATCTGACCCGGCTTCAGGTCAGGCGGTCGTAGCTTCCAGAAGGGCAACCTTCGCGTTCCGGCTCGGTCCAGTCGTCATAACCCACGCGCTCCAGGGTGAGTCCGTCGGGGGGAGCCCAGAAACGGGGGTCGACCGCCTCGCCGGCCAGCAGGCGCTCGAAGTGGCTGCGGTCCAGGGCGCCGCGCGCGACGTCCAGACAGAATCCGACCATGGAACGCACCATCCGATGCAGGAAGCGGTCGCCGCGGATCCACAGATCCACACCGTTGGCCACCGGCACCCCGCGGGCCAGCATCAGCGTGCAGAGCGTGTGTTTGCCGTCGTCGCGGGGGATGCAGAACCGCGCGAAATCGTGGCGTCCCTCGAACCACGACAGGGCCTCGCCCAGAAGCTGGGGATCGAGGCGCCGGTGCGGCAACCAGATGTTGGGGACGGCCAGCGGATCGCGTCGGAAACGAATGCGATAGCAGTACTCCCGCCAACGGGCGGAATGGCGCGCGGAAAAGTCTTCGGGAGCGCGTTCGAGGTCGCGGACCGCCGCCCCCCCAGGCAACAGGGCGTCGAGGGACTTGAGCACGCGCGCCGGATCGAGATCGGGACGGGCGCGAAAGTGGACCACCTGCCCCGAGGCATGGACACCCGTGTCGGTGCGTCCGGCCGCTTCGCAGGCGACAGGATGGCGCAGCGCCACACCCAGCGCCTTCTCGAGCGCTTCCTGGACCGTGAGCCCCTGCTCCTGGCGTTGCCAGCCCAGGAAGGGCCTTCCGTCGTAGGCCACCCTCAGGCGCCATTTCACCGCTTCCGGCTGGTTCACATCCGCTCTCCTTGGTCCCGATCGGGCGGTTCAACGTACATCCCTCGGGAATGTCCGGGGAGGAGGGGGGCTGCGCCTCAAGCCCGGATGTCCAGGGCGCCTGCCCCGTCGCCTTTGTGCGGGGATGATCGTTGGGTGCGGGCCTTTCCCGCGCGGGCGTCCAGCTCGCGGGGCTCGAATCCCAGCCCCAGCAGCAGCTTGCGCAATTCGGGGAGGTTGTCGGAAATCGTCCGCGCCGTCTCCTGTTGCCGGGTCGAGAACCGCACGTCGAGATCGCGGCCCCGAAGCTCCAGGCGGGCGTCCACCCCTCCCAGGCCGGAGGGATCCATCGCGACCTCCACCACCGTGCCACGGGAAGGGTCGTCGCGATGTCGGCGGCGATCGTGCACCACGACCTTCCCCGAATCCGGGCGATCCTGGTGAGGCGCCAGGCTCCAAGGCGAGCTGCTCGTCGGATCGCGGGGGTCGCGGGCCGCGCCGAACCCTTCGCTGGCCAGGCTCCGGAGGGCATCGCGCAAGACCTGCGCGTCTTCCGGCCGGCCCTGGGCCAAGGCGGCGCCCAGGTCGGTGGCGAGCGCTTCGGCCAAGGTGGTGGCGTTCGGGGTGTTCAGGGTGTTCGCAGGAGCGGGCGTGTGCCGCTCCAGACCCAACTGCCGCGGCATAAGCGGAGTCTCGGGTTCGATCGCGGCCAGGAAGGTCGCGACCGCGGGGAACCGTTCGGGGTCCTGACCCAACATCCGCCCCAGGGTCTCGAGGGCGTCGGACAGGTCGGGGGCGTCGCCCAGGGCCGCGCGCAGGGCGGCATCGGTGGGTTCGGCCTCCGACATGGACCAGGCGAGCAGCACCCGCAAGGCCGTGGCCGAAGGCAGCTCCGGACTACGCCGCGCCGAAGGGGGGAGCGGGACCGCTTCGACGGATTCTGTCGCCGTTGGTGGCGCAAGAAGGGCGGCCGCATCGGGAGTCGGAGGCGGCTGCACCCCAGGATTCGGCGAGGGGACCCGCCCGGCGGAATCGGGGCTCGCCAGGAGGCTTGGCGACGCGGCGACAAGCGGTGTCGATGCGGTGGAGGTGCCTGGGCGCGCAGGGTCCGAAGGGGGGGGGGCGCGCGATTCGTCGGGAACCTTCGATTCGCCAGAATTCGGCGCACCGTCTTCCAGGAAGGAATCCACCAAGGCCCTTCCGGCTCCCCCGAGCGTTTCCAGATTTCCGACGGCGCCTCGCGGAACGGCGGCGCCACCCGTCGCGACAGATCCCGGCGCTCCGATACGGCGCTCCGACGAGCCCTCCCCCACCGGGATCCCGACCTCGGCTGGTCGAGGAGCGCTCCCTGCCTTCGGCGCTGGATCACCCGATTCCCACGACGATTCCTCCAGGAGGGCCGCGGCGCGGACCAAGGTGCGAACCAGGGATCCGAGGGAGGGGTCGTTTGCCGCGGGTGCCGGTACGCCCAGGCGATCCAGAAGCCGTCGGGCACCGTTCACGTCGGCGCTCACGCGGGCAGGCAGGGCCGGTGTCGAAGCCGCCTCGAGCGAGGCGGGCAACCACAGCGAGAGGATGTCGTCCAGGATCGTTTCCGTCCAGAGACCTAGCTCGCCCCGTCCGAGGCCGGCCGGCCCTGCCAGCTCCGTCGCGCGCCCGGCGATCTCGGCGCGGTAGATTCCCGGCGCGGCTTCTTCCCGCAGGGCCAGAGGCGCGAGCCCCCCCGACCCCGCGCGTGGGGCGACGACGGATGTTGTCAACGACACCAACGGAGGAAGCCCCCGCTCGCGCGAGGCCTGCAAGGCCGCGGGAACCGATTCGGGCGGGCGGGAAAGGAGTTCGGCCCAGATCCGCTGCATGGCGGCGGCGACCCGGGAGCCGTCCTTGCCCGCGGTGGCCTTGGCCAGTTCGAAGGCCGCACCGGCTCCGAACCATGCCGACAGATCGTTTGTTCCCACGGAACCCGGCATGGAGCGGGCACTGGGGCGCGCCACCCACGATCCATCGGCGGAACGCGCCACCAGGACCTTGTCGCCCGCCGCCAAGTCGGTTCCCTGGGCCACGACGCTCTCCCCACTTGGCAGTCGCACGGTGACCGTACCACGCTTGGCATCACTCGCTTCGACCTTCCCTTCCAGGCGCGATGCGTCGGAGGTCGGCAGAGCGGCGCGCAACAAGGAGAGGGGATCCATGGGATCAATCTACCCCTTCGACCAACCCGAGGGATTCGAAACCACCTAGGTGCGGGGCGATGCGGACTCCACACAAGGCCCCCCCCGGACAGTGGGGGCGGCCAAAGGGCTCAGGAGTTGCGGCGCAATTTGAGGATCAGGTCGACCTGGTCCTGGGGGATGCGCAGACGCCGGGCGATCTCGGCGGGGGTGCGTCCACGTTTGGCCATCGAGACCACGTAATCCTGCACAGCGGTTGGTTCCGCGGGCGCCATCTGCGGCTGCGGCTGACTGACCGTGTTTTCCCAAGCGTGGCGTCCGGTGCGCGGCAGCGGAGCGGCGGGGATGTCGTCGTCGAACTCCTCACGCGCGGCGGGAGCGGGAGCACGAGCTGCGCGCATCTGGGTGAAGGTGGCTTCGCGAGGCGCCGGGGAGTCTTCGGAGCGGGCGACGGGCAACCGGATATTGCGATCCATGCGCACGGTGGGCTCCGTGAGCGGACGCGTAGGCGCGGCAGGCGGCGGCTTGCGGAACAGCAACAGCCAGGCAAGCAGTCCGACGACAAAGGCGCCCACACCGGCCAGAATCCAGAGATAGGTGGCCAGATTTCCCAGCATGGCGCCCAGCTCCGAAGAGGGGGCCGCGGAGGAAACAGGGGCTGGAGTGTCGGCTCCGGGGGTTGCCGGCTTGGGGGCGGGAGCCGCGGCGTCGGCGGCGTCGGAGAGGCGGGCCCGGGCCCAGGTGTATCGCTCCCAGAGTCCGGCCTGTGCCTGGACCAAGTCGGCCGGGGGCTCGGAGTCGCCGAGCTGGGCTTCGCGCAACTGCAGGTCAAGAGCCTGGAGGGAATCGTGCAGGAGCCCCACCCGCAGCACCAGGGCGGAATCGGATTCGGCCGAGGACATGGCCGCGGCGGGCACCCCCCCGCCCGTTTCCTGGCGGTTCCAGTACCACAGAGCAAGGCCCGACGCCCCCAGCAGGAGCACCCCCGTCGCAAAACCGATGATCGTTCCAGGCCGGACCATGATTTCCGAAAGATACTCCGCCGGGATGCCGATCGCGGAACGGCCCCATTCCCGGATGCCCGGTGGCGATGGTAGATTGGGGACATGGCCTCCATCTACGTCTTCGAAAACGGCGCCCAGTTGGCCCGCATCGCGCTTTCGTCCACCACGCTCACCGTGGGGCGCCTGAAGTCCAACGATGTGGTCCTGGACAATCCCGGCGTCTCGCGCCACCATCTGCGCATCGATGGCGACCCCACCGGAACCACCTTCGTGCTGGAAGATCTCCAGAGCCTCAACGGCTCCTTCGTGGGTGGGCGCAAGGTGGCCGCATGCGTGCTGCGCAACGGCGACGAAGTCCACCTGGGCAAGCACAGCATCCTCTTCGAAGACGCCTGAGCCCCGAGGCGCCGACCGCGGTCATTTTCCGTCTCGGCCCCGCCCGCCCCCGCATCGGCCTGCGCGACCTCCCTTCGCGCCTTGGGTCGTTTTCTGCCCGTATACGGCAAAACGTGTCCATTGTCACAAGTTATCGACGTCTGCGGATCGCCCCTTGACTTCCAACTTGGAATACGGTAGGTTAGAGCAGATCCAAGGTCGCGCCCAATCGTTCTTGACCGAACGGCGACCAGGAACCATCCAAGAAAGCGAGCAATCCCTATGAAGCGCACCCTCTCTCTCGTTGCCCTGGCCGCCGTTGCCTCCCTGGCCGCCCCCGTCAAGTTCGGCGCCGACGCTCTCGTCGGATACAACCTGACCATGATCGGCTCCGACATGGAAGACGAAGGCGAGACCATCGACGCCAAGTTCGGCTTCGGTGTTTCCGTGGGCCCCACCGCCGCCTACCAGATCAACGACAAGTTCTCGATCGGCGCCGGCGTGCTGTTCAACTTTGACATGTTCGGGATGGAATCCAGCTACGAAGGCGTGGACGAGAAGGCGACCGTCGATGTAACCGTGATGTCCCTGGGCCTCCAGCTGGCACCCTCCTTCCAGATCAACGACAAGATCTCCGTCAAGGCTGGCTACGAGTGGGACATGCCCCTCAGCGGCACCTCGAAGGTCGAATCGGGTGATTTCTCCAGCGAAAGCGATCTCGTCTGGGCTCCTGCCAAGTATGAAGACGTCGGCGAGAAGGAGTTCCCTGCGGCCTCCATTCACAACATCGTTCTGGGCGGCGCCTACGCCATCAACCCGAACCTGGCAGTTTCCCTGCAGGCCAAGTACGCCCTCAACGGCTTCGCCGCTGAGTACGAAGACAACGGTGACTACAAGGGCGCCTACGAGTCCTCCAAGAACATCGCCAACCACCAGATCGCTGTCGGCGCCTCGTACGCGTTCGGCAACTAAGATCTGAGCTCTTCGCTCCGCGCGAAGCACTCCTTGGGCGACCTGGTTCACTCCAGGTCGCCCTTTTTGCGTCCCCTCCGCATCCCTCTCCCAAGGAACGCCAGTGCACCGCAAGCTCTCCCTGGCCCTCCTGGCCGCCGCCACCGCACCCTTCGCCTTCGACGTCTACCTCCCCCTGGAGCCCCGTACCCTGGAAACGGACCTCGGCTACGAGATCGGATTCGGTATCGGTGGCTACGATGCCGACGGCGCATTCCAGGATGCCGGTGACGCGAGCCCCATGACCCAGGCCCCTTCTGTGCAGGTCAAGTACGGGATCCTTCCCGGCCTGGATGTCGAAGCCGCGGCGTCCTTGGAACTTCGAAACGAAGACGCCAACGAAGGTACAGCCGTGAGCGGACTGTCCCAGCCCGAATTCGCGCTCAAGTACGTCCATCCCGAGCTGGGCCTGGGTGGCTTCCTGAACGTTGCGTTTCCCGTCGGCTCCGAAGACATCGTCGGCGACGAACCCGCCACGGGCATCACCTTGGGCGTGATCGGCGGCAAGACGTTCGGGCAGATCGCGGTCAACGCCTATGCCGGTTACGTGTACGCCACCGAAGTCGAGTCGAGGAAACAGGACGAGCTGACCACCTACGCCCAGGCCCAGTACAACCTCTCCGAAATGGTGAGTCCCTACCTTGGCCTGGCGTGGGACAAGGGCCTGGAAGGCACCTGGGACGGCGACGCCCGCCCGGAAAGTGTCTGGTGGATCCTGACCGCGAACCCCGGCGCCAATTTCGTGTTCAACGACCGCCTCTCCGCCGAGGCGAGCGTGCCCGTGACCCTCGCGGGCAACAACGTCGACGCCAGTTGGGGCCTCTTCGCGGGAGTGTACTACACCCTGGGACTCTGACCCTTCGTCCTCAGGCCCCCCGCAGCTCCTCGGGGGCCGAGGCGCGCATGTAGTTGGGCACGGGTGCGACCGTGCCGCCACCCGAGGCCAGCAGGTCCAGCCCCGCCGCCGCGACAAAATCCGACAGTGGTCGCCAGCCGGCGGGCAATCCCGCCAGGCAGGGGGGGCGCCCCTCGGCCACCAGGATGCCGCGTTCCAGCAGCGCGGGAAGCTCGGCGAGCAACGCGCGGTGGTCGCGCGTGGTTCCGGCGTGAGGAGTTTCACCGATTCCCAGGCGGGAAAGGAAGACTTCGCCCCGGAGGGCGTCCAGCACAGCCAGGCGGGGTCGGTCCGAGGCGGCGGCGAGCTCGGGATGGGCCAAAATGGCCTGGAGCGAGCTGACCCCGCGCACCGGCAGATTCCGGCGGAATCCGAAGCCCAGGGCCGTGGACAAGGCGATGCGGATGCCGGTGAACGAACCCGGCCCCACGCCGCAGGCGACCTCGTCGATTTCGTCCGGGCGCAGTCCGGCTTCGTCGAGGCTTTCGCGCAGCAGATCGGGAAGGATGTCGCCGCGCGCGCCGGGCAGGCGCCGCGAAGACAATTCTTGTCCGTCGCGGAACAACCCCAGGACGGCGGTGGAGGTGGCGGCATCCAGGCAGAGGCGGATCACGAACGCAGCCCCTCGCGCAGGGGGGCGTTGCGGGGGGTGCCCCCCCGCTGGAGGGGGGCGGCGAGGATCCCGGCCGCGGCGCCCCTGGCGCGGTGGCCGGAGCCGAGACGGCGGGGGGAGGCCTCCCCCATCAGTCGTGGTCCCAGGAGGCCTTGAGGATGGCGGTCACGAGGTCGCGGTAGGACAGTCCGATGTGCGCGGCCTGCTGCGGGATCAGGGAGGTTTCCGTCATGCCCGGGAGGGTGTTGACCTCCAGCACCACGAAGCCGTCCTGCGAGAGGATGAAGTCGGTGCGGCTGTAGGCGCGCAGGCGCAGGGTCTCGTGCACGCGGCGAGCCAGGTCCTGGATCTCGCGGGTCTGCTCGGCCGAAAGCGGCGCGGGGGTGATTTCCTCGGAGCCTCCCGGCAGGTACTTGCTGGAGAAGTCGAAGAAGTCGCCGCAGCGCGGACGGATTTCGGTGGGAGGCAGCGCGGGCTGGCCTTCGATGTAGCCGCAGGTCAGCTCCCGTCCGGCCACGAACTTCTCGACGAGCACGCGTTTCTCCTCGCGGCACAACTGCTCGGCGGCGCGCTCGAGGTCTTCGTCGGTGCGGGCGATATGCACGCCGATGGAGCTTCCCCCCGTGGGGACCTTCAACACCAGCGGGAGATCGGCCCATTCCTTGATGCGGTGGGCCAGCGCGCGGGCACCCATGGAGGTGCCCAATTCCACCGAAGGCGAGAGGGGGATCTCGCGGGTGGCCAGGATCTCCTTGGTGCGCGACTTGTCCATGGCCGTGGCCGAACCCAGCACACCCGAACCCGTGTAGGGGATGCCGTAATACTCCAGCAACGACTGCATGCGGCCGTCTTCGCCCCAGTCTCCGTGCAGGGCCAGGAAGGCGCCATCGACCTTGAGCCGGTCCAGGCAGGGTTTGTCGGACTCGTTCCATCCGTCCGAAAGGTCGCCGGCGGGCAGGTCGTGGCGACCGCCTTCGAAGAGCGATTGCAAGGTGGTGGACAGCGGGGCCGAGGGCCAGCGCCAGCGACGGTCGCGCGTGAGCACCAGGGGCCAAGGGCGGTAGAGGTCGGGATCCATCTGGCGGATCACGCCGGTACCGGACTTGAGGGAAACGTCGTGTTCGGTGGAGTAGCCGCCGAGGACGACGAGGACGGTCTTGGGAGCCGATTGGGTCGGAAGGGCCATGATCGGGAAAGATGGATTTTTTCCACCATCGACGGCAGTTTTTCCCTGACCTGCGGCAATCGGAGCCGCCCGAGCGGCATCCGTTGCACCCCCACCCTCGGGGATGATACGATCGGGGTCATGAACGACCTTGCGCAGACCATGCGACAGATCGAGGTGGACCTTCTCCCGACCCGACAGGGCCTGGATCCCTCCTCGGTGTTCCTCCACCTCAGCGGCGTACACGGCCGGGAGCAACTGCTGGAGCGCCTGAACGACCGGGAACCGTTTCTGCCCTTGCGCGGCCCCGACGGCACGGTCCGTCTCCATGCCAAATCGGCGGTCGCGGCGCTGGTCAGCTCTTCCGAACCCGACGAAGTCACGGAGCTCGAGGGCTACCATCCCGCCCATGCCCGCGTGCGCATCGTGATGCGCTACGACAACGTCCTGGAGGGCCGTCTGATCCTCCTGATGCCCGAAGGGCACCAGCGGGTCCTGGACTTCCTGAACCAGAACGAGCGCTTCTTCTTGCTGGTCACGGACACCGGCGCAGCCTTCGTGAACAAGGACTGGGTCGACCACGTCGTGCCCGCCGTGGATCCCCGCTGATGGCCGTCCTCGACAGCTATCTGCAGGCCCAACTGGCCCACGGCGCCTCGCATTTCATCCTCGAAGGGGGGCGCCCGGTGGTGTTCGTCTTCGATGGCCTCGAGCGCAACATGACCGCCGACCCCGTCGGGGCGGATTCCGTCATCGCGCTGCTGCTGGAGATCGCCCCACCCACCTTGCACCAGACCATCCGCGGCAGCGAAAAGTTCGAGTTCTCGCACGACGTCGACGGTGTCCGGTTCCTGTGCCAGGGGCGTCCGTCGGCCGCCGGCATCCACGCCATGTTCGCCCGGGCCGATCTCGCCTCCCTCCACGAAGAGGTGCAATCGGTCTTCGAGAACGTCGACGAGCCGGCCATCAACCGCCTGTTCCGCTTGATGGTCGAGAAAGGCGCTTCCGACCTCCATCTTTCCACCACCGAGCCTCCGCTGCTGCGCGCCTCGGGCGACATGGTGCGCATCGAAGGCGAACCCGCGCTCAGCGACGAAGCCCTGCGCTCCATGCTCTTCGACATCGCCCCGGCCCGCAACAAGGAGGAATTCCTGGAGTGCGGCGACACCGATTTCGCCTACGAGATCGAGGGCCTGGCGCGTTTTCGCGCCAACTTCTTCCGCGACCGCAAAGGGGTGGGTGCGGTGTTCCGGGTCATTCCGTCCAAGATCCTTTCGGTGGAAGACCTGGGCCTGCCCGAAGAGGTCCGGCAGCTCTGTTTCCTGACCAAAGGGCTCGTGCTGGTCACCGGCCCCACGGGCTCGGGAAAGTCCACCACGCTTTCGGCCCTGATCGACCTGGTCAACCGCGAGCGCAAGGACCACATCATCACCATCGAGGATCCGATCGAGTTCGTGCATCCCAACAAGGGTTGCCTGATCAACCAGCGCGAAGTGAAGATCCACACCAAATCGTTCTCCAGCGCCTTGCGCGCCGCCCTGCGCGAAGACCCCGACATCATCCTGGTGGGCGAGATGCGCGACCTCGAGACCATCTCGATCGCCATCGAGACCGCCGAGACGGGCCACCTGGTGTTCGGCACCCTGCACACCAGCACCGCGCCCTCCACGGTCGACCGTCTCATCGACGTCTTTCCCGCCGACCGGCAAGACCAGATTCGCGTGATGCTCGCCGAGTCGCTGAAGGGCGTCATCGCCCAGACCCTGTGCCGCAAGAACGGCGGGGGCCGCGCGGCCGCCTACGAGATCCTGATCGGGACCGCGCCCGTGAGCGCGCTGATCCGCGAGGGCAAGACCTTCCAGATTCCGTCCATCATGCAGACCGGCAAGAAGTTCGGCATGTGCACCCTCAACGACAGTCTGCTGAAGCTGGTGAAGGAGCGCAAGGTGGAAGCCCGCGAGGCCTACATCAAGGCCGTCGACAAATCCGGCCTGGTGGGGCTCATGCGCGGCAACGGCATCGACACGACCTTCTTGACGGAGATGGGCGTGGGATCGTAGGGGCGGATCTCCCCGTCCTCACGATCGCTCGGTGGTCGAGCTCGTCGAGACCCACCCGGCCGGTCTCGACAAGCTCGACCACCGGGAAACACTCGACCACCGGATGCACTCTCCTGGACGGAATCCGACGCGAAGGAATCGCGTCTATTCCAACTTCGCCGACAAGTAGCCCAGCAACAGCGCGACAGGCGCGTTCCAGTTGATGGCGATCTCGTTGGAGGCGTAGCTGCGGTGGTCGTCCACCCACGAACGCGCCGGCTCGGTGCGGGGGTACTTCACGCCCCAGGTCACCTTGGTGTGGTCGTCCTGCCGCCCCACGTTGGGACCGCCCGACACGAAGCCCGGCGGAGGCAGCGCGACGGTGTCCGCAACGGCGAAGCGCAGATGGGGATCGCGCATCGAGGGCGTGCCGTGTCCGCTGAGGTAGCTCACGCCGTTGGCGTTGCGCCCCAGCACGTGGTCGGCAATTTCCGTCATGGCATCCAGGTCGGCCTTGTCGCCGCGCAGGGCGTGGTGGAAGGCCAGCAAGACGCCGCGGTTGGACAGATCCCCCGTGGAACCCCAGTTCCAGTCGCGCAGCGGCACACGCAGGGCGGAGGTGTTGATCAGTCCTCGCACCCTGGCCGCGACGCTGTCGAGCCGGGCCAGCACCACGGCACCGAGACTGTCGCGCGATCGGTGCAGGGCGATGGAATACATCGCCAGGTTCTGGGTTCCTCCCCACCAGGCGCCATCCATCATGGGCTGCGCCGGCAGGCGCGAGGCGACCTCGGCACGCCAACGCGCCTCTCCGGTGGTCACCCAAAGCTCCCCTGCGGCCCAGAGGAATTCGTCGCCGAGCTTGGCATCGGCGTAGGGTCCCGACCCACCGCGTTCGGCGGGCTGCTCCACCTGCGGATGCGCCACGGCCCAGGCCCAGGCGCGTTCGGCACGCTCCCGGCAGGCACGGGCGAACTTGGGATCGATCTTTTTCCAAACCCGGGACGCCTGCGCCATGGAGGCGGCGAAATTGAGGGTGGAGGCGGTGGATTTTCCGATCAGGAAGCGTTCCATCCGGTCGTGGGCGGGCATCACCATTCCCGGCCACGTCTTCCCCGCCACCTTGAAGAACACTCCACCGTCGGCGTCCTGCATGTGGATCATCCATTCCAACTCGAAGCGGATCTCGTCGAGAAGGTCCGAAACACCGTTGCCCGATTCGGGGATGTCCAGCCCGCGATCGGGGACCAGGCGCGGCTGCAGCTCGTGCAGGTGCATGAGCGTGGCCACCGAAATGCCCGCGTTGACCACATACTTGCCGTAGTCGCCGGCATCGTACCACCCCCCCGGCGCGCGTCCTGGTCCGGAACGGTCTTCACCGATCTCGAGGTAACCCAACGATGTATCGGGGTGGCCAGCGGAACGCGCCCAGGGCCCTGCATGCGCCTCGTCGAGGGCGATGCCCGAACGCAGGAAGTAGAACGCCCGCAAGGCGTCCCGGAAGGGCATCGCCAGGATGTCGGGCCGGATCGCGAATGGTTCCGAGCGCACCGTGTCGACCTGCAGACGGTAGGTCCCCGCCTTGCGGAAATCCGTCAGGTCCCCAACCGAAAGAGCCAACCCCGACATGGAACAGCTTTCCGGCGGGGCCAGCGCACCTTCCCGCACCACTTTCCCGTCGGTGTCCAGCAGGCTCCAGCGCTTGGCGTGCAACCCCGAGAACAGGAACGCCTTGCGTGCTCCCGGGGTCCACCCCACAAGATTGGCAAAGATCGCCGGACGGTCGGGAAGTTTCACCTCGGGAGGTGGCACACGATGGGTCAGGGCCACCCAAGCCACATCCAGGCGACCCGCCGGTCCTTGATCTTCGGGTTGGATCTGGAACCGGGAGACCTTCTGGAGGTCGAGTTTGCGGTCTTCACCTGCTCCGTCGGGCTGGTACCAGGGATTGCGCGCAAACAGGTGGAATGGGAGGATCAACTCACTCCAGCCCTGCCCCACCCGACCCGAAGCGATCCACTGCTCGCCCGTGGCATCGGTCAGGGCGACCTGGACGCTGGAAGAGGCCTTGTGCCCGCGAGCGCGCAACGCGATCCCACCCCGCGCGGACCAATCGACGATCCGGGGCGTTTCTCCGGTGTTCGCCCACTGCTGGATGCGGTAGTCCAGTCGCAGGAACCGCTCCGCGCCGGTGGAATCGAGCCGGACCTCCAGACTGGAACCGGGGTCTGCATATCCCTTCCAGGCAAGACGATCCAGGGAGTCGAACCGCCACAAGGCAAGATCCGAGGAGTCCGCAGCGCTGGAAAACGAGGTCGTGACGGCAAGAGCAATGGCACTGATCATGGATGGAGGATTTACGCATCGGAGGCATCGTTGCGATTGCGGTAATTTCCGGGAAGGCAAAATTCCCCGTTCCTTCCTAGCGCCATCCGACCGCCTCCGTTTGCGGGATCACCGCAACAGGAGTCCCGTTTCTTTCCAATTTTCAGTCAAACTCTTTGTGTTCTTGTGCCCTGTCCCCCCATCTTCCCTTGGCGACACTGCAGAGGCGCCACCAGGTCCGGTGTGCTCCTCTGGCGGTCCGAGAGGACTACCCATGCGACATGCCGAACCCCCCGAAGCCTACCAGGATCGGCTCGCCGCGTCCCTCGATTATCTCGAAGCCCATCTGGGCAGCGATTTTTCCCTCGAGGAAATGGCTTGGCACGCCTGCCTGTCCCCGTTCCATTTCCATCGCCTTTTCCACCGTCTGGTGGGGCGCACCCCCGGTGACCACCTCCGCCACCGCCGGCTCGACAGCGCGGCTCGGGCCCTGCTCGATTCCGAATCGTCCATCGGGGAGGTCGCACGCCGTTTCGGCTACGCCTCCCTCCAGGGGTTCATGCGGGCGTTCCGCGACCAATTCCACGCCACGCCTTCGGAATACCGCCAGATGCGTCTGCCGCTGTTCCTGTCGCAACCCTTCCAACTGCGCCTGGGAGCCGTCACACCCGAATCCCGTTTCTCCGAACCCGTGACGCTCCACATGCCCGAACGACGGCTGGTCGGCCTGTCACGTTCGGGCGAGAACGACGGACGCCTGAACATGCGCCTGGTCTGGGAAGCACTCGGACGGCTGGGCGAACGGGCCCGGCACCAGCCCTGGATCAGCGTGGACCGGTACGTGTCCAGCCCCGAGGGCGAACTGTACCAGTTCTTCGTCGGACTCGAACTCGCCGCGGGCGAGAAGGTTCTCCCCGGTCTGGAAGTGTTGCGCCTGCCCGAACGCACCGAAGCCCACGTGCGCTTCGCTGGCAGCTTCGACGAACTTTGGAAGGGCGGATTCAAGCACCTGTGGTGCCATCTGCTCCCGGGGTACGGGATGCGCCCGGAGGCGTCGCTCTGGAAGAGCGCGCCCTCGGCCCCTCGCGAAGCCGGGGAGCCGGTTTCGCTGCGCATTCCCCTGGCTGCCTGACGGAATCCGTCAGGCGATCTCTCAGGCCTTGCCGCCCCACTTGCGCAGGGCCGCTTCGAGCTCGGCGGCCACGATGGGTTTGGCGATGTAGTCGTCCATGCCGGCCTCGATGCACAGTTCGCGATCGCCTTTCATCGCGTTGGCGGTCATGGCCACCACCGGGATGCGCGGATCCAGGCCCCCCGAAGCGGGCAGGCGCAGGGACCGCACCGTTTCGAATCCGTCGAGCACGGGCATCTGGCAGTCCAGGAGCAGGAGGTCGTAGGGCTTCTCGCGAAGGGCCTGCAACGCCAGCTCTCCGTTTTCCACCACGTCGGCGGTCTGCCCCATCCGTCGCAGCAATCCCAGGGCGACCTTCTGGTTCACCACGTTGTCCTCGGCCAGCAGGATGCGCAGCCGACGACGCGACTCCTCCAGGACCGTGTGCGTGGTCACCAGCGGCTGGGCCTCGGCCTTGGCGATCGCGACTCGGCCCAATACCAGCTCGAGGCATTCGCGCAACTGCTTCTGGCGCACGGGCTTGGTGAGGTAGGCCGCGAATCCGATGTCCTCGATCCTCTTGGCATCCCCGCGGCGTGCCAGCGAGGACATCATCACCAGAGGCAGCTTCCCGAACCTCGCGTTCGACAGGATCCGTCGTCCAAGCTCCTCGCCATCGACCTCGGGCATCTGGTAGTCGAGGATTCCCACCTGGTACGGTTCGCCCGCCGACTCGGCGCGTTCCAATTCCGCCAGAGCCTCGGCGGCACCGACGGCTTCGACCGGGTTCGCCCCCCAAGACCGCAGCAAGGCGTTGAGAAGCATGCGGTTGGTCTGGTTGTCGTCGACCACCAGAACCCGCACCCCGGCAAGATCGGCCACGGTCCCCGGCTCGGGGATGGGAATGCGCCCCACCCGGATGCTGAACCAGAACGTGGAGCCCTCGCCCAATTCGCTTTCCAGACCCGTGGCCCCCCCCATGAGTCCGGCGAGCTGGCGGCAGATCGCCAGGCCCAACCCCGTCCCTCCGTACTTGCGCGTGGTGGAGCCGTCCACCTGGGTGAAGGCGTGGAAGAGCTTGTCCTTGCGGTCGGCAGGAACCCCAATGCCCGTGTCACGCACGGAGATCCGCAGCAAGGCCGAATCCGCGTCCTGTTCGAGACGCTCCACGCGGATCGCGATTTCGCCTTTTTCGGTGAACTTCAGCGAATTCCCCGCGAGGTTGAGCACGATCTGGCGGATGCGCCCGGGATCGCCCCGCACCCAGGCCGGCACATCCGGATCGATCTGGCAGGTGAGTTCGAGCCCCTTCTGGTGCGCCCTGGCGCCGAACATCCCCACGGTCTCTTCCATCGACGAGTGGAGGTCGAAATCGATCTCCTCGATGTCCATCTTGCCCGCCTCGATCTTCGAGAAGTCGAGGATGTCGTTGATGATCCCCAGGAGATTCTCGGCCGAGCGCTGCACGATCTCGGCCCACTGGCGCTGTTCGCCATCCAGTTCGGTATCCAGAAGCAAGCCGATCATTCCCAGCACGCCGTTCATGGGAGTGCGGATTTCATGGCTCATGTTGGCCAAAAACTGGCTCTTGGCCGCGCTTGCCTCCTGGGCCTGCTCCGCCAGTTCCTGGGCCCTGCGCGTCATGGCCTCGAGCTCCTTGCGGGAGCGGCTGCGCCGGATGGCCACGCCGATGGAGGCCCCTGCGGTGCGCAGCAGATCGAGCTCGACATCCGACCACCCGCGCGCGGTGGTGCAGTCGTGGAGCCCCACGAAACCGTACAGTTCGTCGTCGATGTGGATGGGAACGATGGCCAGAGACCGCACGCCGACGGCCACCAGGTAGTCGCGGAACGCCTTCGGGAAATCGTCGGGAAGCCCGTAGACGGGCCGCCCCGCGCGCAAGGTCTGGAGAAACCAAGGTCCGATCGCATCGTAGGGAATGGTCTGGAGGTCGGCGTCGTCGATCAGCCTGGGTAGGGAGTCCCGAACCCATTCGAACCGCTCGCAGGCGACCTGCCCGCCGGAGCCCAAGTGACGATTTTCGAACAGGTAGGAGCGGTCGGCCGTCGAGGCGAAAGCCAATTCGCGCAACGCTTCGGCCATGCCCTTTTCGATGTCCGGCTGGGAGAGAAGCGTTCGACTCATCTCCAGCAGGCCGCGGAGCAGGCGGTCCCGCTGGATCACCGCGTCGATCGACCTCCGACTGGCGTCGATGTCGGCCTGCGTGCCGATCATCCGCAACGGTTCCCCCTCGCTGGAACGCCGGACCACCATGCCTCGGCCCAGGAACCATTTCCACGATCCATCCTGGCAGCGCATGCGGTATTCCGCCTGCCACGAAGGACTGCGCCCACCCATGTGGCGATCCAGGTCCGCCATGGCCACCATGCGGTCGTCCGGATGGATCCGCCCCCGCCATTCGTCGATGCCGTCGCCCACCCCGGTGCCGTCGTGACCCAGCGCCATTTTCCAGCGCGACGAATAGAAGACCTTCCCCGTGCGCAGATCCCAGTCCCACAACCCGTCTCCCGCTCCCTCGAGGGCGAATCTCCAACGCTCCTCGCTGAAGGCGAGTTCGGTGAGGCGATCGTCGATTTCTTCCTCCAGGTCGTGTTCCCGTCTTCGCAAGCCCCCCACGACCAGCGTCGCGAGCAGCACCAGGATGGAGCCCGTCACCAGCACCAAGGTGGAGACACGCGTCCACACCGAGCCGAGCTCGGCCGATGTCGGGCAGGTCTCCAGCAACATGGTCCGTCCGAATCCGAAAAGCGGCATGCGGATCCGGCACTCGCCGGAATCCACCAGCAGGCGGGAGTCGGTGCCGTCGGTGATGTCCCGCAACCCGAACGGCGGGGGCGAGCCACTGGTTGACAAAATACGTCGAATCGCTTCGACCGGACGCAGCCGGACGGCCAACGCGGCCTTGCCCCCGGAAAGAGGGGACCACGCCAGGATCGATCCATCGGCGTCGATCCTCGACCAACGCCCTCCGGCCCTCCTGGACACGGAAATCCCCGGATCGGGATCCCTCCTGGTGACGGAATCCGTTGCTGCTCCGTACACCAGCAGGGAATCTCCCTTCCCGCTCCCTGACTGGAGCAGGACCTCCTCGAACCGCCCGTTTTGCACCAATGGAGCGGCCACCTCGGCCAAGGCCTCGCGCTGGCGTTGCGCGGGCTCGTGGAACCGACGCTCCACGGTGGCGAACTCGGCCTCCAACCGGATCACCTGATCGCCCACGCGTCGGGCCATCGCCTCGACTTCGCGCCGGTTCACCCCCTCGCGATCGCGGGTCTCGACCTCCCCGATCAGGAACGACAACCCCACGACCAGCGCCAATCCCCCCAGGAACAGGACCAGTTCGTCGAGGTGCTGCCGACGGCGGGAACGCAGCCTGCGCGCCCGGATCCGCTGGGGCAGCAGCGCCGACTGCACCAGCAGGAACAGCGCGAAGGCCAGACCGAGGGGAAGTGCCCGCGATCGGGAGAGTTCCAGCAGCCAGGTGTCGGCGGGCAGATCCAAGGCGACCACCAGGAGCACCTCGCCGGTGCGAGGATCCAGGACCGGCGCGAATCCGGTGACGAACGACCCGAATTCGTCGGTGTACAAACCGCTCGAAAGGGCCTTCCTGGACATCCACGCCGAATCCAGGACCGGGGACGGCTTCTGGTACACGTCGCCGGGCCTGGACGCCAGGGGATCGCCCAGGGCCAGGTTCTCGGGGCCGAAACGGAACGCGGCGCCGATCTTGCGCACGGTGTAGAGACTCATCCATCCCGACGCCTTCGCGGCAGCCTCGAAGGCCCGGCGCGCTTCCCAATACGCCGGAGATCCGAGATCGGTGGCATCGAAGGCCAGGCTCCGCCCCCATTCCACCGGCACCGCTTCGGCGACGGAGCGCGCCTGCCATACGACGTCCTGGGCCAAATGGAGTTCGCGCAGGTGCTGGCGCCATTCCGCGGCGGCCCATCCCAGCAGGACCACCACCAGGCTCAGGGCGTGTTGGGCCCCGCCTTTCCAACGCGGAGTCCCGACCGGTTGCCGCGCCATCCCCGTGCGGTGGAGGACTCCGGTGGACATCGCCAACGCCACCCATGCCGGCAGGACCGCCCAACCGGCGGAAAGAACCGATCCCCCCGCCGCGCACAGAAGTCCCACCAAGGCGACCCAACGAAGTCCAGGGTCCGGGGAGGGTCGGCTCCGACTCCAGCGCCAACCCAAGACTCCCACCGCCGGGAGAAGGGGCCAGGCGCGGAACAGCACGTCGCGAGGTGGCGCGTCCAGGAAGCATGCGACCACCACCGGCGCCAAGGCGCCAAGGGCGAGCAGCCCGCGATCTCGTCGGTTTCTGTCCAGCGCGAGACCACCGACCAGCCAGAAACCCGCCAGTGCCTGCGCCAAGATGGGAAGCCATTCGGGCACCCAGGCGCCCCACTTGGACCATGCTTGAGCCACACCACCGAGCGCCAGCAGCAACACGCCGACATCGAAGGCGCGCCCGCCCGGCAGGGCCGCCGCCCGACGAGCCCAAAGGAGGGACAACCAGGCGCTCGCGACCAGCAGTCCCACGAGGTCGGTTTGTCGTTCCAGGAAGGTGTGCAGCATGGGTTTTGGAGATTGTCGCATACGCACGAAGCGCCCGACCAGCTCCCGGAGTTCACCCCAGGCTCACAGTTTGCGCAGCAGTCTCGAGATCTCGTGGCGATTCACGCCGTCGCCGGCCGAGACGACGGGAAGGTCAAGTGCCTTCCGAGCGACTTCGCGCGCGCGTTCCCCTTGGCGCATCCGCACCAGGACTCTCACCAGGTCGAGATGGATCTGGAGATCGGAAGGCCGCAAGGCGCTCGCCCGCTCGAGGGCGATACGCGCCGAATCGAGGCTGGTGCCAGGTGGCATGCCCCCCAGGAGGAGATCGACGAACCCCTTTTCGACAGGATTCAAGGTGGCGAATCCCTCGTGCCAACGCCCCAGGAGAAACCATCCACCCGGGTGCCGAGAATCGAGGGCCAGGCACCGCGCGATGCGATGGCGCAGGCGTTTGGAGAGCTCCACGCGGCGTCGTGGATCGGCGAATCCGGCCTCGACGCCCAGGGCCAGGCCCCCCACGAACCATGCGTCCGCCGAACCGGGAAACATCGCCATCAGGCTGTCGACCTTCGGCAATGCCATCCGGCACAAGCGATGGCGTTCCCCTCGATCCACCGCGCGGTTGGCCACCACCAGAATCATGTAGGCCTCCTGCCAACGCGCCTCGAGGTCATCCGGATCCAATCGGCGCGCCTCACCGAGCAACCGGAGGGCTCCGGGATCGTCCTGCGAACGGTACCGGGACTGCGCCTCCCGCACCAAGCTCGCGACATCCGCGGAAACGGCGGGCATTGCCAGGCCTGCGATCAAGCCCCAGAGGATTCGATGTTTTCTGGCGTGATCCATGCGCGGCAACAATGCCAAACACCGATTGCAGCCGCGTTGCACATCGGTTTGCTCTGGCGATCAGGTCCGGCGGCGCCTCCGGCCCGTCCGGATCGGTTCGTGCGTGCCGCTCCTACCGGCGGGCTTCCCAGTGGGCACGACTGGCCGCGGCGCAACGGCGCAACTGCGCGCGATAACGGCGCAGGAAGAACCCGCCCAGGAGCAGATAGAGCAGCACTCCCCCGCTGATCCCGAATACAGCTCCCAGATAGCGTCGATGCCCCTCGCCCGAGGAGTCTCGGGCGACCAGCAGGAAGTCGTTGCCCAACGCGTTCTGGCGAACCACGGCCCTCAGGCCGGCCGGCCGCACCACTTGGCGCTCATCTTCCACCGCAAACCAACGGGTCCACAACTGCCCTTTGTGTGGATCGCACCACTGGGGGTTGTCGCTCAACGACAGGGGAATCACCCTGCCTTCGTCGGTTTGGCCTGTCTGCAACCACGCTCTTCGAGGACCTTCGGGTGGGAACCAGGGCTGATCCGGCATCGAGACCCGTAATCCGAAACCCTCCAGCAGGGCCCGGCTCCACAGGGAGTCGCCAATCGTCCTCTCGCGTCCGACAAACGACCCCGTGTCGGTGAGATCCGCGAACAGCTCCGAGCGCAACCACCCCAGATTCCACTCGGCCTCGGATGGGTCCTTCCTCCAGGAACGCAGCACCTTCACCCGATTCCCTTCGAAGGTTTCCCAGGAAGGATTGCCTTCCAGCACACCAAGGCGCCGATGCAAAGCGCCCGAGGTGTCATCGGGGCTTGCGCTGCGGAGGGCGCGCACCGCCTCCATGCGTGCACGCAAGCGCGCCAGCCCCTCGTGGAGCGCGCCCAACTCGCCAGAGTCCGGCAAGGCCACCAAACGTCCGTCGAAGCCATCCGCAAACACCCCCCCCTCCCGGGATTCCCGCCAGTCCACCAAAACGTGCGGCCCCAGCTCGATCTCCTCGCCCGGGCGGGGATCTTTCGCCTGAAGGTCGTGCCAGGTGTTCACCACGACCGGCGGGCGCCCCTGCAGCAGATCGGGAATGTCGGTCAGATCGTAGGCGGCCCCGAAGGAGGGCCACAATTGCAGGGGCAACACGATCAGCAGCCCCACGACACCGACCACCAGCAAAAGAGACAACGCGGTCGTCGTCGCGCCGTCCTCGAGTCCGGCGAGGAGCTCCGCTTCGAGGTGGCGTTGCCCGCGGACCGAAACGACGTACAAGGCGCTGTAGAAACGCGAATGCAGGCCTGGGGCCGAAGCCTCCACCGCCTCGAATTCCACCGTCGCATGCTCGGGAAACTCGTCGCCCCATCCCGGCGGAAGCATCAGCGGACGATCCCCCTCGAAGGTGGGAACGTAGGTGTGCGACTTGCCCGCCGGAACCCGCACCATCTGGATCTCACCCCGCAAGGTCCGGACGACCACATCGGAGTCGCCATCGGATTTTCGCGTCTTCCCGGTGGGCAGGATGAACCCGATCGCAGTCATGACCAAGCCGACGGGAAGAATCACGAGGGACTTTTCCCATTCCCCGTCGAACATTCCGTAGACCCCCAGCCCAACCAAGCCGATGCCTCCAAGCAGGAAGATCCAGCGAGCCACGAGCCACCCCGCGCGCAAGGCGCGGCGTGTGGAGCGGATGCGCGGCAACAGCCAGCGCGCTTCGATTTCGGTGAGGGAGCGGGTGGTCGACATGTACCGGGAAGATAGCCCCCATTTCACAACGTTTTACACCACGGAGAGCCTCCGACGAAGGAGGTTGTGAACATGGATTCCATGATCGACAACACCTTGGGCAGAGAAGATCTGGAAGATCGCGCCAACGGTGCGATCCACGCGATGGGCGCGGGTGGTGCGATGGCGGGACTGGGTCTGTTGGCCGTACTGGGTGCCCGCACGGGAGACCCATGGAAAATCGTTTCCCTCTGCCTCTACGGCGGCTCCCTGGTGCTGTTGTTCACGGCGTCCACCCTGTACCATTCGTCCCGCACACCAAGACAGCGGCTCGTGTGGCGGGCCGTCGACCACGCTTCCATTCCGATTCTCATCGCGGGCACCTACACCCCGTTCCTGCTGGTCAACCTGCGCGGCCCCTGGGGTTGGTCGCTGCTTCTTGCCATCTGGTCCCTGGCCTTGGCCAGCATCGCCCTGGGGCTTTGGTCGCACGGGCGGCACAAGGTCGTGCGCACCATATTGTTCCTGGTGATGGGTTGGCTGATCGTCGTGGCCCTGCCTCCGCTGGTCCGCACTCTCGCGCCTTCCAGCCTGGCTCTGCTGGTCGCCGGGGGTCTGGCCTATTCCGTCGGTTCGGCATTCTACCTGATGGATCGACGCATCCGGTTCGGACATGCCGTCTGGCACCTGTTCGTGGTCGCCGCCGGCGTCTGCCATTTCCTGTCCATCGCCCTGGGCGTGATTCCATTCCAAGGCTGACCTAGCGATGGTTGACTTGGACGAGGCTCGCCAGCCCCATTCCCGGTTCAGGCGACCAGTCGGTACCCGATGCCACGTCCACCACGACCGCCGCATTCCAGGATTCCGCGATCGAGCAGGAATTGGATGTCGCGCGAAGCTGTGTCCGGTGGGCAACGCGCGATCCGCGACCATTTGCCGAGCGTGAGCCGCCCCTCCCTACCCTCGAGCAGGATCCCCAGGAGTTTGCGATGCCGTCCGTTGAACGGCGCGCTCCGATGGTGCTGCCAGAACAGGTGCCGCTGCAGGACCATCCCGATGCGCCCAGCCGCGCGCTCCAGCGCTTTTTCCAGAGCTCGCAGGAACCAAAGCAACCACTCCGTGATGTCCAGGGTCCCGCCCTGGGCGGAGCCCAACATCCCGTAGTAGTCCTCCCGCTCCGACAGGATCACCGCCGAGAGACTGTAAAAGCGGATCCCGCGCCCATCCATACGCGCCAGCAACATGTCGGTCAGCGCCCGGGCGATGCGCCCGTTGCCGTCGTCGAAGGGATGGATGGTGACAAGCCACAGGTGCGCAGTCGCGGCCTTCAGGACCGGATCCTCGTCGTCGTCCGTTGCCAACCAATCCAGGAAACGCTCCATCTCGGGGGCGATCCGCGCGGCTTCGGGTGCCTGGAAGAGGATCTGCTCCGCCCCGCCTCCCACCGACACGACTTGCATGGGCCCCCAGCGATCGTCGCGCCACCGTCCGGCGCGGATCTCGTACAACCCGTTGGAGGCGTTGGGAAAGAGCGCGTCGTGCCAACCCAACAAACGCTCTTGTGTCATGGGCGCCAGGCTGTTGCGGATGGCGTCGAGGGTCAAGGCCACCATGCCGTCCACCTCGCGACTTGCGGGCACCGCATCAACCGATTCCAGCCCCAGCCGGCGCGCAATGGACGACCGCACCTGCCGCGCCTCCAGGCGATCCCCCTCGATTTCGGCAGAGCGGACCACATCCTGCGTCAGGTTCTCGAGCGTCGTTTCCGACAGGGAGCGCAGTCCTACGGCGTCGAGTCGCCCCAACAACCGCCCGTGCAACTCCCGGACCCGCGCCAGGGGAGCGATCAGCCGATCATCCCTTCGAGTGAAACGCGGCCACTCGGGCCGTTCGTGGATGTACATGGCCCCTCCGCATGGCCAATGTAGGCTCCGGCCGGGCCGAGCGACGTGGATATGGTCGTGTCAGTCACTCCCAACCGAGGCGAGGCCGCCCCGCGGGGTGGATCCAAGCGCCTGCAAGACGTGTCCCATCCCGATCCTCTCCTGCTCCAGGCGCACGTTCTCCCCGAGCGTGTTGGCCACCAGATCGTCGTAGACCTCGCGTTCATGCGGCTCCAGGCGTTCGAGCGCCCGTCGCGACGGCTTGGATTCGCGGGTCCAACGGTCGCGATGCGACTGGAGCGTATCCCGATCCATGAGAAGCGAACGGGCCAATGGGAAGTGTCGCCGGAATCCGTCGAGGATGACGAACCCGTGGGTGTCCAGGTCTCCCCAGTAGAACAGATCCCGAGAACCCATCCACTGCGCTTCCCCGACGCCCTCGAATCCGTAGCCCGAGCCGAAGATCGCGATGGAGCTCGGGTGGTGCGGGAAGGCGAGGAAGGTGATCTCGTTTTCCAGGACGAAAACCGACCGGATCTTCGATGGATCCCAGCGCGCGAAGGCTTCGGCGTCCAGTTCGACGTCCGTAGCTCCTCCGAAGGCATCCACGACGCATTCGGGATCCAGGATGCGAAAGCGCACCCGGCGCGGCTTCTCGCGAAACCCAAACCGAGCCTCGAAGGTCCGCGAATCCGACGGATCGCGTGCGACGCCCAGCCCCTCCAGGACCAACTGGAACCAATCGGAAAGCAGGGGGCGATGCGTCTCGAGGAACTTGGTGTCGATCCCGGGGAGGTCCAGCTCGCGCAGGAAGATTCCCGATCGAGGGTTCGCGCGAAACCACTCCACGACCCCCAGAAGCCGCGTCCAGGTCGGCGAGACCTCCAGAGTCCTCAGAGGGTTCCGGAGAATCCACGGCTCCAGCTCCGGACAGCGCTCAAGGGCTTGACCCAACTGGGCCTCGAAGCGTTGGGCATCGTCGCACTTGTCGATCCAAACCAACGCCTGCTCGCGCGACTCCACCACGACCTTGGCAGGGAATTCGTTCTCGCCTAGCGTGGGATGCCGCCGTCGCTCCTTCACGACGACCGCGTGTTCGATCTCGTCGAGCGACCTTGCCCAGCGACGCGCCTCGTCGAACCGGCTCGACCACTCATGGGAATCGGGGCCGACCAGCCGCAGAGCCAAGGGGAACAGTCCACCCTCGCCCGTCATATCCGTCAGAATCCGTCCCTTATTCCAGAGACGCTCCAGTTGCTCGCGCAGATCCTGTGGCGTGGTCCAACTCATCCCCCGGAGGCCTCGCGTGCCGCCAAATGCTCCTCGATCGTGATGTTGCGCAGGCGGGAACAACGCCCCTCCTCGTTGGCCACGAAGCCGACGCTCTTCACGTGCGGCTCGATGACGCGAATCTTCTGCAGCGGCGTCACAATCAGCAACTGCAGGTTGAGCCGTTCGAACAATTCCAGGCCGAACCGTGCGGAGTCGTCGGACCCGCGCCCGAAGGCCTCGTCGATGACCACGAAGCGGAAGCTGCGCGAACGGATCTCGCCCCACTCCAGGCCGAACTGGTAGGCCAGACTCGCGGCCAGGACCGTGTAGGCGAGCTTCTCCTTCTGCCCTCCGGACTTGCCGCCCGAATCCGAATAGTGCTCGTGCTCTTCGTCGGTCTCGCGCCAGCGTTCGCTGGCCGCGAAGGAGAACCAATTGCGGACGTCCGTGACCACCTTCGTCCAGCGCAGGTCGTGTTCGGCGGTTCCTTCGCGTCCGCGGAAACGCTCCAGGATGGCCCGCACCTGGAGGAACTTCTCCTCGGCGTACTGGTCGTCCTCGCGACCCGACAACGCGCCTTCGGTGCAGGCGCGCAGCTCGGCGCGAAAGGCCCGGATCTCGGCATCCTGGGTGGGGTGCGCCTCCAGAACAATGAACCGCCCGGGATTGTAGTCGATGCCGTGGAGCGATCGATTGATGGTGCGGATGCGCTCCTTGATGGACTCCTGCGCCTGGTTCAGGTGCGACTGGAAGGCCGCCACCTCGTTGATGGCGTTCTCGTTGAGCAACGCCTTGAAGCGTTCTTCGAAGCGGGGGAGGTCGTCTCCGCGCAGGCGATCCAGAAGCGCCTGGTATTCGTGGGCCGATTCAATGGAGGGATCGAACTCGCGCGTCTCGGCCTTGAAGCGGTCGTTGAAGCCCTTCATGGCCCGCACGATCCCTTCGCGCAGACGTGTGCGTCGTTTATCCTCGGCGTCGATCTTTCCTTGGATCGCGACTCGCAGGTCTTTCTCGCGGTTGTCGCACGATTCGATGGTGAGCTGATGTTCCCCGAGGACCTCGACCCGGAACCCTTCCAGCCTGGATGCGATGTCCGGCGGGACCGGGTCGGCGGCGACTTCGGCGTCCAGGCGATCGCGCGCCTCCTGGGCATCCTCGAGCTTCTGCACCGTCCGTGCCAGGTCGGTGCGGACGTTCTGCAATCCCGCGTCCACCTCCGCACCTTGTTCCTTCACCTGGGCGAATTCCTCGCGCAACGTCTTCAGTCGGTCCGACGCGCCCTCCAGTCTGCGCAGTTCCTCTTCGATGTGCACGATCTGCGAGGCCGGCTCACCCCAGTCGATCTCACGGAACGAGGAGAACTCCTCCAGGCGCGCCAAGGATCCCAGCCGATCTTCCAGATCGCGAACAGCGGCCGCCAGGACGGAAAGGCTCTCGGCTTTTACCGCGATCGCCTCCTCCATGCCGCGAAGGCGCGTTTCCAACGACCGAATCTTGTCTTCATTGGTCCAGCCCAGAACGTACCGGGTGCGGTCGTCGATGCGGGTGCGGTCGTCCTTCTCGTGGCGCTCGCCCTTGCGCTTGATCTGCCCGGCAGGTGTGACCGCCTCGACCTCGCGCCGAAAGCGTTCCAGATCCACACAGCAGGCCACGTCGAAGCGAGAGGCCAGTTCCCTCTCCAGCCACGCGTAGCACGGGCTCGTGGGCAGGATGGAGACTTTGCGTGCCAGCGACTCGGGATGCAGGTCCCCGAGAGCAGACTTGCGAGGCTCGCGAAGGCGGAAGTACACCAGTCGCTTGCCCAGGTGGGTGCGTTCAACCCATTCGGACACGATCCCGTAGTGGGCTTCCGGAACCAGGAGCGACAGGGCGAACCCATGCAGGAGCCGTTCGGCCGCGCCCTCCCACAGAATTTCTTCCGGACGGACCTGAAGCAGTTCACCCACGAAGGGAAGGTCTTCCTCACCAAGACCCGTCTCGCGGCACAGGCGCGCTCGGAGCGCGACCTGCTCAGCGGGAATGTTGCTGCGCCGCGACCGAAGGCTTTCCAGTTCCCCCACCAATTCGCCGCGCTCATCGCGAGCCTTGGCGAATTCCAGGCGTGCGCGGGTTTCGTCTTCGCGCATGGCCTCCCGTTGGGCCTGGAGGTTCGCCGCCCGTTCCCTCGCGTCACGGCTCTGCAGCGTGAATTCCTCGTCGTTGGTGGCCACCGTCCCCCCGGCACGCGCGACCAATTGCGCGTAGCGGTCGGCCTTGGCGCGCCGCCGGTCGCGCTCCTCGCCCAAGGTGCGGACCTCCGCCGCGAGGCGTTCCAGCCGGTCGCCCCCGTTGTCGGCGATGGCCTGGCGCAGCGACTCGGCGCGTTCCCGCAACGTGTCGGAGGCTTCCTGGGCCTTCCTCTCGCGCGACTCCAGCCGCAGGAGATCGTCGCGCAGATTCTCCAAGCGCCGCTCGTAGAGCCCCGACTTGAGGCCCGCGAAGTGGCGATGCAGGGACTCCCGGCAGTCGCGCAGGGCCTGCGACTCCTTCTCGACCGTGGAGAGCGTGGCGCAGTCGGCCACCAGCGGTTCCAGCAGGCGCATCTGCTCCTTGGCGTGCAGCACCGCCTCGTGGGCGCGATTGAGGTCGTCGAAGTGGTGCAGAAGCCCCTCGATGCGCGCCTGCACGTCGGAAGGCTCCAGCATGTGCGACCGGACGAATCCCGTCAGGTTCCCCACCGACTTCATGGAGACGGTCTGGTGGAACAGTTCCAGCGCCTGGTCGCCCTCGATCCCGAAACGGCGGCGGAACCACGCGGCGTACGGCGGGAAACTCTCCTCGACCTCGATACCGTCCTTGCGCAGGCGCTTCCAGAGGGTGGAAATGTCGGCCCCGAACCCCGCGATGTCGCGCGCGATGGAAAGGTCCTTCTCGGCCATCAGGTAGCGGCGTTCCGGAGTCCCGGCGGGATCCTTCATCCAGAACACCTGCGCCAGTGTCACGGTCTGCTGGTAGCCGCGGTTGCGGAAGACGCCCAGCACCGCCGACCAGTGCCGCGCATCGCGCAGGGCGACGGGCTTGGAAGACCCGGTGAGTTCGTTGCGCTCCGACTTGTAGTGCCCCAGCACGTAGCTCTTGAGGTTGCGTTCCTTGTTCTCGGCGCCCGCGGCCTTGTTGTAGGCCAGTCTCTGCGGCGGTACCAGGAGCGTGGTCACAGCGTCCACCAGCGTGGACTTTCCCGACCCGATGTCGCCTGTGAGCAGGCCGTTGCGCCCGCCCAGCTCGAGCGTCCAGATCTTGTCGTGGAAGGTGCCCCAGTTGAACACTTCTAACCGTTCCAGGCGAAATCCCGTCAGGGCGTCGTCGCCCGTGAAGTCGAAGCCCAGCATGTCCTCAGGCATCGTCGCGTCCTTCCGCCGTCGTCATGGCCGCGGCGCGGTAGGTCTCCAGCCGCGCGTCGAATTCCGAGAGCCACTGCGCGTCCACGAAGGCCTTCAGGATGCGGCGCGCCTCGTAGCGCTGTTCCCGTCCCGATGTGCCCTTGAGGGGGCGCAGGAAACCGAGATCACTGATCTTGCGCGCGTGTTCGGCGATGCGATCCACGACCTTGGCCTCGTCGCGTCGCTCGGGCAGGAAGGTGCGGACCATTTCCACGAGGTCGTCCAGGCTGACCACCAGACGAAGATCTCCCCCCGAGGCGTCGGCTTCGGCGAGTTTGCGCCGCAGCAAGGCAAGCAACAGGCTGACCGGATACGACAACGGCCTGCGCGCCACCAGACGGGGAATCGTCTCGCCCCCCTCCTCGGAAGTCAGGACCGACTTCAAGAAGGCGTAGCCTTCAGCCTCGTCGAGGAACAGGTCCAGACCCAGCACACCCATGTGGTCGCGCAGGCGGTTCTGCAGATCGAGCAGGTCGCCCCACAGTGCTAGGTCGTCGTCGCGATGGACCACGCCCTTCAGCAACCGCACCGCCACGACGGGCAATCGATTGGATCGGGCGGGCAACACCTCCGGGTTCGTCATGACTCGGCTCCTCGGGAAAACAGCACGCGGGGGACTCTGGCGGTGCGCACCCGCTCCAGGCCATCGGCATCGGGCACAGTCCAGGCGAGGTCGTCGAATGCGCCGTCCACAACCACCGCACGGAATCTGTCTTCGCCCAACTGCAGGTAGGTCACGATCTCGGCCAGGCCCCGCTCCAGCGGAAACGCCTGGAGCACCTGCGCCAGCGTCGCTTGCCCGCGTTCCTGCAAGCAACGGCGCACCCTTCCCGCCAGCTCCTCGCGATCCACTTCCTCGCGGCCGTACAGCGCCGCCGCATCGATGTCGCCATCGCCCTGGACGAGGACGAGGTCCTCCAGGCGAACCTTGACCGCAGGGGTGTGCAGCGGAAGCTCCATGGGCAGGACGATGTCGGCGCCCATGTCGTCGATCTCCATGAAGTCGCCGCCGGGAATCGCATCGCGTACCCCCAAGGCATGGGCTTCGATCCCGTGGAGGATCTCCATGATGCGGCGGTTTTCGAACCAGGCCTTGTCGTCGAGGAACCGGCGCAATTGCTGCGAAAGCTGGGCGACGGTGTGCTGGGCGTGCTCCCCCGCTTCGAGCCAGTCGTAGTGGATGCGCCGAAGGCGCGGATCAGGATCGGCCGCCACGATGGCCGGCAGTTCCATGAGGCGATCCAGTTGCGCTCCCAGCTCCTCCTGGCGACGCGGCGAGAGCAGGAACTCCCAGAAGGCCCGGAAGCTGCGTCCCTGGTCGGAGTCGGCGATGGCGTCTCGCTCGCCCAGGATGGCGTCCAGCAACGCGCCTTTTCCCTGGTCCCACAGGGCGATGCGCTCGCGCGTGGCGCGATCGAGTTGTCGGAAATTGTCTTCTACTTCCCGGAAGTCGGAGAGGAGTTCGCGAGCGGAGCGTTCGAACTGCTGGAACCCGTCACGCATCGAGGTGTCGTCAAGGAGCGCGAGATCTCCCGCCTGCACCCGTGCGATCTCGGCATCGATCTCCTGGCGCTTGCGGTGCAGGTCTGCCAAGCGTTTTTCGGGATCGGCCTGGCTGCCTTCGGCCAGTCGCCGCACCAGCTCGAAGATCGACAACAGGCGGGATTCCGTGCCCACGAACGATCGTTCCCCCAGCGACTCCAGCCAGGCGATGGCCTTTTCCGTGGCGGGCGTGATGTCGAAGCGGGGCTCATCCTCGCCGCGCACGTAGAAGCGGCGCAACCATCCCTTGTCGGGACTGGCCCACTCCTCCAGGTACTCCCTCGCACTCCGCGGGAAACTGTCGGCTCCGAGGCGTTCCCGTAACGCGAAGAGTTCGTCTTCGAGCCGCTCCACCAGATCGGCCTGGGGGATGGTCCGCACGTTGGCGGCCAGGAAGGCCCGCTGCAGGAAGCTCGCCACCAGCGGCGCGTGATCCGACCGCAGCAATCGCCAAGCGGGATGGCGCTTGCGGAGGATCTCAAGGGTCGAGAGGTCGAGAGGCATGGAGGCTGGAAAGCTACGTCGGGTCGGGTCCGGGAACTGCGGCCCGGCACCTGGAATGCACGGCACCCCAGGCTCCTTATTGCCGGAACGCAAACGTCGACTCGACCCTCGATCCGAATTCGGTTATAATTCAGTCATGATCCTTTCCGCTTGTGAAGACATCGCCCCCATCTCCGAGGTGAAGGCGCGCTTCGCCGAGTTGCTCGACCGCACCCGCGAGAATCATCGGCCGGTGGTGGTCACGCAGAACGGGCGTGCGACGGGCGTGCTTGTGGCCATCGAAGACTGGGAAGAGCGCGAGCGGCGGTTGCGGCTTCTGGAGATGCTCGCCGAAGGCGAAGAGTCGGTCCGTACCGGTACTCCTGTGGCACTGTCGGATGTTCGCAAGAGGCTCAAGTGGTTCGATGACCGTTGAAGTGGTCCTGTCTCCCAAGGCCTGGGAAGACCTCGAGGCGATCCTCGAATACCTGCACTCCAGAAGCCCCGTGACCGCTCGCCGCTACGCGCAGGAGATTCCCGAGCGCCTGGCGCAGCTCGAGGAATTCCCCGAAAGTGGTCGGTTCGTGCCGGAACTGATCCAACAAGGCTCGCGACGCTGGCGGGAACTTCCCTACGAGCACCTACGGATCCTCTACCGCGCGGAGGGAAACATCGTGACCGTGATCCGCATCGTCGACGACAGGATGTTGCTCCGGGTGGACGTGCCGCTCTGACCAAAGGTCTCACCTACCTTTGCTCCATGGAACCGGATCGCCCTGATCGATTTGGATGTCAAGCCTCTGATTCACGCAAACAAGCGGAGTTCTTATTGTCACGAAGGCCTGTTCGCGACAATAAGCCGTGCGCCAATTCCTGCGAAGTGTGGTTTCACGCGAATAAGGATGAAGGAGGCAGGTGTTCCGTGGCACGAATCGCTTCAGCGAGCTCCGGAACCAGGGCACACCACTTCTCCGCTGTCAGAAGGGATCCCGGGCAAGTCGCCGCATGTTCCGGCGAGACCACCGAAACCGTCTCGTACGCCCTTTCGAGGGCGGCTTCCAAAGCCGACCCTTCCTCTGTCTCCCGGATCAAGAAGAAAAGAGCGGTCTCGATCTCGAAGGAATCGTCGTCGTTCTCGACGGTCCATTCCAGCCCGACAAGGGCGCGACGGCGGATCGAAGATGCAGTCTGGGGATCCATCATAAAGGGTTCCTGCTGGAGGGGATTCTTGGAACCTACTCGAAGCGCCGCCGCGGCCACAAGGGGTGTGGCGGGATGTGGGACACCCCATCCTTGAGGGGGAGGGAGGTTACGTCCCTTCTCGAACCATTTTGTCGATGGGCGCGAAGTCCTTGGCGGTCACCATGGCGAACAAGCAGGCCCCTCCCGATCGAGCCGCCCAGGCCTCGCCCAGGAGGCGTTTCTCGCGAGAGTCCTCGTTGGACATCAGGTTCTCGCCCTTGTATTCGATCGCCAGGAGTCGGCCGTCGATCAGTTCCGCCACGAAATCCGGGTAGAACCGGTCCGTGGAGGTCTGCAGCCAGAAAGAGTCGACGCTCCGCTCGAGGTTGCGTGCCCAGCGTCGCACCTCGGGCATCGCATCGAGATGCAACGCGCAGTGCAGCTCCTCCCCGTTCAGGTCACCCACGACCGGAGCGAAGTGCTTCCGGAACTTGTGGGCTCCGTTGTAGGGTAGGCGCGGGTAGTACCTCTGCGGATCCAGGACCATCACGTGTTCCGGCCGCGTTGCCACCGTCGAGTCGGTTCCGAACAGGGATTCCTGGAAGCGCTCGAGACGCCATTTGCTCCTGAGTTCGTCCATGCGCCGCTCGAGGGCCTTGGACAGTTCGAACTTCCGGCGGGCCAGAACCTCCACGGAAATCCCTCGGTCGTCGACCAGGTGCATGAGCACACGGTTGATCCATGCCGTCGAGTGGCTTTGGGGAAGGTCGGGATGCACGATGGCTCGATCGAGCCAGTTCACCAGGGAGGGGATGTCCCAGCCCGGTTCGGCGCTCAGGAACGAGAGCTGCCGCGACGTGGCCTCCAATCGCTTGATCGCCATCTTCCCGGCTTCGTCGATGTCCAGCACCGCGGCATCGCTGCCCTTTTCTGTCGAGGGAAAATGGCCTTCCCCCAGCTTGTGGTCGGCGTGACGGAGGTCCCAGGTCGATGCCAGGAACTGGGTCTCGTCGAAGAACTCGAACCGCCCCTGTCGCAAGCAGCTCAGGGCCGGAATCGACAAAGGTTCGGGTCGAGGCGCTTCGGAAGCGACCGTACCGTTGCCGCCCATTGATGAAGCCCCGCTCCGCCGTACCGGATCGACTGCGGCTTGGAAGGCTCTGCGATCCGTCTCGGGCAGGAGGCTCTCGATGCTCGCGCATTGCTCAACGGTTGTACCGGGCGCGATGATCACCGAGCTAGTTTCGGCATCCCAGCGGACCTGAGCCCGTATGTCGTCTGGGAGGGCGTCCAGTGCTGGTTCCTGGGACACCAGGACGCTGGCCGCATGGAACAGAGTTCCTTCCGCCCACAGCGCCGATTGGGAGGAGCTTTCCACGAAACGGCTGGCCTCGAACTTCTGGAAGCCATTGTGGATGAGCGCCTCGGCCAGGGAATCTGCGGTTTCCTTGAAGCGCTGCGAGGCGATCACGGCGTAGGCGCGATTCAGTGCCTCGTGGGACTTCCGATGGGCGTGAGGGAGACGAAGCACACGCCCCAGGAGCTGCTCGACGGCGCGGGACGACCCCACGTCGGCCACCGAGCAGAAAACGTAGGCAAAGGAACAGTCCCAGCCTTCCCTGAGGGCCTGTTGGGTGACCAGCACGCGCAGCTTGCAGTCGCGCGAGAACAGGTCGACGCCATCCAGCTCCCGAGTGTCGCCGGTGGCAATCGCGATCTGCTCCTCGGGTATCTGGAAGTCGGCGATCAGGGAAGCTTTGAGCACATCCACAGACAGCGTCTCGCGATCCTTGGAGCGCGGTTGCGCCTGCAGGAGCACCAGGGGCCGGATGTACTCGCCGGTGGCCTCCTCTTCCTTGCGGGCCAGCTCCTCCAACTCTCGCTGGCGGGCCAGGCTCGCCGAGATCGCACGCTTCCAATCGGGCTCCAGAGCCAGCTCGATGGGCAGCTTGATCATGTCCTCGGCCTTGAGTTCCCCCGCGCACACATGGTGCAGTACGTTGGATCCCGGCTCGTCCTTTCCGGTCGGTTTCTCTTGCGGCGTCGCGGTGAATTCGATCACGCACGACGGGTTGAAGCGTTCCAGCGTGGTGAAGGAAAGCGAGGTGCGTGCGTTGTGCGCCTCGTCCATGATGACCACGGGGCGATGTACCGCGATGGCGTTGGCCAGGGAAGGCACGATTCCGGCTTCGTTGGTGTCCAGTCCTTCGGTCAGGCGCTCCGTACCTCCCGAGAAGAAGCCCGAGAGCGTGCCGTTGGATTCGTAGATCTTGCGTCCGTCGGTGTCTTCCACACGAAGGGCAGCCAACGTGCTGACCAGAACCACCGTTTCGCCCATGTACACGCCGCGCGGCAGGTACAAAGCCTCCTGCAGGTCCACCACACGCACGGGCGAGGCAATTCTTTCGATCAGGGCGTGATGGTACGGGTGTTCGCGGTCGCGCAAGGCGCTCAGGGTCTGGTCGCGGATGGTGTTCGAGGGTACCAGCCAGAGCACCACGCCGTGGGAGGCTTCGAGCAGACGATGGAGCGCAAGTCCCGCCGCATGGGCCGCCAACAAGGTCTTGCCGCCGCCGGTGGGCAAGCGCAAACAGACGTAGGGGACTTCGGAAAGTACGGAAGGCGTCTGGTACGGCCGTTCGGTGATCTCGAGGAAGGCCTTCTTGGGGCCGTTCGAACGGCACAGGCGGAAGTAGCGATCAAGAGTCTCGAGTGTTCGGGCTTGGTAATGGCGAAGGGCAAGCATCAGCGTGTCCTCACTTGGTAGGGGACCTGCTTGAAGACGATGCCCTCGGAGCGCAGGCGCATGGGGCTCAGCGTGGTGCCTTCGCTGTAGATCACGCGGGCTCCCTTGTGGGGAGGGAGCTCGTCCAGCACATTCGGCGTGAGGATATTCCCCGCCTCGGGTCGCTTGTCGCCCAGGATACCGTTGAAAATGAGGTAGACCCCAACGCCGTTGTGCACACCCAGCAAAGGCGAGTTCTCGCGGCGGCGCGGCATCGGTGAGCCCGTCTCGGTGAAGTAGATGTGGGCGGCGAGGTCCGCGAACTTCACTTCGGGACGGATGGATCCCATGGCGTCGAACAGCGGATCGGAAAGGCGGCAGAAGCGGAAGCCCTCGCCCTCTTGAACCACCTTGGAAAGGCGATGGCGCGTGACCTTTTCAGCGGTGGCTTCTTCCATCTCGATGGTGAGGAAGCGGCGCGTACCGCCGTCGGCGCGATTTTGTTCCAGCACCGCATGGCCAGTCGATCCGGACCCTGCGAAGGAATCCAGAACGATGGAGTCTTTGTCGGTGGCGATCTGGAGAATGCGACGCATCAGTCGGACCGGCTTTGGCGTCACGAAGACGGCATCGGAATCCTCGAAGTCGCAGATCGAAACCAGTTCTTTCTTGGCCTCCTGCGAGTGCCCGACTTCCTGATAGGTCCACAGCGTCTGCGGTACCACGCCTTGCTTGACTTCGGAAAGGAAACGCTTGATCTGAGGAATCGACTGATTGTCTTTGCCCCACCAAATCCGATTGTCTCGTTGCATTTCCCAGAAGTTCTCTTCTGACACTCGCCAGTAAGAGCCCTTAGGAGGCGCTTCGATCAGACGGCCACCTGGCGACTGAATCGAATATGTGCCTTTGCTGTAGAAGTTCCTCGCCGAAAGATCACTGGTCTTCCAAGGGCCTCGCGGATCGTTGTCCGGGTTCTTGTAAGCCTTGTCTTGCGCTTCGGAGCGTGGGAGCAGATTGGGCTTCCACTTATTGGCATCCTTGGCGTACACCAGCACATAGTCGTGGTCTTCGGAGAAATGCCGCGCTGAATTCTTGGGCGAGTACACCTTCTGCCAGATCACCGTGGCCACGAAGTTCTGCCGCCCGAAGATCTCGTCGCAGAGCATCCGCAGCGTGTGGACTTCGTTGTCGTCGATGGAGATGAAGATCGCGCCGTCGTCGGTCAGGAACTCGCGCAACAGGGACAAACGGGGATACATCATGCACAGCCACTTGTCGTGGCGCGAAAGGTCTTCAGCTTCCTTGCCCACCACCTTGCCCAGCCACGCCTTGATCTCGGGGGCATTGGAGTTGTCGTTGTAGCTCCAGCCCTCGTTCCCCGTGTTGTACGGGGGATCGATGTACACGCACTTCACGCGGTTGGCGTAGTGCGGGAGCAATGCCTTGAGGGCGTGCAGGTTGTCGCCTTGCACCAGCAAGTTCCCCGCGTCGGGATCGCCCACCGACAGTTTCTGATCGCAGCGCAGGAGCCGGAACGGGATCTCGCGGTGGTGGTTCAAGACGGCGCGCTTGCCGATCCAATCGAGATGGGCCATGTCAGGGGGTGTCCGTGGGAGGGTTTGCCGCCTTGCGGATCGTGGCGACGGGTAGGAAGAGACGGAGGGGGGAGCTGGGCGCCGGAACGAAGCCGTGCCTTCCCCAGAAGCGCGCGGCCCTCGGGGAGAGGGCGTCGACCATGACGACACGGATCGCCAGGGATTCCGCCGCGGTCAGGATCCGTTCGAAAGCATGTCGGACGAGTTGTCCCGCCATGCCCTGGCCGCGCGAGGAAACCTGCACGGCCAAGCGGGCGATCAAAGCTGCCGGAATAGGAAATCCAGGAACACCTTGGGTTTGCTCTCCCGGAAGCTGCGCCTTGTCGATGGAGGCGGCGGCCAGGGTCACGAAACCGTGCAAGGTGCCACAGTCGTCTTCCAGCACGAAGGTCTTCGCAATGTCCTTCTTGTGGTTTCCCACGGCGAACTGACGCAAAAACTCATCCATCTTGCCTTCCGGGCAAGCGAAGGGCTTAGCCCGGTGAGCGTTTTGAATCGGGGAAAACGTCGGGGTCAAGATCAGGACAAACGCGGGCCGGACATCAGGCGGACAAGTGCCGGTGTCGGCGCAGGGGAATCGGACAGGAGTCGAGTCAGGAATTCCTGATCTTCGGGTGTGGCCACGAACACAGGTCGAGCCGGCTCAGGGGATACTTGAGCCACTGGAAACATGCTCAACTTGCACAGCCAAGCCAACACCGACTTGTCGTATCCTGGCGGATCACCAATGTCCCTCTGCCAACTGAAGTCCGTACCTCTTTCCCAGAGGAACCACTGCGCGACTTCGCCAGAATCGAATTCGACTTCGAGATGCAAGGAGCCTCGATCCCACGAGAGCAAGAAGCCAGAGTCTTCGCCTGGTGCGGCAAGGGGCGTAGGCAATTCGAAGCCGCAGTTCAAGAATTCCTTCGAAAGTTCCTTCAAGACGATCAGGGCTCGATGGGCCGGCAAGCGAATCGCCGACGGCAATGAGCCGGATCGCTGCTCCAACCAGGCCTCGAGCTTCTGGATCTGAAGATCCACATCGGAGACCCGGGTCGGGACCTTACTTGCAGGTGTTGGACGCGAAGCGGTGGGGCGGCCGGTATGGGCGTACCCGTCCGCGATGGATTCCAGGTTCACGGCATCAAGAAGAAGATGCTCGCGACTTTTCATCGCCGTCACCGCAACCATGTCCGTGCCTCCTCGTCCAAGGTCGTGAAGAACGCATGATTCTTCCATTCTCGAAGGCTTGCTAGCACTGTCTCAAGGTCCTCGTCGGAACATTCGGAAGCCCCGTCCACATCGACAACCAGCGAGAGAGACTCGGGGGAAGGATCCGCTTGCAGGACCGTCGTCACGCGTCCTACCAGTCCCGGGAACGCGACAGCCTTGACTCCCTGGAGATGGGCGATCGGAAGAACCAACTCGAAGCCAGCAGTCTGCATGGCTCGCCAGGAATGGATCAATTTTCCTGCATCGGGGATCGATGCGCCGGGCAGGTCGATCCGGTTGATGGTACGCCAACCGATCCTGCTGTAACCGATCCCGGAAAGCGCCGCTCGAAAAGCCCTGGAGGCTCCTTGGGCCAACTCGATCAGCCGCGTTCCACCGATGTAAGGCTTTTGTGTCGTGCTGACCAGGATCCCATCGAGAGACAGTTGAATGCGACTTTCGCTGGACCATCTCGCAAAGCCGTAACGGAATTGTTCAACCGCCGCGCTGGAAGCAGCATTCGACGACCCAACGGTGAAAGAGCCGGACGCCTGGAACTGCTCCACTTCACCCAGATCCGGGTGGGATTCTCGGAAGGTATCCAGGACTTCCCGCAGAGCAGCAAATACCTCAGCCGTCGCATCCAGCCTTGGAATGCGTAGCTCGATCACCGCTTCGACCACGGGTGGGGATTCTAGAGCTAGAGGTCGCATTTGTTTTTCGAAGGTACTAAGAATCACCCCGGGCCGGGGAGGCGCCTCCCGCTGGGTCGCCCGCCGCTTCACCCCCTGAAGTTCGGGAACCTCCACAAGGGCATGGCCGTGATCTTCTCGCCGAGCGGGTACTCGCGGGTCCCTGGATAGACCACCCAGAGGTGCTCCAGATCCAGGTCCTGCATCGCCACCGTCATCGAGCGGGTGCGGCGCGGCGCATCGGCGAACTTGAACTCGCATCCGTACAGCCTTCCACCCTGCTCCCAGAGGAGATCGAGTTCCCCCCCCGCCTGCGTGCCCCAGAAGAACAGTTCCTGGCCGGGCGGCAACCGCAAGGCGACCTGCTCCAGGGCGAAGCCTTCCCACGAGGCGCCCAGCTTGGGGTGCGAGAGCAGGGCCGGGATCGAGGGAATCCCCTGGAGGAAATGGAAGAGTCCGCTGTCGCGCAGGTAGACCTTGGGCGACTTGACCAGGCGCTTGGAGGTATTGGCGAACCAGGGCCTCAGGAGCCTCGCCATGTAGGTCCCCTCGAGGATGTCGAGGTGGCGGCGCACCGCCGTGTCGGAGGCGTCCATCGACCTCCCCAGCTCGGAGTAGGACAGGATCTGACCGTGGACGTGGCTGAGCATGGTCCAGAAGCGCCGCAACGTGAGGGCCGGGACGCGGATCCCCAGCGCGGGGATGTCCTGTTCCAGGAAGGTCTTCACGTAGCTCTCGCGCCACAGCGCGCTGGTCTCGTCGTCGGGCGCGAGGACCGAGCGGGGGAACCCCCCGCGCAGCCATAGGGAACGCCAGGAATCCTCCCCCAACTCGGAGATCCGGAAGCCCCCCAGCGGATAGTAGGTGATGCGCCCCGCGAGGCTCTCGGAGGAGGCCCGCACCAGATCGGGCGAGGCGCTGCCCAGCAGCAGGTACTTCGTCTGCGGGCGCGTGTCGATCAGGTGGCGCAACAGCGGGAACAGGTCGGGCCTGCGCTGGACCTCGTCGATCACCACCAGTCCGTCCAGCGATTCCAGAAGCGTCTGGGCGGCGTCGAACACCACCAGGTCGCGTGGGTTCTCCAGGTCGTAGAAGTGATCGCCCCCCAGTTCCCGCGCCAGGGTGGTTTTGCCGCATTGCCGCGGACCGAGGATCGCCGTCGCGGGGAAGTAGGCGATCCGCTTGAGCAATTCGGCTCGATCCGAAGGTCGCGTCGTGTTCATGGAGCAATTATACTTGTATACTCGATGGCTTCGATCGATTTTACAATATAAGTGCTCCCTTCGCGGCAACTGGCCCCCAAAGGGCTGGCTGGGAAGACAACCAAGGGAGCCTCAGGTGGATGCCCATGCGCCAGGGATGCCGGCCGGAAGGCCCGGGCCCCCGAGAGTCCCGATCCCCCAAATCCGCGTAGAGCCGCCCTGCAGGGCGGCTCACAACGCGAGGGATCGGGATCGCGGAGGCCCGGCAGGCAGCCCGATCCCTGGCCCGTCGGGCCGGGGAGGCGCCCGAACGACCTACTTGAGGCGGTCCCGCAGGTAGTTCTCGACCTGATCGATCGCGATGCGGTCCTGGGTCATCTTGTCGCGCTCGCGGATGGTGACCGTGTTGAGCTTCTCGGGCTCGCCCTGACCGACCGTGTCGAAGTCGACCGTCACGCAGAACGGGGTTCCGATCTCGTCCTGGCGGCGGTAGCGCTTGCCCACGGCCTGGGTCTCGTCGTACTCCACGGGGAAGCTGTCCAGGAGGTCGTGGTAGAGCTTCTGGGCGACCTCGACCTGCTCCGGCTTCTTGTACAGTGGCAGGATGGCGGCCTTGACCGGGGCCACGCGCGGGGCGAAGCGCAGCACGGTGCGCTCCTCGCCATTCTCCAGAGTCTCGACCTCGTAGGCGTCGCAGAGGGTCATCAAGGCCAAGCGGTCGGCACCGAGGGCGGGTTCGACCACCCAGGGGATGTAGCGCTCGTTGGAGACCTTGTCGTGGTAGCGCATGTCCTGGCCGGAGTGCTCCATGTGCTGCTTGAGGTCGTAGTCGGTGCGGCAGGCGATGCCCCACAGCTCGCCCCAGCCGAACGGGAACTCGTACTCGATGTCGCAGGTGCCCGACGAGTAGAACGAGAGCTCTTCCTTGTCGTGCTCGCGCAGACGCAATTTGTCAGACGTGATCCCGACCGTGCTGGTCAGGAAGTTCATGCAGTATTCCTTCCAGTGCGCGTACCAGCGGGCGTCGTCCCCCGGGTTGCAGAAGAACTCGAGTTCCATCTGCTCGAACTCGCGGGTGCGGAAGGTGAAGTTGCCGGGCGTGATCTCGTTGCGGAACGACTTCCCGATCTGGCCCACACCGAAGGGGACCTTCACGCGCGCGCCTTCCACGATGGACTTGAAGTCGACGAAGATGCCCTGGGCGGTCTCGGGACGCAGGTACACCGCGGCGCCTTCGCCCTCCACGACACCCTGCTCGGTCTTGAACATCAGGTTGAAGGCGCGGGGTTCGGTCCAGTCGAGCTTGCCGCAGGAGGGGCAGACGATCTTGTGCTCGTTGACCAGGGCGAAGAGCTCGGCGTTGTTCTTGCCGGCGATGGCGCTGGAACCCAGCTTGGCTTCCACCAGATGGTCCGCGCGTTCGCGGGCGTGGCACTTCTTGCAATCCATGAGCGGATCGGAGAAGCTCTTCAGGTGGCCCGACGCCTCCCAGACCTTGGTGTTGAGCAGGATGCCCGAGTCGAGACCCACGACGTCGTCGCGGCGGGTCACGAAGTGCTTCCACCAGAGGTCCTTGAGGTTGCGCTTGAGCTCCACGCCGTAGGGGCCGTAGTCCCAGGTGTTGGCGAGGCCGCCGTAGATCTCGGAGCCGGGGAAGACGAACCCGCGGCGCTTGGAGAGGGAGACGATGTCCTTGAGATTGTCGAGCTTGGCCATTTGGTTTTGGTGTCGCGCCGCAGGTCTGCGGGACGCGCCTTTCTGCGTTGGGTGTCGGGTCTTCCGGCTGGATGTCGGTCCCGGGAATGGCAAAGGTAGATCTGGCGCTTCGGCGCCGCCCTCCCGGCGCTGGGCCCCGGCAAAGATGACTTTGCATGGGGCCTGGCGCCGGGAGGGCGGCGCC
>JAMIIV010000046.1:0-41713 GCA_035913415.1 Fibrobacteria bacterium | reverse complement strand
ACGGAGCCTTCCCATCCGCCGTTCTGGGCGATGATGCGGATGGGCTCTTCCAGGGCGCGACGGACGATCGCGACACCGATCTGCTGGTCGGCGTTCTCGAGCTTGAGGTTCTCGAGGGAGCTGATGGCGCGCAGCAGCGTGACGCCGCCGCCGGCCACGACGCCGTCTTCGACAGCGGCGCGGGTGGCGTGCAGGGAGTCTTCCACGCGTGCCTTCTTTTCCTTCATCTCAGCTTCGGTGGCGGCACCGACGTTGATGACGGCCACGCCGCCGGCCAGCTTGGCGAGGCGCTCCTGGAGCTTCTCGCGGTCGTAGTCGGAGGTGGTCTCTTCGACTTGCTTGCGGATCTGGCCGATGCGAGCCTGGATGGCCTTGCCTTCGCCGGCGCCTTCCACGATCGTGGTGTTGTCCTTGGAGATCGTGACGCGCTTGGCGCGGCCCAGATCGGTGATCATGGCGTTGTCGAGCTTGAGGCCGGTCTCTTCGGCGATGACCTGGCCGCCGGTCAGCACGGCGATGTCTTCCAGCATGGCCTTGCGGCGGTCGCCGAAGCCGGGAGCCTTGACGGCGGCGATCTTCAGGGTGCCGCGCAGCTTGTTCACGACCAGCGTGGCCAGAGCCTCGCCGTCGAGGTCTTCGGCGATGATCAAAAGCTGGCGGCCCTGCTGGGCGACCTTCTCGAGGATGGGCAGGATGTCCTTCATCGACGAGATCTTCTTGTCGTGGATGAGGATCAGGGGCTCTTCCATCACGACTTCCATCGTGTCCGGATTGGTCACGAAGTAGGGCGAGACGTAGCCGCGATCGAACTGCATGCCCTCGACCACGTCCAGCGTGGTCTCGATGGACTTGGCCTCTTCGACGGTGATGACGCCGTCCTTGCCGACCTTCTCCATCGCGTCGGCGATGAGGTCGCCGATGGAGGAGTCGTTGTTGGCGGAGATGGAGCCGACCTGAGCGATTTCCTTCTTGCCGGCGACCTTGACTGACACCTTGGACACGTAGGCGATGGCGGCCTCGGCGGCGGCGTCGATGCCACGCTTGAGGTCCATCGGGTTGGCGCCGGCGGTGACGTTCTTCATGCCTTCGCGCACGATCGCCTGGGCCAGCACGGTGGCGGTGGTGGTGCCGTCGCCGGCGACGTCGGAGGTCTTGGAGGCGACTTCCTTGACGAGCTGGGCTCCCATGTTCTCGTAGGCGTCGTCCAGTTCGATTTCCTTGGCGACGGACACGCCGTCCTTGGTCACGACGGGCGAGCCGAAGGACTTGGCGAGCACGACGTTGCGGCCCTTGGGTCCGAGGGTGACCTTCACCGCGTCGGCGAGTTTGTCGACGCCACGCTTGAGGGCTTCGCGAGCATCCTGATTGAACGTGAGCTGCTTTGCGGCCATGATGATTTCCTTTTGTTCGATTTGTTTGTCAGATTTTGACGAGTGCTTCGGCGCCGGTGGTCGAGTTTATCGAGACCTGCCGAGCACATTGGTGGTCGAGCCTGGTCGAGACCTGTCCCACACGGGAGGTCTCGAGGGGTTCGACCACCGAGTTCATTCTCAGTACTTGGCGAGGACGTCGGTCTCGCGCATGATGAGCAGGTCCTGCCCGTCGACGTTGACCTCGGTGCCGGCGTACTTGCCGTAGAGCACCTTGTCGCCAACCTTCAGCTCCATCTTCACGACGGCGCCCTTGTCGTCGGACTTGCCCGGACCGACAGCCACGATCTCGCCGCGCTGGGGCTTTTCCTTGGCATTGTCGGGGATGATGATGCCGCCGGCAGTCTTGGTCTCGGGCTCGAGAGCCTTGATGACGACGCGATCCGCGAGAGGGGAAAGAGCCATGGTGAGTATCTCCTGATTGGGGTGGTTGGTTTGCTAGCACTCACCAAAGACGAGTGCCAGCAGTGGGCATGAATCTATAGGGTCAAGCCCCGGAAGTCAAGCCCCCCTAACCTCGCAGAGCCCGTTCTGACACCGACTTGAAACGTTTCCCAGCATTCCTCAGGCAACAAGGGCGCCCCGCGGGAACTCCAGCCCGCCCCATCGTTTCCTTCCCGCGGCCGGGCTGCTTCCGGGGTTCGCGCCGCCCCGCGGCGCTCCGGCGTTACCGGGACCACCGACCGATTCGTGGATCCTGCGGGTCCCGCCAACGTCCCCTCCGGGCCCTACGCATCCCTGTCGCAAGCGCCTGCGGATGTTTTCCTTTGCGCCATGGTCACTCCCCTGCTGCTCACCCTCACCTTCGCCCAGGCACCCGATTCCCTGGTCGCCCCTCCCCTTTCGGCTGGGGAGCCCCCGGTCGCGATCCAGGCCTCTCCCGTGGCCACCCCGCCCTCCACCACCCCTCTCGGGCCGGTCCTGCCCCCAGATTCCCCCTCCGCCTTGCCCTCCGCTCCGCAGGCGGCCCCCGCACCTCCCCTGGCGCCCCCAGCCCCCAAACCGGTCGTCGCCCAGCCCCCGTTGGAAGGCGCCGACGATCCCGATCTCGGCCCGTTGTTTCGCAGCTCTTGGGGCCTGGGATTCCGCCTGCTGGGCGAGGCTCCGCAGCTCATGGTTCGTTACGCCCTCTCCGACCGGATGGCCACGGGCCTGGACGTGTCCTGGTTCGGACAGATCCTGACCAGCGCCGGACGCTCCCGCAGGATGGAGACCCCCAAACCCACCACCACCAACCCCGGCAACACCGATTCGTCCCGCATCGATCTGCAGGTGGCACTCCCGTTGGAACACGCCTTCGCGCGCCGCGGCCCCCTCAGCGGCATGGCCTCCATCGGCCCGTTCGTGCGCCTCCAGCAGACCGAACTGGAGATGGACGAGTCGATCTACACCGGCGATGCCATCACCTACCAGGAAAACCGCCTGGAAATCCACGTGGGCCTGCAGCTCGCCCTGGGTGCACGCTGGGAGATCGCCCCCGACGTGGTGCTGGCCTCCGAATGCGGCCTGCGCGGCTGGGGCATCACCGGCGACTACGACTGGTCGACCGACTACCCCAAGGACCTGGGTTACACCGACTACTCCGAATCCGGCGACCTCAGCGGCATGGGCTCGTCGGCCTGGTTCGGCGGCATCGGCCTCGACGTCTGGTTCTGACCTCCATCGCCCTCCCGGGAAGCCCACCCCGGTGGGCGATCGGGCCGGAAGGCTGAAGTACATTTTCCGTCCATGCTTGCTCCCCTCTTCCCGCTGCTCTTCGCCGCGCTGACGGATTCCGTCGTGCCGGCGCCCGTCGCAACCCCAGCCACGGCGGCAGCTCCCGCCACCGCCCCGACTTGCCACGCCGGGCCGCTGCAACATGGTTCGTGGGGCCTGGGCTTCCGCGTCCTGGGTGCCACTCCCGACATCCGCCTGCGGCGGGCGGTGCGCAGCGACCTGGCCATCGGGCTGAACCTGGGCTGGTGGGGCGACCACGAGAGGACCCCCTCCACCTATACCAGCCGCAGGGAATACGTGGACGCCTGGGGCAACACCACGTCTTCGACCTACAGCAACGAAGAATTCCAGGAATTGACCCGCATCGGACTGCGGGCCGAGCTTCCCCTGGAGTGGCATCGCACCTTGCCGCATGGACTGCGCACCGTTACCGCTCTGGGACTCTTCTATAGCCACAACCGGCGGGAATCGCAATCCGACGACATCTACGCCGGGGGCGAATTCGCCGAATTCGGCAAGGACGAGACCTACGACACTCGCCTAGGCCTTACGGCCAGCTTGGGTGCCGCCTGGGAGTTCGTTCCCGGGCTCTGCTTGGCCAGCTCCTTCGGCGTCGATGCCTACAAGTCCATGGGCGAGAGCTACACCAGCATGGAGCCCTACGCAGCGAACGATCGCTCCAGGACCTACGAGTACAGCGAATCCTCGACCTCGGGCTACGGCACCTCCACCTGGTTCGGCGGCTTGGGACTCGATTTCTGGTTCTGACCTCGGGCTCGAAGAGAGACCGAATGCGGCGTTCAGACGCCGCTCGTCCCTTCCCCAGGTTCAGGATAGACCCGAGGCCCACCTAGCGCTGTGGGCGAAGCCGTGAGGGTCCCCGGCGGTCGACCAGGTGCGAATTCAGGGCAACCGCCACGTCGCGCGCAGGCCCATGGCCCCCGGATAGCTCGAGCGGGGCATCCAGAGCGAAACGCGGGGAGCGTCGTCCACGTGGGTGAATCGCTGTGCCAGGGCCAGTCCCAGGCGGGCACCACCTTCACGGACCAGAGCGCCGCGATCGTGCAGTCCGAAAGGAAGGGTCAGGGAGGCGGCGCAAAGGGGGGAGGCGGCAATGCCAAGGAACAGAAACAACAGCAGTGCAGGAATCCGATGCATGAATCGCCATAACGGCAGGATTCGTGCCAACGGAAACCCGTGGCAGTGAGCCTGCCTGGAAAAGCGGGCTGCAGGACCCCGGCGGCACCCCCGGCGGGTGGTCAGTCCGCCGCGCAGCGGAAGCCGAGATCGTCGCCCTTGTGGGCTTCGTCGGCGGGGGTTCGGTTCCAGGGCGTCACCTGCGAAGGGCCCAGCTTCCACGACCCGCCGCGCACCACGCGCTCGTCGCCCATCTCGGCTCCGGTGGGATTGCGTTCGGGCAGATCTTCGTACGATCCGTAGCGGTCGGCGGTCCATTCGGCCACGTTGCCCCAAAGATCGAGGATGCCCCGCCGGTCGGCCGGGAAGCGCCCCCGCGGGGCCGGGCCGGGGAATCCGTCGTGGCAGGGGAAGATTTCCGAACGCCTCGAGGTGATCCTTTTCCAGTCCGCGTAGTCACCGCCCTCGTCGTCCCCGATGGCCGAATCGAAGCTGGCCTGGACGTCCGCTTCGGAGCGGTTCCGGGCGGAATCCCCCAGGTTGGCCATGCGGCAGGCCGAAGCCGAGGACTCCTTCCAGGGGGGAAGGGAATCGGAGCCGCGCAGCAGGTATTCGAACTCGGCTTCGGTGGGCAGGCGGCGTCCGATCCGATGGCAGTACAGGCGCGCATCGTCCCAATACACGTGTACGGCGGGCAGCTCGGGCCCCCGCACGATCGCGCTGTCTCGGCGCCAAGGGTGGCGCCCCATCACCACGGCGAATTCGCGGCGCGAGACTTCCCGGCGCGCGATGCGGAACGAATCGAGGCAGACCCGGTGCGCGGGGGCGGCATCCTCCAGACTGTCGGAGCCCATCGTGAAGCAGCCCCCGGGCACGGCCACCAGGTCGGAATCCGTCCGGGCCGGGCCGCGTCCGGGGCGGGAGGCGCGGAGCATCCGCCGGTAGGCCAGGAACCTGTCGGCCTGGCTCGACACGAGGCGCTCGACGGTGGGGGCCAACGAGGACGACTCGGGGGACGCTCGGTAGATCTGATAGAAGCTTTCCACCAAGCGGGTCATCCACGGCCGCAGGATGGCCTCGATCTGGGGTCGGTTGGTCTCCACCGAGGCGGACTCACCTGCCTGCGCCTGGACGCCCCCGAGGTCGGCGCGGGCGGCGCGCCAGGACAGGACCACGGTGGAGTCCATTTCCAAGGGAGCCTGGAGGGAGACGGTATCACGTCCCGGCAAGACGTACCACGAAGCGGGGGCGGTCTCCGACCAGAAGGAGGCATCGTCTCCCCGGATATCGAAACGGTCGTCCAGTTCGCACAAGGTGTCGCCGATGCAGACTCCCAGGGCCTTGGCGAGCCGCGCCCCGTCGAAGGTCGACCACACCCGCAGCTCGAATTCGTACCGCGGCTGCACCAGGGGCTCGAGCGATCTGGCAATTTCCCGAGCGATCTCGTCGGTCCGCTGGCGCCGTTTCGCCTTCGGCAAAGCCCTTTCGACATCCTCCTCGCGGACCTTGACGCGGGCGATGCGCCAAATCAGCGCGGTGTCGAGCCCGACCTCGGTGGCGACCAGGTGCACCTCGCCGCCGGGGCGCGCCCAGACCCAGGTGCGCGTATCGATCTTCATGTGCGGCATCGTCGACGGAATCCGACCGACGAGGATCCGGTCGTGCGGTCCGAGACTGTCTTCCAGCCCTCGCAGCACCGCTGCGAACTGCGGCGTGGTGAGCAATGGCCGACCGCCCGGCTCTTCACCCAGCGGCCGGGTCAGGGCGCGCACGGTGTCGTCTACCACCAGTACGGTGCCTTGGTAGCTATTGACCACCTCGATGCCGTGCCCGGCACGCCCCTTGCCCCACCGCTCGCCCACACCGGCATCACCGACGCGCACGAACCCGACGTCGCCCTTGCGGACGGGAGGCTCTTTGGCAGGAGCTTTCGGAGGGGCGGAAAAAATGGTCAGCGCCGCGGCGCACAGGATGGACACGAACATGGGAAATTTCCGGGGTGGAGGCATCGCGGGGAGCGAGGGGCTCAGGTCTTGGGGCGTTCCATGTCCTTGAGATGGAGGGTCAGGGCGCCACCGGAAAGTTGGATTTCCCAAAGCGAAAGAGCCAGGGAGCCGACCATCAGCACCAGGCCGATGCCGAAGACGATGTTGGCGGCCGGAACCATGCCCTTGAAGAGCAGGAACATGCACACGGCGCACAGCAGGATGGACAGGATGCCCAGGGTCTGCATGTCGCGGATCAGTCGCAGGCGGCGGCGCAGGTTCAGGATCTGGGCCTCGATCAGGGGGTCGGGGGAGAGTTTCCAATCGGCGTGCAGCTTGCGAATGATGGCGGCCAAAGCCAGGAAACGGTTGGTGTAGGCCAGCATGAGCAGCGAGACCGTGGGAAAAAGCAGCGCCGGCGTATTCAGCGTGATGTCCATGGGAACAAACTACCCCCTGCGGAGCGCAACCCGTAGTTTGGGGGTATCTTGGGCTCCATGGATACCGAAGCGCGCCTGATCGAACTCGAAACCCGCCTTGCCTTCCAGGACCGCACCATCGAGACGCTCAACGAGGTCGTGTTGCAGTTGCGCAAAGACCTGCTTGCCATGGGGCGCCGGCTCGACGAACTCCGCGACCATCTTGCCGGTGCGGGCCCCGAAACCGGCCCCGGCGACGACCGCCCCCCCCACTGGTGACCTCCGCACTTTCCCCAGGACGTCCATGTTTACCCTCCTCCCCGCGATCGTGTCGTTCCTGATGACCGCCCAACCCACCTTCACGACGTCCGAACAGGCAGTGCAGTTCATTGCAAGCCAGTTGCGCGCCGGGCAGTTCGATTCGCTGCGGGCGGCTTTCCGGGAACCCCAGGACCAATCGACCTTCGAATTCCTCGCCAAGCGTCTTCAGGCCCTCGATCGCAAGACGCCGCTGCCCGCTCTGTACGCGAATCGACCTTTCCCGACCACGGGCAGCACCTTCAAGCTCGGTGGTCACGGCATCCCTTGGGACCACCTCCACATCCGTTTCGTGAAGATCGAAGACCATTGGGTGCTGCAGAACCTGACCCAATGCCGCTGACCGCTTAGGCGGTTACCTTTCCCCTCCCTTGGTCCCAACCACGCACATCGCCGGGAGCCCCGGCGAGACCCCTGCCCTGTCTCCTCGCGTGGAGACCGCTTTCGGCGAGCTGTTCACATCCGAGGAGCGCCCCGAGATCCTGCGCCTGGCCCCGTGGACCAAAGGAGCCTGGACCATGGCCGGAGGTTTCCGCGGCTGGCTGGAAGAGCCCGGTCACATGCCCGCGCGTCTGGAAGGCCACTGGGAACCTCCCGAACTTGTGGGCACCTGCGGACGCTGCGACGCCTTCGGCCCCTGCGTGCATCTGGCGGCGCTTCTGGCCCAGGTCGATTCGGGCGGCGCTTTCCGGCGCCCCACCACACCCCCACCCGTCGCCGGAGCCCCTACGCCCCCGGAGCCCCCCCAGGTCCGCACCGAGGTGCACACACCCCGCCCCCGGCTGCTGCTGGCCAAGTGGAAGGTCACGGCCGCCGGCGGCAAACCCGTACGGGTGGAAGGCGCCGTGTTGCACTTCGGGTACGGACCGCGCGAATTCCGCGAAGGCGACGCCGCCACCAGCACCGAATGGGAGCGCGACGGCCTGCGCGTGACCTGCGACCGCGACCGTGTCGCCGAGTCGCTGCTGGTGCGCCGCCTGGAAGAGCTCGGCCTGGCGCGGCGCGGACCGTCGCCCGTGCGCACCTTCCCCGACGATGCCGTCCCCCAATGGGTGGACTTCCTGGCCGAGACCGCCGATGTACTGCGCGAAGAAGGTTGGGCGGTGGAATGCGCTCCCGGCTGGACTCTCATCTGGGAGGAGCCTTCGGGCTGGCACGGCGAGTGGAAGGCCCATCCGGGAGGCTGGTTCGACCTGGCCCTGCAGGTGGAGATCGAGGGCAAGCGCCACGACCTGCTGGCCCTGTGCCGACAGATTCTGGCCGGAAGCCAGGCGGAATCGGTCCTGGCGCGCCTGGACCAGGGCAAGTGGGTCACGGTCTCGCTGGACGGCATGCTGGTGCGCCTGCCCCCCGAGCGACTGCGGCCCATCCTGTCGGCCCTGGGCTTTCTGCTGGAAGGCGAGAAGACCAAACTGCGCATCCCGCCTCTGCTGGCGGCGCAGTTCGGCGACATGGGGCTCGGACCCGATTCGTGGAAGGGCTTGGAGGCGCTGCAGGCCCCGCGTGCGGCCCTGGCCGAGGCCACGAAATTCGAGGAGATCGAACCCCCGCGCACCCTGCAGGCAGACCTGCGTCCCTACCAGCGCCACGGCCTCTCGTGGCTGCAGTGGCTGCGCCGCGCCGGGTTCGGCGGCATCCTGGCCGACGACATGGGCCTGGGGAAGACCCTCCAGACCCTCGCGCACCTGCTGCTGGAGCAGGAGTCGGGGCGCGCCACGGTCCCGAGCCTGGTGGTCTGCCCCACCTCGCTGGTGGCCAATTGGGCCGCCGAGGCCCGCCGCTTCGCCCCCACCCTGCGGCTGACCGTGCTGCACGGCGCCGACCGCTCCGACCGCCGCGACGAGGCCGACCGGGCGGATCTTGTCATCACCACCTACCCGCTGCTGTCGCGCGACGAGGAATGGCTGCGCGACCGCACCTGGCACCTGATGGTCCTCGACGAGGCCCAGACCCTCAAGAACGCGCGCGCCCAAGCCCGCGGGGTGGTGGCGCGCCTGTCGGCCCACCACCGCGTGGCGCTCACCGGCACCCCCATGGAAAACCACCTGGGAGAAGTGTGGAGCCTGGTCGACCTGCTGCACCCGGGGCTGCTGGGGTCCGAGTCGCGGTTCCAGCGCCAGGTGCGCCAGCCCATCGAACGCGCCGGCAACACCGCCCTGCGCGAACGTCTTTCAGGCATCCTGGCCCCTTTCATGCTGCGGCGCACCAAGGAGCAGGTGGCCACCGAACTTCCCGGCAAGACGGAAATTGTCCAGTACGTGGAGCTGGAAGGAACCCAGCGCGACCTCTACGAGACCGTGCGCGCCGGCCAGGACCGCGCCCTGCACGAGCTTCTGGCCCAGAAGGGCTGGGAGACCTCCAGCCTGGCCATCCTGGAGGCCCTCCTGCGCATCCGGCAGGTGTGCTGCGATCCGCGCCTGCTGCCGGAAAGCCTGTCGCAGGGCTGCGCCGAATCGGCGAAGATGCGGTGGATCGAGGAGAGCCTCCCCGAGATGGTCGAGGAAGGCCGACGCATCCTGATGTTCAGCCAGTTCACGTCCTTCCTGGACCTGGTGGGCCGCCGCCTGGAGGAACTGGGCATCCCGATGGTGCGCCTGGACGGCAGCACCGACGACCGCGGTGCGGTGGTGCGGCAGTTCCAGGAGGGCGACGTTCCCGTGTTCCTGCTCTCGCTGAAGGCCGGCGGCACGGGGCTCAACCTCACCCGCGCCGATACGGTCGTATTCCTGGACCCGTGGTGGAACCCCGCGGCCGAACGGCAGGCCGCCGACCGCGCCCATCGCATCGGGCAGACCCAGCCGGTGTTCGTGTACCGCCTGGTGGCCCAGGGGACCATCGAGGAGCGCATCCTGGCCCTCCAGGAACGCAAGACCGAACTCGCCGACGCCCTCTTCGAAGGCGCGGGATCGGCCGCCGCCGCGCGCCTGACGCCCACCGAACTGGAATCGCTGCTGAAACCGCTGGGCTGAAACGGGGCCCGTTCAGGTGGCGTCGTGGATGTGTTCTTCGATGAGGGACAGAAGGCGCGCCGGGTCGAAGGGTTTGCCCATGTGCGCGACCATGCCGGCGTCGCGACAATCCTCGACCACCGCGGGACGGACGTCGGCGGTCAGGGCGATGACGGGAACCGTCCGACCGTTGGGCAAAAATCGCAGCTTGCGCGCCGCTTCCAATCCTCCCATGACGGGCATGTGCAGATCCATCAGCACCAGATCGACGACATCCTTGGTCAGGATGTCCAGGCATTCCTGGCCGTCCCAGGCCGAGAGCACATCGTACCCCGCGAACTCCAGCAGACCTTTGGCGATCTCCTGGTTCAGCGCGTTGTCCTCCACCAGCAGGATGCGGCGGCGCTCGGAGACCAGGCAACTGTCGACCACACTTCCCCGCGATTCGGGCGGATGCCATTCCCCCACCAACCCGAGCCGCACCGAGACCAGGAACGCGCTGCCCTTGCCCAATTCGCTTTCGACCTGGATGCTGCCCTGCATGCGTTCGGCGAGGTTCCGGCAGATGGCCAACCCCAGGCCCGTGCCGCCGTAGCGGCGCGTGGTGCCGGAATCCACCTGCTGGAAGGGCTGGAACAGCCGCCCGATGTGCTCCCAGGGGATTCCGATGCCGGTGTCGCGCACCGCCAGCCGGAGTTCGATGCGCCCGTCTCCGACCTCGCCCACGAACGCTTCCAGGCGGATGCGTCCCTGCGAGGTGAACTTGGCGGCGTTTCCCACCAGGTTGGTCAGGATCTGTCGAAGCCGGTGGGGATCGCCCGAGACCAGCACGGGGATTTCCGGCGCCATGTCGGTCTCGAACCGCACCCCGCGCGACGTGATCTCGGCGTCGAAGAGGTCGCCCACGCCCTGGAGCAGTTCCCGCAGGTCGAACTCGGTTTCTTCCAGGACCAGATTCCCCGATTCGATACGCGACCAGTCGAGCACGTCGTTGAGCACGTCCAGCAGCGCCTTGCCCGCGCCGATGGCCTTCTGCAGGCGCTCCCGCTGGCGCGCGTCCTTCTCTTCGCGCAACGCCAGTTGCAGCAGGCCCAGCACCCCGTTCATGGGGGTGCGGACCTCGTGGCTCATGGTGGCCAGGAATTCGCCCTTGGCGCGGGAAGCCTCTTCGGCGATGGCGGTGGCCTTGCGCAGTTCGGCTTCCACGGAATGGCGATCCGTGACGTCGGCGATCACGCCGCTCCACTGCGTACCCCCCTCCGGATGGAGACTGCCGTCGGATTCCATGCGCAACCACCGCTCCACCCCGTCGACCACGTAGCGCCCTTCCCAACGGAAGGGCTTGAGTGTGCGCATCGATTCGTCGTTGGCCATCAGCAGGGAGGGCAGGTCATCTGGATGGGGCCGCTTGAATCCTTCCTGGGGATTGGCCAGCATGGCTTCCACCGTGGACCCGACCAGATCGGCGCACCGAGGGCTGACAAAATCGAATTGGAAGGTGCCATCGGGGAACGCTCGAAACTGGTACGTGCCCCAAGGCAGGTTGCGCACGAGCTGGTCGTAGCGGTCCCGGGCCTGGCGCAATTCGGTCATGGCCCGCTCCGAGGCGGTGGTGTCGCGCACGATGACCACCCCACCGCGCACGGTGCCCCCCGGATGGAACAGCGGGTGGGACAGCATTTCGATCCGAAGCTCCAGATCGGAGATGGTGGAGTGGTAAGGGCCTTCGTAGCGACCCATCCGGTTTTCGAAGACCGCGCGCAAGGCGGCCACGGGAGCCTGGTCTCGAATGGCTCCCAGGTCCAGGCCCAGAAGACGCTCGCGGGTGCTTCCGACCATGGTCGCGAAGCCTTCGTTGACGAAGACCACTTTCATGTCGAGGTCGAACTGCAGGATGCCCACGGGGGCGACTTCCAGCATGGAGCGCAACTCCGCTTCGCTGGTCTGGACCTGCGCCTGCAACTGCTGATTGCGCGCCAGTTCGGCCTGGACCTCGCCCAGTGCCGCAGCCACCGCGGCTTCGTTGCGACGGCGCTCCCACATCACCACGACTCCCAGGAACAAGACGCCCAGTGCCGACCAGGGAGACGGCAGGAACAAGGCGCCGCACAGGGCGGCCAGAAGCAGGACGAGGAACGCGGGTTTCATTCTGGGAGTGATTGTCCTCTTTCCAGCAAGTCCGTGGCAAGGGGGCATGCGTGGATTCGGTCCTGGCTGCGATCCAGGGGAGCCCTGCGGCCTACATCCGCTCCAGGGCCAAACGCACCCCGAAGCCCACCAGAAGGAGTCCGCTCAGAATCTCCAATCCCACCAGGGTCGAGGGCCGCAGCAGCCAGGTCCGCACCTGGGTGATGGCCAGGACCAGGAACCCCAGCCACAACATGCCCTCAGCCCAGTGCAGCGAGGTCAGCAGGAGGGAGGTGGACCACACGGCATCACCTGGTCGCAAGAACTGCGGGAGGAAAGCCATGTAGAAGACCATCGTCTTGGGGTTGAGGATGTTCGACAAAAAGCCTTCGAGAAGTCGACGCGCCACGGGCATGGCCGCGGCTTGGCTCAGATCGACCCCTTGGGGGCGGTGAAACAGACGGTAGGCATCTCGCAGGGATCGCGCGCCCAGGACGGTGAGGTACATGGCTCCCAAGGCCTGCAACAGCCCCCACGCCCAAGGAGCGTGGCGCAGCACGGCCGCCATTCCGACCGCCGAAACGGTTGCATGCACAAAGACTCCGGGGCAGATCCCCAGCGTGGTGAGCAGACCTGCCTGCCGCCCGTGGCGCACCGTGTTGCGCAGCACCAGGAAGGTGTCGGGCCCCGGAAGGACCGTGAGCACCGCGGCGGCGGCGGAAAACGCCAGGGCCTGTTCGAGGGTCATGAGGGCGGTGGTCCTTCCGGATAGGACAATCAAGATAGGGTCCCGAGGCGGAATCCGGTCCCATCGAGGCGCTGCGGAGGCTCCCGCGAAGAAATGGATCCGACAAGAAGTTTTCCTTCGCCCCCGAACCTCCTCTCGGGCTCGGCGCAGGGGGGGATCTCCCCTCGAACCCCTGCGCTCACCCTCGATTTCCAAGCAGCTTGCGACGGATCCGGACCGGCCGATGCTGGACTCCCCACAAAGCAGCCCGACACGGGCCACCCCCGAGTTTTCCTCCGGCTTGCACAACGATGCGCAAGACCTAACCGCCTCGGGGTACACTCTACGCGTTGCACGCGCGCGCCTTCCATCCGCGCGCACCGTTTCGATCCTACCCGGGGAATGCCCATGAAGACCACGAGTCGAACTCTACTTCTCACCCTGATCGGAGGTCTGGCGGGTGTTTCCGTCCAGGCGGCCGATCCCTCCTTCCATTGGGGCAACGTCGCCATCGGGGGCGGCGGGTTCGTCTCGGCGGTGGTGCCGTCCCTGGTGGAGAAGGACCTGTTCTACACCCGCACCGACGTCGGCGGCGCCTACCGCTGGGACGAGGCCACCCAGAAGTGGATCTCCATGACCGACTGGATCGGACCGGGCGAAACCGGCCTGATGGGCGTCGAAGCCATCGCCGTCGACCCCAAGACCCCCGGCACGGTGTACATGCAGTGCGGCACCGTCTACTTCAGCCAGGCCAAGGACGGCATCGGCAAGTCGGCCTTCCTACGCTCCAAGGACTACGGCAAAAGCTGGGATGTGATCTGGACCTGGAGCGACGACGTCAAACTCTTCAATTCGCACGGCAACGGCATGGGCCGCGGTGCGGGCGAACGACTGGCGATCGACCCCAACAACAGCGACGTGATGTTCTACGGCTCGCGCAACAAGGGGCTGTTCAAGTCGGTCGACAACGGGTCCACCTGGAAACACGTGGACGGTTTCACCACCGCCGCGGGCTCCGACACCACCTGGAACGGCTCGGGCGTGGGGTTCGTCGCCTTCGCTCCGGGGAACTCCTCGATCGTGTACGCGGGCATGTTCCGCGACGGAAACAACGTGTTCCGTTCCACGGACGGCGGCACCACCTGGAAGGCGCTTCCCATTCCCGCCGCCCTGACTTCGACGGCAGGAGGCAGTCATGTGCGACTGATGCCCCAGCGCGTGGTCGTCCTGCCTGGCGATTCGGCGCTGATCGGCACCTTCTCCGACGGCGCCGGCCCCCACACCATGGCCTGGGACGAAGGCTGGGGCATGATCTACGACGGCTTCGGACGCGGAGCCGTGCTCAAGTACACCCCCTCCACCGACACCTGGACCGACGTGTCCCCCGCCGACTACATCGACGACAACGCCACGGGCGTTTCCAAGTTCGACAGCCTCAACGTGAAGGACAACCTGGTCAAGGACGGCCATTACGCGTATTCGGCGCCCTACGGCGGAATTTCCATCAACCCCGGGAATCCCGCGGAGATGGTCATCACCACCGAGGGATACACCGGCGCACAGTACTGGAGCGAAGGCGGCAAGCTGGTCGACCGCTGGGGCACCCAGATCTACTACACCCAGGACGGCGGCAAGACCTGGATCCAGTCCTTCAAGTGGCAGCAGAGCGCGACCACCACGCAGTTTTCCGTCAACGGGATCGGGTGGATGGGCTCCAGCTACCTGCATTGGGCCGGCAGCGCCGCCATCGACCCCTTCAACCCCAAACGCGTGTGGCTCACCTCGGGCAACGGCGTGTTCCGCACCGACGACATCGCCGCTTCCGTGATCCCGGCGGGCACGACCACCGACAAACACGGGGTGCTGGATCCCTACGCCTTCGAGAACACGCAACTGTGGAAGGTCGCCTCGCACGGCATCGAGGAAGTGGTCCCCCTGGAGCTCGTGAGCATCCCCGGCGGCCCCATGATCTCGGTCATCGGAGACTATGACGGATTCCGTCACGACGATGTCGCAACCTATCCGGCCGACATCATGCGCACCAACGTCAGCGGGTCCATGGTGGGCGTGGGCACCACGCGCGGTCTGGCCTTCGCACCCAAATCGGGCACCCTGGTCAAGCTCTCCGACAAGCGCAGCTACGCCTTCCAGTACAACTCGGTCCCCCACTCGCCGTTCCAGTTCTCCAAGGACAGCGGACGCACCTGGACCACCGAGACCTACACGAACCTGGATGCCACCTACAGCCAAGGCACGGTGGCCATCTCGGCCGACGGCGCCGTCGCCCTCTGGACTCCGTTCTACAAGCACCACAAGAACTCCAACGGCGCCGACTCCGCGGTGTGGGGATGGCAGCCGGTGGTGCGCAGTGCGAACGCCACCTACACCAAGGTCGCGGGTGTCGATGGCGCCTGGATCGTGGGCGACCAGGTGGACGCCGACGTCTTCTACGCCTTCAAGTCGTACGACGGCACCTTCCACAAGAGCTCCGACAAGGGCGTCACGTTCACCCAGGTCAGCGCCCCCGGCAAGAGCGACTACAGCAAGTTCCGGCCCGCTCCCGGTCGCACGGGCGACCTGTGGCTGCCTCTGGCCCGGTCCGACATCAAGGGCGCGCTCCTGCGTTCGCAGGACGGCGGCGCCACCTGGACCGAGAACCCCGGACTGGACAGTTGCTTCGCGGTGGGTTTCGGCAAGGCCGCCCCCGGTGCGGCCTACCCCGCCATCTACGCCTATGCGGCGGTCACCGGAGTGCGCGGGGTGTACCAGTCCATCGACGAAGGCGCCACCTGGACGCGCATCGACGACAACCAGCACCGCTACGGAGGCCTGGCCAACGGCGCCCTGCTGATCGGCGACATGAACACCTTCGGCGTGGTCTACATGAGCACCGCCGGGCGCGGCATCGCCGCCCGTTTGCCCGGCGCCTCGACCGACCCCACTTCGGTGGTACGCGGCACCGTACCCGGCAAGGCCTCGCTGCGCGGCGGTGTGCTGCGCCTGGCCTTGGGCGAGGCCACCGCCACGGTCACCGTACGCGCCCTCGACGGTCGCGTGCTGGCCCGTCGCGACGTGCGCGGCGACGCGGCCTTGTCGCTGTCGTCGCTGGTTCCCGCCCGCGGCCTGGCCCTGGTCGAGGTGCGATCGGCGGGCAAGGTCCTGCTGTCGGCCAAGACGAGCTCGATCCGCTGAGACCGGAACCCGTCCTCCCGTCCCGGGGAGGATGACGGAATCCGTCTACAAGGGCGCCCCGCCGGGGCGCCCTTTCCATTTTCGCGACACCCACGGCGGTCGAGACCGTCGTTCGGTGCTCGAGCCTGTCATCCGGTGGTCGAGCCTGTCGAGACCCACACGGCTGGTCTCGACAAGCTCGACCACCGGAGCGCCAGCGGGGGTCCAGCGGGGGTCACCTGAAAATTTCGGAACGCCGCCGAGGCGATCCCCTCCGCCGTTCAGCGCCAGCGGAAGATCTTCAGCCCCAACGCCGCGCAACCCGCACCCCAGGCCAACAGGCCCAGCAGGCGCGGGGCGATCTGGAGAAGTCCAGCGCCTTCGGAGCTGACGGCGCGCAGGGCGTCGGCGGCCAGGGTCAGCGGCAAGACGGCCACGAAGGGTTGGAGCCATTCGGGGAAACGCGTCCAGGCGAAGAAGATCCCCGAGACGATCGTCATGGGGATGGTCAAGGCGTTGATGATGCCGTAGGCGGCCTGGGCATGGCCCACGCGGCTGGCCCCCAGGATGCCCAGTCCCGCGAAGGCGACCACCGAGGCCAAGGCCGCCAGCAGGAACAATCCCCAACTGCCGTGCATGGCCACGCCGAACACCACCACGCCGAAACCCCAGAGGAGTCCGTTCTCCAGCGGCAGGATGCAGGCCCGGGCCAGCACCACCGACAAGGCAATGTCCAGGCGCGACAGCGGGGTCGCGGCGAACAGTCGCAGGAGTTTGCGCAGGCGCAGATCCATGAGCGCGAACCCGATGCCCCAGATGCAGCCGTTCATGAGACCCAGGGCGAGCATGCCGGGAAAGAGGAAGTCGGCGTACGATCCGGCACTGGCCTTGGGAGGAACGACCACCACGCCCTCGCCGCTGGCTCGCGAGGCGGCACGTTCCACCAGCAGGCGCGCCAGTGCACCTTCCTGCGAGGCCGTGTCCAGCTCCAGACGGATTCCGTCCACACCGGCCGAGACCGCCCCGACCGCCTCCCCGCGGCGCAGGGCGCGCAGGGCGGCTTCGCCTTCCAGGCTCTTGAGGCGGATGGCGGTATCGGGCAGCAGCAGGCGCACCCCCACCGAATCGGCAGGGGCCACCACCAGCACGGTGCCGACCTGGCGCGGGGCTAGGAACGCCAGGCCCAGCGCCCACGACAACAGGATGGGGAATCCGAAGGCCCAGAACAGGATGCCCGGCTCGCGGAAGAATTCCAGCAGGTGGGCCCGCGTGAACAGTCCCAAGGCGCGCAGACGGGCGCGTCCGGTGAGGGCGCTCATTCGGTGATCCTCCGTCCGGCCAGATGGAGGAAGAGGTCGTCGAGACTGGCCACCCCGCCGCGTTCCAGAAGTTCCGGCACCGTACCCTGCTCCAGGATGCGCCCCGACTCCAGCAGCACCACCCGGTCGCACAGCCGTTCGGCCTCGTCCATGAAGTGGGTGGTCAAAAGCAAGGTCGCGCCGCGCGCGCGGAGGCCTTCCAGGATGCCCCAGATCTGGCGGCGCGCCGCGGGGTCCACACCCGTGGTGGGTTCGTCGAGCACCAGGATGGACGGTTCCCCCGCGATGGCGCAGGCCAGGGCCAGGCGCTGGCGCTGCCCCCCGGAAAGTTTGCCGGCAAGCTGGCGGCGCGAGTCGAGCAGGTCGACCTGGCGCAGGAGTTCCTCGGCCCGGTCCTTGCCGCGCCCGTGGAAGCTGCAGAACAGCTCCAGGATCTCGATCACCCGCAGTCGTTCGGGAAGTTTGGCGTCCTGCAGGCAGGTGCCCAGGCGCCCGCGGATGGACGCGGCATCGGTGTGCCAATCCAGGCCGTCGATGCGCACCTCGCCTTCGTCGGGACGGATGAGCCCTTCGATCATTTCCACCAAGGTGGTCTTGCCCGCGCCGTTGGGGCCCAGCAGGGCCACCGCTTCGCCGGGTGCGATGGAGAGGTCGACTCCCGCCACGGCGGCGAGAGTCCCGTAGCGTTTGACCACGGAGCGGGTCTGGACGGCTGGTGTCATGGTCGCCAAAGTAACCGGAACCACGCCAGGGGCGGCGCGGCCCATGTGTTGGGTGGCTCAGCCCGCGGCGGCCAGGGAACACTCCGAACGCAGGTGCCATTCGACCGTACGGCACAATCCTTCCCACGGCGAGACCTCGGGAGCCCATCCCAGCAGGCGCGCGGCTTTGGAAATGTCCGCTCGGGTCTCGAGCATGTCGGCTTCATGGCGGGGCTGGCGATCCACGATCGCGCGCGCACCCACCAGGACCTCGATCCAGTCGAGGAATTCGTTGACGGAAACCGGCACGTTGCCGCCACCCAGGTTCACCACTTCGTATCCCAAGGGCTTTTCGGCCAGGACCGTGCCGCGGGCGATGTCGTCCACGTAGGTGAAGTCGCGCGTCTGGGTTCCGTCGCCGTAGACGGTCACGGGAACTCCCTGGCGCACCTTCTCGATGAACTGCCACGGCGCCATGTCGGGACGGCCCGCCGGCCCGAAGACGGTGAAGTAGCGCAACACCGAAACGTCCAACCCGTACTGGCGGTGGAAGGTCCAGGCGAGCATCTCGGCCGACTTCTTGGACGCGGCGTACGGAGACAGCGGGGTGTTCACGGGAGCGTCTTCGCGAAACGGCGCGGGCAGTCCCGCGTAGAGACTGGAGGTCGAGGCCAGCACCAGCTTGCGCGTGCCCGATCTCCTCATGGCCTCCAGCACGTTGAGGGTACCATCGACATTGGTGCGCATGTAGGCCCACGGATTTTCCAGGCTGTATCGCACTCCGGCCCGCGCGGCCAGGTGGAACACCGTACGGAAGCGGTGGTGGTCGAACAGCTCCGAAAGCGCCGGGTAGTCCTCGATGTCCATGCGCTGGAAGCGGAACCGGGGATGGGGAAGAAGGTCCTGGAGCCGACCTTCCTTGATGGCGGGATCGTAGTAGTCGTTGAGACTGTCCAGGCCCACCACGGTCTCGCCGCGTTCCAGCAACTGCGCCGCCACGCGCGATCCGATGAATCCGGCCGCACCGGTCACCAACACGGGCCTCATGCGGCCACCATCCGGCGCACGGCGTGACGCGCCGCATGGCGAGCCAGATCCCCGCCGAGGATGGCGCTGGGGAGCACCTCGCATTCGGCCCAGCATCCGGCGCAGCGGCGCACCCAGGCGTGCCAGGTGAGAGCCGCCTCGGAATTCCACAGGCTTTCGAAATCCGTCCGCAAGAGGTTGCCCACCGGTCGGCTGTTGAACTGGCAGACCGGGACGTCGCCGTTGGGGTAGATCCGCATGTGCCCTCCCAGGGCCGCACAGGGGGGATTGGGAGATCCGCGACCGTCCAGGACCCGGTTGCGGATGCCCTCAAGGTAATAGCGCTTGGCGAACCTGTTGCCCAGGGGCAACTCCCGGGTGTCGGCGTCGACTTCCGACAGGAACGCCTCCAGGATGTCGTGGGGGATGGGGGTGGCGGTGCGGTAGTCGCCCGCAGCCGCAGGGGACAGGTCGGTGGCTTCGGCGGTCGAGTAGGTGGCGCTTTCGGCGTAGGCCACCACCACATGGTGCGGCACGTCCAGCGCCCGCAGGCGCTCGTGCAACTGCCCATACTGCGCGATGCCCCGTGTGTCCACGATGGTCTGGTTCACCGCCAGCTCGACATTCCAGCGCCGCCGGTTGGTCGCCACCAGTTCGAGGGTCTCCATGGCCTTGCGGAAAGCGAAGGGGCGGCCGCGGATTTCGTTGTGCAACTCGTCCATGCCGTCGACGGACACCAGAAGATGCAGCGGCACCGTAGAGACGCGAGCGCGAGCGTCCAGGAAGGACCCCACCACATCGGGCAGAAAGCCGTTGGTGGTCAGGTGCACCAGATCGAGGCGCAAGCGGCCCTCGAGGGCGCGCACCAACGTGCCCAGATCGTCGCGCAGGAAGGGCTCACCCCCGGTCAGGCGCACCGCCGAGATGCTGCGCGGCAGCTTGGCCACCACCGACAGGGCCTGGTCGGTGTCCATCTCGTCCCCGGCGGGTTTTTTCCACGAGTCGCACATGCCGCAACGCGCGTTGCAGCGGAAGTTCAAGGTCCAGGTCAGGATGCGCGGCAGGGCTCGACCCCCGCTTGCCGTGCGCAGTTTCTGTCCCACGACGCCGATGGCGGTGCGAACCATTCAGGCCGCCTGCCGCAGGGAGGGACGCGCCTGGAACCAGGGGAACCAGCGTTCGACGCGGGGGGCGCGAAGCTCCGCCAACACGCCTTCCAGGGCGCGGGAGACGTCGTCGTTGCCTTCCGAACCCGGCCCCGGCATGGCGGCCTTGAATTGGTCGAGTCGCGCCAGGAACTCCGCGATGGTCCCCGAGCGCAGCGTGGAGGGGCTGGCGCACATCCCGATTCCCATGCGTTCCACCCAATGGCCGTTGATGCCCTGCTCCCAATTGTCGGCTTCGGGCAAAGCCAGCACGGGTTTGCCCAGGTGCATCGCCTCGCCGACCACCTGATTGCCCGCCGTCGAGACCAGCGCCCGGCACCGAGCCAGATCATCGACGAACGAAGCCCGATCGACCGGCAGGAAGGTCAGGTTGCCTTCGGTGCCGACGCGTCCCGGCCCGTACACGCGGCAGGGGAGGCCGCAGGCGGCCAGGGCGCGGAACACGCGGGCGGGGGTGTCGCGGCGCAGGTAGACCAGCAGGAAGTCTCCTTCCGAAGGCTTGCGATGGCGCACGTCTTCGCCCAGGAGCACTCCCACCTGCCGGACCTTGCCCAGCAGGGCCCGCTTCAGACGCGGTTTGTAGAACGACGACACCACAGTCAGTTTCTGTCGTCCATGGAAGACGCGCACCGCCAAGGCCATCAGGAAGGCTTGGAGACGCTGGCGGGCGGGAAGCCCCTCCATGGAGTAGGTAGTCAGGAAGTGTTGGTGGTCGACGCTGACGTAGGGGACGCCTTCGCGTTCGGCGGCGCGGGGAAGCAACGGCTCGAAGTCGGTCACCACCAGATCGGGACGTTCGGCGCGGATGGCCTCCCGCAACTGGTCGACCAGTTGCGGGAAACGGCGCACCACCCGCAGGAACTCCAGCACGGTGCGTACATGGTCCAAGCCCCCGCTTTCCCGGTAGTGGAACGCCAAACCTTCGATGCGGCGGACCTCGACGTCGGTCCCTTCGTAGAGGGGAGCCAGCAGATCGTGGGCCTGCCGGGGCGCGAAGAGGACCACGCGGTGGCGACGGCGCAGGTCTTCGACGATGGCGCGCGTGCGGGTGGCGTGACCTCGCCCCTCGCCGGACATGGAATAGAAAAGGGTGGACATGGACAGGAAGATCGTCGCCGGAAGGCTCCGGTCCAAAGGAAACCTGCAAGTGCAACACGCCGGCAACAGGTCTCCAACAGGTCCGACACGCGCACGGCGCCCCGAAGGCGGCTGCAACACATCCGCAAGCACCACGCAACAGCCGTGTGCGGCCGTGAGTCCAGTTTGACCACCATGGTCCAGACCGCGACGCGTCCATTGCAACGCATGCTACCCCACCTCGCACCGCCCCTGGTGCGTTGGAGCGCCCGACGCGACACCCGTTCGGGCCACATCGCGCTGGACCAGTCCCGCATTCTGGAGCGCCTGGTGCGCCTCCACCGCGACACGGCCCTGGGACGCGTGCTGGCCTATCCCCGGCTTGGGCGCCTGTCGGGCCCGGCCCTTCGCGAGGCCTTCCGTGGCGAGGTGCCGCTGTACCGCTACGCCGATCTGGCCCCGTTCCTGGAGCGCGTCGCCCGCGGCGAACCCGACGTCCTGTTCCCCGGTCGGGCCCTGGCCCTGGCCCAGACCAGCGGCACCACGTCGTCCGAGCATTCCGGCGAACGGTGGATCCCGCAGAACCGGGCCCTGCTGGACCACCACGCCCGCGGCGCCACCGCGGCGCTGGATCGCCTGCTCGACGACTCGGGCCCCGCGCCTTTCCGTGGTCGGGTCCTCATGTTGGGAGGCAGCACGTCGCTGGCCCGCAACGAGTGGGGCATCCCCACCGGCGACCTCTCGGGCATCGTGGTCGACCGCATCCCCTGGTTTCTGGAAGACCTCTACGAACCCGGGCGCGAGATCGCCCTGGAAGCCGACTGGACCGTGAAGCTCGATCGCATCGCCCGACGGCTGGCCCACGCCGACATCACGCTGGTCTCGGGCATCCCGAGCTGGTGCCTGGTGCTTTTCGAGGCCGTGTGCCGCTTGCGGGGCGTCGCGCGCATCCAAGAGGCATGGCCGAACCTGGCGGGTTTCGTCCACGGAGGCGTCTCCATCGATCCCTACACGCCCCTGCTGCGCGAGCACCTCCCGCGGGGATGCCGCCTGCAGGAGGTCTACCCCGCCAGCGAATTGTTCCTGGGCGTGGGGAACCGCTCCTGGACCCTCGAGGAGGGTCGGGCCCCCGACCTGGAACTGCTTTGCCGCAATGGCGCCCTCCTCGAATTCCTGCCCGAGGGCCAAGCCGACGCCGCGCACGCCGTCGGGCCCGAAGACCTCGAGGACGGCGCGATCTACCGCGTTCTGGCCACCACTCCGGGGGGACTGGTCCGCTACGAGCTGGGCGATCTGGTGGAAGGGCGCGGCCCCGGCATGGTGCGCTTCGCCGGACGTCTGCGCGCCCGCGTCTCGGTGTTCGGCGAACATGTCGAAGGCGCCAAGCTCGCCGAGGCCTTGGCGCGTGCCTGCAACCTGACGGATTCCGTCGTCACCGAGTGGCACGTGGCGCCGATCCTTCCCACGGTCGCCGATCTGCGCGGTGCCCACGAGTGGTGGGTCGAATTCCGTCGCCCGCCATCCGACCCCGCCGCCTTCGCGCGGGCGCTCGACGACCATCTGCGCGCCCACGTCATGGACTACGACGCCCACCGCGCCGGCGACATCCAACTCACCGCCCCGCGCCTGCGGCAGGTGGCCCCCGGCACGTTCCATCGCACCCTGGCCGCCCTGGGCAAGCTGGGCGGCCAGCACAAGGTGCCGGCCGCCTGGGCCGATCGCACCTGGGCCGAGCATCTCTCCACCCACGAAACCGGACTCCCACGATGATCGCACCCAACCCGAGGATCGTTCCTCCCGCACCACTTGCCACCGAGCGTTCCGGCCTGCGCATCGAACGCCAGCGCGGGCTGGGTCCGTTCCATTTCCTGCTCGTGCCCGGCCTGGTCCCCGACGGTCCCGAGACCTTCCTGCGCCAGAAGAAACTGTTCCTGGCCCGCGGCGACGTCAGCATCGTGACCTGGCCCTACGACGACTTCGCGCTGGACTCGGTGATCGGCGAAATCGAGGCGTTCGTCGCGCGCACACGCACCGACAAACGCAAACCCGTGCTGGTGGGTGTGAGCGTGGGCGGCGGCATCGTATTGGAGTACCTCCGGCGCTGCCGCGAAAAAGGCAAACAGGCTCCCGTCTCGGGGATCGTGCTGGTCAGCCCCCTCACCTGCGTGGGCGATCTGGCGGGACTGCTCAAGCGCCTGTGGACCCCCATCGTCGCCGAGACGGGAGCCCCCGTGCAAGCCCTCGAGAAGGGGCGGAGCTTCTTCCGTCAACTGGCTTCGAAATCGGCGGGCAAGGGCTCGGGTGCTACCGGCTGGAAAGCGTTCTTCGCCGCCCTGACCCCGGCGGGAATCGGAGACCTGGTCGACGCCCCCATCCGCAAACGCATCGAGAAGACCCTGTCCCGCATTCCGCCCGAAGGCGCCATCGAGCGTTGCAAGGCCCTGCAGGAACTGCCCGGACTCGAGGAAGGCACCCGCGTGCGCGACGGACTGACCGATGCGCCGGCCCTGGTGCTGTGGGGCTCCAAGGAGCGCCACACCCTCGACATGGACGGACCGGGTACGGGGGTGTTGTGCCGCCCCGACCTGGCGGAGCGCCACTTCAAGAACGCCGAGATCCAGTGGATCTACACCAAGAAGGGTGAACCCGTCCCCCACGCGAGCCTGCTGAAGCACCACAAGGCCTTCGCCCGTCCCCTCAAGCGGTTCCTCGAGCGGATCTGAGAGAACACAGAACACGCCGCCGCGCCGATCTCTTTTTCCGCGGCTGAGCGAAACACCCTGGTCGAGCTTGTCCTCCGGTGGTCGAGCCCATGCTCCGGTGGTCAAGCTTTTCGGGACCTGCGGAGCCACGAACCACGCGCCGGCTCGGCTGGTTTCGACAAGCTCAACCAGCGGCTATCGCGTGCGTCGCGGCTTGCGCTTGGCCGGGGATCCTGTCAGTTTCCGTTCTTGCGCACCTGGACGAGCGCCTGCCGCATCTGCACCAGGTATTCATCGAACTTCTCGTCGCGGATGGACTTTTCGTTGAAGTCCTCGATCCAATCGAGCAGCTTCTCGGCACCCTTGGTCTCCTCGGCACGGAGCTTGGCACTGGCGGCCTGGAAGGCCAGGATCAGCGGGATCTGCGCGGCATGGCCCCGCGACGAACGTCGGATGGGGCTTTCGTCGAGGTCGGACGTCGCCGGACCCGAAAACGCCTGGGGGTCGAGTCCCTCCAGGTGGGTCCATACCGAATCGGGTTGCAGGGATTCCATCTCCGTCGTGCCCACGGCGAGCAGCGGACCGCGTATCTGCGTGCGTCCCGGGAACATCGACTCCATGGCGACCACCTGGTCCACCACGACCACCACCGGGCGAGGAGCCTTGCCGGACTGTCCCTGCACCAGTCGCCGCAAGATGCGGTCACCGATCCAGACCACCGGTGGCGCCTCGGGATCGCGATCGAGGGAATCGGCATCGTCGGCGCGGGAGGAATCCGCCATCGCCCGCAGGTCCGCGGTATCGATGCCCGTCTCTTGCGCCAAGGCCGGAGTCCAGGCGTTGATGGGATCTTCCGGCACGTTGATCAGCGAGATGTCGAGGAGCACGACGTCGGGTCGCATCCCCTTCACACGCTGCAGGATGAACAGGGGATAGGTGTTGGCATCACCCGAAGTGATCAGGATGGCCCGCGGAGGCGCCGCTTCGAGGGTCCAGCGGGCCCGCGACATCACCGAACGCGACCAGAACCTTTGTGCGTCCAGACGACGCAGACTGGAGGCCTGGGCCGCGGTGTCGCCCGTGCGCCGCGCGATGACCCACAGCGAGAGCAGCGCATCGGAGTACATCGAGTCGCAGGCCAAGGCGCGTTCGTTGTAGATGCGGCTGGAATCGGCGTCCTGGTCCACCTCGCCCGGATTCGACCACGGGTTCCATACGTCGGAGCGCAACTGCAGGGCGCGGGCGTCGCAAGGGTTGCGCGCCAACATGGGCGCCGTCGCGGCCAAGCACTCGCGCGCCTTGCCTTGCCTGCGCAGGTTGGCCGCCGCGAGGAAGGCCAGCTTTTCGTCCTTGGGGCGTTTCTTGAGGGCTTTGGGAAACCACGGTGCCGCCGAATCGAATTCGGCGCGCCAGTAGAGTTCCGTGGCCTTGGCGACAGGATCCGGCGCGGTGTGCAGCGAGAGCATCAAGGGGGCGAGCAAGGAGAGCATCGGGGAACTCCGGAGGTGAGGGGTTCAACAATCGTAGAACGGATGGACCACCCAGATCGCCACCAGGCGATTGTCCAGGAAGAAGAAACGCATGACCTCCCTCCAGGCCACCCGGTTGGAGTATTCCTTCTCACCCCAGTCCTGGATCGCCCACGACAGGTAGCCGTCACCGCTGCGGTAGGGATTTCCCATCACCTGGATGGCGTCCATGGAGCTCATCCCCTGGTGGATTCCACCCGACAGGGTGAACCCTGGTGCCACGTAGAACGAGTGCGACTCCTGGCTTCCCGTATGGACATCTCCTCCGGCGAGGTAGACGTCGAAGGCGGAGTCGCCCTCGCACCCTTCGATGCCGCGGAACACCCTGGCACGCTCGGCGGTTGTGCCTGTGGGGTGAGGGATCGGGTGGTCCCAGGGCCGCTTCGTGAACGTCTTCAGGGGAGCGGCCTCGGCCATGTCGCGTTCCCACGCCGCGCGCAAGCTGTCCATCCGCTGCTGCCAGAGGCGCACCGAGTCGCGGACTTCGGGAGGCAGGGCAGCCACCGCGGAATCGTAGGACAGTTTTTCCGGCGAACTTGAAGCCGCCAGGAGGCTCGAATCCGGAACCGGTTCCGCGCCGGAGGTGTCGGGAAGCGCGGCCTGGACCGAGTCCACGGGAGACGGAACCGTGACGGATTCCGTTTTGCGGCAGGATGCGAACGCCAAGGGGAGGACAAGCAGGGCGAGGCGGGAGGACATGATGGAAAAGTTAGGCCAAAGGCAGGATCGACACCTCTCCGACGTGCGTTGCGTCACACCCCAGCGCCGCAGGCGCCCCCCCTTCCGGGGGAGGAGTCGCGATTGCGCGTCTCCCGTTCACGGACGTGAACATCCCAGTGCCAAGGTCGCGGGACACGGGGGTGCTGCACTCGTAATTTGGAGGGAACCATGGCCAGCGTCTTCGAATACAGCGACTACCGCCAATGCTTGCGGGACCACTACGACGCCATGAAGGCTCGCAACCCGGCCCTGTCGTACCGGTACCTTTCCCAGAAGGCGGGGATCAACAGCTCGGCGTTCTTTCCGCAGGTCATCGAAGGCACCCGCAACCTCACCAAGCAGAGCCTCCTGAAGGTCTGCAAAGCGCTCGACCTCCACGGACCCGAAGCCGAATTCTTCGAGAACCTGGTGTTCTTCAACCAGGCCCGCACCGTCGAAGAGAAGAACCTGTTCTTCGACCGGCTCGTGACGGTGCAGTCCAAGGCCCGCGACGTGCAGGTTCCGCCCGACCGCTTCGACTATTTCGCGCAGTGGTGGCACCCCGTGGTCCGCGAGGTCGCCACCATGCGCCCCTGGGGCAACGACTGGGAAGGCATCGCGGCGATGCTGCACCCGGCCATCACCGCCGACCAGGCCCGCGAGTCGGTCGAACTGCTGGTGCGCCTGGGTTTCCTGCGACGCAAGGCCCGCGGCTACGTGCAGGTCGATCCCGTGCTCAAGGCGGGAAGCGCCTTCCACGACCACCGCATCGTGCGCTACCAGATCCAGATGCTCAAGCTCGCCTCGGAGGCCTTCGACCGCACCAGGGGCGCGGATCGCTCCACGGCGGCCACGGTGCTGGGCATTTCCCGCGAGACTTTCGATCTTTTCGTGAAGAAGTCCCGGCAGTTCCGGTCCCAGCTCCAGGAGATGTCCCGAGTGGACGACCAGGCCGATCGGGTCTACCTGCTCACCATGAGTCTCGTTCCACTCAGCCAGCCTCTTCCGAAAACCCCATGACCCGTCCCCACCTCCCGGCACTCGCGATCCTGGCTCTCCTGGTGGCCTGCGACGAACGTTCGGCGGGAGGAAGCACCGACACCGAAACGGGCGCCCTCCAGGGAGTGGCCTTGCTCCTGGAGAACAAGCCTGCCGCACGCGCCAGGGTCGAGGTCCTCCCGGGCGACTCCGCATCCGTAGCGGTCGGCCCCGTGGCCGCGCGCTTCACGACGCTGGCCGACGACCAGGGTCGCTGGCGCATCGAGGGGATACCAACTGGTCGCTGGACCCTGCTTCTGACCGACCCCGACGGCAGGAGGGCGCTCGTGGGCGGCCGGCAGGTCGCACCCAAGCGAACCGACTCCTCCGAAGCCATCCTCCACACGGTCGCCACCCTGCGCTTCCAGGCCACCGGGACGCGGCGCGTCTGGATCGAGGGAACCGACCTCGCGACGGATCTTGTCGATGGGGCGGGGACCCTGACGAAGGTCCCCGCGGGCTACGCCTTCCGCCTGCGCGGGGTCGGCTACGTGTCCGACAGCCTGACGCTGCGTCCGTCCCAGGACACCACCATACGGCTTCCCTGAGGCCGCGCGGCGCGAGCCGCTCCCTCCATGGACGCCGCCTCGCCCCCCCTCTCCCGGGGCGGAAACCTTCCGTCCCGACAATTTCCGTCATGACGGGAAGCGGCCCGTTCACGCCTGTGAACAGAGTTGCTCCACGGGCTGCAGTCTTCCTCCTGGACCCCGGATAGGTTGATCTCCAGGCCGAAACCAACGGCACCGGAAACCACACCCCTGGAGAACACGATGAAGACCAACTTCCGCACCATCGCCCTCGCCGCCGCCCTCCTCCCCCTCGGACTCGTGGGCTGCGACTCCGACAGCGACTCCCCCATGGCGCCCGCGGCTCCTGCCGCCGCTCCCAAGACCATCCTGGAGATCGCCGCGGCGGACACCACCTTCGAGACGCTGGCCGCCGCCGTCACCGCCGCGGGACTGGCCCCCACGCTGGCCGACACCACCAAGCAGTTCACCGTGTTCGCCCCCACCGACGCCGCCTTCGCCAAGCTGCCCGCCGGAACGGTGTCCGAGCTCCTCAAGGACCCCACCGGGGCCCTCAAGGACATCCTCCTCTACCACGTCGTGGGAGCCAAGGTCGAGTCCCCCACCGTGGTCACGCTGAGCAAGGCCACCACGGTCAACGGCAAGGAGGTCACGATCGAAGTCCGCGGCGGGAAGGTCTACCTCAACGGAACCACCCAGGTCACCGTCGTGGACATCCAGGCCAGGAACGGTGTGATCCACGTCATCGACGCCGTCCTGCTGCCCCCGGCCGCGAAGTAATCACGGACAGTTCCTGTCAGGATGGGGCGTCGTCGCGATCTCGCGGCGGCGCCTTTTCCATTCCGTGGCTTGGAATTCGGCGGCCCACTCGACGAGCCTGGTCGGCCTCGACCACTTTGCCGAAGTCGTCTGATTCCAGCCTCGCCGCGGCGGGGACACGGTCCAGGCCCGCCTGGACGACGAGATCGAGCAGACGCGCCCGATCGAAGAGGGAGAATCCCCGGGCACCCGACGGACTCGCGGCGAGTACGGAACTCTTCCCCACGACCCTTGATCGCCGAGCTTCCAGGCCCTACCTTCAGGAAATGAACAGCCGTTGGCTCAAGTCCGCATGCACGTCCGTCGTGGTCCACCCGGTCCACGCGCCGCAGCGAGGCTGATCCGACGACACCTTCGTCGCCTCTCCCTCCCGGCAACCGGTTCGAGGGGAAGGTCGCTGTTCACCCCTCCGAGTCCGGTCGCCCCCCCACGATCCCTCTCGGAGCCTCCCATGATCCACATCGTTTCGCACTCGTTCCCGCTCCCCGCATCCGCCTGTTCCTCCAAGATCTGGTCGATGGGTCGCACCCGTTTCCAACGGCACAGGAGGCGCAGATGCTGATCTCCTTCTCGAATCCCCCGGACTGGAACGACCTGGAACTCAAGTCCCGCACCCGCGCCGAGACCCTGGAGCTGTGCCTGCTCCACGAGGGCCGCGTGGTGGGATTCTCCCATGCCCTGCGCCACCGCGACCGCACCTTGCGCTGGATCGACCGCCCCGTGGGACTGCCCTGGGCCGTGGACCTGTTGCACGAAGCCACCGCCGAGTGGGCCCGCACGAAGGAGGTGCCGCAAACCCTGCGCCGCGCCGCTTGAGCGCGTGCTCCCCCGGTGGGACGATTTCCGTCCCCCGGGAGGAGGACACGATCCGGCTCAGGCTCCGGCGATCCCCGCCGGCTCGAGGGCGACCGGAGCCAGGACGTCGGCGATGCCGTAGAGTTCGCGCGCGATGTTGGCCAGTCCCAGGTTCTGCTCGTCGGTGAAGGTGGCCAGCGTGGCCAGGCGCTCCGCGGGGGGCACGCGGAACAGGAGGTCTTCGAGGTCGCCCATGTGGAAGGTGTCGTCGCGGCTGTTCGAGCGCCGGCCGGGCCGGTTGTTCAGACGCAGGAAATCCACCTGGCGATCGACCATGCGATCGAACAGGGCCAGCAGTTCCCCGTATTTGGCCGGATCGCGGTCCAGGATGCGCAGGGCCGCCACCGTCGCCTCGATGCTGGAGATGAACTCTTCCTTGGGTTCCTTGCGAATGCGGTAGTTGCTGGGTTTGTCGGGCACGAAGGCGTAGTGCGGGAACTCGTTCAGCACCGGGGAAAGCCAGATCATCTTCTTGGCCTCGCGCCAGGTGCCGTCGACGACCACCAGGGTTTCCAAGTCTGGTGGGGCGTCGCGCAGTTCCTTGGCCTGGGGCGAAGGAAACAGGAGACCCACCCGTTCGCGGCGGGCCAGCAGATCGCGCACGGCGCGCACCTCGTCGAAGCACACCCCGTGCACCAGGCGTGAACGGGACAACGACAGGTGCGCCAGCCGCGCCGTGTTCATGGGCACCTTGCGCTCGTTGGGGTGCTGCAGGAACAGCACCTCCACAGGATTGTCGACCACCTGCACGTGGTTGCACAGGCACAGGATGCGGGCACGCCAACACCGGTAGCAGAACGGCCGCCAGCGGGGCTCGGACGGATCCTGCCCGAGAGAGGAGACTCTGGTCGGCGTCGTGGTCATGGGGAGGGAAAGGTAGCCCCCCTCCCCGGCTCGGACGAGGCAAGGAGCGTCTATCGTGCCCCTTCCACGGTGGGATTCATCAAAACGGTTCGCTCGGTCCACAATCGACCATCGATGCCGTGAAGCGCACTCGACCCCTTGTTGCGATGCGCCTTTCGTCGGGGCTCCCTCGTCGAAACCGTTTCACGGGTGTACTCCAGCCGGTAACTCAGGACCGTGGGCATCTGCGGGCTTTCGACCATTGCTTGCAACACCAGGGTCTTCCCGTCCGCGGACACGGTGTAGGTGTTCGTGCGCGTTCCGTTGTCGGCCTCGAAGGTCTCCACCAAGGCTTCGCCGTCCAGGCGCACGCTCATCTGGAACACCTCCCCCGAGAGGTTGGTGGACGGCACTTCCGTCCCGTCCAGAGGCGCGACGGTCCCGTTGTTGGCGACCTCGTAGCCGATCAGAACCTTCCGGCCGCTGTCCAGGGGGGAGATCACCAGGACACGCGTCAGATCGTTGGTTTCCAGCAGCCGATCGCGGGTGATGGACTTCGCGTCTTCGGGGTATCGGGCAATGCAGGTCTCGATCGCGTCTTCGATGCGGTCGCTGCGGCTGGAATCGTAGGCCCAGCGGCCGGTGAAATCTCCCAGTCCCGCCGCCCCGGCTCCGGAAGCGAACACGGCCAAGGCCGCCAGCACCAGTCCCCTTGTGGGGACGCGAAAAGCTGGCCTGCGCAAACGATCCATGGTTTGTACGCGGTGGTTCCCGAACATGTTCGACACTCCTGGGCGAAGGAAGACCGGTAGCGGGGTACGGAGGGTCGGCACCGGTGGGCACGACCATCTTGTCGCTGTAAAGATCACTTCGTTCCTTACATTGTCAAGATGGCCCGAGGCACAAAAGCGCAGGAAGCTGCGGCCCCGACTCCCTACCACCATGGCGACCTCCGCCAGGCGCTGGTGCAGGCGGCGGTCGAACTCCTGGAACACGAAGGACTGTCGGCGCTTTCCTTGCGCGCCGCCGCCCGGCGGGCCGGGGTCAGCCACGCCGCCCCCTACCACCACTTCGCCGACAAAGAAGCGCTTCTGGCGGCCGTCTCCGCGGCCGGTTTCCGCATGCAGATGGAAGCCATGTCCGAAGCCGTGCGCAACCCTCCCCCCCCTCTCGAAGGATTACACGCTTTCGGGATCCGCTACATCACCTGGGCCAGTGAACACCCCTCCCTGTTCCGCCTAATGTATTCCCACGAACGCGCCACGGGGTCGGCCAGCCCCGAACTCGTGGAGGCGTCTTCGGCCATCTACCCGCAACTTCTGCAGGGCATCCAGGGCCGCACGGGGTGCTCCGACGCCCAAGCCCATACGATCGCCCTCACCCTGTGGTCGTCCGTCCATGGCATGGCCATGTTGTGGTTGGACGGACAACTCCAATGGCCCGGTGCCCCTCCGCTGGAAACACTCGCGTTCCAAGTGACGGACCTTCTGGGACTTGTGATGCCCCGCCGCCCCGCACCCCAACAACCTCGCTGAAATATCCCCAGAGAAATCCCGACGACACTTTTTGGGGCCGCAAGTGGTAGACTTTGGCCAGTACCCGATCATGCTGGAAACCTCCCCACCCCCCACATCGCCCTCCACCCCGAGGGAGTTCTGGAACCTCCTGCTTCGTGAGCGGATCGTTCTCTTGTTGCTGGCCGCGACCATCTCCATGCTGGCTCTGCAACATTGGGAGATGAATCGTTCCCTCACCCTGGGCCCAAACAGCCCCGGAATCCGGGTTTCAGCGGTGGACGACAAGAACGACGGTGGAGAATCGATCTGCCGACTGGATGAAGCCGCGGGGGTGTGGCGAATCGTCTACGATGTCCGCCCCGGCGGCGGATGGGCCTTCTGCGGGATCAACTTCACCTTCCTCGGAATGGATTCCTCACCCGGGATCGACCTGTCCCGCTTCGACACCCTGGTCGTGAACCTCGACGGTTTCGATGGTGTGAACACATCCTTCCAGACCCAGTTGAAGGCGATGGACACCAACGTCTACCGTGCCGGAGATCGCTCCTCCTTGAAATACCAGAACATGGTCCTGTTGCCGGAAAACGGCGGCCGTTCGCGCAACGCCATGCCGCTGGACCGATTCGTCCTCCCGCCGTGGTGGGTGGCCCGCAACAACGTCCCCGTCCAATTCCTGAATACCGATCGGCACGACGTGCGCGAGCTGGAATTCCTCACTTCCGCCGACATCATCCGCCTCGGCGAAGGTTCCTTCGGGATCCGAAGCATCGAATTCCATGGCAAGTGGATCCGCCAGGACACCTTGCTGAAGATCCTGTTCGGAATGTGGCTCACCTACGTCGTGGGGGGATTGGTGCTGCGCCTGTACAAATCCTTCGGGTCGATTCGGCTGTTGCAGAAAACGACCAATCAACTCCAGGAGCTGGCCGACCACGATCCTCTCACGCGCCTGCACAACCGCCGAGGGCTGGAACAGCATCTGGCGTCGCTCTCGTGCCAAACCACCGTCTCGGGGAATCCGGCATTGGGCGTGATGATGCTAGACCTGGACCACTTCAAATCCGTCAACGACACCCTTGGCCACGACGCCGGGGACGAGATCCTGCGTCGATTGGCTCGGCTCATCCACGAAGAGATGCGCCCCCACAACCTCAACGTCGCGGCGCGCTGGGGAGGCGAGGAATTCATCCTGCTCCTGCCGGGAATCCCTGCGGCCCGGCTTCTGCCCGCTGCCGAGAAGATCCGCACGCGCATCGAGTCGGAACTCGAGCACAAGGATCTGCACATCACAGCCAGCATCGGCATCGCCCATGGCCGGGTGGACGAATTCTCCTGCTTGACCAAACGCGCCGACGAAGCCCTGTACAGGGCCAAGGCCAACGGTCGGAACCGGGTCGAATCGGCCTGAAGCAGGGAGCCCGTGCGTCAAGCCACCGACCGCATGAATCCGCTTGCCGGCCCCGGCAGCAGGCCAGTGCGTCAGAGGTTCACGGCGTGATGCGGACCTCGGCACCATTTCCGCTGGTGGAGGACACGCTCCCAAGCGCGCCCCTCGAAGAGACCGAGATGAGACGGCGGCCATCTGGTCGGAAGACACGTGTGCTGGACCGCAGAAGTTCGGCCTGTCTGCGGGAATTTTCGGCGATGCCGGTCGGGACTTCCCCGCCCCAGATGCGGTACTCACCCGAACACGCCAACATTCCCAGCATGTGGAGCATGCCGTTGTAGTAGCGCCATTTTCCCGTAGGAGGCTCGACGGACCATAGGTCGTCGATGAACTTCTTTCCCAATGGGCTGCCCACCGGAAGTGCCAGCGCGGCTGTCGCGTTCATGGTCTTGAGTGCTTCGTTGGCGGGGTAGTTTTCACCGGTCAGCACCTTGCCGTCTTGGGTGTAGTACTGCATGTAGTCGCCTTGCTTGTCGAAAAACGAAAGCATGCGCTCCGACTGGCTCGCGTGCCAGGGATCGGTTCCGAACCACGCATGATCCAACGCGATGTTCATCGCCACACGCCACGAATCCATGGCGAAGTGGCTGCTCTTGGTGTTCCAACTGGCCTGGTAGGGCGCGCCGGTGAAGTACTGGTACTCGGTCGCCAACCCCGTGACGGGATGGGTACCCCGTTTCAGATATGACACGCTGCTGTCGGCCACCTGATTCCAGTACGCGCCCTTGGGAGTCCACTTGGCCCACAACCGCGCGAAGGCAGGCAGGTGGTAACTCGGATCCGTGAAGGCTGCGTTCGTGGAGTAGCGCGTCCCGAAGACGATCAGCTTGGTCGCCGAATCGATCATGGGGAAGTAGGTGCCGTACTCCTGGATGGGCTTGTCGGCCATCTCCTTCAGGATGAACTCCGCTTCGGCCTGGTAGTTGTAGATACCCGTTCCGTTGCCCCATCGACGCGCGGCCATCAGTAGGGAGGTCGTGAAATAGACCTCGCCATCGGGGGCGTTGCCGCGATCCTTCATGGTGAATTGGGGCACGTTGATCTGCCAGGCGAAGAACCCGAGCATTCCCTTGCTGCCTTGTTCTCCGCGGTCGGCCCGCTCCTGGGTGTGCTGCATGTGGGTCTTGGCGAAGGTCCACAGCCGATCGAAGACGTCCTTCTTGTCCATCTGGACCGCGATCATCATTCCGTAGCTCTGGCCCTCGGAGCGGACATCCCCGTTGCCCACGTCCAGGATGTATCCCATCGTCTGGCCCACCTTGTAGTAGACCCGCTCATTGGCGGAATCACCCTCGAACAGGCTGCGGTAGGCATTCTGGAGCTTGGCGGTCACCTGCACCTGGGGATAGCCGTTTTCGGTGAACAGGTTCCTGTAGGTTCCGGTTTCCCACGAAGGTCCCGGTAGGGCCGCGGCCTGTGCGGGACCTGACGCAACGGTCAGAAGCAACAAGGTCGCAGGGAGCAACTCTTGGATTCGCAACCGCGATCCGATCATCTCGCTGAGGCGCTGGAGGGTGAGGAGGGGGGAGGGGCAGGCTGTCGGTAGGGAGATCGTCATGGAGAGAAGTTCGCTCCAAGGATCGATGGAGCCTTCCAGAAAGGCCTGGCGTTCCTTGATCTATTTCGTCTCCTCGGCAAAAGATCAAGGAGGGGGAGGTCCTCCATGCACCGTCACCCGGCGTGGGACTTTCGGAATTCGCCGGGAGTGCAGCCGTGTTTCTCCCGGAACAGACGATTGAAATGGGCGATGTGGTTGTACCCCACGGCAAACGCGACGTCCTGGATGGGATGGGAGGTTTCCCGCAACTGACGGGCCGCTTCGGCAAGCCGGAGGTCGTTCAGCAGAGACTTGAAATTCTGGGCGAATCCGTCGCGGAGCAGGACCGAGATTCGGTTCGGGCTCAGTTTCAGGTCTTGGCCGGCTAGATCGAGGCTCAGATCCGGATTCATGTAATTGGTTTCCAGATAGGTACGGAACCTGGCGAGGTCTTCCCTCAGGGGTTCCGAAAGGTGCAAGGGGTCGGGTTGCAACGGCTCCCCCTGATGCGGACTCCTTCCTGCGGAATCGGGGACACTCTCCTTGCGCTTCTTGCGGGCACGCCGGAAGGCGAGCAGCCCGACTCCCAAAACCCCTCCGGCCAACGGGATCAACCATGCGAATCCCCTCATTTGATCCGGTTCGCGCGCTACCGTTTCCAACCGCCGGACCACGACCACACCCGAATCGAGTCCGCGAGGGGAATAACCGTTGAGCAACTCGATCCAGGCGACTCGGGCCAGGTCGGATTCTCCGATCCCCATCCTCTGGTCGGAGGGAATCGCCCGCCCCGTGGCCCACCAGGCGGGGATCTGGAACGCTGCCCACGGCAAGATCGTATCGCGATCCAGAGTCGGGATCTCGAGTTCGAAGTATCGATAGCTGGTGGGATCATCCGGAGTCGTGAGGTCCGGGGCGATGGTCTTCACGACAACACGCCAATTCGAAGGTCCGTCGATCGCCATGCGCAGGCGCAACCCCTTTGTCGATCGCAGATCGGTTCCCGCGTTGATCCGCGCGGCGGACGAATCCAGGGGAATCTTCACCCCCGAAAACGGAAATGCTCCACTGGGACGCACGGCGAAGACGAACCTCAGGACGGAATCCGACTCCAGGATCCTGGTGTTCGAATTGCCGCCCTGGAAGCGATCGTCGGCGACCTCAACACCCCGCCAGCCCTGGAACCCCTCGCTCCGGAGGGAGCCAGGAATCCACAGGGTCAGGAGGAGGATCGCAAGTCGCCTATCGAATCTCATCGGCGAGCATCCTTGGATTGCACGTGGATCCCTCTCGCGAAGGACATCCGCACGGGAACTCGAGCCTAGGCGTACCAGTCCTGCAGGCACTTCACGCCCAGGTCCGAAGACCGCAGCGTGGCGATCGCCTCGGCCGCGGCGGACGCCGCCGAGAGCGTGGTGGTATAGGGGATGGCCGCACGCAGGGCCGCCTGGCGGATAACGGCGTCGTCGCCCTTGGCGTCGGCGCCCATGGGTGTGTTGATCAGCAGGGCGATCTTCTTTTCCAGGATCTGGTCGACGATGTTGCCCGTGCCTTCCGACACCTTCTTCACCACATCCACCTCGATGCCCGCCTTCTTGAGGTAGGCCGCGGTGCCGCTGGTCGCCACGATCTTCATGCCCATGCCGCTGATGCGGCGAGCGATGTCCACGACACCCGGCTTGTCGCGGTCGTTGACGCTCACGAAGACGGTGCCCTTCAGGGGCAGCTTGCTGGAAGCGCCGATCTGGCTCTTGGCGAAGGCCGCGCCGAAGGTGGCATCGATGCCCATGACCTCGCCGGTGGACTTCATCTCGGGGCCCAGCACGGTGTCCGAACCGTGGAACTTGGCGAAGGGGAACACGGACTCCTTGACGGAGTAGTGTTTGGGCACGATCTCCTTGGTGTAGCCCAGCTCCTGCAGCGACTTGCCCAGCATCACCTTGGTGGCCAGGTTGGCGAACGAGATGCCCGTGGCCTTGGCCACGAACGGCACCGTGCGCGAGGCGCGGGGATTCACTTCCAGCACGTACACCAGGTTGTCCTTGACCGCGAACTGGATGTTCATCATGCCGATGACTTCCAGCGCGTGGGCGATGGTGACGGTCTGTTCGCGCAGGGTCTTGAGGACGGATTCCGACAACGTGGTGGTGGGCAGCACGCAGGCCGAGTCGCCGGAGTGGATGCCGGCTTCCTCGATGTGCTGCATGATGCCGGCCACGATCGCCACCCCGTGCGTGTCGCGGATGCAGTCGACGTCCACTTCGGTGGCGTTCTCGAGGTACTGGTCCAGCAGGATGGGGTGCTCGGGCGTGGGATGCACGGTCTCGCGCATGTACGTCTCGAGCTCGGGCACGCTGTAGAGGATCTTCATCGCACGGCCGCCCAACACGAAGGAGGGGCGGGCCAGCAGCGGGAAGCCCACCTTGGCGGCCACGGCCAGGGCCTCGGCGGCGTTGGTGGCGGTGGCGCCGGCGGGCTGGCGGATCTTGAGGTCTTCCATCAGCACGTTGAACAGCTTGCGGTCTTCGGCCAGCCAGATGGACTTGGGGCTGGTGCCCATGATCTTCACGCCGGCCTGCTCGAGGTCCTTGGCCAGCTTCAGCGGGGTCTGGCCGCCGAACTGCAGGATCACGCCGTCGGGCTTCTCGTGGTCGAGGATGTTCAGCAGCTCTTCGCGGTTCAGCGGTTCGAAGTAGAGCTTGTCGGAGGTGTCGTAGTCGGTGGACACCGTCTCGGGGTTCGAGTTGATCATGATCGACTCGACACCCTCCTGCTTCAGCGCGTAGGACGCGTGGCAGCAGCAGTAGTCGAACTCGATGCCCTGGCCGATGCGGTTGGGTCCGCCACCCAGGATGACCACCTTCTTGCGATCGGTGCGGATCGATTCGTTCTCGTCGTCGTAGGCCGAGTAGTGGTAAGGCGTGTGGGCCTCGAACTCGGCGGCGCAGGTGTCGACGGTCTTGAATACGGCCTTGATGCCCAGCGACAGGCGGCGCGCACGCACCTCCATCTCGGTGGAACCGGTCTGGAAGGCGATCTGCTGATCGCCGAAACCCCATTCCTTCGCCTGGCGCAGGACCGCGACCGAGAGGTCGGACAGTTTCTTGGCCCTGAGCTCCTGCATCTCGAAGTCGATCAGTTCCTTGACGTGGGCCAGGAACCAGGGATCGTACTTGCCGATGGCATGCACCTTCTCGATGCTCCAGCCGCGCTCGAACGCCGCACGCACCGCGAAGAGGCGGTCGGGCTGGGGCCGGCGGATCTCCAGGAGAGTCACCAGTTCCGCGTCCGTGAGGGGCAGATCCTTGCCGTCGCCGCCGAAGCCGCCGCGGCCGGTCTCCAGGGAGCGGAAGCCCTTCTGGAGCGACTCCTTGAAACAACGGCCGATGCTCATGGCCTCGCCCACGGACTTCATCTGGGTGCCCAGGGTGCTGGAGGCGCCGGGGAACTTCTCGAAGTTGAAACGCGGGATCTTGGTGACCACATAGTCGATGGACGGCTCGAAACAGGCCGGGGTCATCTTCGTGATGTCGTTGGAGATCTCGGGCAGGGTGTAGCCCACGGCCAGCTTGGCCGCGATCTTGGCGATGGGGAAACCCGTCGCCTTGGAAGCCAGTGCCGACGAGCGGCTCACACGCGGGTTCATCTCGATGACGACCATGCGGCCGTCTTCGGGATTGACCGCGAACTGCACGTTCGAGCCGCCGGTTTCGACGCCGATCTCGCGCAGGATCGCGATCGAGGCGTCGCGCATGCGCTGGTATTCCTTGTCGGTCAGCGTCTGGGCCGGGGCCACGGTGATGCTGTCGCCCGTGTGGATGCCCATGGGGTCGAAGTTCTCGATGGAGCAGATGATGACGGCGTTGTCGGCCTTGTCACGCATCACTTCCATCTCGTATTCCTTCCAGCCCAGGATGGATTCCTCGATGAGGACCTCCGTGGTGGGCGAAAGGGCCAGGCCGTTGGAGCAGATGCGCTCGAATTCCTCGTCGTCGTAGGCGAAACCACCGCCGGCGCCACCCATGGTGAACGCGGGGCGGATGACCACGGGGTAACCCAGGCGGTCGCGCGACTTGCGGGCTTCCTGCATGGTGTGCGCCACGTCCGAACGGGCGCTTTCCAGTCCGATCTTGTCCATCGCGGCCTTGAAGAGCTGGCGGCTCTCGGCCTTCTCGATGGCGCTGGGGGTGGCGCCGATCATCTCGACGCCGAATTCGTGCAGCACACCGCGGCTGGCCAGTTCCATGGCGCAGTTCAGAGCGGTCTGGCCGCCCAGGGTGGGCAGGATGGCGTCGGGGCGCTCCAGGGCGATGATCGCCGCGACGGCGTCGGCGGTGATGGGCTCCACGTACGTGCGGTCGGCGGTGCCAGGATCGGTCATGATCGTGGCGGGATTGGAGTTCACCAGGATGACCTTGTAGCCCTCCTCGCGCAACGCCTTGCACGCCTGGGTGCCCGAGTAGTCGAATTCGCAGGCCTGGCCAATCACGATGGGTCCCGACCCGATGATCAGGATGGACTGGATGTCTGTGCGCTTCGGCATTAGGGCTGTCTCCGGCAGGTTGCGGCCCGTCCGGATTGCTGTCACCCCGGCGGACCTTGTCGAAAGGCCGCGGAAAGCGACCCGGGCAAGTGTAGAAAAAATGTCCCCCCCCTGGGTAGGGCATCGGGCGGAATTGGCCGATCCGAAATGGGCGCCCCCGCCCCCCCCCTCTGCTCCATCCGGCTTGGAGCCGCCCTGCAGGGCGGCTCTACGGGAACGCGACGGATGAAATGGGGGCGGTCGCCCTCCTGCGGGCTCGCGCGGGGCGCTCGGGCCGTGGCCCCGCGGTCTGGGTGGCGGCTGGCGGAGACGCCCTGCAGGGCGTCTCTACCCAGACGCGGCGAGATGTGGGGGGCCACGGTCCCGCCCCTGGGGGGGCCCCTCCGTCCGGCTGGCGCGGTGCTACAATGGGGGGCATGAATCCCCGTATTGTTGCCTGGATCGGCGCTGTGTCCATGTTGTCCACTCCGGTTGGCGCTTCGGTGTCGAGTGTGGAATGGCTCGAGGGGCCCAGCGCAATTCTTTCCGATTCCGTTCGGCGCCATGTCGTCTCGTCCACCGAGGATCATCTGTTGCAGTGGACCGTGGGGTCTCGCGACGCGGCGGGACGTCCGTTGCAGGCCCATATGGCCGTGCACAACGGCGCCTCCAGTTACACCGCGGACCACTCCTACTCCTGGAGCTTCGATGTGGGCCTACCCACGGTGGTTGGCACACGTCGCTGTCCCTCCCGGCTGGTTGTCGCCTATCGAGATTCCACCGGACCCGTGCGCACCGATACCAGTTGGTTCTCGTGGAATCCAACGGATCGCGCCATGATCCGCCGCGACTCCTGGGCTTGGTGGAAATGCCCCTGGACGGACAGCATGGTGCTTGACCTAGAAGGTCGGTTTGTCGCCAAGGCCTCCTGCGACCTCATGATCGCCAACGGCAAGGATTCCCTCGCGAAATGGACCCGGATGCGCCGGGGATACGCCAGCACCCAAGCCCACCTGCCCCAGTGGGTCACCACGGAATACGCCGATTCTCTCCCTCGGGATAAGGACTCCGTGGCGGTGCAAGGGCCTGCCGAGCGCCCCACCCACGCACTCCTCTTCAACTGGTACAATTTCCCTACGCACACCATGGTCTCCACCGGTACGGACAGCCTCCTCTGGGATCCATCCGGGAAGATCCTCTCCACTACCCGCTGGAACACCCCTCCCGCTGGAGGCGTGTCGACCCGCATCAAGTCCACGGAATACACCTGGAACAACGAACAATTGCAGACGCAAACCCAGGTATCCTGGAACGGGCCCGCGGAATCCCGCCGTCGGGTCAGCACCTACCTCTATTCCTGGGACGCGACTTCCAGCCAACACCGCGCCCCGCGCCCGCCGGCCCTTCGCCGGACCGCCGCCGGACGCGTCTCGCTGACGCTTCCCGCCTCCGGCCCCGCGCGGGTCGAGTGGGTCAGGCCCGATGGGCGCCGCGCCCTGCTGCACTCCGGCCCGGTCCCGCAGGGGGCCCTGGAGCTGGCCACTCCGCGGGGAATGGGGTTCCTGCGGGTGCAACAGGCGGGGCAGGTGCGCGTCCATTCGCTGCCGCGGTGGTGAACCCCGGTGCCCCCGTCGGCTGGGTAGAGCCGCCCCGCAGGGCGGCTCTACAATGGATATCGGGGCACCGGGAATTACAATGGCGCGCATGACCCGTCCGACCTTCGCGCTGCTTGCCCTGGCCACCGCGGCCTTCGCTGGTCTGAACCTCGCCACCCCCGCGGTGCGGCTCGACGAGGCCTCATCCTCGCAGGTCGACCTGCGAACCAACGGTGTGTTGGCGCATGTGTGCGACGGCGGGTTCGGTGGGGCGATCCGCATCGATCTGCGCCGCGTGTCCGACAGCGAACAGATCCGCATCGCCGTCGATCCGCGGGTGCGCACCCCCGGCGCGGTGGTGCTGCAACAGCTTCCTCCAGGACGCTACGTGGCCACCAAGTTGCTGCTGGCCGACCGCGATCCCGTCGCGTTTCCTTCCGACACCTTCGAGGTCGTCGCCGGTCGGGTCACCTCGCTGGGCAAGGTCAAGGTCCGCCCGGAACTGGACCTCCTCGGGATGATGAAGCGCCTGGTCGTCAAGACGGATTCCGTCGACATCGGTCCGCGCCTCAAGACCGCGAAGCTCTTCGGTTCCGACACCCTTCCCGTGGCGGCGATCGCCATCGACTGGGGCATCGAACCCGCCAAGATCGAGGCCGGCAAGCGCCTGGGACTGTAGGCCGCTCTCGCAAGGGAATCCGGTGGTCGAGCCCCTTCGGGGGCCGAATGGCTCCCTGTGGTCAAAGGACTTCCGGTGGTCGAGCCAGTCGAGACCAGCCGGGTGGGTCTAGACACGCTCGACCACCCGACAGGCTC
>JAMIIV010000045.1:0-116243 GCA_035913415.1 Fibrobacteria bacterium | reverse complement strand
GGGGCGGCAGCGACCTTCTTGGGAGCTGCTGCCTTCTTGGGGGCGGCGGCCTTCTTGGCGGCGGGCTTCTTCTGCATCTGCGTTCTCCTGGGGAGTCGCTGTGGTTTTGCTGTGGCGCGGGAAGCGCCTTGTGAAGCGGCTTGGCGCATGGTTGACAACCGGGCCAGTCGATCCTAGTGGCAATGATACGCTGGCGATATCATGCAGTCAAGAAGTTGCAACGCCTTTTTCTTCTTTTTTTTCGTCCGCTGCATGCGATGCGTAGAGACAGAATCTGTCAAAGCTGCAGGAGCTTCTGCAGGTCGGCGCGCGCGGCGCGACGGGCTTCCTCGTCGAGGATGGGGCGTCCCTCGGGCGTGGTGAGGGAGAACGAATCGAGCGCGCGATCGGCCTCGGTGCACACGCGCGCGGAATGGATAACCCACTGGCGTTTCGAGAGATACAAGGTGAGGTCGAAGAGCAGCCCCAGGCGATCCGGGGCGGTGATGTCCAGGAGCGTGTAGTCGTCCGATTCCTGGTCGTGGAACTCGACGCGGACCTTCGGGACCATGATGCGCGAGACGCTCGCCGACCAGCGGCGGATGTGGGTGTCCACCGCCTGTTGGAGGTCTTCCGTTCCCAGGTCGCGCAGCTCGCCCAGGCGTTCCTCGGTGCGACGGGCCAAGTCCGCGTCGCCCGCGAACATCGAGGAGTCTTCGGCGATGACCGAGAACAGATCGAGCACGACGCCATCGACGCGCGTGTAGACCTGCGACGAGACGATGGACAGGCGCAAGGTGGTGAGGGCGGCGCAGATGCGGGCCAGCAGGCCGGGACGGTCGGCCGAGACGATGGCCAGATCCCAGTGCGACCCGTGGTTGGCTGCCTTGACGGCGCAGCGCCGACGGCTGGACAGCGACGCGACGAGCTCGAGGTGGTCGGCGAGCTGGCGAGCCGAGACCGAGCTCGCGTACCGACGCGGCAGGCGTTTAAGGTGTTCGAGCACTTCCTCGCGCGGATGCCCGAAGGCCTCCTGCGCGAGGGCTTCGCGGCGGGAGTTGGAATCGATGCGTTCCGTGTCTTCGCTGTCGAGCTCGAGCATGGCGCCATTGTAGAGGCGCAGCAGGAGGTTGGCTTTCCAGGCCGACCATGCGTCGGGATGAACCGACGAGGTGTCCGCCCAGGTGAGCACGTAGAGCTTGCGCAGCAGGTGCGCGTCGTTGATGCGGGCGAGCAGGTCCCGGATGGTGCGGGGGTCGTCGATGTCGCGGCGCTGGGCGAGGAAGTTCAACAGCAGGTGGTGCTGGACCAGCTCGGCCGCCTGGGTGGCGCGCGAATCCGAAATGCCGGCCCGTCGGCAGTAGTCGCGCACCAATCGGGCGCCCGTATCCGAGTGGTCCGGACCCAGGCCTTTGCCCACGTCGTGGAACAGCCCGGCGATCAGCAGGATGTCGAGGTCGGGGACCTTCAACATCTCGGCCTTCAGGTGCTGGAGCACGGGGTCTTCCGATTTGCCCAGGGTGGCCAGTCGGGAAAGCACCGTGAGGGTGTGTTCGTCGGTGGTGTAGAGGTGGTAGATGTCGTGTTGGCTGTGGCAGTCGATGAGCTTGAAGTCGGGGACCACCAGGTTGATGACCCCCAGGCGGTGGAGCTCGCGCAGCGTGAAGGCGTTGGCGCCGGTATGGCGCGCGATGTCCAGCAACTTGGGCAGCAGCGCCGAGAGATCCATCTCTTCGGGATCGGCAAGTCCGACCGCCTGGCGCACGTACCAGCGGGTGGTCGCTCCCACGCCCACATGGGCCCTCTGGGCCGCGCGGAAGAGGTCCAGAACCAGCCCGATGTTGGACAGGAACGGGTTGAGGCCGTCGACGGGCATCTCCAGGGAGCCGTCGACGATGCGAAATCGCGGATCGGGGCTTGTGGTGCGCACCCGGCGGGAGGCCTGGGAGGCGACCCGGTCGCAGTACTGCGAGGTGATGGAGTCGACCGTCCGCACCTTGGCGTAGAAGTCCTTCTGGAACCGTTCCACTCCGCGCGGACAGTTTTCTTCGTCCTGGTAGCCCAGCGTGCGGGCGATGGATTCCTGGTCTTCGAAGCCCATGCGGTCGGTCTTGCCATCGGTCTGGTAGTGCAGAGCGATGCGCGCGCGCAACAGGAATTCGTTCGCGGCGCGCACGTCTTCCAGCTCCTCGGGGCTGACGATTCCCGACCGGACGAGGTCCTCGACGTTGCGCGCACCGCACTGGATGCCCGCCAGCCACACGAGGGTGTGGAGATCGCGCAGGCAGCCGCGACCTTCCTTGAGGTTGGGTTCCAGCGTCTGCGCGAGCTGTCCCTGCGCCAGCAGGCGTTTGTCGCGCTCGGCGAGCTTCATCTGGGTGAGCTTCTTCTGGTGGCGCCCGGAGGGACGCTCCCCGACGAAATCGGCGAACTCCTTGTAGAGCGAGAACGCTCCGCCCAGGAAGCGTTCCTGCAGGAAGGCGGTGTAGGTCTCGACGTCTTCGTCCGCGGCCTTGCGGCAATCGGCGACGGTGCGCACCGCTTGACCCACCACGAATCCCATGTCCCAAAGGGGGTACAGGATCTGCTCGGCTTCTGCCAACACCGCGGGGCTGGCCTTCCTGGGAATCAGGATGAGAAGGTCGACGTCGCTTTTTGGGCACATCTCGCGCCGGCCGTACCCGCCGACGGCCACCAAAGCCAGTTCGGAGGCCGCGGGCGTGGTGTTCCGGCGCGCCTCGAGGAGGGCGCGGAGGAACGCGTCGACGAGATCCGTCAAGTTCGCGGTGGTGGCCTGCGCGGTGGCGCCGGCCAGGAAGCGCGCGCGGATCCGCTCGCGTTCCTCGGCCAGGAGGCTCTTGAGGGTGCGGATGCGCTCCGCCGGATCGTTCAGGCGGAAGAAGGCGTTTCGGAAAGTCGCGGCGAGCTCGCTCATGGATGCAACCTAAAATCCTGGATCCCGCAACAGGGCCGGGCGTGCTTCCCGTCATCCCGTTCGCGCCTGGACTTCTCGCCGCGCTATCGCGGGATCGGGGGAAAAACCCGGGCGTCGCGGCGCACCTCGGAAAGAAGTCGATGGAAATGTCCGGTGCGATACAGGTGCAGCACGCGCAGCACCCGCAGGCCGTAGGGAATGGGGCGAAGGTGGGAGATCTCGTCCGCATATCGGGTGGCGATGGCCTCCTCGCCGATGGACAGGCCGGCGGCCGCCGCACACGCGATGGCCTGCAGGTCGAAGTCGAAGGAATCCCCCAGGGCGTCGTAGGGGAGGCGATCGAGGGCGCGACGGTGGTGGAAGAGGAAACCTGAGTGGTAGTCGGTCAGATCCAGGCCGAAGGTGCGGTTTTCCAGCGCCACGAGCATGCGGCCCGCGAGGATCTTGTACAGGGGCATGCCACCTCGGCGCGCACCACCGGAGAGGTGTCGCGATCCCTGCAGGAGCGACAGACCGCGATCGCGGCAGAGGGAGGCGAATTCCAGGATCCGCTCGGGCGGATATTGCCCGTCGGCGTGCAGCACCGCGGCGACCTCGCAGCAGGAGGCCATGGCCTCCTGCAGACCGCGGCGCACGGTGGGGCCGTAGCCGAGGTTGGTCGGATGCGTGACGACCTCGATGCGCGGCTGGTGCTGGGCCAGGGAACGGGCCAGGTCGCCTGTTCCGTCGCGGCTGCCGTCGTCGACGACCAGCACGCGCTCCAGGTGGTCCCACGCGGCGGACGGGATGCGTCCGATCGTGTCGCGCAAGGTCGCGGCCGCCTGGTAGGCGGGGATCACCACGAAGGTGCGGGGTGGGAGGTCGGGTTTCATGGACGGGCACTCCAGGGGCGGGAGGTCCACCCCAGCAGGGTTCGGGCGCGAACACCCGACGGTGCCGCGTCTTCCAGCAATCCGGTGAGGGTCTGCCAGTCCAGGGGGGGAACGCGGCCGATGCGGCGCCATACCGGCGCGGAGCGCGCGATCGCGGCGGCCACGAGGATCGGGACGGGGAGGATCGGCCCGCGGCGGCCCGCGGCGGCGCGGATTTCGCGCGCCATGTCGGCCAGGGAAAGGACGCGCGATCCCGGGAGGTCGATCTCGGCGCGGATGGATTGTGGCCGGTGCAAGGTGGCCTCGAAGGCCGCGGCGAGGTCGTCGACGTGAACGGGGGCCTTGCGGGCCCGGCCACCACAGGGGAGGGGAAGCAGCACGGGGCGGAGAACCCGTCGGCGGAAGGTTTCGTGTTCGATCGCCCCGGGATCACCCCAGGCGAGGGTCGGGCGCAGGATGGTCCAATCGAACCCGCTGGCGCGGACCAGGTCTTCGGCGTCGCGCTTGGAACGCGAATAGGCGTTCTGCCGGCGGTAATGGACGGAAATCGACGAGACGTGCACCAGGCGTCGGATTCCGGCGGTCTGTGCGCAGGCCAGCAGCAGGGCTGTTCCGTCGCGGTTGACGCGGGCCAGGAGATCGTCGTCGCCGTGGGCCAGAAGCCGCGCTGCCAAGTGCACGACCATGCCGCCACCCTCGAGGGCCGGAGTCAGGGACGAAGGGTCGAGGATATCGGCGGGACGGAATTCGGCGCCTTCCGAGGCGATCCGCCGAGCCGTTCCGGGTCGGTCGAGGTCGATCACCCGCACGGCCAGGCCGCGCTCGCGCAGGCGGCGCACGAGCCGCATCCCCATCGCTCCGGCGCCGCCGGTCAGGACCACGGGGGGGGTCAGGGTACGGCCTCGTCCAGGAGGGATGCCCAGCGCTCGCGCACGAAGCTCTCGAGAAGGGAATTGCCTTGGAATCGCGCCTGCAGCGCCCGCTCGATCCTCGATGGCGAAATGGCGACCGGTACGGGGGTCGAATCCCCGCGAGGGGGGATTCGGGCGAAAACCGCCCAGGCGCCGTCGCTTTCGATCAGACGCCAGTGCGGGGAATGCAGAAGATGGACGGCGAGGTTTCGAAAGCGGGGCCAGGCCACCACGGGGACCACCGCCACCTGGAACCCCTGGTGGTCGCTCCAGGTCTGGAAACGGGAAGGGTGGTCGAGGACTGCGAGGTAGGCGCGCACGAAGTCCGCGTCGTGCAGCACCAGACGGGTGTCGGCCCAGCAGGCGCCCCGGTAGGGGAGGTTCCAGGACAACCAGCCGCCGATGCGCAGCTCGTGGAAGACGGGGCCGGGATGGTGGCGCAGCGCCTCGAGCGCCGAAGAACCGGGGAAGTGGGTGGGGGCGACCGGATTTCCGGGCAGGTTCCAACGGCGCTCCAGGATGGATGGTGCCGTCAGGGCGGCGAGCAGGAGGAATACCCCGGTGGCCAGTTTCCGGGGGTGGGGCCACGGGCGCGATCCGATGGACAGGAGGAGGGCCAGAGCCAGGAAAGGGAGATTCCGCACCGCCAGCAGGGACAACGCCGCGCCGCAGCCCAGCAACAAGGTTCGCCCCACGAATCCCGGGCCCCGACGGATCAGGAAGGCCGAGACGACCAAGGCCCAGATCCAGGGAAGGGAACGCAATGGGTCTTCTCCCAGCCAGATCCACAACGGGGCATTTTCGGGGATCTCGCGGGCGAAGATGGCATCACCCCCCGGAAGGATGCGGTGGGCGATGCGCAAGGCCAAGGAGAACGCGTCGAGACCCCATGGATTGGCCAGGGAGGCCCCCGCCAGGCCCGCGGCCAGCAGCACCCGGGCACGCGCCCCGGGAGCGTCTCCTTCCCAGCGAAGGCCTGCAGCGGAGATCAGGGCGAACAAGGGGCCGAGCAGGAACAGACCCTGGGTGTTGACCAAGGCGATTTGCGCCAGGATCGCCACCGTCGCGGAGCGGAGGTCAAGTCTGCGTTCGAGGGCGATCCAAAGTGCGGCCAGGCACAACAGGGTGACCAGGAGTGGGCGCAGATCGAGGAACAGACGGCTGCCCACCAGCACCAGCCCCGCGACGGCCAGGGTGTCCCAGGAGAGACGGCCTCGCAAGGTGAGTGCGACGGTGGCGCCCACCAGAAGGCCGCGGGTGGCGATCAAGGCGGTCTCGCCGCCGGCGCGGTGCAGGGAAAACAGCGCAAGCTGGAAACCCCAGTGCAGGTCGGTCCAGGCGGTTCCGAGACTGGAAAGGCAGAAGGGGTCGGAGCGCAGCCAGGCGAAGCGCGTGAGCATCTCGCGGCCCGCCGACAGGTGCCACCAGAGGTCGGTGTCGGACAGCGGCCAGGTGAACGTCGCGCCCACGAAAACGGCGAGAAGAAAGAAGGGGAGCGCACGCACGCGGCAAAGATAGCGGCCGGGATCTAGTTTGCCTTCTCAAGACAAAGATGACGGAAAGCGCCCACAACCTTCCCAGACACATCGTCGTTCTCGGAGCGGACGGATTCATCGGATCGCACCTCGTCGAGGCGCTGCTCGGCCATGGTGCGGCGAAGGTGACCGGCTGGGATCGCGAACGCACTCGCACGGCCCACCTGGAGGGGCGCCCTGGATTCCAGTTCCGGCACGCCGACCTGCGCGACCAGCCGGATGGGTTGCGGCGCGACATCGAGGCGGCGGACGTGGTGGTGCATCTGGCGGCGCTGTGCAACCCCAGCCTCTACGGCACGCGGACCATCGAAGTCATCGAGTCCAATTTCCTGCAGGTGGAGCCGATCGCGCGTGCCTGTTCGGAATCGGGAACGCGCCTGGTGCATCTGTCCACCAGCGAGGTGTTCGGCCGGACGGCGCGTTCGTGGGTTCCCGGTGCCGAAATCGCGGACGACTCGCCTTTGGAGACCTTCGACGAGGAACAGACACCGTTCCTACTGGGGCCCCTGGCGAGCACCCGCTGGAGCTACGCCTGCGCCAAGCAGTTGGCCGAGCGCCTGATCGAGGCCTACGGGCGCGAACGGAGCCTGCGCTGGACGATCGTGAGGCCCTTCAACTTCATCGGGCCACGCATGGATTACCTGCCCGGTCTCGAGGGGGAAGGCACCCCGCGCGTTTTGGCGTGTTTTGTCGAAGCTCTCCTTCAGCGCAAACCCTTGCCGCTGGTCGACGGCGGACGCTCGCGGCGCGCGTTCCTCCACATCGACGAGGCTGTCGGTGCTCTGGTCCGCATCCTGGAGCGACCCGACGCGAGCCAGGCGCGGGTCTTCCATCTGGGACATCCCGGAAACGAGACCGACATCCGCGATCTGGCCGAGCGGATGCGGCGCATCTGGGCGCAATTGCGCGCCGACCCCACGATCCTCGACCTCCCTCTTCGGGAGGTCCCGGCCCGCGAATTCTACGGGTCCGGCTACGACGATTCCGATCGCCGGCTTCCGGGCATCCGCCTGGCGCGTGAGCTCCTGGACTGGGAGCCCATCATCGATCTGGACACAGCCCTGCGGCGCACCCTCGCCGACTACCACCTCCGCTTTCCCGAGGCATCCCGATGCGCCCCACCGTCGCCCTGATTGCCACCCTCGCGGCGTCTCTCGCGTTGAGCGCGTGTCGCGGCGAGCTGTCGCCACCGGTTCGCACCCTCAATCCCGGGTACGACCGGGCCACCTCGCGCGTGCTGATCCGCGAAATCGTCCTGCCCACGCGGGCCAACCTCGACTACGCGGCCTGGAACGCCAACCTGTTCCTGGTGGACACCGCCCACGTGACGGTGCGACCAGCGATGGTCACGCCGGAAAGCCTTCTGGTCGGGGGGCTCTTTTCGGACATCTGCGCCAGCATCGAGGAAACGCCGCTTTCCGACTCCGAGCGCATCTCCCCGCTGGCCTGGAAGCCGGTCGAAGACCAGTGGCTGGCCTGGAGTTTCGATTCGGCAGGGCCTCTGGTCGCCCGGGTGCAGGAGTTCACGGCGCGCAAATGGGGCGATACTTCGGGCGCATGGCAGTCCTTCCAGCAGATCGTGGCCCTGCATCTGCATCGCGGACCCGACGGCGACCAGGCTTGGGTGCGGATCGAATTCGCGTCCTGGATGGCCCCGCATCTCAAAGGCATGCAGGATCGCGATGGAGACGGGCACCCCGAGGTGTGGGCGAAGATCGCCGCCCGGGAATTGTCTCCGTACATGCTGCGGATGCTGCGCGGGGAGTATTCCTCGCGGGTGCTGTCGCGCCCCGAGGTGGTCCAGTGGGCCAACGAACTGGCGGCACTGTGGTATCCGGTGCACTTCACCGACATGATCGACCTGAGCGCCGAGAACGCCTTCCCGCAGAGCTCGACCGAATCGGAGGTGGTCAAGGAACTGGGCGACCTGCGGATCCTGCGGCCGGTGGCCGTGATGCGTGGCCAACCCTTCGGAATCCCGCTGTACCTGGTCCTGCGCGTGCCGCAGGACGACAGCGTCCGCGACGTGGTCGGTGCGGGTGGCGCTTCCGAAGTGCGCAAGGTCGATCCGAGCCGTTCCGCGCGCCTGGACTCGATTCGCCGGGATCTGGAGGAGGAACGCGCTTCGCAAGGAGGCAGTTGGGAAGCATGGGTCTCCAGGGCTGCCCCCCTGCGCGCGCGGGCGGCGGCCCTGGAGGCCTCCATGAAGGAACCGGTGCAGGCGGTGGAAGCGCCCGGAGGGGCCCTGCTGTTTCGACGGGAATTGTCGTACATCCAGGCCGGAGACCTGGATTCCCTGCCCCCGGGGAAAAATCCCCTGACACGCATCCGGGCCCTGCGCGACAGCCTCGCAGGACTCGGGATCGATTTCCTCTTCGTGCCGGTTCCCACCAAGCTGGATGTCGACCCCACGTTGGTGGGTGGAGCCAAGGGGCAGGTCGTGCAGCCCTGGTCGCGCAAGCTGCTGGACGACCTCGCGGCGGCCGGAGTCGAGACGATCGACCTGTTGCCCGTGTTGAGGGATCGCGGACTCTGGCGGCGTCAGGACACCCATTGGAAACCGGAGGGCGCCCAGGAAGCGGCCGAGCTGGTGGCCGAGAGGATTCGCCAATATCCGTGGTTCGCTTCCGCGGCCCGGGACAGCCTGCTGCTGGCTCGGCTGGATACGTCCTGGATGGATTTCGGCGATCTGCGCGATCGCCTGGAGGCCGGGGCGAAGGCGCGCACGGCTCAGGAGCGCGTGAAAGGCGCCTGTTTCCGGGGCCCCGATGGCAAACCGTGGGACGATGCAGAAACGGGGCCGGTGTTGCTTTTGGGCGATTCCTACCTGGGCGTCTACCAGAAGGTTCCTCCCCGTGCGGCGGGTTTCAGCTCGCATCTGGCTTCGCAACTGAAGGTTCCCGTGTCGGTGGTCATGGGTTGGGGGGGAGGCCCCGAAGCGCCGAAGAAGTTGGCCGCTCGCGGGCCGAAGGCTCTGGAAGGCCGCCGCGTCGTCGTCTGGATCATGTCGGTGCGCGATCTCTACCGGTTCCCCGGCGGGTGGTGAGACGGCTGCTGCCGGCGCTGGCCGTGGTTTTGGCTGGCTGCGCCGGTCCGCGTTATCCCGAGCGGTTCGGGATCGACGTCGATCCCGATACCGTTGTCTGGCGGGCCGATGCCCGCCTTCGCGAGCTTCTGGGACGGGAGCCGTTTTACGGGGATCCGGGGCGCCTCCTCGATTCGGTAGGCACGTCGCTGGAGGTGGTCGCGGTCGCCGATGCGACGCTCGAGGGGAAACTCGATGCGGTGCGTGCGGCCTTGGCGGGTATCGAACCCGTGTTCGCGCCCGCGGATTCCGATCTGGTGCCCACCCTGGCCTGGACCGCGCGACGTGCCGGATGTGTGCCGCTGGCGTGGGCGTGGCACCGCCTGGCGGCGGCGGCGGGGGTCGAGCTGGCCACATTGCCCCTGCCCGGCCATGTCGCGTTGGCCACGACGGACGGGCGCTTCCTCGAGCCCTTGCGTGGCGGGCTGGAGCGGTCGCGCGCCTTCTACGATTCGGCCTTCCGTCTGGCCGAACGCCCGGCGTACCGGGATCTCAAGCCTGCTGCGGGTGGCATCCAGGCGGCGCTGCTCGTGCAATGCGGACTCCTGGAGTGGGAGCAAGGGCGGCTTTCGGCGGCCAGGGAGGCGTTCTCCACCGCCCTGGAGTGGTTGCCTGGCATGCCGGAGGCACAAGGCAATCTGGGGTTGGTTCTGGAGACCTCCGGCGATCGGGAGGGGGCATTGCGCCATCTGACCTGGGCGTTGGAGGGAGATCCGCTCCACGAGAAGGCCCGAATCCGCTTGGAGGCCCTGGCACGGATGAACCCGGGTGAGGCTCGGGGCGACCAACGCCGGTGATGAAGCCATCGAAGACGGTACTTGGCGCGTGGAGCCTGGGAGCCATCCTGTTCTCGTGTGGAGCCTTCGAGCCGGATCGTTCGTTGGACGTGCCGGGTGAAGACATGCCGGTGCATGTCGCGGCCAGCGGGCGGGTCTTTCGGTTGGGGGGGCAGGATCCTCTCGCCTCGTCGCTGGAAACGCCGGGATGGGTGCGGTTCGAGCACGACTTCGAAATGGATCGCCGCGAGGTCGGACAACGGGAGTTCACCGAGCTCCTGGGGTTCGATCCTTCTCCGGTACGGGGAGATGGACTGCCGGTTTCGAACGTCACCTGGTTCGATGCGATCCTGTTGGCCAATGCGCGCTCCCGCCGCGAGGGGATCGATTCCGTCTACGCCTACACCGAAGCGGTGCGCGATGCTTCGGGGAGTGCCATCGACCTGCCGGGGCTGGTGGCGCGGATCGATCGCCCGGGATGGCGTTTGCCCACCGAGGCGGAATGGGAATTCGCCGCCCGCGGCGGGACCCTCGCGGTATGGCCCTGGGGCGATTCCGGGGATGCGACGCTGGCCTCGAAACACGCCCGTTGGAGCGGGAGTCCCGAAACCGGTGTCGCACCCGTGGGTGGCCGCGAACCCAACGCCCTGGGGCTGCAGGACATGGCGGGCAATGTCTCCGAGTGGACCTCCGACTGGCTGGGTGCCTTCCCTCAGGACACCGTGACGGGATTCGCAGGCCGGCTCGAGCCGGGGGCCGAACCCCAGGTTCCGGTGAAGGGTGGATCGTGGGCCGAGGGCTTGCGGGGCCTGCGCTGCGCCCGCCGCACCGGGGTCTACGCGGCAGGGCGCGGGGCGCGCGCCGACGATGTCGGATTCCGTCTGGTGCGAGGGGGCTTCCGCGCCGCTTTCCTCGATTCCACGGGCACGGCCAGCCGTTTTTTTCCGGTCGCGATCGTCGACCCTTCGCTTCCCTCGCGGATCGGGAGCACGGGCGCGAAACTGGTCTTCGTGGATCACAACCAGGGGCGATCCTGGCTTTCGTGGGTGGATTGGAACGATCCGACCCCCTTCGTCCGAAGAGTCTCGTCCCCCGATCCCATCCACCATCCGGCCGTCTCCCCCGATGGACTCTGGGTGGCCTGGTCCACGGGCGCCGAAGGCTCGACGTCCCCCTCGCGCGTCAAGATCCGTCGCCTGGTGGCCGTGGCGCAGGAAATCGACGTGGGCGAGGGAGCCATCCCCAGGTGGAGCGTGAACGGTGCCGACACCCTGGTGGTATCGGCCTCGCCCGTCGACAATCGCTCCGGCTCGTGGCAGGGCACCCGGACGGTGGCGCGGCGGTGGTCACGCGGGGCGCGAGTCGGAGACGACAGCGTGGTGGCCCAAGGATCCTTCCACGACGGCGCCTCGGGCCCCTGGCGATTCACCGGCTATCGCAGACTCCTTCGGCGCGACGGGCGGGACGGATCGGTGCGTACTCTGTTCGTGGGACCCGCCAACGGCAAGGCGGACGGGGACACCTCGCAGGTCTGCAATGCCAGCGCCGCACCCGACGCGTCGGGTCGGGTGCTGTTCCTCGATTTCGGGTCGACCGTGGCGTCGCGCGTGGTCGGACGCCCCTACGGGATCCACGAGTTCGCGTTCGTCCTGGACTCCTCCGGCCAGGTGGTCGGGCAGATGCCCGCTCCGACCGGTGAAAGCCAGTGGCAGGATCTCGAATGGAGCAACCACCCGCGTTGGGCGGTTTCGTCGCTTCTGGATGGCGCCGGGCAGGCCCATCGGATCGCGTTGCTGGATTTGGAAACGGAGCGGTCACGGACGCTGCTGGAGGGTGTCGATCTGCGCGAACCCGCCCTGTGGGTGGGCGCGCAGGCGCCGCCGATCCTGCCAGGTGCGTTGCGCCCGGACTCCCTGTTCCGCTACGGATTCCCCACCTCGACGCCGGAGAATCTCGAGGTCCAGGCGCGCCTGGCCTCGTATTGGCAAGTGCGAGACAGCATCGATGCGGTCTTTCTGTGCAGTTCGCGAGGCCGCCACTCCCTGTTGCCGGGGAGCATGACCTCCGTGCGCGGATTCAACTTCTCCTATTCGGGAGCGCAGGTCGCCGACATGCGGGAGATCCTCGATGCCGTGATCCTGCCCCACACCCCGCGACTCAAGACCGTCGTGCTCGATGTGGTCACGGGTTGGCTGGGCGATGGCCGGCCGCGCAACTACTGGGTCATGACCCTGGACTCGCCAGGATGGAAACACGATCGCGACCACGGGTTCTGGAAGAACGGGTTGCCCGACGGATGGAGGGCCCGCGCCCGCGAGGAATTCCTGCGTGCCTCCCCGGGCATCTGCGACTCCCTGGGGACCATGCCTCCGGTTCCTTCCCTGGGGTGGGGTGATTCCCTGCTCTCGAAGGTGCGCCGCGTCGATCTGGAGGGGATGCGGTTCGCGTCCAATTTCGCTTTGCTGGAGGGGATCATCGCCGATCTGTCCGAGCGGGGGATCCTGGCCGTCTTGGTGGTCCATCCCGAATCGCCGGGATATGCCGCGACCCCCTGGGCAGGCAAGTACGGGCCTTCCTGGGAGGTGCACCGGGAAATCCTGCGTCGCATCCGCCTGTGGGAGGGGCGTTACCGCGGCTTCCGGTTCCACGACGCCTACCGGGATGGCGCCCACGACTACGACAGCCTCGATGCCCACGATCCCGATCATCTTTCGACGGCGGGGGCCCGCAAGTTCACACGGCGGTTGGACAGCCTGCTGGCGCGGGAGCTGGGGACGGGGTGGTGAGGAATGCCCAATCCCGTGCCGTCGTCCGAGGTACCTTGGACGGCTGATCCGAACGTCCGGGGGAGATCGCTGTGATTTGGAATACCGGTGGAGTCCAGAGGGGTGCGGCTTTCGGATGCGTGTTGGCCTGCCTGGGGCAGCTCGGCGGTTGCCAGGCATGGACGGCCTTCGAGCCCGAACAGGTGCCCCAGGTCTCTCCGTTCGTCACGGTCGCCGCCACGGGGCGCGAGGTGTTCTTGGGAGATGCGTCGTCGTGGGGGATGGCCGACGAGAAGCCCGTGGGCTCGACACGTTTCGGACATGACTACGCCCTGGACCGGACGGAGGTCACACGGGGTGAATTTCGGGATCTCATGGGATGGGTCTCCGAGCCGCGGAGCGAGGGCCTTCCCGCGCAGGTCGACGATTCCCTACCTGCACAGGCGTTGACATGGTTCGACGCGGCATTGTTCTGCAACGCCCGTTCGCGGGCCCAGGGACTCGATACGGTCTATTCGTGGAGCCTGCGCAAGCAGGATGCGCGCGGTTCGACATGGGACCTCCAGGGCCTCGCCGCCGACCTTTCCAAAAGCGGATGGCGCCTGCCCACCGAGGCGGAATGGGAGTTCGCCGCGCGGGCAGGATCGACCACCAGTTGGGCGTGGGGGAACGAGCCGGATTCCGTCCGTGCCGGAGAACTCTCCTGGTACCAGGGCAACGCCTCGGGCGCGGTGCACCGGGTGGCGACCCGCGCGCCCAATCCCTGGGGATTGCACGACATGGCGGGCAACGTCATGGAGTGGGTGCACGACTGGAAAGGTCCCTACCCTGATTCTTCGACCGACTACGCCGGCCTGCAGGCGCCAGGCGCCTTGGGCGACAAACCGGTCAAGGGCGGCGCCTACGCGTTCGGCCTGAGGAACCTGCGGCCAGCGTCCCGCAGCGCCACCTATCCGGCCCTGCCGGGATCCTCCGCGCCGTACGTGGGGTTCCGGTGCGCCCGGGGGGCGATCCCCCGCGCCACCTTCGGTCTGCCGGGGGGGGCGATCGGTTCCACGCTTCCCCAGGTCGTGTGGGATCTCCCCGGAATCGAAGCGGCACTCGAGGGCCGATCGGCTCGTCTGGTCTTCGTGCAGCCCGTCGGTGGTAGACGGGTGCTTTGCTGGGCGGAGTTCGGTCCTTCGGGTCCTGTGATGCGGCAGTTGGGAACCGATCCCGATCCCGTCTTCCATCCCGTGATCTCCCCCGACGGGAGGTGGGTGGCCTGGTCGACCGTGCTGGAGGGCTCGGCGCAGCCGGGTCGGATCAAGGTGCGGAAATTGTCCACGACGGACACCGCCTCCGCGGTCTGGGCGGGAAATGGAGCCATTCCCCGCTGGTGGGTGCGGCCCGGAACCCGCGACACCTTCCTGGTGGTCGCCTCGTCGGGATCCGACAACGCGGGGTCGGCGTGGGGCGGTCATTCCACGCGGCTGGTCGCTTTCGCAGGAGGCCGGTTCGGGGCGGATTCCGTCCTCACGGCTTCGGGGGCTTACCACGACGGCCGGACGGCCGACGGTCGCGAACTGGTTTCGGGCTCGACGCGCCTGCGCCGATACGACCTGCGCGACGGATCCGACAGGGTCCAGTTCACGGGTCCGACCAACGGGAAACGTGCCGGCGACACCTCCCAGATGTGCAACGTGTCCGTCGCTCCCGATGCGACGGGAGACGCTCTGGGTCTGGATTTCGGCGCGGCCTCCAGTACCGTGGTGGGTCGCCCGTACGGAATCCACGAGGTCGCCTTCCGCCTGCGACCCGACGGCACGGTGCGCTCGTTCTTCGTCGCGCCGTCGGGAGAAGCCTCGTTCGAAGACCTCGAATGGACCAACGATCCACGTTTCGCCGTGGCCTCCACCCTCGACGGGCAGGGGCGCCGCCACCGTTTGTGGATGCTCGACCTGGAAACGGGACGCACGACGAGGCTGGCCTCGGGAACCGATCTGTGGCAGCCAGGGCTGTGGATGGAGCCCGAGGATCCGTGGATCGCCGCGACCGGGGATTCGGCCGGCGCCTACAACACGCCGGCGCTGGACGTTTCCACCGAAGACCTGGCCAACAAGTTGGTCCGATTCTGGGCGCTGCGCGATTCCATCGAGGTCGTCGCCTTGGGCAGCTCCCGCACCCGGTTCGGATTCGCACCCAGCGCGATCCCGTCCTTCCGCGCCTTCAACCTCTCGGCGGTGGGAGGTCCGCTGGATCTTTCCGACACGCTGTTGACGCATTACGTGCTGCCCCACGCGCCGCGGCTGCGGGCGGTGGTTCTGGAGCTCGACATCGGCTGGATGTATTGGCGCGACTGCAACGGCGTGTGCGCGCTGTTCCAGAAGACGGATGGCCTCGCGTTCGATCGCAACCACGGCTATTGGACCGATTCGCTGCCCGAGGGCATCCTGTCGCGTATCGTGCGCCGGACCTGGCCGTCGTCGGGGGAATACGATTCGCGGGGCGGGATCCGCCCCGTGGCCAACGGCTGGGGCAAGGACATTTCCAACGATTGGAGCGTGTTCGTCGCCACCCCGATGGATACCACATCGTACGGATTCCGTCGCAGCATGCTCCAGTTGGAGGCGATGCTGGACACCCTGGCCCGCCGGGGCGTGAAGGTCCTGGCGGTGAACTATCCGCAGTCGCCGCTGTACGCCTCGTCGAAGTGGTCGGGGCGCCACGAGCCGGGCTGGGATCTGTACCACAATGCGATGGATCGCATCGCGGGCCTGGCGTCGCGGCATGTCAATTTCCGTCTCATGGACGCCTATGCGGACGGACGCCACGACTACGTCGATGGCGATGCCTGGGACTACGACCACCTGTCGGAGCGCGGGGCCACCAAGCTGGGCGCTCGGATCGACAGCGCGCTGGCCGGTTGGCGCTGACCCTCAGCGGGGAGGCAGGGGCTCCAGGCTCCAGCCCTTGTCGCCGAACCGGATGTCGCGTTCGACGAACTCCCAGACCACGACTTTGGCGTGCTCCAGCAGGTGGGGCTTGCGCGCCAGCGTGCGGCGCACCACGGTGCTGGCCCCGCCGTCGTTGACGATCGCGGCCAGCGGCTGCCCGGTCAGGCGCGCCACCTGGGCGATCACCCCGGCTGCACCCGGGGCGTCGGTCTGGTAGATGCGCGAGTAGCTGTCGCCGAGCCACACGATCGCGGCGGAATCGGAGTCCGCGTAGGGTGCGCCCACGGAGTCCTCCACGCGGCGCGCGGTGACGGATTCCGTCTTCCATGTGTCGCGGCGGCGGGGCAGGGCCGACATCTCGGCGACGTCTCCCCAGCGCTCCACGATGGTGTCGCGGGCGCGGTAGCGCAAGGAGTCGCGCCTTGCGGCGACTTCGGGAATGCCCATGAGGTGGGCGGCGATGGCGCGGGCGGCGACGTCGACGCCCGCGGGCGACCAGTGGGTGTCGCGGTGCAGGTAGAGATCGGGTTCGTTCGCCGATTTCGCGGCTCGCAGGGGCCGCACGATGTCGACGGCGGCGATGCCCGAGGCGCGCAGGGAATCCAGCAGGGCCAGGGTGGGCGAGGCCTCGATGCCGACGTCCCTTGCCGCGAGCTTCTCGGGGTATATGGAGGGTTTGCCGGGAACCGGGACCACGACCAGCACGATCCCGCGTGCGGCCAGTTGGTGGTGCAGGTCGCGGATGGCCACCAGCGGATCGCGCAGGTTCACCCGCCGGTCGGCGATGGTGGTGTCGAACGATCCGAGGTAGAACCTGGGGCTGCGGGTTCCGGGGAAGGCGAGATACTCGACGTCGGGGCGGTAGAACAGCCATCCATCCCGGCCCACCACCGCCTTGGGGCCGGCGTCCTGGAACAGATCGTACTGCAACTGCAGCAGACGGGGGCGCACCCACGACCCCACCGCGGAATTGTCGCGCGCCTGCCGGTCCCAGCCGTGGAGGTTGGACTTGGTGGGCATGCGCGTGAACAGCGAGACCAGGTGCACGCGCCCCCGGGTGCGCAGCTCGTGCGTGGCCTGCCAGAGCGGGATGCCGGCCACGACCGCCAGCAGGCTTGCGATGGCGGTCCATTCGACCAGGCTCGGATTGCGGAAGGGGCGCATCGGGGGACTCAGAACTGGAAGTAGAGGAAGGGATTGAACGCCTGGGTGTACATGAAGCCCAGGGCGACCAGGAACAGGGCGAACGAGCCCGCGAGTCGGGTCCAGGTGGCCCTGGCGCCGAATTCGTAGGACTGGAAGGGTTGCGCGACCAGGGCCAGGCAGACGACCATGAGTGCAACAAAATCCGTCCGCCAGATCTGGGAATCCAGCAGGGCGGACCAGGGGGAGGCCGCGACCATGCCGAACATGGAGCCCAGGAAGGAAAATGCGTGGGGGAGGCTTTCGGCGCGGAAGAAGACCCAGGCCACCACCACGATGCCCATGGTGACGGCGATGCGCAGGGGGCGAGGCAGATGCCCGTAGAAGGGCCTCTTGCCCATCCAGCGCTCCAGCGCCAGCCACGAGCCGTGGATGGCGCCCCAGACCAGGAACTGCCACTGCGCCCCGTGCCAGAAGCCGCCCAGCAGCATGACCAGGGCCAGGTTGATGTAGGTGCGGGTCTCGCCCTTCTTGTTGCCGCCCAGCGGGAAGTACAGGTACTCGCGCAACCAGCTCGAGAGGCTGATGTGCCAACGGCGCCAGAATTCGGTGATGCTCTCGGAGCGGTAGGGAGCGTCGAAGTTGCGGATCAGCTCGAAGCCGAACATGCGCCCCAATCCCAAGGCCATGACGGAGTAGCCGTTGAAGTCGAAGTAGATCTGGAGCGTGTAGGCCAGGGCTCCCCACCAGGCCTGGAGCGTGGTGGGGGAGTCGGCGGCGAAGACGGCATCGGCGATGCGGCCCACGGGGTTGGCCAGCAGGATTTTCATGGAAAAGCCGACGAAGAACAGGATGACGCCCGAGGCGAACATGGAGCGGGTGTGCACGCGGCTGTGGAACTGGCGCGACAGCACGTTGTAGCGCAGGATGGGGCCGGCCACCAGTTGCGGGAACAACGAGACGAAACACGAGAAGTCGGCAAACGAGCGCACGGGTTTCTCGCCGCGGTAGACGTCGATCACGTAGCTCATGGAGTGGAACGTGTAGAACGAGATGCCGATGGGGAAGGCGATCTTGACGATCTCGATGCCGGGCTGGCCGAAGGCGCGCAGCAGGGCGTCCCAGTTGACCTGGGCGAAGATGCCGTACTTGAAGTAGGCCAGAAGCCCCAGGTTCATGGCCATGGAAAGCCAGAGGGCGGTCTTGCGGTGCCGGGGGCTCATGCCTTCGCGGCCCAGGTAGAGCCCGCAGAAGTAGTCGAAGACGTTGGTCCACATCATCAGCAGGACGAACCAGGGTTCGAACCAGCCGTAGAAGACGTAACCCGCGATGGTCAGCCACAGGTTGCGCAGGAAGAACGGCGAACGTCTGCCGTCGTCGGTCTTCCGGAATGGAAGCAGGTAGTAGACGCCCAGGACCAGTGGCAGAAAGAGGAATAGGAAGACCTCTTCCGTGAAGACCACGGGTCAGATTCCGTCAGCCCAGGACGCCCACCAGCGGCTGGAGCGGTCCTGGGGGAAGTCGTCTTCGATCGCGCCGGTCCAGGCCGAATCGAGCGGGCGCAGCACCAGGTAGTGGCGGTCGCCGGGCTGCAGGCCCGCGATGCTCCCGCCGACCTTGCCCTTCTGGTCGTCCTGGATCGCCGAGCGGGGGGTGCGAGGATCGTAGTGGGCGACCATGATCTCCTTGTCCGCGAAGGATCCCTCGACCACGGTGTCCACGGTGTATTTGGCCACGTAGGCGTATTTGTACAAGTCGTTGGCCGGAAGCTCCGACGGCAACGGTTGGAGCGTGCCCACCAATACGAGGCTTCCCTGCGCGGCAGCAGGCCGAGGAGGAATGGCAAGCGAGGTCTTGGCCGAATCGCCCTGCTTCTGGCAGGCGCCGAGGGCGATCGCGAGGACGGCCAGCGTCAGGAGTCTTTTCATGGTCAGCGGGTCCAGATGTCGGGCCAGCGGTCGTTGCCCGAGTGGAAAGTCAGGCGCACGGCCTTGGTGGCAGGATCGCCGACCTTCAGGAGGTGGATTTCGTAGTCGGCGATGTCGTGGTCGTGTCCGCGATCGGTGGCGGCCCAGACCAACCATTTTCCGTCGGGCGAGGGCTGCGGGAAATACTCGTGCGAGCGGCGTCCGGGCAGGTCGATCCATTTCTGGGCGGCGGCCGAGAGGGCGCCATGGCGACCGGCGGCGTCCAGGTCGTAGGCGTACAGCTCGGTACCGCCGTTGCCGGTGGGATTGACCCGCATCACGCGGTGCCCACCCGGGAAGAATGTCATCTGGCAACCACCGCCGGTGGCGGATTCGAACCACTGTCCGTTGCCCAGGTTCAGCACGCCCACCGAGCGCTGCGATCCCCGCAGGGTGATCGCCAGGAACTTGCCGTCGGAGCTCATGTTCGGATTCTGGGCGATGCCGCCCTTCAGGGTGGTCTTGCCGTCAACCAGGCGCTTCTCGCCAGAGCCGTCCCCTGCACAGGTGAAGACGTCCGCGCCGCGCGAGAAGACGATGGAGCCGTCCGGGCGCCAGGTGGCCCAGGTGGAGTTGGGCACCAGCAGCTTTTCTCCCGAACCGTCGGCATTGACCACCCAGGTGTCCCAGCGCTCGGGGAAGTTGGCGTTGGTCTCGGCGGTCCAGTCGAGCTTGGAACGCGTGAACAGGATGCGCTTGCCGTCGGGCGAGATGCGGGGGTACCAGTCGGTCTTGTTGCCGCGGGTGACCTGGCGGGTGCCGGAACCGTCGGCGTCCATCACGAAGATCTTGTGGTTGCCCACACGGCTGGACGACCAGGCGATCAGACCGGAGGTCTTGCCGGTCAGGGCCGCGAGGCTGGCTTGTTCGCCGGCGGCGGGCGTGGCAGGGGTGCCTTTGGGGGCCTGGGCGCAGAGGGCGGCCGAGAGGGACAGCGGCATGATCAGGGTGAACCGCATCAGCGCGCCTTCACCGTGAAGACGGCATCCGAAGCATCCGCGATGGTGGCGATGGTGTAGTCCTGGATTTTGAGACGGCAGGAATTCCCGGAGGGGAAGACGATCTTCTTGCGCTGGGCCGAGCTGTAGACGCTGTCGGGGATGGCCAGGACCGTGTCGAGCAGGTCGGGGTCGACCGAGCTGGCGGTGAGGTCGAACCACTGGTCGGCCTCGCAGCCGAGCAGGATGCGCGCGCTCGAGAAATCCGCGTTGGTGTAGGACCACTCCACCGGGATGGCGCCGCCTACCTGGAATGTTTCTCCGCCGTTGGGGGACAGGACAGTCAGGCCGTTGGTGCCTTGGGGAGCTGCCGGAGCGGGCGAGGTGGAGGAGTCGTCGCCGCAACCCGCGAGCAGGACGAGGCTGGCGAGTCCGAGGGCCGTGAAGGAATGACGCTGCATGAACTGCTCCGAAGGATGGTGGGTCGGAGGGTAAATCTAGGTCGGAAGTCGCATCCGGCCCCGGTTCTTGTGGGCATGAATCAGGCCCACACATGACCAGGGAGGTCGCCGCGGGGGCGGAGCTATTTTCCAGATCTATGTCCTCGACCCTAGAACGCCGTCTTCCGATCGTTTCCGTGTCGCTGGCAGGTCTGCTGCTGCTGGCGGCCTGCAACGAACCATGCCCCCACTACGATGCCGGTTGCCGGGAGTCCGCCTCCGCGCCGGTCGGGCCGGTTGTGACGGCGCATCTGGGGCCCGGGCGGTACACGGCGGTCCCCGAAGCGCCTCAGGGCATCGATCTGGAGGTCAGCACGGGGGCCATGATCCGCTTTCTCGGATCCGACAGTTTCAAGCTGGCGCTTGCCACCTCCAAACATCTCTATCTGCTCCTCCCCGACCCCGACACCTCGCGCCCACCCCGTTCGCTGCGCATGGATCGCGGCGACGAAGGGCCCAACGGAAACGCGGGATGGCCCAACGAACCGCTGTTTTCGCCCGACGGGCGTTGGCTGGCCTACGCCGGCGACTTCCCCAAGGCCCGCACGAACGCCTATGTGCGCGAGGCCGTGGATGGATCCGGCTGGCGGGTCCCGGTGGTTCGTCCGGAAGGGACCTCCGCCCATCCGCACTGGTACCAGGAAGACGACGACCTGTGGTTGTTCGTCTCCGATGTGGCCACCACCACCGCCTGGGATGCAGGCTCCCGCACCAACAACGGGGGCACTTGGAAGGCGCGTTTTCGCGACTCGACGGTCGGTGCGTTCGAAACCGCCACGCTGGGTGGAAACAAGATTCCCGGAGCGTTCAAGGGCGGCATCTCCAAAGATGGAAAATGGGCGGGAACCAGCTACCAGCAGAGTCTTCTGTGGAGTGCCTCCAGCGGAGTCGCCACGCTGCTCAACGGGGGGATCCAGCAGTGCAATCCCAGCATGAATCCCTTCGCCAACGGCGCCAACACCGACTTCATGATGATCCTCGGATTCGGTGGCGCCACTCCGGTGCCCACCGCCGAGGGCAGCGTCTCCGAGACCCAACACGAACATCTGTGGATCTGGTCGAAGGACGATCGGGCGGTGTGGAAGGCCTCGCTGCCCAACGTGGCTCCCCATCCCTCCTCGGAGGTCCCTGGCACCAGCTACTACGAGTGGCAACGCCCGGAATGGTCCACTCATCCCGATTTCGCCACGGCTTTCGCCAAACGCACCGGAACCGGTGACGGTGTCGGATACGATCTCTTCGTCGTCAAGCTGGGGGCCGCGGGTGGTGAACTTGCCGCTCACGACCGTCGCACCACCCTCGAACGCGGTCCCGTGTTGCGGATCGCTTCCGGAACCATCATTTCCTCCGACTGGAGCCACCTGTGGGTGAAGCCTTGAAACCCCGTTGTCCCCTGCTCCTGGGCGCCCTGGCCGTTGCGGCGGTCGCCTCGCTGTCCCTCGGTGCGGCTCGTCTGACAGAATCCGTTCGGGCCTCCGACCCTCGCGACGCGGCTTGGGCCGCCATCGGGGGTTGCGGCGCCGGAGGTGGAGCGGGTTCCGCGGGGGCCGGCAAGTGGATCGGGCGCGGTGCCACGGGCGGGCGTTACGATCTCCAGCTCATGCAGAATCGAACCATCGGAGGCGATTACGTCTACGACGCCACCGGTCTGGATGTCTCGACCAAGGTCTTGGAGAGTTGGACCATCGGGACGTCGCTGTCGTGGAAGGCCAACACCTTCGAGCTGGACCGCTACAAGACCGGATCGGACCCCTACGGCACCAAGACCCAGGTGGTGGGGGGCTTCGGCGATCTGGGCCTTTCGGCTTCACGCAACTTCGGCGACATGAACCAGCACATGGCGGGCCTTTCGATCGGGCTTCCCACGGGTCGGTTCGACATCAAACGCACCTTCGACAACACCGATCCCGTGGCGCCCACCCCTTGGATGCCGCCGCAGGTGCAGCCTGGTTCGGGGCACTACACCATGGGCCTCACGCTGGAAACTACGGTCGATCGTGACTGGGGCCTGTGGATCCTGGGCGGCAGCTACACGGCAGCCTGGGCCAAGGCTGCACCTTGCGGAGTCGGAGCCGCTTCCGACCTGGCCCGCTACAAGGCCTGCCAGGAGACCACCCCTTCGGCCTGGGCCTGGAACCCGCTCGACCTGCGCCACAACCAGGACGACGACTACCACGGCGCTCCCGGCACCGGCGCCACCACGTCCGACGTCGCGAGCCTCTACGCCCACGTGGGATACAAGGAGGAGAGCGCCACCCAATCGGCGGGTGTATCCCTGTCCCTGCCCCTGGCTCCGTCCTATTCGTGGGACAAGGGCGCATCGGGGCCCGCAGGCACCATGCAGCGATCGCAGGACGTGACGCTCAAGATCAGCTACGGTGTCGAGATCAACCTCGATCCGCGCAACTTCCCGATCTTCCTGGCTTTCGGAGTGCCCTTCGTCCTGAATCCCGTCCTCGACGGCTCGCTTCCCGACGAGCCCCCCAACTACGTGTTCACCGCGGGAATCAAGGGAACCTTCCTGTGAATCCCTTCCGCCGCCGGATCATCGCGCTCCTGGGCCTCCTGGCATGGATGGCGGGATGCGATTCCGGAGGCGGATCGTCGACCCCCGCCTCGAGGGAGCCGGGGGTCCTGCCTCTGGAGGGGACGGTCTTTCGCTTGGGGTCCGATGACGGGTTCGCCAGTCCGGAAGAACGTCCTGGATGGACCCGCTTTACTCGCGACGTGCGCATGGACGGAACGGAATGTTCCCAAGCCGAATACCTGGCGCTCCGGGGACGGAATCCGTCCAAGATTCGCGGCGACGCCCTCCCGGTGACCGACGTCACCTGGTACGACGCCGTCCTGGTGGCCAACGCCCGTTCCCGGCGCGACGGCCTGGACAGCGTGTACGAATACACGGCGGTCCGGTTCGACTCGTCGGGGGCCGCCACGGAACTGGACGGCCTGGCGGCACACCTGGATCGCGATGGCTGGCGCCTGCCCACCGAGGCGGAATGGGAGGCAGGCGCACGCGCGGGCACATCTTCGCCCTGGCCTTGGGGAGGCGCAGCGGATTCGGCCCGCGCGGACAACTTCGCCTGGCACCGCGGCAACGCCGGAGGCGTGCCGCATCCGGTGGGAAGCAAGTCGGCCAATGGTTGGGGGCTTTCCGACATGGCCGGCAACGTCATGGAATGGGTCCACGACTGGAAGGGGGCGTTCCCGCGCGACACCGTCGAGGGGTTCGCGGGTCGGGACGCGCCCGGGGACGTCGCGGAGGTTCCCCTGAAGGGCGGTTCGTTCGCACACGGGACCTGGAGCCTGCGTCCCTCCTGCCGCACGGCGACGTACGCCGCGTACCGCTCGTCGCGGGCGGAGTATGTCGGATTCCGTCTGGCCCGGGGCGGCTTCGCGGCGAGGACCCTGGCACCGTCGGGAGCGGTCCTGCACGTTCCGCCGGTGGCCATCCTCCAGACGGATGTCGCCGCGAAGTTGGGCGCCCGCTCGGCGCGCCTGGTCTTCGTCAATCGCTCGGCAGGTCGCGGCACCCTTTCCTGGATCGATTTCGGGGAGGCCTCGCCCGTCGTGCGCAGCCTGCCGGATCCGGATCCGGCCTTCCATCCGGCGATTTCCCCCGACGGCCGCTGGGTGGCCTGGAGCACGGGGCTGGAGGGTTCGAAGACCCCGTCGCGGATCAAGGTGCGCCGGCTGTCGCGGACCGACACCCTGATCCGCGATCTGGGCGAGGGGGCGATCCCGCGCTGGTGGATCTCCGGCCCGGACACCTTCCTGGTGCGAGCCGAGGCGCTCGACAACGCCGATCCCACCTGGGGGAGCACCCGGACCGCGGCGCAACGTTGGTCGGACGGCAGGCTGGTGGATGCTCCCGTGGACTGGGGGGCGGGCAGCTACCACGACGGGCGCAGCGGGCCCTGGTTGTACACCGGGTATCGTCGCCTCCGCCGGCGCGACATGCGGACGGGCGACGAGCGCATCCTGTTCGTCGCTCCGGAGAACGGCAAGTCCGCCGGGGACACCTCGCAGGTCTGCAATGTCAGCGCGGCCCCCGACGCATCGGGCCGGGTCCTGCTTCTGGACTTCGGGTCGGTGGCGCCTTCGCGTGAGGTGGGACGCGCCTACGGAATCCATGAAGTGGCGTTTGTGCTCGATTCCACCGGACGCGTGGTGGCGCGGCACGTCGCGCCGGCGGGTGAACGGCAATGGGAGCACCTGGAGTGGAGCAACCATCCGCGCTGGGCGGTGGCGGGGGCGATCGATCTGGCGGGAGCCCACCAGCACCTCCACGTCCTGGACCTCGAGAGCGGGGTATCGACGTTGGTGGCCTCGGGCGAGGACCTCTGGCAGCCCGCGCTGTGGGTGGATCGCGCCGCAACGACAGGCCCGGAGCCTCAGGCCGATGCCGATTCCAGTGGCGCCTGGAACTCGCCGGCCACGGACTACACGCAGGAGGAGTTCGCGATCAAGGCCCGCGCTTTCCGAGCCGTCCGCGAAGGGGTCGAGATCGCGGCCGTGGGCAGCTCGCGCATGAAGGCCGGCATCGATCCGGGATCCTTCACGCACGGGCTTGCGTTCAACTGGGGGTTCAGCGGCGCCGATCCGGTCGCCGACCGCGAGGTGCTGGAGAACTACGTGCTGCCTCACGCCCCCCGGTTGAAGGTGGTCCTCCTGTCCTTGATGCCGGGATGGTGGTTCGATTGGCGCGGCGAGATGGTCTGGCAGAAGGTCCAAGCCTCGATCGGGTATCGCTACGACGCCGCCCACGACTTCTGGCGCGCCGGAGTTCCGGATGGATACGACTCCGTGGTCGCCGCGCGCTCGTGGTCGGCCTCTCCGTCGTACGACACCTTGGGCGGTACCCGGATCGATCCCCACTGGTGGAATCTCGGGGGGCTCCCGCCCTGCACCCCTCCGACCACCGAAGACACGTCCGGTGCCATCTTCCGGAAGAACTGGGCCGACCTCGAGGCGATGGCCGCCCTCTGCCAGGCCCGAGGCGTCCACCTGGTCCTGGTGAACTTCCCGCAGGATCCGGACTACGCGCAGACCGCCTGCATGGGCAAATACGGCCCCACGTGGGAGACCTGGAGGCTCTTGAAGGCGCGGTTGCGGGATCTCGAGACCCGCATGTCCATGGTCCGCCTCGTGGATGCCCACGCCGATGGCGCCCACGATTACCCCGATTCGGCCGCCACCAATTTCGACCACCTCTCGTGGATCGGCGCGCAGAAGCTTTCGGGGCGCCTGGACAGCCTGATCGGGACGTTCCGATGAACCGACGCCGAGGAGGCCCGATGCGTGGATTCCTCGCAACGGTTTCCCGCGGAGCCGTTCTCGTCGCATCCCTGTTGCTGCCCTCCGGCTGCGGCGACGACCCGCCTTCGATCCCTCCCTCCGGACCCGCGGTCGACGGTACGGCCCGCCTGCTACCCCTGTCGGGTCTCGTGTTCCGGATGGGATCGGACGACGCCAGGGCATCTCCCGACGAACGGCCGGGATGGACGCGGTTCGCGCACGACGTCTGGATGGACACCACGGAGGTCACGCAGGAGGAATTCTCGTCGCTGATGCGACACAATCCGTCCGCGACGTCGTCGGGGCGGCTTCCCGTCGCGAACGTCTCCTGGTTCGACGCGGTCCTGTGCGCCAACGCGCGTTCGCGCCGGGACGGGCTGGATTCCGTCTACGAATACGTGGCGGTCGATTCCGATTCCACAGGGGGCGTCCGCGGACTGGCGGGGCTGACCATCCATCTCGACCGCGAGGGGTGGAGGCTTCCGACCGAAGCGGAGTGGGAGGTGGCGGCGCGCGCGGGTTCCAACACTCCCTGGCCGTGGGGCGGGATCGCCGACTCGGCCCAGGCGGATTCCCGCGCGTGGTTCCGCGGCAACGCCGGAGGAACCGCCCACGCCGTGGCCTCGACGAGCCCGAACGCCTGGGGACTCCACGATCTCGCGGGCAACGTCATGGAGTGGACGAACGATTGGAAAGGACCGTTCCCGACGGACACGGTCGTCGATTTCGCGGGGCGCGAGGAGCCCGGCGACGTCGCCGAAGTGCCGCTGAAGGGCGGAGCCTTCCCGTACGGCCTGGATCACCTGCGCCCCTCCAGTCGGACCGCGACCTACGCGGCCTACCGCGGAAGCCGGGCCGATTATGTCGGATTCCGTCTTGTCCGTGGGGCTTTCGCCGCGTCGTTCCTGGGTGCGGATGGCGGCGTGGTGCATTCGCCTCCCGTGGCCATCGTCCGTTCCGACGTGGCTCGGCTCCTGGATGCCTGGGAGGCGCGGCTGGTGTTCGTCAACCGGGCCAACGGCCGGGGCGTGCTCACCTGGATCGACTACGGCGAGGCGACCCCCTCGGCTCGAAGCCTGCCCGACAGCCTGCCGGTGTTCCATCCGGCGATTTCACCCGACGGTCGATGGGTGGCGTGGAGCACGGCGCTGGAGGGCTCGACAGGGCCGTCGCGCATCCGCGCTCGCCGCCTGGTTCGCAACGACACCATCGTCCTCGATCTGGGCGAAGGCGCGATCCCTCGCTGGTGGGTGGCGGGCCCGGACACGTTCCTTGTCCGGGCGCAGGCGTTGGACAATACGTCCCCGGATTGGGGTTTCACCGCGACGACCGCGCAGCGCTGGTCGGGTGGGGCGCTGGTCGGAGCCGTCGAGACGTGGGTGCGGGATGGAAGTTTCCACGATGGCCGCTCGGGGAATGTCCTCTACTCCGGCTACCGTCGGTTGCGTCAGCGGGTCCTCGACGCCGAGACGAATCGGATCCTGTTCGTCGCACCGGCCAACGGCAAGAGCGAGGGGGACACCTCGCAGGTCTGCAACGTCAGCGCGGCACCGGATGCCTCGGGCCGGGTGTTGTTCCTGGATTTCGGGTACGGTGGGGTTTCCACGGTCATGGGACGTCCGTACGGGATCCACGAGGTGGCCTTCGTGGCCGACTCTTCCGGGCGCATCTTGAATTCGATCCCCGCCCCCGGAGGCGAACGCCAGTGGGAACATCTGGAATGGAGCAACGATCCGCGCTGGGCGATCAGCGGCTCCATCGATCCCAACGGCGCCTACAGGAACTTGTACCTGCTCGATCTGGAGGGGAGCGGGGCGACACGTCTCGTTTCCGGGCAGGAACTCTGGCAGCCCGCCCTGTGGGTGGGGGCCTCCGCGAAGGCGCCCGCGTCGTGGCTCGACTCGGTCGGGCGCTACGATCTGCCCGTGGTCGTGCCGGGGTTCCAGGACCAGATGGCGGCCAAGCTGGTGCTGGCCCGCCTCCAGACCGAGAAGATCGAGATCGCGTTGCTGGGCAGCAGCCGGGCGTACATGGGCTTCGATCCGGTCTCGTTCCGCTCCGGGAGGGCCTACAATCTCGCCGTCGAGACCGGTCCCTTGGCGCTTTCCGACAGCCTCGCACGGGGGCTCCTCCTCCCGGACGCGAAACATCTCCGGGCCGTGGTCCTCGATCTCCACTTCGGCTGGATGATGTGGCGCCGGTGCGACGGAATGTGTCAAGCGTTGTCCGGGTCGACCGGATACCGCTGGGACCGAGCGCATCCGGACGCGATCGCCTCGCGCGACCGCACCTGGCAGGCGGTCCTGGCCTCGCGCGTCTGGCCCATCTCGGCCGCCTACGACACGCTGGGAGGCGGAACGTTCGAATCCCGGAACTGGGGCGCAAACCTTCCGCCCACCGACTTCCCGCTTTCGGCACCGGCGGATCTGGACACGACCAACGCGTACTGGACGTGGAACCTGTCCACGCTGGACGCCCTGGCGGCGACCCTCTCGGCGCGGGGGATCCTCCTGGTCGCGGTCATCTGCCCGCAGTCGTCGAAATACGCCGCTTCGACCTTTTCCGGCTTCGCCGATCCCCCCTGGGCGCTCTATCGCCAGTTGCGCCGCCAGGTCGCGGAGGTCCTGGCCGGCCACAGGGGAGCCGTCCTGTACGACGCCTATCGGGATGGAAACCACGATTACGTCTCCAGCGAATTCTGGAACGAAAGCCATCTGGCCACGTCGGGGGCGCGGAAGCTGAGCCGACGGATCGATTCCGTGGTCGCCGCTCACCTCCAGGATTTCACCGCCCCCTGAGGGCGAGGGGCGCACCTCGCGGCGCCGTCGTGCGCCGCGCGCACCAGGCGCCGGGCGGTCGGTGTCGGGACAGCTCGATGGCCCCCAGGGGGCGGGATCAGAGCAGGAAGAAGCCGATCAGAAAATTGGCGATGAGGATGGTCACTGCGGAGGCCTGGACGCTGTGTTCGATGGCCCGTCCCACGCCTTCGGCGCCGTTGCGGGCGCGGACCCCGGCGTAACAGCCGAACGTGGTGATGATGAACCCGAACACCACGGCTTTCACCAGCGAGACGTACACGTCCCAGTCGTCGTAGAACAGGCGCACGCCCCGCCAGAAGATGGTGGGCTCCATTTCCTTGAAGACGACCGCCACCGCGAGAGCGCCCATGAGGGCCACCACGGCGGCGATGACGCTGAGCACCGGCAGCATGAGCAGGCCCGCCAGGATGCGCGGGGCCACCAGGAACTGGTGGCGGTCCAGACCCAGCACGTCCATGGCGTCGAGCTGTTCGGTCACCGACATCGCTCCCAGTTCGGAGGTCATGCCGGCACCGGTGCGTCCGGCGACCACCAGGGCGGTGAGGACGGGGCCCATTTCGAGGATCACGGACTTGCCGACGGCGATGCCCATGTACGACAGGGGGATGAAGTCGCTGAACAGGTAGGCTGCCTGCCAGGCGGTGACGGCCCCGGTGAAGACCGACGTGGTGGCCACCAGCGGGATGGACGAGATCCCGATGGCGTAGAGTTGGTCGGTGGTGAAGTGCGGGTGGCGGTAGCATTTCCACGAGGCTCGGACCGTCAGCCCCAGGAACTCCAGGAAGTCGCGGACGTTGCCCAGGACGCCGATGACCCAATTGCCGACCCAGACGATCAGCCGATCGGAGGAGCGGAACAGGGATTCCGGCAGGGAAGCTTGCCGATGGGCTGTCTGGGTGTCCATCGCCGCCAAGGTAGCCATCCGGTCTGATGGGTGGTGCAGACCGGGACACAGAATTCAACGAATCCCCGTGGTCCGGGGGCTTGGGGTGGCGCGCGAGGAGTTAAGGTTTGTCCTATCTGGAGGTATCTCGCCGTTGTCTGACCAAGCACCCACACTTTCGATCGTCCTGATTTCCTGGAAGATGCGCGAGTTGCTCGAGCGGATGCTCGAGACGCTGTATCGGTACGTGACATCGGTCGATTTCGAAGTGATCTGCGTCGACAACGGTTCGGAAGACGGCACATCGGAGATGGTTTCGTCTCGCTATCCGGGCATCCATCTGATCCGCAACGCGCAGAACCGTGGCGTGGCTCCGGCCCGGAACCAGGCCATCCGTGAAGCGCGCGGGCGGTTCATCGCCATTCTCGACACCGACCTGGAGTTCGTGGAAGACTCCCTGGGGCCCATCCTGGAGGTCTTGCGCGAGCGCCCCGACGTCGGGATCGCCGGATGCCGGCTCGTCTTCCCCGACGGGACCACCCAGTTCAACGCCAAGCGTTTCCCCTCGCCGCTGGCCTTGCTCTCGCGTCGACTCCCCCTCCTGCGCCTGCTGGATGGCGGGCGCAGGCTCGCCTGGCATGAAATGCACGATTGGGACCGCCAGTCCAGCCGGGAAGTCGAATACCTGATCGGAGCCTGCCAGGTGGTGCGTCGCGAGGTCTTCGACCAGGTGGGCCTTCTGGACGAGGCCATCTTCTACGGTCCGGAAGACATCGATTTCTGCCTTCGTGCCCGACGCGCGGGCTGGAAGGCCTGGTGGCGACACGACGTGCGGATCATCCACCACGAGCAGCGCATCACCAAGCGCAACCCCTTCTCGTTCCTCTCCTGGAAACACTACAAGGGTTTGCTCTACTTCTTCCGCAAGCACGGCCTCGGGTATGCTCGGCGCGAGGCGGCGCGGATGCAGGAAACCCGATAGCTACAATTCGCACCTTCTGACCTCGGGTTGCGGCCATGGGAAACACCCCTGGCCCACGGTTCCCGGGAGTCGACCTTGGACTAGAGCGGCGGCGGAGAGCGAACCTGATGACAACCGAAACTCGGTCGACCTATTGGCTTGACGGCGTCCTCGACGCCATCGCCCTGTGCTTCCGGCGCTGGAAGATCCTGGCCGCGTTCACGCTGGTGCCGGCGGCCATCGGCGTCGTCCTCGCGTTGACGATGCAGCGAACCTGGCGTTCCCAGACGCTCGTTCTCCTGGTAGGCCAGCAGAGCGGTGGTGGACTCTCCAGCCTGGTCTCTTCCATGGCCGGCAAGGACATCGCGGATCTGCTCGGTGGAGGAAGTTCCGATGACGGGGGAGATCTCCTGGAGATGCTTCTGGACAGCCGCGTGCTGGCCATCTCCATGATGGATCGCTACGGTCTCGATTCCTCCTGGAGTGACGCCGACGCCGACGAGAAACACGAGGTCCGCACGCCCGAGGATCGCGTGTGGGCATGGGGAGGACATTTCCGATGGGAGACCACCGACCAGGGGGGGTACCTTCTCTCGATGGAGGACAAGGACGCCTTGCGAACCGCGGTCGTGCTGCAGGGGGCGGTTTCGTGGCTGGATTCCGCCTTCCAGGAGGAACGGCGTGGCCAGACCCGTCCCATGCTCAAGTTCATCGAGGAGATGGCCTTGCGACGCAAGACCCTGCTGGCGCAGGCGGAAGATTCCCTGCTGGCCTTCCAGTTGCGGACCAAGATGATCCACCCCACGAGCCAGATCCAGAATTCCGTGGGCGCCGCGGTTGACCTCGACGCCCAGAGGCTGAAAGCGACCCTCGAGGCGCAACTGGCGGAGATCCAGGAGGGACGAGCATCGTCCCGCGCCCAGCAGGCGCGCTCCTTGGAGGGATTGCTCGAGCGGTCGGTCAAGGATATCCTGGAAAGCAACACGCCTTCACCCGGCATGATTTCGAACTTGCGGCCCGGCGTCCGTTCCGCGCTCGCCTTCGAGAGGCTCCGGCGCGATGTCGAGCTCCACGCCGCCGTGTACAAGCTGTTGGTCCAGCAATCCGAGCAATTGAGTCTCGAGGCCAGCAAGTCGGTTCCGGTTCTGCGGGTGATCGAGCGCGCGCAGATTCCCCAGAAGCACTTCAAGCCCCCTCGCCGACTCATCGTGCAGGCCTTCGGTGCGCTGGGTCTTCTCCTGGGACTCACGGTCGTCCTCGTCGGGCGCCAGCTCCAGAACGTCTACGGGACCGGAAACCTGTACAGGCTGATCCGGGACAGAATCCGTCACGATGCATGACCCCTCGTGGTGGGGCGTCGGGATCGGTCTTGCGATGGTCGCGGTCGCTTTCGTCGGCCGGCAGGGTGGAAGCTTGTTCGCGCCCGCCCGGGTATTCCTCCTGGCGCATGGCGCGGCGCTGTCCATCGCGTTCCTGAACATCCACGAGGGCATGACTCCATGGGAAGTGCCGATGCTCCTGCTCTATCCCGGGGCGGTCCTGTCCTTTCTGGCCGGATGCGCCGCGTTCCAGGTGGGTCGTCCCGACCCCGTTCCCCAGCGGACCATCGCACCCATCGACGGTATGGGCCTGGTCCTCCTCGTCGCGCCGTTCCTGCTCGCCCTGCTCACCGGCGTGGGAATCGCCCTCGGGCGGCTGGGCACCTTCCCCCTGTTCGCCTCGGCCAACCGTGAAATGGCTCGCAAGGCATTCCTGGATGCCTCGCCTCTGACGGCCATCGGGGTGTCGTTCCATGTCCTGCTGGTCACCGTGGCGGCGTTCCTCGCCGTGTTCGGAACGGATCGGAAATCACGGTTGGCGGGATGGGGCATATTCCTCGCCGCGGGTGCGATCGTACTCCTGATGGGAATCCGCAATCCCTTCCTGATGCAGGTCTTCGTGCTGGTGGCCCTCTGGGATCTGGGCCGGTCTCGCCTGAATCTGCTGCGGCTGTCCCTGGTCGGCGGAGCCTTCATGGTGCTGTTCGTCGTGGTCGCTCTGGTTCGATCGGGTGTCGACCTCTCCCCGGGCAACATCTTGGCGATGGGGGAGTTCGCGCAGCGTGGCGAGGTCTTCGCCATGGCATTCAAACCGATCTACGTGTACATCGCCAACAACTTCTGGAATCTCGACTACGGCGTGATGCGCATGGTCCAAGGCGGCGGACATCCGCCCACCTGGGGCGCGAGCAGTCTGGAGGCCGTGTTCGCGCTGATGGGAATCTCCGCCGATCTCTGCGAGCGCATGGGATGGGACACCTTCCTGAACGAGTCGAACATGAAGGTCCATGGGCTGAACACCTTCACCTACCTGTGGCCGCTCTACAAGGATGGGGGAATGTTCCTGGCCTTCGGATTCTCCTGGGCCTGGGGTGCCGGGATGACTTGGCTTTACCGCAAGGCCATCGCCGGCGACCCTTTCGACAAGCTGATCTACGCGTACCTGCTGTTTTCGGTGGGGTTCAGTTTCTTCGCGCTGTACACGCAGGTGGGCACCTACCTGCTGTCAGGAGCGATCCTTCTCGGCATGAACCGCATGATGCGCGGTCAACGCTTCCTCCCTCCGTTGCGGACCATCCATTGAGACCAGAACCACTCCCCTCGCTGACCTCCCTTCGATTCGCCGCGGCGTTCCTTGTGGTGCTCCACCACTTTCCGGGCCCCTTCGCGGACTACCCCTTCCTGAAGCACATCCTCGACAACGGCTCGACAGGCGTGACCTTCTTCTTCGTGCTTTCCGGCTTCATTCTCGCCTACAACTACAGGGCGGCCTCCATACCGGTCCGGTCCTTCCTTCGAGCACGGTTCGCACGGGTCTATCCGGTCTATCTCCTGGGCGTCCTGATGGCATTCCCGTTCCTCCTGTCCCTGTGGCGGTGGGGGGCGCCCGAATGGCCGCTGTCCAGGGTCGTGACGCTGGCCATGGAATGCGGATTCCTGGTCCAGGCCTGGCATCCTGCTTCCTCGGCCTTTCTCAATCCTCCCGGTTGGAGCTTGAGCGCGGAAGCGTTCTTCTACCTGTCGTTTCCGTTCGTCGCATCGTGGGGGTGGTTCCGGGCCCGGACAAGCCGGCCGTGGTTGACCATCCTCGCTCTTTGGACCGCCGGTTTGGCACTCACGTGGGGTGCCACCCGGATCGGTGCGCTGATGTCCGACTGGACGGAGATCGAGCGTGCCAGATTCGCGGGATTCAGCCCCTGGGTGCGGATCCCCGAATTCATCCTGGGAGCCTTCCTGGGCTGGTGCCATGGGGAAGGCCGTCTCCGTGTGCCTCGGCCTGCGCTGGTGGCTTCCGTCCTGGTCGCCGTCCTGGGGGGAATCCTGGTTGTGCCCTCTCTGGTCGCGAGCAACCCCTATTTCCACAATGGTGCCTTGTCGCTTCTGTACGGCACGATCATCCTGGCCTTGGCGCAGGATCGAGGGCGGTTGCGGGACCTCATGTCGAACCGTTCGCTGTTGTTCCTGGGTGAGGCTTCCTATGCCTTGTACATCCTCCATTATCCCGTGTGGGCCTGGATGGAATGGCTGTCGGGCAAGTTCGGGATGCAGGATGCGTTCCGTTCTCCGGCGGGGTTGTTGCCGTACTTGGTGGTGGCGATCGCCGTGGCCGCCGCCGCCTACCGCTGGCTGGAGATCCCCGCGCGCCGGTGGATGCGGGGACGCGCTTGAAGCAGGGAATGCGCTCGGGAGTCGTGTGGAACCTCGCCGGGCAGTTTTTCACTTCGGGTCTGGGATTCCTTGCCGTGCCGGTGTTCGTGCGTTTGCTGGGCGACGAACGAATCGGCATCTCCAATCTCGCCGGCAGCATCCTGTTCTACCTCATGTTCATGGATCTCGGACTTGGGCAGGCACTGGTCCAGGTCATTTCCACTCGGCTGGCCTCCGGCGACCAGGAGCGTGCGAAGAGCATCCTGACGGCCAGCATCCGGGTCGTGGGCGGCCTGTCCGCTGTCGGAGCCCTCGTGGTTTGCGCCTTGGCCGTCCCTTTGGCCTACGAGTGGGTCAAAGTCCCGGTGCCGCTTCGCGCCGAGGCCGCGTGGGCTTTCGCCTTCTCGGGGCTGGGGATCCCGGTGGTCCTGGTGACAAACCTGTTCCGGGCGACGCTCATCGCCGGTGGGCGGTTCCGCGAGTTGAATCTGCAGCGGATGCTGGCCCATGTGCTGCACTGGGGGTGTCTGCTCGCGGGCGCCTGGTTGACCCGCAGGGTCGACGTGGCTCTGGGGCTCACCTTGTTCGCCAATTGCGCCATGATGCTGTGGTCATGGAAGATCGCTTCGGAGGTGCTGCCCGGGACGTCGAAACCGTTGCCCATGGCCGAGCTGCGCCCGGTCCTTTCCATGTCGGGCTGGATGATGGTCTCCAGCCTGGTGACGCCGTTCCTGACCCAGGCCGAACGGTGGGTGATCGGTTTCAAAGTCGGAGTCGCCGATCTTGCCTGGTATTCGACCCCTGTCGAGTTGGCCCAGAAAGTGTTCATCGCCCAAGGAGCGCTCATGGGTGTGGTGCTGCCCAACCTCGCCCGACTGCGGGTGCTCGAACCGCGAAGATCCGGGTCCCTCTACCTTCGTTTCCTGTTTCTCCAATTGGCCCTGTTCGCGCCCATGTGCGCCTTCGGCGCGCTTGTGGCGCCGGAATTCCTCGGAACGTGGCTTGGCGACAATTTCCGGATCCATGGTGCCGACCCCATGCGCATCGCATGCGCCGGTGTGGTGCTGAATCTCATGGGCTCGGCCGGGTATACCCTCGCGATTTCGGAGGGGCGGTCGGCACTGGCCGGCAAGATCCATCTGGCCCAAGTGGTACCCTATCTGCTGCTGGTGTGGTGGGTGGTTCCCCAGTGGGGAATCCAGGGGGCGGCCTGGCTCTGGGCGCTGCGAGTGGGCTGCGATGCCGCGCTGTTCCTGCTCCTGACGCGTCCGATGCTCGAGGATCCCGGTCATCGCGGCGCGGTTCTCTTCGCGGGGGCCGCGGCCTTGTTGTTGTCGGCCACGGTGGCGTTTCAGACGGGCATCGCCAGTTGGGCGGTCCGGTTGGGTTGGTTCGCCCCCGCGATCGGGATCGCCCTCCTGGCATGGGGGATCTCCCGGCGGTTCGCGCGAGGCTGATCGGAGGGGATTGGTGGCCTCGCAGCACGAGAGGCAAACCCTCCGACCAGCCAGGGGCGACCCGGTCTCAGCCCATGAGGTAGCGCAGAGCCAGGCGGACAGGCAACGCGGGGCCGGAGCCGAGGAACGCCTGCGGGTCGGCGTGGAGCGACGTGAACGGGGCCAGGACCCTGGGCCAGGTCATGTCACGGCCCATGGCCATGCCCGCGGCTCCCATCTGCGTGCGCAAGGCTGGGTCGGCGGCCAATCGCTCGATCGCATCGGCGATGGCCGAAGCCGTCAACTCGCATTGCAGGGCCGCACCGCGCAGGCTCATCGAATTCGACAAGGGGTCGGCACCGGCGACCAGCGCGGGACGCCCGGCCCAAAGGAGATCGAGTTGGCGAGTTCGCCAGCTCATGGTGGATTCCAGGTTCGGGGAGTTGGACAGAATTCCCGCGGCGCAGTGCTCCAGGTAGGAGGGGAGGTCGGCAGGGCCGGCCTTGCGATCGTTGAAGAAGACGTTGCGACCCAGGACGCCGAGCCGGCTGGCGGCGGCGTGGGCTCGGGCGATCGAGGCGTCTTCGCTCTTGCTGGGACTGTGGTTCGCCCCGGCCAGGAAGAACAATGCGGCGCTCGACCCTCTGCGCTCGAGCTCGACGAAGGCCTCCAGGAGAGGTGTTGGATCCATCCAGCTCCAGATGCCACCACCCCACAGGAAGACCTGACGGCCTTCCAGGACCGCGGGATAGGGGAACGGGTTGCCTGTGGGCATCGGAGTGGATGGCAAGCCCATCGGGAGCTCGAGGCAACGTGCCGGAAGACGGGCCGCGGCGTCCCCCGGATCGTCGGCCATGAGGCCGGCGAGGAATGCGGTCTGCAAGGGATGCGAGACGTAGATCTTCCGGGCCAAACGGGCGACGATGGACTCGCGGCAGGTCATTTTCCGGCGCAGGGAGGGGATGGCCCGAGCGGGGTAGGCCAGGGGAAAGGTTTCGAGCGTCTCGATGGACAGGATGTTGTAGAAATCCGCGTGGAACGGAATTCGACGGCGAAGCAGCTCCCAGATCCAGCGAATCCGCAGGGAGGGCTGCACAATCACCCCGTCCCCCGGGCGGATGGAGCGCAGGAGGGATGTCTCCAGAGGGTGGAAGGTGATGCCCTCGGGGAGTTCCGCGGTGCAGGAGAGCATACCCAGGTGCACCTCGTGGCCGAGCGCGCGCAAGGCTCGAGCTTGGGCCAGGATTCGCAAGCCTGGCCCGAGGACAACCTCGCCGACGGCGGCGGGAGCCAGGATCCAGGACGTGCGTGTGGGGGGCTGGGCGGTGGGAGACTGGGGCATCGGATTTCCAGGAGCGGTTGAGAATGGAGCTCGTTCAACGATAGCGAAGGAATCGCGATGGTGAATCTCGCCGAGGGGCCTATTTTCCTCATGTGCCTTGTCCGATCCTCATCGTTTCCTTGCTGGGAGCCGCGCTCGCCGCCGTGAACCTCGGTCCGGCGATGCCTCTGCTGGTGACGGAGACCGGCGACCCTCGCCTGGGGGCGATTGCCCTGTGGACGATCGAGGGAGACAGCCTCTTGGCCGCGGGCTCGCACCTTCTTTCGACCACGGCTCAAGGGCACGCGCCCGATCGCGTTTCCCTCATGCGGTTGGAGCCCAAACGCTACCAGCTCGACCTCGAGTATTCCCGGATCCCCTGCCGCCAGACCATGATCTACGAGGCGAAGGACGAAGGCATGCGGGTCGATTTCCGGTTTTGGTGCGACCAGGAGACGGCCTTCCCTGATGGCATCCACCTCTCCGCCTGGGCGCGAAGTGGGGTCGCCCGGCAACGCAACCATCTGGGGCAATGGCGTAGCCTGGACACGATGGGGGCCTTCCCCGTCGCCCATCTTGCCTCCGAGATCGAGCTGGAGATGGCGGGAGGGTGGAAGCTCCGCGTCGCGACCCCCAATCCTGTCCATTCCTTCTGGAAACAGGCCTGGGATCGTCGGGAACACCGGCTCGAGGTGCTTCCCGCATGGCCATCGCAACCGGAGGGCGGGAAAGCGGCGGGGTCGGTGCTCGGACGAGGAGATACGCTTCGACGCACCCTCCTGCTGGTGCCGGAAAGGCGCGCGACCACGTTGGATCCCCCGGCCCTTGTGGGCCTTTCGCAGCACCGGGACGGAGCTTCCCGCTCGGCGATGATGTACTTCGACGAACTTCCGAATCGAGAGAATTGGGCTCCCGTCAGCCTCAAGCGCGGCGGGACCCCCCACGGACAGATCGCCAGCCTGCTGCAAGCGCATCCACGTGCGCGCATCGGCTGGGTTGCGATGCCCGACCGCGCCTCTCCGCGCACCCCGTTGATTCTGCCCGGATGGAGTTTCGTCAGTCCTTGGATCCTTTCCGACAGTCTCGAGCCGGGTGAAGGCAAGTGGAGTCTGAACCTGTTCTGTCCGCAGGGAGATTCCGCCTTCCTGTCGCAGGATGTCCATGCGGGACCTTCGGTCCGATCGGGGGTGCTGAGTCTTCGAGCTCGGAGCATATCCGCGTCGCCCAAGCCCTTGAAAGGGTTCGTATTCCAGGACGGCCGAGTGCTGCAGCGCTTCGAATTTCCGCTGGACGCCCATTGGCGAGCATTTTCCACGTCCGTTGCCTTGGCGCCCGGGAAAACGAATCGCCTCACACTCTACGCCCTCGGCTCGGATTCCATGCTGTTCCTCGACGATGTCAAACTGGTGGGGACCGGCGGGCGTTCGATGCTCGCCAACGGCGGGTTCGAACAGGGGAATCATCCCTACGCCCCGGATTCCCTCCGCCGGTCGTGGAGCGATTTCCACGGACCCGAGCACCTGGTCAAGGCTCCGGAAGCGTATCGGTCGTGGTTCCGAGACCTGGTCCAGGGCAGGGGACCCGAGGGCTGGGAGTCGCGTGCCTATGTCGGTTGCCACGGATACCACCACGACCCGCGTTTCCAAGCCCCGAATCCCGCGCATGAATTCACCGTCGACTCCGCCTCGACGGCTCGTTTGATCGCACGGATCGTCGCCGAAACTCGCCAACTGGGCGTGTATCCGCGGATGCTGGAATTCTGGAGGACGCCGGGGTTCGCCTACACCTCGTGGTTGCTCGAGGGAGCCCTCGAAACGGGGGCCAAGTTCCTCGATGTCGGGCTTGTCTCCGCAGGGCGGGGTTCCGGAGGGGTTCGGTACCTGCAAAAGCCGGGAAAGCGGATGTGGGGACTTCCGCTGAACTGGTGGAGTGATCGTGTGGGCGACGGATTCGGATTCTCGGTCGGCTCCGTGGGCCGGGTCCTCGAGCAGGGTGGTGTGGTGCAGGCTGGAGGGCATCCCGAAGAGACGTTCTTCGAGCCCACGGATCGAGCGAATCTTCAGTCGCTGCTCGAACGCATGGAAGCGAGTCCGGGGTTCGAGTGGACCACTCCCGTGGACTGGGCTCGGCACGCCGATTCCCTCCTGGGCATCGAGGTGTTGCGCACCGACGCCGGAGAGGAGATGGCGGAAATCACCCTGGTCGGAGCCTTGCCCGCGGGAGCGACGGTCTTCTGGCATCCGTCGCGACTGGGGACGGATGCCGCCAGAGCCCGCTTGCAGGATGTGCTCGAGCTCGAGGTCCGGATCGTCGAAGGAACCGTGCACGCGATCCTTCCCGCATCTCCCAACGGCGTCCATCGGATCCGATTCCACCGCGACCGGACCGTCCCGAGGGGGCCGCATTCCGGAAGCCGGAGCAGTGTCGCGCGCGAGGTGGGGCTGACGGGTTCGGGAACGACCGCGAGCGGCCTGGTGTTCGTGCAGTTGGCGGACGGGACCTGGCGCAAGAAGGTACGGTTGGCCGTGGCACCCTGAGCGGTTCTTCCGGGCGGTCAGGCGCCGGCGATGTACCGCAGTTTCTCCAGAGTGCCGGGGCGCTCTCCGACGGTTCGACAGAATTCGCTGCCATGATCCATGCGCCGGGCCAGGGGTGCCAAGGCCTGACTCCAACGCATGGAAGAGCCGAGACGGGCGGATGCGTCACTGGCCGCGGACCAGGCGTCGGGCGTGCGGAAGGCGTCCAAAGCCCGCGCCAGGGCGATCGGGTCGGAGTGGGGCGCGATCCGCGCCGCGCCCGCTTGCGCCATGGCGGCACCTAGAGGATCCCAGCCCGACGAGACGAGGGGGCGACCCGCCCAGAGCAGATCGAGAAGGCGTGTTCGCCAACTGGCCAGGGATTCCGTCTGGGGAGGATTGGAGAGAATGCCCGCATGGCAATGCTCCAGGTACCCGGGCAACTCGCCCGGGCCGGCTCGACGCTCGTTGAAGTAGACCGTCGTACCCAGGGCGCCTAGACTCCGGGCGAGTTCGCGGGCTTGCTCCAGGGGGGTGTCTTGCACGGACAGTCCGCTCTCGTTGCGGCCTGCCAGGAAGAACAGAACCGGTGGGTCGGGTTCGCCCTGTCGCGAGGCGAAAGCCCGGATCGGTGTGTCCCAATCCATCCAGCTCCAAAGTCCACCGCCCCACAGGAAGATCCGGCGTCCGCGCAAACAGTCCGGATACGGAAAGGGATGCCCCGCGGGAAAGGGCGCGTCGGGGATTCCCATCGGCATGAGGCTGGAACGGGAGGGGAGCTCGGCGGCGAGCTTCGCGGCCGAGGGAGAGCCCAAGGCGTAGAGCGTTCCCGCCACGAATGTCCGTTGCCCGTCCGTCGAGAAGAACGAGTGTTCCGCGCCACGCGCCAGGAACAGGTGCCGCAGGGCGTTGCGCACTCGACCCTGGTGCAGGCGCCAGGCCGGCAAGGGGTTGGTCGTTCCCAGGGCCTCCAGAGCGCCCACGCAGTAGAAATCCGTCAGGAAGGGGATGCGCCGGCGTAGCAGGGCCCGGAGGGTCGCCTGGCTCACGAAGGGCGAGACCAGCGTGGCGTCGGCAGGTGCGATGCGCTCCACGCTGGCGGGATTCTGTGGTTCGGCATGGACGCCATCGGGAGGGGGGGCGGACCATGTGTCCAAGGCCAGGTGGGGCTCGAACCCCCGTTCCAAGGCCAGATTCGCGATGGCCGCCAAGCGCTGGGACGGACCCAATTGGACGTTCGACCACGCTCCGGACGAGAGGATCCACAGGCGTCTCATGCCGTTCTCCCGTAGGGGTCGCGCCAAGCTTGGAGGTATCCGCGCAGTCGCGTCCGGGAGGCTCCCCTGAACAGGATGAATCCCGCTCCGACCCGGATCGCGAGGGACAGGTGCCATAGTCCGATCGCGACCAGCCTTCGCCAACCGGTGTACCGCAGTTCGATGTAGAGCCGGAAGGCCTGGAACCGGTGGCGCATGTAGTTGGACCAGTCCCGCCGCTGGGTTCCGCCTTCGTCGTGGACGATCGCGAGGCGGGGGAAGTAGCGTAGCGCCAAGCCTCGATGTCGGATCCTGTCACAGAATTCGACGTCTTCGCCGTTCATGAAGAAACTCTCGTGGAAGCCGCCCAGTTCGAGGAACAGGTCGCGGCGCATCATCATGAACGCACCCAGGACGTACCCCACATCCCACCAGGGGGCGGCGCCATGGTCCCGGGCTTGGCGGCGTTCGAGGGCGTTGCGCCAGACTCCCTGCAAGTAGAAGGTCTTCGCGAATTCCCAGACGAGGTTCTCCGCCACGTTCCATGAAGACTGGATGGCGCCTTCGGGAGTCAAGAGCCGTGGGGCGACAAGTCCGACCTCGGGGTGTGCGGCGAGGTGGTCGACCAAGGGCGTCAGCACGTCGGAAGTGAAGAGGATGTCGGGATTGAGGATGACGATCCACTCGCCGCGAGCTTCGCGTGCGGCTGCGTTGTGCCCTTTCCCGAATCCCAGATTCGAAGGGCTTTCCACAAGACGGACACCATGCCGGGTTGCCACCTCGCGGATGCGCTCCCGCTCCTCCGGACGCGACAGGTTGTCCAGCACCAGGAGCTCCATGGGCATGGTGGGGGCGTGGGAAAGCAGGCTTTCCAGGCAGGCGTCGATCAATTCCGCGCAGTTCCAGTTCACGATCTGGACGGTGATCATGCGCGGCGCTCCGGAGACGCGAAGGGAAACAGGGCGAGCCTCGCTGCTTGGCGCCAATTCCTGTCAGAAAGTGCGCACGCGACGGCATCGCGGCGCCAGAGGAGGGCTTTGATCCGAGCCCGCCTGGCGAGGGCGCGGCGGACTCCGGGCAAAGACGCTGCCCAAGGCTGCGCCATCAGCGCCATGGTGCCCCGCCAACTGGTCTCCAGGCCTTCCAGCCGACGGGAGGAGAGCGTGCCTGGCCCACGGAGGTAGACGTACCCGGGCTCGGGTTCGTGCCACCACCGGGCACCGGCGGCGAGCAAGGCCAGGGACCATTCGAAGTCTTCGCCATGGGAACGGGACTCGTTCCACGGTCGGGATTCCAGAAAGGACCTGCGGACGACCGGCTGGAGCCACCCGAGATCGCGACGCACGAAGGTGGCGGCATCCAGCCAGCCCGCTCGGGAGTGCCCGCGGATGCCCAGCAGGTTGCCGTCGGAGTCGATCTCGCGCAGGTTGTCGGACACCACATCGGCTCCGGTGGCGCGAGCCCGTTCCAGGAGGCGAGGCAATCTGCCCTCGAGATAGGTGTCGTCGGCGTCCAGCAGCGCGATCCATGGTCCTCGCGAGGCACGGAAGGCGCGGTTGCGTGCCGCCCCGGGGCCGCGATTGCCTTGCGGGGAGGCGACCGCCTGGACAAGAGGGTGTCGCGATGCCCAGGAACGTGCCAAGGCGAGCGTGGCATCGGTGGAGCCGTCGTCGGCGATGACGATCTCCACGTCGCTCCCCTGGGAGTCGTCCAGGATGGAGGTGATGGCACGCTCCAGGGTGGATTCCGCTTGCCAGGCGGGGATCAGGACGGAGAGTGCGGGAGACGATTCCAGGTCGGACTCAGTTGCTGGTGGCCATGATGTAGAACGATGCCACCGAGACGGCCAAGCCCACGACGGTTGCCACGATGGTGACCCACTGGTCGGGATAGAGGTAGCGTTTCTCCGGAACGATGATCGCGGTGGACGGTGGGATCTCCCGCCCCACCGGGATGACCTGGTCGGTGAACATGTTGTAGAGGCGTGTTCGACTTGCCCAGGGGCGGGTGGAATAGCCTCCAGCGGCCTCCACGTAATCGGCGAGAGTCGCCCCCTTTTTCCAAGGCACGTAGCCGGGATGATTCACTTGACCACTCACCCATACCACCTGCTCGACGATCTGCACAAGCACGGAGTCGCCTGGCTGCAGGGGTGTCTCCGTGGAGGAGTAGTATCCTCGTCCTTGGGTGAGGTATCCCTGGAGGGCGGCGCGAACTTCGGGATACTGGGTGGCCCCTTCCAGTCCGGGGCGATGCCCCGGTCGAATCCACATCCATCCGCGTTTGAGAGCGACCACGTAGCCCGAATCGTCGCCTCCTGGAATTCCCCCCGCCTTTTTGACGAGGTCGCTGGCCGTCATGCCCGCTTCCAGGATGTAGCCGCCAGGATTGCGTACGAGACCGGCTACCCATACGAAGCGGGGAAGCGGGCGATGCCGTTCCATCGGGGCTTCCAGGAGCGTGAGGTTCGTATCCAGCGGAGACGATGCGGAGAGGGTGATTTCGCGTCCGTCCGGGTATAGGCCCCGCACGGATGCCGGCGGGGTGGTCACGCCACCGGCGCGAAGGAAATCGCCCACGGTCTCGCCTGTCACCGCTTCGATGTAGCCGGCCATGGGAGCCGATCCGGAAAGGGCAACCAGCGGACCTTGGGGCAGGACTTCGATGCGATCCCCCTGGAACAGCGGCGGGTTGTGGGCCGTGGAGCCGGCGTTGAACGCCAAGGCGAGATCGCACCAGAAGGAGTCCGTGCCGCCGCCGCGAACCAGGAGAATCCTGCGAACGGAAGGCATGCGATACCGTTCGCCAGGGCGAGCGGGAGTGTTTCCCGCGATGCTGTGCATGACATCCTGCATCGAGATGCCCGCCTCTTCCAAGGCTACGGACAGGCGAGTTCCCGGAGGCAGATCGAATGCGCCGGGGTGGGGAGCCAGACCCGTGACCTGGATGGAGGCTCGGGAAACGTGCATGATCTGGAGGTCGATCAACCGGACCTTGGTGCGGCGCTTCACCATGTTTTCCAGGCTATCGCGAACCAGGTCGAAGCGCATTCCGCGGACATCGACTTTTCCGATGTCCGGGACGACGATCTCCCAGCGAGTATTCACGGAAAGCTGTTCATCGCCGGTTCCGTTTCCCCACCAGCGCAGGCGGATCTGGTCGCCCGGGGAAAGGAAAAACACGGAATCGACGATCGAAAGTGCCGGGACGCTTGTCGGTGCGGCCCGGGTGCCTCTCAGGCGCAACAAGGACGCCGTATCGATCGAGGAGGCTTGGACAGGAATTCCAATCGTGGCGACGAAGAGAAGAATCGACGAGGCGCGGCGGAGCCACGGAATGATCTTGGCCATGCTCGACAAGGTAGCTCCCTCGATAGTCGGTCTACGGCCCTACCCTCTGGGCTGGACGGGGCCGTAGGAGCGTTCGAATCGGGCGAGGTTCTCCTTCAGGGTCTGGATGAGGCTGACCATGTGAGACGGCCCGACGATGATTCGGGCGGCGACCTTGGCTTTCGGGACTCCCGGCAACATCCTGGCGAAGTCCAGGACGAATTCGTGCGGACTGTGGGAAACCAGGACCAGATTGGAGTAGATCCCTTCGGCTTCCTTTTCACCGAGTTCGATGTTGATGGCGTTTTCGGATTCGGGCTGGACAGGTGCGACCATTGGCCAAAGGTACTCGATGCGGTGCGTGGTCCGCTAAGGGTGTCCGAAGCCTTTCTGCCTGAGCGGAGCGAAAAAGAGCATGACCGGACGGGCCTGCGAGCGGTACATTCCATCACGCCCTCACCCTCGCACTTTCCACGCGCTCCTCCTTGCGAAAGGAATCCGTGCCCAAGACGCCGCGCCCCAAGCGCATCGCGCTTGCGTTGACCGCGTTCCTGCTGTCCGCCGTTGTGGTGGAGGCAAGGGTGCGTACCTTCCTATTGTCCGGGCAATCCAATATGGTCGGCTTTGGGTTGGTGTCGGCCGTTTCGATTCCCGAGGAGAGTCCCTCCGTGGTGATCTGGAACGCGGTGGGAGGGCGGGGCAAGGCGTGGACCCCCCTGGGCGGGGGATTTGGTGTCGACGACACCACGTTCGGGCCGGAAGTTTCCCTCGGAACCACGCTCTCGGAGGCATTTCCGGCGGATACGATCCGCTTGATCAAGGGTGCCGTCGCGGGCAGTTCCCTTGCTGTGGACTGGCTTCCACCTTCCGTGGGAGGGCCCGGAGTCAGGTACAGCAACCTCCAAGACTGGTTTGACCTCGCCAACCAGGATTGGCCCACGGGTCCGCCGCCTCCGATCGACGGTGTGTTCTGGATGCAGGGGGAATCTGACGGCGCAGATTCCGTGTGGGCTTTCTCCTACCAACGGCATCTTGAGGCGCTGATTTCAGATATTCGCAGCCGTCACGGCGATTCGTTGCTCCCTTGGGTCGTGGGACTGATCGATAGCCAGGCCTCCTGGCCCCATTGCGGAACCGTTCGATTTGCGCAACGACGGGTGGCGGAATCCCTGCCGATGGTTGGCTTGGTGGAAACCAAGGGGCTTGCGACGGACAAGGTTCACTACCTCGCGGAAGGATATCTCGAGTTGGGACGCCGCATGGCCTGGCGGTGGCTCGTGCTGAACGGCTTCCGCGAGGATACGACGACTCCGCGGGACACGACGGGCGCGGGTGGTCCGGGCACGGACACGTCCCTGACGGACACGACGGGTGCGGGTGGTCCGGGCACGGACACGTCGCTGACGGACACGACGGGTGCGGGTGGTCCGGGCACGGACACGTCGCTGACGGACACGACGGGTGCGGGTGGTCCGGGCACGGACACGTCGCTGACGGACACGACGGGCGCGGGTGGTCCGGGCACGGACACGTCCCTGACGGACACGACGGGTGCTCCTCGCATTCCGGTGTCCTTGTCAGAACGCGCAAGGATGTTTGCGGCCTTTCCACAGGACACACGACTTCAATGGGTCCGGTTGGATGGGGTCTGTCTGGCTGAATGGGTCCAAGGACGGTCTTCGCAGCCGGATCCGAAGGTGTTCCGCGGTCACATGGGGTTGTTGGTGGCTTGGTTTCCGGATGGGCATCGGGAAATCCGCAGGTCGCCTCCTTTCTGGAGACGCTGAGGAGCGGACTATCCTCCCATCTCCTCGATCCGCGCGAATTCCTCGGGCGTCAGGGGCACCACCGACAGACGGTTGTACTTGAACAGGTCGCAGTTGCGCAGAGCGGGCTCGTCCTTGAGCATGGCCAGCGTGACGGGAACGGGCAAGGGGCGCACCGGTCCCACCTTCACCACGCTCCAATCCCCTTTCTCGGCGGTGGGGTCGGGGGCGTGCTCCTCCACGATCTGACAGATCCCGACCACGGCTTTCTCAGAGACGCTGTGGTAGAAGAATGCCAGATCCCCTTTCTTCATGGCGCGCAGGTTGTTGCGGGCCATGTAGTTGCGCACGCCGTCCCAGGTCCCCTTCTTCTCGCGCACGAGATCGGACCAGGAATACGCTTCGGGTTCGGACTTCAGGAGCCAGTGTCGCATAGGGAAACGAAGGTACTTGGACGGGTCGGGTCTGGACAGCTTCGAGGGACCTGCAGCGACGGTTTGCGGCACAGAGTTGTTCTACAGCTCATGCCCAACTCCGTTGGCATCGCGGCCGTACCTTCACTGTTGTCATCCCATCGCTCCCCTTCGAACCCCATCCCTCGTGAGGTCCTTATGGATTCCTCGGTCCGTACCCTGCTGTCCGGCCTTGTCGCCGGATTTTGTCTTCTCCTGCCGGCACCGGCCTCGGCCGTGCTCCAGGGCAATTCCCTCGACGGTTTGCGCGCCAACGTCAACCTCGTCTACAGCCGGCTCACCGTCGAGGTGGGGCCGCAATGGCTGGACATCGAGGAAGAAGCCGAAGTGGGGGTCACGCCGCGATGGGGAAGCACCACGCAGCCTTGGAGCGCCGACGGCACCTTCCAGGTGCCCCTGGGGACCGCGATCACCGGATGCATGCTCTGGAACGGCGACACCCTGTTGATGGGCATGCTGCGGGGCAAGGCCGAAGCGAACAAGATCTACGACAGCCTGGTTCCTCCCCACACCACCCGTTGGCCCATCGATCCGCTGCTGGTCGAACAGTTGACGGAAACCGTCTACAACCTCAAGCTCTTCCCGATCGCCACCGAGGGCACGCGCCGGTTCCGCATCCGCTACCTGGTCCCCCGTCCGGCGGGGACCAACGAGCTGGATGTCCATCCGCTGATGGCCTCCTCCGTGACCGGCACGATTCCCGCCTCCTTCCGTCTGCGGCTGCGCGGGCAGGTCGACGGCGTGCGCCTGGTGCAGAGTTCGGGCGTGTGGCCGGTGGATGCGGGCTCTTCCGAGACGATCCTCCTGGGCGGAGGAGCGAGAGCCAAGCTGCGCTGGCTGGGGGCCACGGGCGACCGTGCCATGCGTGCGTCCATCGCTTCGGGAGCGACGGCGGGTGATTACGTGCTGTACTCCGGAACGCTGCCCGATACGATCCTCTCCAAGGTGGGCCTGCGCTCGGAGACCGTGGTGCTGTGGAAGTGGGTGAATCCGCGCGGCTTCCTGTACGACTGCTACGGTACGGGCGGAACCTCCCGCGATCGTTGTGTCAGCGGCGACGGCTGGAACATGATCTCCCAGGGAGGCCGAATCCGGGATATCTCCCAACAGTTGGTGCGCGCGGGCAACAAGGTGGGCATGGTCGCCGACGAAGGACTCGACGACACGTCGCGCGTGTTCCCGCTCGGTGATTCCGCCTCCAAGTCCTACCGTCAGATGACCGACTGGCTGCAGGGATTGGGGGAGGCCTACCTGGAGGAACGGGTTCCGGTCGGTATGGGTGGGAGCACGCCCAATGCGGCCCGCGATCTGGCCCGCAGTCGCGATCGGTTCCGCATCGATCTACGCGAAGCCGCAGTCCTCTACTCGGCGGATTCCGGGATCGTTCGGCATTTGCTGGTTGTGACCGCCGGACCCCAGGCGATCCAGGGCTCCCTCGAAGAGGTCGACGCATCGATCCTTCCGGCCAATGTGTCGGTCGCCAGCAGCTATCTGCTCGGAGGGTTCCGGACCTGGGACTACGCGACCCAGAGCTACCGGTGGAGCACGGCCCCCGAAGCCCGCTGGCCCGGTGTCGATCTGGCGGGCCTCGCCAGTCAGCGGTCCAACAAGGCCAATCTGGAAGTGCGCGACGGTGCTTGGCTTCCGCGCCAGCGGGAGTCCTTCCCCGTGCGTCTGTCCATCACGGGCTCCAACGGCAAGGTCGGCCGCAATTCCATCGCTCGCCGCGGCGCCGATGGTCGGTTCCGCGCCGGCCTGGAGGCCCACGGGCTGGATCTTTCCCGCAGCGTGCGCTGGGCCGTGTACGACGAACAGGGCAACGAGCTGCGCGCCTGGGACGCCCAGCCGGAATGGGCCGCAAGCGGCGACTCGATCGTGCCGCGCCTGTGGGCCAAGAGCGAGGTGCCTGTGTCCCTGGTGTTCGAGGATCGCGACCTGGGTCCGCTCTTCGGTGTGGTTGATCCCTACCACTCTCTGCTGGCCACCCCGTCGGACTGGGTGGGGGTGGAGCGCCAAGCCAAGTTGCTACACGAAGGAGTGCCATTTCTCGCGGCCTCCGAGATCTTTCCTCGCCAGGGGTATGGAGAAGAATCCACGTCGGGAGACGGAGATCCGTCCACCGCCTCGGTGCGCTCCAAGGCCTCCCGCTCCGCTCTTGGACTTTCCTGGATCGCCGGCACCCGCACCCTGCGCATTTCGCTCGATGGACTGCTGGCACAGGGGATCGAGATTCGCGACCTGCGCGGTCGGATCGTCGGGATCTTCACGGCCAGCCAACTCGCGGGCTTGAAGTCCATCGACTGGCAAGCTCCCGCCGCATTGGGGCGCGGCCTGCTGCTGGTTTCGGTGCGGACCGCCACCGGGTTGCACACCCAGCGGGTGATGATGCCCTGATCCCGCGCGTGGGGGGATGTTCTACGGATCATGCCCACCCGCCCCCTTCCCTCGTCCCCTCTTCCAGGGTAGGTTTGTTTCGTGGAGTTGCCGAACCTCTTTTCCTACACCGATTTCCGCAAGTTCCTGGCCGACTGGCTGGAAGCGAAGCGGCAGATGGAGTCCGGGTTCAACCGGGCGGAGATGCATCGGCGTCTGGGCTTGCCCAACACGCGCAGCTACCTGCCCGATCTCCTGGCCGGCAAGGAAATGTCGCTCACCTTCCTGGAACGGTTCGTGGCGGCCCTGGAACTCACCGTCGAAGAGGCGCGGTTCTTCCGTGTCCTGGTGCGCTTCAACCAGTCGACCACCACCGAAGAGCGCGAACTGGCCTTCGATCAGCTCGTGGCCCTCAACCGCACCCCGCGAACCATCCTCGATCCGCGGCATTGGCGCTACTACAGAGATTGGCGCCATGGTGCGGTGAGGGCCCTTCTGGGCGTCCACGACATCGGTGACGAACCGCGCAAGGTGGCGCGGCTGATCCAGCCTGACCTCACCGAGGGCGAAGCGAAGGAGTCCCTGCAGCTTCTGGCCGAACTGGGCCTGATCGCCAAGAACGAACAGGGGTTCTGGAAGGCCACCAACCACACGCTGTCGACTGGAGAAAACGCCCGGTCCGAGATGGTGCGGCAGCTCCAGGCCCAGCAGTTGCGCCTGGTGGAACGGGCCGCCCTCAAGCCCGATGGCCAAAGCGGGCAGGTGGTGGCCACCAACACCGTGTCGGTTTCCGAAGAGGGACTGCAACTGATCCGCAAACGTCTGGAGCAGTTCCGCTCCGAGATCCGGTCCATCGTCCACAAGGACCCGCACCCCGCCGAACGGGTGCATCTCATTTCCCTGGCCGTGGTGCCGCTCACCAAGGCCAGCCCGCAGGCGGCCCCCGGTGTGGCCGAGAAGGCCGCATGAAGACCTGGAATTCCATCGCGCTCCTGGGGACGTTGTTGCTGGGGGCTTGCGGCGACGAGGTCGCGGGCACCAACGACGAAACCCACACCGGAATTTCCGCGCGGATCTTCCTGCCCGACGGCAAGGGGCCGGCGGTGGGCGCCGAGGTCGAGCTCGTGCCCGTGGGTGGCACGGCGGTCGCCGCGCGCGGCGAGGTGGATGCTTCGGGGAAACCTGTTTTGCCTCGGGTCGCCGACGGCCTGTATGCCCTTTCCGCGGCTTCGGGCCCGCTGGCCAGTTGGTCCGACTCCTTGCGGGTGGTGGCGGGACGCCTGGAAGCCATCGACGACACCCTGCGCCAGGCCGCGAGCATTTCCGGCGTGGTGGCCCTGCAGCCCCAGCACGATCCTCAAACCGTGGTGGTCAACGTCCTGGGCACCGACGCGTGGGCCAACGTGGGCGCGGATGGTCGCTTCACCTTGCCCCTTCTGGGAGCGGGGGTGCGCCGCCTGAAGTTCACCACCACCCAGATGGAATACATGCCCCTGTACCAGACGGTGCCGCTGGCTCCGTCCGAGGGATTCGTCTTCCCTGACACCTTGCGCCTACCCTACACCGGAATTCCGGTCGTGCTGGGGTTGCGTGCACAAAACGACAGCGCCACCGGCGACATCGTGGTGTCGTGGAATCGGGCCCAGCATGCCAACCTGGTCGACTATGCGATCTACCGCGACAGCTCCGGGGCCGTCGATTGGTCCTCCACTCCCCTCGCCAGCGCCACGGACACGTTCTGGCGCGACGCCTCGGCCAAGGCCGTCGATCGCATCCGCACCTGGCGTTACCGCGTGGCGGTGCGGGTGTCGGGCGCCAAGGATCCGGGAGCCTGGCATCAGGTCGCGACGGCATCCTCCGTCCCGCCCCAACTCGCCCACCTCCACGACATTTCCTGGGTCTCGGCAGGGGCTCCGGGCGGCATCTTCACGGGTTTTCTCGGCGCCACCTACGCGACCGCCTCCCAGGAGGTCGGGACGGATTCCGTCCGGGTCCCGTCGTGGGCCACGACGGATGGTTCGAGCTGGAGCCTGGGAGGGGCGTCGTTTCCCCTGCGCCGCATGGGACAGATCGTGATCCGCGCCACCGGTTTCGGGGCCGGGCGCCTGTGGAGTTTCGGGCGCAGCGGCATCGGCGATGGGGTCGAGATTTCGTGGAGCGCCAACGGGCGGTCCTGGACGCGTTCGGTGATCCCCGACAGCCTCTGGCCCGGGGACGCCTCGCTTTCGGTCGTTGGTTCGGCGGGCCGCGTGGCCCTGGTCGCCGGGGGGGCCACAAGTTCGGTGGTCCTGTCTGGTGATACCCTCGGAGCTTGGTCCCGCACCACGGTGGCGGGGCAACTGCTGGGGCTGGACGATTCCGGACTCTGGATCGACGGTGGCCTGCGCCGCGTGCAGCGCGTCGACGCCGCCACGGGGCGCACCGTCCAGCTCGACCTCGGTGCCTGGCTGGAGCCTGACCCGGTGTCGGCGCTTGTCCGCTGCGGCGGCGATGTCCTCGTCCAGGCGGGAGCCCGGCTCTGGGCCCGCGAAGGCGCCTCATGGACCTTGCGCGCCTCTCCCACCGTGAACGCCATCGCTGCGAACGCCGACCAACTGCTTGTTCGCGACCCCTTCGGAACCGTCTGGAAAGGCGTTCCCTGAACTCCCTCCGCTGAGATTCCCACCCATGACCCACCGATTTCTCGCCTCCGTCCTGATTCTGCTCGCCCTAGCGGCTGGTGGTTCCCACGCCTACCTGTTCGCCCAGAACATGTCCGGCATCGATGGACAGGCGAATCTGATGGTCAGCCACATGACTGTCCGGGTGGGGGCCCAGTGGCTGGACATCGAGGAAGAGGCGGAAGTGGAAATCGTCACCACTTCGGGCAGCGCCCGTGGTCCCTGGATCCTGGAGGGCACCTTCACGGTGCCCAGGGGCACGGCCATCACGGGCTGCATGCTCTGGAACGACGACACCCTGCTGATGGGCAAATTGCGCGGCAAAGCCGACGCCCAGCACATCTTCGACAGCCTGGTACCGCCTCGCGATTCGGCCTGGGCCCGTGATCCGCTGCTGGTCGAACAGATGAACGACACCACCTACGGATTGCACCTGTTTCCGTTCCAGACCAGCGGGACGCGCCGATTCCGGTTGCGTTACCTGGTTCCCCTCGCATCTGGCGCCAACGAGCTGAGCATCCGTCCCCTCATGGCCAAGCACCTCGTCGGCACGTTGCCGGCCCAGTTTCGCCTGCGCCTGCGGGGCAAGGCGGAAGGCGTGAAGGTGGTCCGTGGAGGGCTCGCCTGGCCCGCCGAGTTCCCCTCCTACCAGTTGGTCGATCTGGACAAGATCACCGACGTGCGTCTGCGCTGGCCCGCGGGGCCGGCCGGTGATGGCACCTGCGCGATCAAGGGCCGTATCGACTCGGGCGCCTGGAAGGGTGAATTCGCCCTGTTCACGGGCAAGATCCCCGACTCCATCCTGCAGAAGACCGCCCTGCGCTCCGAGACTGTCGTGTTGTGGCGCTGGATCGAGCCACGCACCTTCTTCGACGTCTGCTACGATCCCGCTTCGGGCACCAATACGGGACGCTGTCCCAATGCCCACGGCAAGCTCGCCATCCAGCAAGCGGGGGTGCTGCGAGACATTGCGCGGCGCTCGGTGGAAAACGCCGGCAAGATCGGCCTGGTGGTGGACGAAGGCATGGAGGACACCTCGCTGGTGTTTCCCCTGACCGACTCCACCACCACCGACTACCGGAACCTGCGCCTGTGGTTGTCCGGGATCACCCCGGACTACCTCAAGTGGCGCATCCCGCCCGCGACGAACACCGGCGGCTCGGGGCAGGTCAACCTGGACATCTCGCGCAACCGCACCCGCTTCCGCACCGATGTCCTCAAGGTGGGAGCCATGTATTCGGCGACGTCCGGCGTGTTGCGCCACTTCCTGATCGTCACCGTGGGCCCCACTCCCGTCACGGGCGAATTCCTCTCCATGCCCGATCTTTCCGCCCTGCCTCACGACGTCACCGTGGCCAGCAGTCGCCTGGTGAGCCCGGGATCGGGTTGGGTCAGCCAGCCCGATGGTCGGGCCACCTGGGGTGTCCTGCCTCCTCCGCTGGCTCCTTGGCCCGGCGTCGACATCGAGGGAGCCGTGTTTTCCCGGCCCTGGGGCGGCCAGGTGGTCCAGTGGAACAGCATTCCCCTGGCGCGGATCCGCGAAACCCTCGCCGGTCGGCTGACCGTGCGCTCCGGGGAGATCGATCTCTCGCGCGACATCGTGGTGCGGTCCAACGGTCGTGGAGGCTTCAACACCAGCTTGAACGCCCATGGCCCCATCCTCGGGGACGCGATCACCTGGTCGCTCTACGACGAGAAGGGCGACCCCCTGACCCGTTGGTCGGAGACGCCCGCGTGGCTGCGGGTGGACGGCGATTCGGTGATGCCGCGATTGTGGGGGCGCTCCGATGCGCCGCTGTCTCCCATTTTCGAAGACAAGGAACTCTCCACCGTGTTCGGGTACGTCGACCGTTTCTACTCCCTTCTGGCCACGCCTTCCGACACCGTCGGCACCGTCCGCCAACAGGCCTACCGCGATTCGGGCGTGCCCTTCCTGACCTGGGCCGACATCTTCCCCCGGCAGGGGTACGGAAGCGAGTCTCCCATCGGGGTCGGGATCCGTTCGGCGGCTCCACGGTTCCATGCCGCATGGGTGCGCTCCTCGCGCACGTTGCGGGTGGATCTGTCCGGCTTGGTCGCACGGGGCCTGGAGATCCGCGACTTCCGCGGCCGTCTCGTGGTCGCCTTCGGCGCCTCGCACCTGGAAGGGCTCAAGACGCTGGAGTGGCAGGTTCCCGCTTCGCTGGGGCGCGGGATGTTGCTGGTGTCGGTGCGTACGGCCTCGGGCTTGCGCACGGCCAAGGTCGTGATCGACTGACGGAATTTGTCTACGTCGAGATCCATCCCGGCGGTCGGGTTAACGGTTCTTCTCCCGCGGCTCAGAAGGTGTTTACGAAATCGGATCGCCCTAAAAAGCCCGCTCGTCCTGAGGAGCGAGGCATTGGCTCGCGTCTCGAAGGGCGGGGAATCATCGTTCAAGCAACCAAGCACGTTCCCAAATCGCTCGAAATTGGGCATACCGCCCTCCGCACGCCCTTCGAGACGCGCCTTGGGCGCTCCTCAGGACGAGCGGAGAGCTCCGGTCAATAATCCGCAACCACCTTCTCAGCCCCGTGCGGACAGGCTCTCTTCCACGATGCGCCGCGCCGCCATCCAGCGGAAGGCGACCACGGTGTAGATCTGGACCAGGTCGGCACCCGCCTCGCGCAGGGCGTTCACCTGGGCGCCGGTTTCCACGCCGCCCGAAGCCAGGAGGGAAAGCCCCTGGGCATGGGGTTTGGCGGCGCGCAGGCCGCGGATGGTCCCCGTGTAGAGGGGGCGTCCGGACAGGCCTCCCTTGAGGCCGGGACGTCCGACCTCGCCTAGAGGGGGCAGGTCGGCACCGTCAGGCCAGGTGCCCTGGGCGGCGGGCCAGGTGTTGAACAGGACGGCACCCGTGAGGTTCACGGCGCGGATGCTGTCCAGCGCCATGGCGATGGTCTCGTCGGAAAGATCCGGCGAGAGCTTCACCCACAGGGGTTTGCGCACGGCCTGGCGATCGCGGAATCCGGCGACCTTGCCCAACAGACGGTCGACCCGTCCCCAGGCGCGGTCGAGGCGCTCGTGCCCGGTGTTGGGGCACGACAGGTTGAGTTCGATGTAGTCGGCCACGGGCCAGGCGTGGGACAGGCAGGCCAACACGTTGTCGTCGGCGGTTTCGCCGGGCAGGAGGTCGGGGTCTTCCGAGACGGACAGGCCCACCAGCAGGCCTTCGCGGTCGCAGGCGGGGCGGGCGTCGTCGATGCGTCGCGCCAGGACCTCGATGCCGGGATTGTTCAGGCCCATGGCGTTCTGGATGGCGCCGTCGTCTTCGAGCGTCTTGGCGCGGGGCTTGAGCGGATTGCCCTGGCGGGCGCGCAGGGTGGCGGTGCCCACCGTGACGGCACCGAATCCGAAGGACGCGAAGGCATCCAGATGACGGGCGTATTTCACCGCTCCCGCGGCCAGCACCAGCGGGGTGCGGGCCACCAGCGGGGTGGAGCCGTCGGCGAATCGCACCGTGGTGCAAGCCGCCCGCGGGGCCGACCACGGGGCCAGGAACTGGCAGGCCCGCGCCAATGGCGCGAGCGACTCGTGGCGCAGTTCGGCGGAAGGGATGTTGTGGCGGATCTGCTCGAGGAGCAGGTCCATGAAGCTGGGTGCGTACGGTGGGTTCGTCATTTTCCGATGCAAAAGGAAGAAAACACGCGCTCGAGCACCTCTTGCGGAGCAACGTCGCCCACCAGTTCGGAGAGGGCCAGGGTGGCCTGGCGCAGATGCCATGCGGCGATTTCGACGGCTCCCGTGCCCAGGGCGGCTCGGACTTCGGCCAGGTCCGCGCGCGCGCGCAAGGCCGCGTCGCGCTGGCGCGATCCCACGAGACTGACGGAATGCGTCACTTCGCGGGCTTCCCCCATCAGGTCGGCGAGGGTGTTCCGGAAGGCCTCCAGGCCGGTGCCGTCGGTGCTGGACAGCGCCGGGGCAGCATCGGGGTCGGACCATTGGGGGTGCAGATCGATCTTGGTGCGCACCACGGTCCATCCGGGGCCCGAGCGCAGCAGTCGTTGCTCGTCCTCGCCCAGGGGACGGCCGGATTCGGCCACCAGCACTTGCAGGGCCGAGGCGGCCAGCAGGGCGCGGGTCCGTTGCTGGGCGGCGGCGTCGAGATCGTCGCGGGCGTCGGCCAGACCCGCCGTGTCGCACAGGTGCACCGGGCCGCGCGCGGTGGGTACGGGCACTTCCACCCAGTCCCGGGTGGTGCCGGGAATCGCCGACACCAGCAGGCGATCTTCGCCCAGCAGGGCGTTCACCAGGCGGCTCTTGCCCGCATTGGGGCGTCCTGCCAGGACCACGCGCGGGGCCTTGGCCGCTCTCTCGGCGCGTTCCTGGGCCCGGAGCAGGGCCTCAAGCGAGGAGGCCACCTCGTCCAGCGGAGGGAGCAGATCCTGTCCTCCCGGGACGGCCTCTTCCTCGGCGAAGTCGGCTTCCAGCTCCAGGCGTGCCGACAGGTCCACCAGCAGCGAGCGCAGCCGGGCGATTTCCCCACCCAGGGCGCCCAGCAATACGCCTTTGGCGGCCTCCAGGGCGGGGCCGGTCTCGGCGTCCACGAGGGCCGCCACGGATTCGGCGCGCGAGAGGTCCATGCGGCCGTTGCGCACCGCGCGCAAGGTGAACTCGCCCGGAGCGGCCAGCGGCACGCCGCGCGCGTGCAAGTCCTGCAGCACTTCGTGCACGATCAGGGGATTGCCGTGCAGGGCCAATTCCAGCAGGTCTTCGCCGGTGTAGCTGCGGGGGGCGGGAAAATGCGTGAGCAGGCATTGGTCCAGCACCCGTCCGTCGCGGGACTTCCATCCCGCCAGCACCGCGGTGCGTGCGGTCGGAATCCGTCCGATGGACTGTTCCAGCAGCCGCCTCACCAGCGGCCCCGAGACGCGGACGATGGCCAGCGCCGCGCGGCCGGGGGCGGTCGCGGGGGCGCAGACGGTGGCATGTTCGTGCAGGTCCATGGGAAGTCTTCCGGATGCGGGGCTGGAGGGCGTTGCACACAAGGTCGCAATCCGCGCTGGTGCTGTCAGCGTTCCCGCACGGCAGGTCAGTCGACCCGGATGGGCAGGACCATGAAGGGCAGTCCCCGCACGTAGAGGCGGCGCTGGATCGCGAAGACCACGTTGTTGTGGAGCATGCGCGTCCAGAGGTTCTCGCGACGGAACACGAGTTGCCCTCCGAAGAACACCGAACGCGGATAGTCGCGCGCCGTCTGCACGGCCAGTTCCTCCAGCGCGTCCACCACGTCGGCCTGCACCAGGGTGCGACCTTCGGCGCTGCGACCGTTGCCGCGCAGGTAGTCCACATAGCGTTCCGTTTCCTGCTCGGCATGGCGTCGCAGTCCGTCGACCTCGTCGGCCCCCTTGAAATTGCCCGCGTCCAGGATGCCCACGTGCAGCACCACCCAGTTGCGGTAGAAATCGCCGTACAAGCGCAGGATCGCCAGCATCGAGTGCAAGCCCAGGCCGTTCCATCCGTTGACCAGCAGCACCGCCGTGCGGCCTTTGGGATCGGGCGGAGGAGCTTCGAGAGAGGGGGCACGCGGGGAGAGATCGGCGGCGCGAACCAGCGAGTCGAGGCGGCGCAGGGTCTGCGACGTGTTGTGGTAGTGCCGCTTGACCAGCAAGGCTGTCCCCGCAAATCCGGCCGTGATGCCCAAGGTCAGCCATCCCCCTTCGGCGAACTTCTCGAACAGCACGAATCCCAGGATGGAAGCCGAGAGCAGGAAGCCCGTTCCCGCGATGGCCATCCGCTTCTTCCAGGGGCCGTCGCGGCGTGAGCGCCACCAATGCAGCAGCATGCCCAACTGCGAGAGGGTGAAGGTGATGAAGACGTTGATGGAATAGAGGATCACCAGGAACGAGACGTCGCCGCGGCTGAGGACGAGTGCGCCAAGCGAGGCGAGGAACATCGTCAGCACGCCGTTCTGGGTCACGAGCCGGTCGGAGAGGTGTGCGAACCGCGAGGGTAACCAGCGGTCGAGGGCCATGTTCGAAAGCACCCGGGGGCCGTCGAGGAACCCCGCCTGCGCGGCGACGAACAGGAGTGCTCCTTCCGAGAGCAACGCCACCGTCACCAGGGCGGCGCCCCAGGATCCCCACCCGGCGGTCATGGATTCGAAGAGCACCGCGTTGAGGGTCTTCCCGGGGACGTGTTCCACACGGTAGAGGAGGTAGGCGACCATCAGACCGAAGGCGGTGAAGGAGAGCGACACCGCCATGTAGAGCATGGTCCGCTTGCCGGTGCGCACCTTCGGCTCCCGCAGCAGAGGCAGCCCGTTCGAGACGGCTTCGATGCCGGTGAAAGTTCCGGCGCCCATGGAGTAGGCCCGCATCACCAGCAGGGCCAGAGGGAGAATCCCGAGGGTTTGGGTGGACGTGGCCATTTCGGAGGAGGTGGAGACGGCCAAGGCACCCATTTCGGGAAGCCGCGACCCCAAGGCCCAGGCGATGGCGGCGAGATGGGTGGCCACGAACACGAGGAAGATCGGGACCAGGGCTCCCACCGACTCCTTGGCGCCGCGTAGATTCAGTCCCGCCAGAAGCACCAAGGCGAGGATCTCGAAGGGGAAACGGGCCCATTGCCACGACGCGGGAATGAAACTGAACACGGCGTCGCCGGAGGCCGCCACCGACAGCGCGATCGTGAGCACGTAGTCGATGATGAGGGCCGAGCCGGAGACCATTCCCCATTTGGGGGACAACAGTCGTGAGGCGACCAGGTAGCCGCCGCCCCCGGTGGGGAACAGCTCGATGATCTGGCCGTACGATGCGGAGATGACCAGGACCGTGAGGGCTGTTCCGAGGGCCACCAGCAGGGCCAGGGCGTGGTGGTCGCCCAAGGCCAGGAAGGCCTCGGCGGGTCCGTAGCACGAAGACGACAACCCGTCGGCGCCCAGACCCACCCAGGCGAAGAAGGGCAGCAGCGAGAGCTTGTGGAAGATGGACCGGTCGAAAGGATCGCGAGCGGATCCGAGGACGCGGTGCCGCAGACGGCGCAACAGCCCTTCGGGGCCCCGGCCCAGGTCGGGGGCGGGAACGGTAGGTTCGAGGTCCATGGGATGTGGTCCTTTCGCGCATGGCGCGAGACCCGCCCGTTACCTCGCTGGAAGGGGGCGCGATCTCGTTTTGAGGTATTGGGGGACGAGCCGGGTTCGATGCGGTCAGTCCGTCGCGGGAGATTCCTCGCGTTCGCAGATGCATCGGTAGCCGACGCCGATTTCCGTCAGCAGGTGTCGTGGCTGGGCCGGGTCGATCTCGAGTTTCCTACGCAGTCGGGCCAGGAAGATGCGCAGGTAATGGGAATGGGCCGAGTGGGACGGCCCCCAGACCTCGCGAAGCAGATGGGATTGGGTCAGAATCCGTCCTTCGCCGCGGACAAGCTCGGCCAGCAGCTTGAATTCCACGGGTGTCAGGTGGATCGTCTCGCCCTCGCGCCGGGCCGTCCGCGCGGCCAGGTCCAGGCGAACCGATCCAAGCCGGAAACACGGACCCGACTCGGCGAGAGCGCCTTGGTGGCGGCGCAGGAGGGAGCGGATGCGAGCCAGCAGTTCGGGGACGCCGAAGGGTTTGGAGAGGTAGTCGTCGGCTCCCATGTCCAGGGCCAGCACCTTCTCGGTCTCGGCGCCCCGGGCTGACAAGACCAGTACAGGCATGCGGGACCAGGTGCGGAGGTCGCGCAGGAACTCCTTGCCGTCCAGGTCGGGCAGCCCGAGATCGAGGATCGCGAGGTCCGGACGACGCGATCCGGCTTCGACCAGGCCGGAGCGAGCCGTCGACGCCTGGAGGACCACGTGCCCCTGTTCGGCGAGCACGTCGCGCAGCAGCTTCAAGATGGCCTTGTCGTCCTCGACCACCAGGATGGTGCGGCGCTCTCCCGGGAGAGGGGGCGCACCGAGGCCTTCGTTGCCGGGTTCGTGGGTGTCCATGATGGGGTAAAGTATCGCTTCCCGGGGCCGTGCCGTGGCGTCAACAATCCGGCCGGGGGCGTAAACAACACGCAAACGGCGGCGAGGGAGGCGCGGCGGTTCAGACCTCCTCGACAGGGTCTTCCGGTGGGGGAGGTTGTTGGGGAAGCAGCAGAAACACCCGCGCGCCGCCTCCGGGGCCGGACTCCAGCCGCAATTCGCCTCCGTGGGCCTTGGCGATGGCGCGACACAGCGACAGCCCGATGCCTCCGCGTCCGGCATCTTGCGCCAGGCTGTCCAGGGGGAAGCCGGGGCCTTGGTCGTCGATTCCGCAGGAGAGACCATCCTGCTCCAGACGGGCCCACAAGCGCAGTGGGGTGCCCGCGGGCGTGTGGCGTCCGGCGTTGTCGAGCAGGTTGACCAGCACCCTCTCGAGGAGGATGCCGTCGCACCAGGCCAACGGAAGATCGTCGGGGATGTCGACCTGGATCGGCCGGCCCTCGAGATGGGTCCGCCGATGCCGAAGGGCGGATTCGGCCAGCTCCTGGATGGCGTTCCACTCCTGCCGCAGTTGCACTCCCCCCGACTGCAGGCGGGACAATTCGAGCAGGTTCCCCACCAGATCGGACATCCGGCGCGATTCCTCGAGGAGTCCCGTCGCGCATCCCTCGAGCTCGTCGGGGGGCGCACCCTTGCGTACCCCTTCCTGAATCCTCTGCGCCTGGGCGACGATCGACGTCAGGGGCGTCCGCAGGTCGTGCGACAATGTAGACAGGATGTGTCCGCGAAGCCTTTCTCCCTCCATCCGCAGGAGCGCTTCGCGTGCGACCTCCACGAAGTGGATGCGCTCCAGCGACAGGCCCAGAAGCGAGCCCCAAGCCTGCAGGAGGTCGCGGTCCAGGGAGGCGATGGCCTCGGGTGGGATGGCGAGGTGGCCGCGGACCTTCCTGGGTGCACGCAGGGGCAACACATCCCATCCGGCCGCCAGGATCGGAGGCTCCATCCCGGGGTGGAAGATCGGGCTCCAGTCGTGGGTTTCGCGGATGCGTTTGATCGCCATGTCCACCGCCTGGTCGGCGGTCAGGGCACCCGCCAGGTCGCGGGCCAGGCGGGAGGTCGCTTGGGCGGTCTCCCTGCCTTGGCGTGCGACCAGGGCTTCCCGGCGAAGTCGGGCGGCCATGGTCCCCACGAGGATGGCCACACCCAGCAACAGCAACAAGGAGAGGACATCGGGGCCGGAGACGCGCAGGGAGTAGCGCGGAGCGAGGAAGAAGAAATCGTAGCAGAGGGTCGCCAACGAGGCGGCGAGGATGCCTGGCCAGCGCCCCCAGAGCGCGGAGACCACCACCACCAGTGTTAGGAAGAACAGCTCCAGGTGCGCCCCGGTGAAGAACGGGTCGACCAGATGGGCGAACGTCGTGGTGGCGGCACACAAAAGCGTGACGAGCAGGGCGAGGATCGAAGGCCGAGGTCGCGACCGAGAAGGCTTCATGCCCCGAAAGGTCGCATTCCCGCCGCGACTTCGACAGGCCGGCCTGTTTCCCGGCGGGGAACGGATTCCTCGGGGGTGCCGCCCAGCGAGTCGTGGAGGAATGGACAAGGGGAGTATCGTTGACCTGCGCCCCCCCGGCGCACGTCCCCTCACCCCCACCCCAGGCGCACGCCATGAGATCAACCCTCGCCCTGCTGGCCCTCTGCCTCCCCCTCCTGGCCGTCACCGGCTGCGATCGTTCCAGCTCCACGGGCTCCGGGAAGGTGGACGATCTGCGCTCGGGTGGGGTCGCGTTCCGCCTCTCCTCGACGCAGATCGAAGCGCTGTCCATGCAGGTCGACTCCCTGGTGATCCGCCTGTCCAGCGGCACCGAGACACGCGAGCAACGCGTCGGCCTGGCCTCGATCGCCACGGTGGAAGGGCTCCAGGCAGGGGCGTGGGCGGTCGATGTCCTGCTCGTGCGGGGTGGCATCGCCCGCTACGCAGGCTCCACGCAGGTGACCATCGTGCCGGGCATCACCACCCAGGCACGGGTGGTCCTGCGTCCGGCAGACGGAGGCCTCGATCTGGAGATCGTGATCGACTCGACCGGGTCGGGAGCGGACACGGCGGGCATGGGCAATCTGCAAGGCCAGTGGTACCTGGAGCGTCTCCCTGCGCAATTTTCTTCCGAGTCCGGCCCCCTTCTGCAGGTCGTGCCCCTGGAGCTGCGTGCCGACGGCAGCCTGTTCGGGTCGGACGGATGCAACCATCTGTCCGGAAGCTGGAGGGGTGACAGTCAAAATTTGACGCTCAGCGCCATGCAGACGCTCATGTACTGCGAGGACACCTCGTCGGCCCAGACCCTTCGCGGGATCGAGTCGGGCGTACACGCCCTTCTGGGGCGTCCGTTGCGCTGGATCCTCTTGGCTCCCGGGTGTTTCACTCCGGAGCGGCTCCTCCTGCGGGATTCGGCGACGGGAGACGATCTGGCCGTGTTCGTCCGCGATCTTCCCGTGCCACCGGTCGTGCGGCGCCGCATCGTGTTCCAACGCACCGGAGGCGGCAGCATGGAATTCTCCGCCGATCTGGAGGGTGGAGACTCGATCCCCGTCCAGGTGACGCGGTTGGATTTCCGCGATACGATCGTTGTGCAGTCCATTCCCCGGGCGTCCCTCGGAGAGGGACTCGATTCCGCGCTGGAGCATGTGCGGCGCCTGGATCTTCCCCTGGAGGGAAGCTGGCAGGAGTCGAGGCTCCCGACCGGAACCTGGCTCCGGATCCTGGTGGTCCACCCCAGGGGCGACTCCACCGCGGTGACCAACGCGTCGCTGCGAGCGGAGTTGTCCAGCCTGGAGTCGATCGTGCGCTCCGGGCTTTCCCGGTCGGATTGACGCCGAGGTCTATGCCAGCGTTTGGCGCGGTAATCCATTGGGCCAAGTCCGGAACCTGACCTCACGCGGGTGTGAAGAGGTCCCCGGGCCCGTACGACACTGCGTCCTTCCTGCAAGTCGGTGGGTCTCGACCGGCTCGACCACCGAAGGGCGTGTGCGCCCCGAGACCAGAACAAGATGGCCTGGATCGGGGTCTGCAGCCGTAGCGACACAAGACCGCCGCCGTCCGCGGTTGGGACGGCAAGTGTCTCGGGGAGCAAGGCAACAAATGCAACTCGGTGGGTCTCGACAGGCTCGACCACCGAAGGACGTGTGCGCCCCGAGACCAGAACAAGATGGCCTGGATCGGGGATGCAGCCGCCGCGACACGGGACCGCCGCCGTCCGCGGTTGGGACGGCAAGTGTCTCGGGGAGCAAGGATGCGCCCCGAGACAGGCCATCTTATTTGATGATGCGGCGGGCCTCGACGTAGTAGCGCTTTTCTTCGGCGTGTCCCATCGAGAAGCTCTTCTTGGGCAGGGGGCCGTTCTCCTGGACCCAGGGGAACAGGCGCTCGCGGGCGATCACGGGGGTGAAGAACACCGCGGCGCCTTCCGGGACCAGCTTCTTGGTGTCTTCCCAGCCGTGGATGAAGTCGATGCGCGCGGCCTTGTCGGACTGCTGGAATCGCGCGAAGAGCTCGTCCACCTTGGCCGTCGGGAGCTTCTTTCCCTTGTAGGACAGCGCATACCAGTTCTTGCCGTCGAAGTACCCGGCCTTGTTCTGGCCCTCGGGCGACACCAGCAGCTTCTGCAGGTCTTCCTCGCGGATCTGCGTGACTTCGGCGGTGGCCTCCGAAAGCACGGTCTCGGTGAGCTCGGCGACTTCCTTGGTGAACACCGCACGGTGGATGGGCTCGAAGAACAGGCCCGGCGAGTGGATGTTCACGATCTCGGCCAGAGCGAAGCGCGCGGGGTGGGCCAGGATCTCGGCCTGGGCCACCCCGGTGGCGGCCAGTTCCTTTTTGATCTCTTCCCAGCGGGCCTTGGCGGTGGCCAGGCTGTGGTTGCCGTCGCCCATGGCCCAGAACAGGGGGGTCTCGCCCTGGACGGAAATTGTCTTGTCCAGGAGGGTTTCCAGCTTGGTCAGGAGCGCGTCGATGTCCTCGGATTTGCGCAGATGCCAGCCCTGCAGTTTGCCGCCCTGCTGCATCAGGTCGATGTCGTAGGCGGGCTCCAGCTCGGAGGTCTTGGCGGCCAGCGCTTCGACGATGCCGCGTTCGGGGTCGTCGATCAGGATCATGATGTGGGGCAGTTCCAGCGGCGCGGCACGGCGCACGGCCAGGCGGGGCGGGATGCGGTCGACAATGGTGCCCTCGGTGGCGCGGATCAGGCTCTTGGAGTCGCGGGCGTAGTCGTAGCGCTCCAGATCCATGGCGAACACGATGCCCTCGCGGGTGCCGGAGTGCTCGGTGGTGCGCTTGAGGTAGATCAGTCCTTCGCCCTGGTTCTCCAGGATGCCGCGGGCCTGGTAGTCGGCCATGGCTTCGTGGATCTTGGCGATGCGACCCTCGATGCCAGGCTGTTCGAGGAAGATCTCCGGCAAGGTGATGCGCACGGTGGAAGGGGCGTCGCCGACGATGGTGTCGACCTGGTTCCAGTAGGCGTGGTCGGAAGTGTACTGGTCGCAGGCCACGACGGCCCATTTGGACAGGTCGGTGCCGGACTTGGGCAGGAGAATGTCCGGCAGGGTGATGCCCAGACGCTGGAGGCGGGGGGCGAAAATCTCGTTGAGCGTGGCCATGGATGGATCCCCATTTTCCGATAAAGGAGGTGACGCTCGAAAAATAGCCCCGAACACCGGAGGCGTCGGGGCGGGATCGCCGTTCCGCGCCCCGGCGTCGGGGCTGCGGTGGATTTCGGAGGGGGCCGGGAGGCTCAACGAGGGATCAGCACCTCGCGTGATCCGGTCGCGCCGGTCACCAGCCACAGACCTGGATGCAGCGACGGGACGTTGGCGGTCCATCCGTTCTCGGAGAGGTTCCACACCAGGCGCGCGGCGGTCCGGCCGTCCGGGCTCATGATCCGCTCGAAGACTGGGCGGGTGGACTGCGAAATCCGCAGGGCCCCGCGGTCGAAGCGCACCGGTGCGGCAAGAGGCGCGGTCGGCCGCCCGGTGCTGGCCGCAGCGGGATCCCAATACAGCAGTTTCACGTTGTCCACGAACACCTTGCCGGTGTCGGGCCCCAGGTTGAAGCAGATCCGGGCCGAGAGGTCGGTGACACCTGGCACGAAGCTGGCGAAGAAGGTCTTGCGCGTGGTGCCCAGTCCCGCGGCGGCCGAAACGTACCCCGTCCAGGGATCGACGCTCTTGCCCACGGTGCCGTCGATGGCTCTCGGCGAACTTGCCCAGGCGTCGAACTGCAGGACGTGGGTCAGTCCCTTGCGCAGGATCACCGGCTTCTGGATGAGCTGGATTCCCCAGGCGTCCGCACCTGCCTCGGAGATGGCCACCTGAGCGGAGGAATCGACGATGGAAAATGCCGAGACACCTTGGCTGGCGCTCAGGGTCCATTTCGTCTTCGACGCGAAGACGCCGTTGGTGACCAGGTCCACTCCGCCGATGGGCGGAGTTCCGGGCTCCAGGACGGTGGTGTCGTCGGAGACGAGGGCCCCCATCAGACTTTCGTCCCAGGTCTTCGAGGACTCGTCGTACACGCCGAATCCGGCCTTGAATTCCCAGTAGGCCCACGAGAACCCGTACGACTCGAACAGGCGGGCGCAGTAGCGCGTCCAGCGCGCGCGGGAAGCGGCTTCGGCCGCACTGTAGGCGCCGAATTCTCCGATGTACACCGGAACGTCCCTGGCCTTGGCGTATTCGGCGATGGCGTCCATGGCCTGCCGGACGGCCAGCTTTTCGTAGTAGGTGCCTTCCCAGGGCACCCCCGTGGGAGGGATCGGGGTTACCCAATCGGCGCCCTGGTGGGTGAAGGCAAAGGGCTCGTAGTAGTGGATGGTCAGAATCAGGTTGGGGTCGCCGGAGGGAAGTTTGAGTCCCGAAAGTCCGGAAAGTCCGCCCCAGTTGGCGGTGCCCAGCACCACGGGGCGCGTGGGGTTGCTCTGACGGATCACCTTGAGCGTGGTGTCCAGCAGGCTGTTCCAGGCTTCCACGGTGACTTGGGTGTTGGGCTCGTTCAGGATCTCGAAGGCGACGGAATCCGTCGGCATATCCTTGTACCGCTCGGCGATCTGTTTCCACATGGCGATGAAGCGGGGGCGCTCGTGCTCGAAGTTCTGGAACAGGCTGTCGTGATGGTGGTCGTTCATCACCACCATCAACCGGTTCTGCCTGGCCCAGGAAAGCGCCGAATCGATGCGATCGAAGAACCGGGGGTCGACGGTGTACGGCTCGGAGCGGGAAACGCGTTCGAAGCGGGCAGCCCCCACGCCCGAGCCGTCCCAACGGATGGGCATGCGGACGTTGGTGAATCCCTTGGAGGCGATCAGAGCCAGATCCTCTTGCTTCAGGACCACCCCCCAGCCGCCTTCAGTGGGGGCCTCGAGCATGTTGCCCAAGTTGATGCCACGGCCCTGGGCCTTCACGAAGGCTTTGGCGTCGGCCCCGGCGACGGTGGTCGCCAGCAGGGCCGAAGCGGCCAGAAGAGGGAGGATTCGATGTGGATTCATGGTGGATTTCCGTGGGTTGCGTGTTGGATCTGGGTGGTTTCGTCTGGGCCGGCGTGTCTCTGACGATCCGCCAGGGAATGCAGGCAGGATTGGTACGCTCCTCGGCTTCCTTGTACCATGGAATCTGTTGCCAACTCGCCCGAGCCGGTACCATGCTTTTCCGGATAAGCCTCCACTATCCGAAATTTCCGGATTCCGTGAAGTGTTTTCGGTCGAATGTGAACCTTCCTGGCTGGATATGCGACCATGGAGCCGATGATCCCATCGGCGGCGTTCCGCAAACTACGGCATCGGGTTCTGGCCATCCTCCAGATCCTCGTGGCCTTCGCCTGTGCCGCAACGGGGGTGGTCCTGCTTGTGCGGGAGGGACGTGGGAGACGTCTCGAGATCTGGCCATCTTCGGATTGGAAGGTCCAAGCCTACAGCGACAGGGACCAGGGAGGACGCTCCCGATGCCTCGTGGATACGCTTCCCGGCAACCGGCTTCGGATGGACTGGAGATTGGATTCGGCAGCGGTGTCGTATGTGGGGGTGTTGCTGGAGTATCAGGGCCTCCCCCTCGACGTACGTTCGTTCGACTCCCTCGTGTTGGATTGGGATTCCGATCGCGGCACGGCCCTGCGGGCAGTCTTGCTGGCTCATGAACCCGGGTTCACACGAGTGGATCGTCCGGTGAGTCGCCGGTATCTCTTGATGGAGTGCGTGCCGGGCACAACCATCGGCCCCCAAGCCCTCCCCCTGGATCTTTTCGCAACTCCTGCCTGGTGGTTCCGCGTCAACGAACGGCCCGTGGACAATCTGCACCGCCCCATGGACCGGGTGTTGGCCTTGGCCATCGAGATGGGCGAGTCCGTGGCCGTGGGCGCCCACGACATCGTGCGCATTCGCGGGATTCGCCTGGTGCGCACCGCACGTCTCTCCCTGGCAGGGACGAGCCTCCTGCTCCTGTCCGTGGTCTTGGGCGGATTTCTCGCCTGGCGCCGGGGAACGGGCCGCCGCTCGCCTGTCTCCTCCGGTCTGGAGCCTCTCCCTCTTTCCGTACCCCCGCCCCGGCTTCTGGCGGTGCAGAATTGGATGTGCAGCCACTACCACGATGCCGACATCTCGCTGGAAAAACTGGCGGTGGCCATCGGGGTGGGCAAGGATACGGCGTCCATCGAAGTGCGCAAAGCCATGGGAGAGGCGTTCAAGCCCGCATTGAACCGTCTGCGGCTCCAGGAAGCGCGTCGGCTGCTGCACGAGACGGAGCTGGGCATCTCGGAAATCGCCTACCGGGTAGGGTATGCGAACGTCACCCACTTCAATCGCGTGGCCAAGGAGGCCTGGGGAGACACGCCCTCGGGGGTGCGCTCGAAGGCGCAGAGCCCGAGCTGATCCCGTTTCGCTCGTGCCCAGTGGCAGGCCCCGGACGGGGCGATTGCTGTTCGGCGGCGCTTCGAGACCGATGGATCTCGATGAGCTCGAGCACCGGATAGAGGCCCGAACGCCGACCAGGTCAATCCCCGCGTGTGGCTGAGCGCGCCATCCCGGCAACGGCCCGCACCCAGGTGGGTGAGGCGTTCACGCACGGCGCCACCGCGAAGGAGGTACCGCCCGCGGAAAGGAATGTGGCGTGCAGGCCGTGTCCGATTTCTTCGAGGGTCTCGAGGCAATCGGTCACGAAGCTGGGGGTGGCGACCACCAGGTGGCGCACGCCGCGTGCGGCCAGGCCGCGAGCGGTTTCGTCGGTGGCCGGCCCAATCCACGGGATCCGGCCCAGCCGGGACTGGAAGGACGTAGAGAAGGAAGCGTCCGGAAGCCCGAGCTCCCGGACCAGGGCGCGTGTGGTGGCCAGGCACTGGGCACGGTAGCAGTGGCGGTTTCCGTCTTCGAGCGAGTCGCAGCAGGACGAGGTGGACAGGCAACGCGTGCCCGTGGGGTCGGCCTTGCGGACCTGCCGCTCGGGCAGGCCGTGGTAGGAGAACAACACGTGGGAATCTGGGGTCAGCAGGGGGCGGATGGATTCCACCTGCGCCGCGACGAAACCGGGATGGTCGGGGAACGCCGGCAGGGGGATGATCCGTGGAGGGATCTCCCTGGCACCCGCTGCGCGCCAGGTCTCCTCGAGGGTGCTTCCGGTGGTGGCGCCGGCGTACTGCGGGTACAGCGGCAGGAGGCGGATCTCGTCGCAACCCTTCTCGACAAGTTCCGTCAGCGCGTGTTCCAGCGACGGTTCGCCGTAGCGCATGCCCAAGCTGACGTGGTACGCCGCGCCCAGCTCGGTGGCCACCGCCCGCTCCAGGGCCCGCGAATGCACCATCAGGGGCGAGCCTTCGGGACTCCAGATCGAGGCGTAGGCGCGGGCGCTGCGGGGCGACCGGAGGGGGGCGATGATGCCGCGGACCAGGAGTTGACGCGGAAACCAGGGAATGTCGATCACGCGTCGATCGGTGAGGAACTGGCGCAAGTAGGGGCGCACCGCGGCGGCGGTGGGGGCGCTGGGCGTGCCCAGATTGGCGAGAAGGAGGCCGACGGGACGGGTCATGGGTGGTGTCCAAGCTACCAATCGCCGATTTGGAACGCCTGACACGGGGGATCGCTTCGAGGCGGAACGCCGAGGTTGTCCCCAGGGACGCGGAATCGGTGTCGAAGCGGGGAAACGCGGTTGGGAGCGATTGGCACGGAGGTTGAAATGGAGGTCGAGCGTCGCAAGGCCGGTCGAAGGCCGAAACCCAACACCACAACACAAGGAGACATGCCATGTACACGATCGCCAACCTCGCCACTCCTCGCACCTTCATCGACGAATTTTTCCGCGAAGTGGAGCGGGCCTCCACCAAGGCTCCCGTCTTCCAGCCGGCGGCCGATGTCGTGGAGGTCGACGGCGGATGGAAGGTCCGCCTGGAATTGCCCGGTGTTTCACGCGAGGCCGTGAAAGTCGAAGTCAAGGAAAATCTCCTGACGGTTTCGGGCGAGAAGCCCGATCCGTACGCCGAGGCGAGAGCCTTCCGCCAGGCCGAGACCGGGTACGGAGCCTTTGCCCGCACCTTCCGGCTTTCGCAGGCCATCGACCGCGAGCGCATCGAGGCGAAGTTCGACAACGGCGTCCTGGAGGTCAGTCTTCAGCCCCGTCCCGAAGTCGGATCGCGCAGCATCGAGATCCGCTGAACGAACCCGATCCGCAAAATGGAAAGCGTGTCGTCCGTCATCGGGGCGGCGCGCCGGAGCCCTTCGCCGTCCACGAGGAAGCGGCGGAGGGCTCCCTTTTTGCCCCATTGGACGGAATATTTCCTTCCTTTTCTCTCCAGAATCCTGGTCGACGGGACTCGAGGGCGCCATGGCGACCTCGAGTGCGGAGGAATCCACTTCTTCGGCACGTCGCTCGGAATCACCCACAGTCAGTTCATCCGCATTGGAGTTCCTCGTGAAGAAGTCGATCCTCGTCGCCGCTCTCGCTCTCGTTTCCGCCTCGTTCGCCCTCGATCTGGGCGCCGTCAAGAAGGCCGCCACCTCGGGCGCCACCGAAGCCGTCACCGCCACCAAGGAAGCGGCTCGCACCGAAGTGACCACCACCACCAACACCGTGCTGGGCACCCCCGCCGACACCGCCAAGCCCGCCGCCGTGGTCGCCCCCAAGGCCGACACCGTCAAGCCCGTTGTCGCGGCTCCCGCCGTCGACACCGCCAAGACCGCCAAGAAGGACGCCAAGAAGGGCAAGAAGGGCAAGAAGGCCGCCGCCAAGAAGACCGAAGCCAAGCCCGCTGCCAAGAAGTGACATTGCGCCGTGCTCCCGGTTCGCCGGTGAGCAGGGCTCGTGAACGCCGACGGCGGCCGCTCCCTCCAATGGGGGCGGCCGCCGTTTTCATTCGGGGTTCTCTTGCGCCACGTCTTCCATGTCGGGGAGGCGGGGTGGGACATGGGGGTTGCTGGATCGAAGCCACCCGCTGTGCACGGCCGGTGCTTCGCGGGTCGGACAGGAGCCGTAGACGGGCTTGTCTCCCGACAGTTTCCGTCTCGGGGCGGGGGCGGGGTCCTCAAGCATCGTCGGCCTCGGTTTGGTCGCGGCGGTTCCAGTCGATGCGGCGGGTGAGCCACATGGTGATCGCCAGGATCAGGAACAGTCCGGTCGAACCCATCAGCAGGGACCAGTCCTCGGCCTTCAGAAGCGTGTACAGGAAGCTCCACAGCGTGACCAGCCCCAGTCCCAGCGCGAGACCGCGTTTCCATCCCGCCAAGGCCGCCGAGGCGTAGCCGGCCACCAATCCGGTGACGGCGGTGGCGGCGATGGTGTAGGCCATGTCGAATCCTAGGTGCTCCGAGATGGAAAGCAGCAGGAGGTAGAAGAAGACAAGGGCCAGGCCGATCATGCCGTACTGGACGGGATGCAGGGGGCTGTCGAGGAAGGCCTCGAAGAGGAAGAGGGCCAGGAAGGCCAGCGCGATCACCAGGATGCCGTATTTCAGCGAGCGGTCCACGCTGTCGTAGCCGTCGACGGGCTCCACCAGGCTCACGGCCAGCACCGGGACGCGAGGGCGCGACCGTCCCTCGGAATCGGCATATTCTGTCGAGTAGGTGTCGTCGACGTCCTGGGCGGCGGGCGCGTCCCCGTCGACCCACACCAGCGGCGTGCCCAGGTTCAGGCCCGAGACCGACCACGATGCGTCGAATCCCGAGGCCGAGATCTGGGAGCCATCGGGAAGGAAGGAGCCCTGGAAGGAGGGCGATTTCCAGTCGGAACGGACGCGGACCTGCGTCGACGACGCCTCGGGGGCGAATGCGATCCGGTCGGTGCCGCGCTGGACCACCTGGACGCGGAAGGAGAGCGGAGCGGTGGCCGAAAGGGTCGGGCCGGCGGAGGCGTGGAGCTGGTAGCTGCGCACGGTGCCGGAGCGTTGGGCGTTGTCCAGGGGGGCGTTGGAACCGCCCAGTTGCAGTCCGGGCGCGCGGGTGAGCGAACGGGCGTCGCCGGCATCCACCGAAACCACGGCGCGGGACCATTCGGCCACCCAGGCGGGATCCGGAAGCACCACCTTGCGCGGATCCCAGAAGCCCTTCAGGTCGATCGATGCGGTATACACGGGCACCTCGAAGAGGCTGCGCTTGCGAATCTGGGTTTCGAGCTCGGCATCGATGGACAGGCTCTCGGGGAACAATCTCACCCACTGCTCCTGCACCTCGACGACGCCTCCCTTCTTGGGGACGCGCAAGGTCAGGGGTACGGAAAGAATGGGAGCCCCCAGCACCTGTTTGCCACCCCACTTGCCAGCGATCTCGTTGTGGACCTGGACGGAACGTCCCTGGCGCTCGCTGACCATGTTGCGCACCATGAACAGGGGGATGAGCAGCAGCAGTCCGAGGACGACCAGGATGGTGATGCGGCCGAAGGATCGGAAGCGGGGGAAGGACATGGGCGGATTCTCCGTGTGCGGACCGGGACGCCCCGGCACAGACAAAGGATCGCGCGGCTTCGTGAAGATTCCGTGAAGGGAGCGTGGAGCGGGTGGGAAGACGAAGCGAAGACGCCGCGTGCCCTAGATCACCAGGCGCGCGATGGTCCCTCCGCCCTCGCGGTCCCGCAATTCCGCAAAGCCGCCGTGCAGGCGCGCGACCTCGCGCACGAACGGAAGCCCCAGTCCCGAACTTTTCCGGCCTCCGCCGGGGCGAGGCAGCGAGTAGAAGCGTTCGAACACCTTGGTCCGCGCGTAGTCGGGAACACCGGGGCCGCGATCGGAGACCTCCACCACCGCGTGGCCATTTTCCGTGCGCAAGTCCACGCGAATCTCGCTTCCCTCCGGTGCGAAGTCCAGGGCGTTGGCCAGCAGATTGCGCAGGGCGCGCTCCAGGAGGAACTCCTCGCCGCGGCAGGAGGCCTCGCCGTCCATGAGCAGGGAGACGCCGCGGGCCTCGGCGATGCCGGACAGGGCCTCGACCAGGATGCGCACCACCGATCCCAGGTCGACCTGCGCCAGGCTCGAGAGCCTGGCGCGGCCTTCCAGGGACGACAGTTCGAGAAGCCGGTCGACGGTCTCGCGCATGCGGACGGATTCCGTCCCGATGTTGCGCACGAAACGCTGGCGCACCTCCGCGGGCGGGTCTTCGGACAGGATCTCCGATGCGGCCTGGATGGCGGTGAGCGGGCTCTTGAGCTCGTGGGTCATGGCGTGCACGTACTGCTCGACGTAGTGGCGCCCTTCCACGGCGCGGCGCATCTCCTCGAAGGCCAGCCCCAGTTCGCGCACTTCGCTTCCGCCCAGGTCGGGCAGGGGAGGCGAGGCGCCGTCGCGCACCGCGCGGGCGTGGGACAGGAGCCTCTGGATGGGGGTGGACAACCACAACGAAGTGAGCCAGCCGGCCAGCACCACGCCGACGGCCGCCAGCAGGGCCGCCAGCACGATCTTGGGGCGTGCCATGTCCAGGAACAGGTTGATCGACTGCGAAGGCTTGGCCACCGCCACGACCCCCACGATCCGGCCATCCAGTCGCACGGGGGCGGACACGTGGAGCGTCGAGCTGGTCTCGACGTCGGGATCCTTGCGGGTGGTGCGCGCCCCGTAGGCTCCTTCCAGGGAGAGTCGCACGTCCCGCCACCCGGAATAGTCCCGGCCCACGTCGCCGCCGCCGGGGCGCGAATCGAACACGACGATTCCGACGGAATCCGTCACGTACACGCGCAGGTCCACGCCGGTCTTGGTCAGATCGTAGATGCGGGCCTGGAAGCGGCGATCGCGCACGGCCTGCAGTCCCGATCCCACCGACGGCGCGACCAGCCGGGCAGGAGATGCGGCGGTGGCTTCCAGAAGGCTCGCCAGCAGGTTGGCCGTGTCCACCAGGTTCTCCTCGACGGCCTCGAGATAGCGGGTGCGCAGATCGTCGAGGATCCAGCGCAGGAAGAAGGTTCCCCCCGTCACGGAGAGCACGAAGATCGCCAGGAACACCCGGATGCGCAGTCTCAAGCGGTCTTCCGGGCCGCGTAGCCGAAGCCGCGGCGCGTCTCGATGGGGTCGGCGTCGGGGGCGGCCTCGCGGAGCTTGCCCCGGAGACTCTTGACATGGGCGTCGATCGTGCGCTCCAGGCTGGGAGAGTCCTCGCCCAAGGCGCGGTCGACGAGTTCCTGGCGCGACACCACGCGGCCAGGGTGGGCCAGCAGGCATTCCAGGATGCGGGTCTCCGCGGCGGTCAGCGACAGATCCCGGCCGCGGAAACGGAAGCGCCGGGCGGCGGCGTCTCGGACGAATTCCGTCCCATCGATCGGGCTCGGGGTCTCGTCCCCCGAAGGCGGTCGGGACGCGGCGGCCGAAGTGTGGTGCGTGCGCAGCCGGGCGCGTACGCGGGCGGCCAATTCGCGCGGGCTGAAGGGTTTCACCAGGTAGTCGTCGCCACCGATCTCCAGGCCCAGCACGCGGTCGAATTCGTCGCCGCGGGCGGACAGGAACACCACGGGGATGTCCGTGCGGGAGCGGATGGCGCGGCAGGCGTCGAAGCCGGAACCGTCGGGAAGGCCCACGTCCAGCAGTACCAGGCGGATGGCTTCGCCCAGCCGGGCGAGCCCCTCGGCGATGGTCGCGGCCCACACGACTTCGAACCCCTCCTTGCCCAGGGTCCAGACCACCGCGTCGGCGATGGATTGCTCGTCTTCGATCAGAAGGATGCGCGGGGAGTCTCCCATGGCGGGAAAAAGTACCTTGACCGACCATGAGCCTACTGCCCGACGAAAAGGAACTCGTGTCCCGCGCCCTCCAACTGTACGCCCAGATGATCGGGCAGCAGTACGGGCCGGGAGAGATGCAAGCCTTGGTCCCCGTGATCAAGGACATCCTCAAGAAGCTCGACCAGGTCGGTGCCGGCCCCGCCGCCACCGACAAACCACCCCACGGCATCAGCCAGGAATGGTTCGATGCCGTCTGCTCCGACTGCCCCAAGGCCGGCGGCGCCACCGGCTGCACCGACCCCGTCACGGCCAAATTCCCCGGCAAATGCGATCCCATCCTCACCTGGGAACGCAAAAAGGCCTCCCGCCCCTAAAGCGGGAGGCCGCCTCAGGACCCGTTGCCGGATTCGAGGCCCAAGCGCTCCTGGATCTCGTCGAGCAGTTGCTGGGCGTGGCTGAACGAGTGGCTCAGCTTGAGCGCCCTCTGGCAGGCCGTGGCGGCGCCCGACAGATCCTGGCGATCGTTCAGCACCAGAGCCAGGCCGTAGTGGGCGTGGGCGCTGTTGGGTTTGAGGGCGATGGTTTCGCGCAGCTCGCGTTCGGCGTCTTCCAACTGGCCCAGGCGGCGCCAGGCCAGCGCGAGGTTGATGCGGGCACGGGCGTTGCGCGGGTCGGCTTCGCGGGCGCGCGAAAAATCGGTGGCGGCGTCGCGGTGGCGGTTCATGGCTTCGTTGGCCATGCCGCGGTGGTTGAGCACCACCGACAGGGTGAAATTGTCCAGGGAAAGAGTGGCCAGGTCCGTGTAGATGCGCACGGCATCTTCCATTTCGCCGGCGATCTGGGCGTTGAGCCCCTTCTTGAGCAACTTCTCGATCTCGGCCTGTGAGACTCTGCGGCTTGCGGTGGGGGCGCGCGACGAGGGGCCCAGGACCGGAACACGATCGGTGGAGGCTTGCTCCAGGAAGTTCTGGCGGGCCCGCGCGAGGTCGGAGATGTTGGTCTTCTGGTAGTCGCGGATCTCCTGGAAGATCGTGTCCGACAACACCAGGGTCGCGTTGAGGCTGGCCAACTTGCGGCGAATCAACGTGTTCAGAGGGTGGGCACCCACCTTGTAGATCAGCTCGTGTTCCACCTCGGCCCAGGCGTCCTGCAGGATGGTCCGGATCTGGATCTCCACGCGGAAATTGGCGAGGATCGGGAAGTCGTGCTGCAGGTTCTCCGGCACGGAAACCAGCATGTGGGTGCTGGAGTAGCCGAACTCGGAAAAGGACCGCCCTTCACCCTTCTGGTCGATCTCGAAGACTTCGAAGACCGACTGGGCGGCTTCGGCCACGGCGTCGACGTCTTCCAGGAACGGGCACACCGCCCGCAGGGCCAGGAGGTCGGTGAGCTGACGCAGCACCGGCAGTGGCTGGGCCAGGTCGAGGGTTCCGTGTTTGCGGTGGACCTTCTCCAGCAGGCTGGGAAGGCGTTTGACACGCGACTTCACCTGGACGGCGGGGACGTTCTTCTCGACGTATTCCGACAAGATGCGCCCCATCTCGGCCAGGACGATCTCGCACTGGGGAGCCAAGGAGTGGTACACCGCCTCGATGGCCGCCGTATCGAGCCATTGCACGGGCTCGGGCGGGGGCGGAATATCGGGGAGGGACGAAGGTTCGGAAGGGATCATGCGGCGTTCGGGGATCTCAGGGCTGCTGCAGGAACCGGGTCAGGAGAGCCGGCGGATCGCCGAGATTCTTCCTGGAGCGGGTGCCGGCGTAGCTGGGGCAGAAGTGGCGGGAGGGACAGCCGTTGCACACGGAGGCGCGGGTCTGGGGGCGAGGGGCGACGGTGCCGTTGCGCACGCGGAGGAAACGCTCCAGGGCGCCGTCGAGGCGCCGCACTTCCGCCGAGAGGTCGTCGATCTGGTGCAGGCGGGGTTGTTTGCGGTCGTCCCAGTGGGTCATGGGGAGGCAGATCACGATGGGGGTGGTGGTGACCAGAAGCCCCATGCGTTCGGCGATCTTGTGCTGGGCGATGGCGATCACGGAGTTCCAGGCCATGGGCTCGTCGGGAGCGAAGGGCGTGGTGAAGGCGATCACATCCGATTCTCCGGCGATCTCGATCAGAGCGTCGGGTCGGCCTGCCAGCAGGCGTTCGGGGTCGAAGGCAACCAACTCGGATGGAATGGGCCGCAAGAGCGGTGAACCGCCACGTGCCCGGCCGCGCGTCTCGCGGTAGACCGCCATCCACGCGTCCGTGCGTTCGTCACGAGACAATACGTTGTGGTCGGGGGCGCCTTGGTGGCGCAACAGCCCCAGGGTTTCGCAACGGAGGAAACCTTCGAGTTCGTGAAGGGTGATGTACCCCTCCGGCTGGCCGGAGGGCCGGAGTCCTTGACTCCAGTGTTTCCAGGCCCGAACCAGGTCTTGCAGGGCCAAAGTGTCCCAGCTCACCTTCTGGCCCAAACGGTGGTAGCGTTTTTCGAGTTCATCGGGGGTCCAGGGCGACCACGAGAACTGGTTGTACCACTCCAGCAGCACTTCGTAGGGTTTTCCGGCCACCGTTTCGGGGCGCGCCTGAAACGAGGTGCGACGGGCGTCCGCTTCGGAGGCGGTGCCGACCGACGAGTCCGCGGCGCTGGCTGGATCGAGTCCAGGGGGCGGCGGCGGGGCCAGCGGGGTGCGCGCTTCCGGACTCTTGCCGGAGATGCGGTTCACCGGCAGGGGGATCTCTTCGCTCGGCACAAGATCCGGCATGCTGCTTGGCTGCTGGGAGGCCACAAACGCCCGGAAGTCGCCCAGATCCACCTCCTGGGTCATCAGGGGGGCCGCCATCTTCACCGGCTCCGGGGGGGCGGGAGGAGGAGCGGGTGTGCCAAATGTCAGGCTGTCGGACAATGGGGAGGGGGATGCGCCCGGTCGTTGCGGCGGGGTGTGCGGCCGGTCGGGAGTTTTTGCCTCGGGTTTTCCGAGGGTGGGCATGTCGAAGACATCCGTGAGGGGCTCCTGGGACGACGGCGGAGGCATCGGGCTGGGAGCCGGGGTCGCGTAGGCGGCAGGAAGAGACGGCGGAGGTGCCGGAGGGGGCGTGTAGAGGCGAGGGGGAGGTGCCGACGAGGCGGCGGATGCCGGAAGGTGTGTTGGTGAAGGGGCGAACGCCGTCGGTGGGGGGGGGGGAGGGATCGATGGAGGGACGAAGGTGGATCCGTCGCTGACGGATGCTCCGGAAGAATCCGTGCTGGAGGCACGGTCGCTGTCGGAATCGAAGTTCGAAACGGAGGACGGAGCCAGGGGACGGCGCACCGGGGGAACGTGGGGAATGGTGGGGTGCGGGTGCGAGGGCAGAACCACCTTGGGCCAGAACTGCTGGCGCAGAAGGATACCCCACCCCAGGCCCAACGCGGAGAAACAAAGGATTTCTTCCACGACAAGCAGGCGGTCCATGCCTGCGGGGACGAAGAACCAGGCGGCGATGGCCAATACCGCTCCGGTTCCGGCCGCGACGGCAGGCCACAGCCCCAACGCGATGGCCAGGAGCAAGCCCAGCAGCAGAAGACGCCACTCGGCTGCGGGCTCCCGGAGGGCGATCCAGTAGACGCCCAACGCCACCGTGCCCAGGAGGGTGACGGTCCACAGGAACCTGTGGGTCAGGTTGGTCAGGAATGCGGGGCGTGACATGATGGATGCCCTCTTCAGCGGATCTTGTATTTGTCTTTCAGCTGCTGCACGATCTCGAACCGGGTGCTCTTGTTGGAGCTGACATAGCGCTGGGACGCCTTGTCGTACACCAGGATCTTGGAGATCGCGGTCTCGATCATATCACCCTGGATCCGGTTTGCGGTCTGGATGAGTTCGGTATTTCCGAATTCAGGGCCCCATTGCCGTTCCGTCCTCTCGAAGAGCTGGAATTGGCAGAGGTCGTCGGGGACCTTCTTCTTGGCGACCGGCTCGAAGCAGCGCTCGCGGTAGTCGAGGGCCACCTGACGGGCGGTGAGGTCGAGATTTTCGGCGCCGTCGTTGCCGAGTTTGGCCGGGCCGGAGGAGGAGCAGCCCACCAGCAGGGACAGGCCGACGAGCAGAGAGGCGGAAACGGAGGACCGAGGCGTCATGGTCAGCGAAAACTAGCCCTTCGCGGGTGACACGGATAGGTCGTTTCCCGGGAATTCCGATGCGGCTGTGGTTGGAGTCACACCTGGGCGGGGGTGCAAGCGGCCAAGGCGTCGTCGAGGTTGTCGAAAACGTTGTCTTCTCCGATGCGGTCGAGCCAGCCCGAATGCACCAGGGCCGCCATCGGCTGGGCATGGACTCCCGCCAACAGGAGTCGCCCGCCCTTCCTGCGGCAGCCTTTCGAGAGCTCCTCGATGGCCTTCAGACCGGTGGCATCGAGGGACAGAACGTCGTGCATTTCCAACACCAGGGTGCGCGGTACCCGTCGGTGCCCTTCCAGGGCGGTGCGGAATTTGTCGGCGGCGCCGAAGAAGAAGCTGCCCTGGATCGAGAAGACCTCGACGCCCGGGGGGACCTTCCGATCCTTGGTTCCAGCGGCCTCGGCGCGCTGGTTGAGTTCGTGGGAGATCCAGCGGACCTCGCTGACTTCGGCCATGCGCTTCATGAACAGGGCGCTGGACAGTCCGAATCCGACCTCGATGGCGACGGTCAGATCGACGAACACGGTGAGCAGGAACGCTGTCAGCAGCACCAGGACATCGCCTTTGGGGGCCCGCAGCAGCGTCTTGAACGTCTGCATCTCCGACATGTTCCAGGCCACCAGAAGCAGAATCGCGCCCAAGGCCGACATGGGAATCAATGCCGCCCATTTTCCGGCCACCAGCAGGATCAAGAGCAGGATCAGGGCGTGTACGATGCCCGCCACGGGCGTCTTGCCGCCGCTGCGCACGTTGGTGGCGGTGCGGGCGACGGCACCCACGGCGGGGATGCCTCCGAAAAGTGGCGAGAGGATGTTGGATGCGCCCAGGGCGACCAGTTCCATGTCGGGGCGATGGCGACGTCCGGTCATGCCATCGGCGACCGTGGCCGAGAGCAGGGTTTCCAGCGATGCCAGGAAGGCGATGGCCAGGGCGGGGCTGGACATCGCGATGATCAGGTCGATGGACAGGCGTGGCAGGTGGGGGGCGGGGAAGCCCGCGGAGACCGCCCCGAAGCGGGAGCCGATGGTCTCGACGGGAAGATCGAACAAGACGGTGGCCACGGTGGCGGCGACGATGGCGACCAGTGATCCCGAGAGTTTGGGAACCAGCCGCGTCCAGATCAGGGCCAGGGCGATGGTGCCCGAGGCGACACCGGCCGCCCAGGGGTTGAAGGTATGGCGGGCCTGGAAACAGGCGCTCACGCGTGCCAGGAAATGGGAGTCCTTGTTGGCCAGACTGAGCCCCAGAACATCCGGAAGCTGGGTGGTGGCGATCAGGACCGCGACGCCGGTGGTGAAGCCCACCGACAGGGGGTAGGGAATGAACTTCACGAGGCCACCCATGCGCAGCAGCCCCATGGCCACGAGAATGATGCCGGCCATCAGGGTCGCCACCATGAGCCCGTCGATCCCATGTTTTTGGACGATGGTGTACAGAAGCACCACGAAGGCGCTGGTGGGGCCGCCGATCTGGACGCGCGAGCCTCCGAAACACGACAACACCAATCCGGCGATCACCGCGGTGATCAGCCCCGCGGTGGGGGTGACGCCCGAAGCGATGGCGAAGGCGATGGCCAGCGGCAAGGCGACGATGCCAACCATGACTCCGGCAAGCGCATCACTCCGGAACAGACCCCAGCCGTAACCCTCCTTCAGCGTCGAGATGAACTGCGGAAGAAAGGGCGAGGTGCTGGGGCCACCTGATTCGGAATCTGGCATAGGGCATAAAAATAGTCGACCGGCGGGTCTGCCGGTCGACATGGGGAGCGCGAGGTCCGCTCGAGGGTGGGGTCAGTTGTTCAGGGTCACCCAGGCGTAGCGGGTTCCCGTTCCAGGGCCCAGGTAGACGCAGCCCTGGAAGTGGGTCGCCGAACCTCCGTACCCGGAGTTGTAGATGATGGTTCCCGCCGTGCTGATGTCGCAGGCGGGGATGTTGGAGAACTGGCCGTCGGAGTAGGCGCTTGGGGTGAGGCGGAAGGTGGGTGCCTGCACCACCGAGGCTTCCTTCGTGAGCTTGAGGGTGTCGGTGGAGACCCTCACCGACCAGGGATTGACGGCGACTACCGAGCCGCTGCCCCCTCCGGTCGAACCCCTGGCTGCCGAGATCTGCACGGTGTCGCCGACGACTACTTCGCCGTAGCGAGCCGACGAGGCGGTCGCTTCGCGGGTACTCAGCAGGATTTGCGCATCGGTGGCGGTGGTCTTGGGGAGGATCGTGGCGCGGCGGTATTCGGTGGCGTTGCCGTCGTTGGCCAGGATCTTTGCATCAGCGCCCAGTCCGATGACACCAGCGTCCAGGAACGTGGTGTCGCCCACGTTGCGGACGTTGGCCACGGCGTCGGCGACCGCCGCGTGCTGGGCGTAGGGCGCGGTGGTCAGGGGGACGCGGGACGCTGCTGCCTTGCCGCCGGCGGTGAGCTGCACGAACAGGGGCCTGTCGAAATCGGGGAGGGTCTTGGACGACCCGAGCTGGACGGCGAACGTGCCATTGGCGAACACCACGTTGGAGAACGATTCCTCCCACACCTTGGTGCCGGCGGTGGAAGCGTCGTACAAGGAGACCACCAGGGTGGTGGGTTCGGTGGGGGCTTGTCCGCCCACGGTCATGTTGCCCTGGAAGAGCATGGTGGAGGGAAGGGCGGCCAAGGCGCAGGAAGCGGCCAAGGCGAGGACGGAAAGGGAAGGGATGAGTTTCATGGGAGTCCTTTGCGGGGTGATCAGCGGGAGATGGGGTGGAATTGCCAGACCTTGCGCTGGGCGCCGGCCTCGACGAGAACGAACAGGGCCTGACCTTCGTGGGCGGCCAGGGAGATGGACTCGTGAGTGGATCCCGGTGCCAGGCGGCGGGTCCAGACGGGGGCCACGGTGCGGCCATCGAGCCCCACGATCCTGACCGTGGCGTCCATGGCTTCCGTGGTCCGGAATTCGAGGAGGATACGGGAGCCCGAAGTCGTGGCGCGAATCGATGGCCCGGCGAGGGCGCGGGCGGGGACGGAGGCCGGCTCCGGGGCGGTGGTTGCGCCCCAGAATCCGAGCTTGGCGATGGTCGTGCCGTCGATCTCGACGAGGCTTCCGACACTTCCGCCGAGTCCGAAACGGACCATTGTCGAGTCGGTGTCGGTGCCCAAGGCGATCGCGCCCCCTGCGCCGCCGGTTTCATAGCCATGGAGAACAACCTCCTGAGCGAACCCGAGGGGGGCCGCCAGGAGGCAGGGGATGAGGATGCGATGGAGGTTCATGAGGGGATGTTCCCTCCTTTCTCGATGGAAAGGGAAGATGGAGCGACAGATCCGTCTGTGTGGCGTGTCACATAGAAAGTTCGACCGGGGGCGATGTCGCGGCGGCGCGCGATCGTCGTCACAGGGGTCTCGGAGGTGGTACAATCAAGCTCGGTCGCGAAACGGACCCGGTGCGCTGGGGAGGTGGAGCATGGAACGACGGATCGCCATCCTGGGAGGGGCTCGGACGCCTTTCGCCAAGGCGGGAGGAAGCCTGGCCGCGCACAGCGCGCACGATCTGGGAGCCTTCGCGCTGCGCGCGGCCCTGGATCGGTTGGGACTGGATCCCGACCAGATCGACGAGGTGGTGGTGGGGAACGTCGCCCAACCCATCGACGCCGCGAACATGGCTCGCGTGTGCGCCCTGAAGGCGGGGTTTCCCGAGCGGATTCCCGCCCAGACGGTCAATCGCAACTGCGCGTCGGGGCTGCAGGCGCTGGCGACGGCCGCCGAACGCATCCTGGCCGGCGAAGCCGGGATGGTCGCGGTGGCGGGGGCCGAGTCGATGTCGAACATCCCGCTCTATTTCGATGCCCACGCCGCGGCGCAATTCGGCAAGATCGAGCGCTCGCGCACCCTCCCGCAACGCCTGCGGGCCATCGCCGGATTCCGTCCGTCCGACCTCTCTCCGGTGGTGGGCATCAGGAAAGGTTTGACGGATCCTGTCAGCGGAATGAACATGGGCCGCACCGCCGAGGTGCTGGCCCGCGAGTTCGGGATTTCACGCGGGGCGCAGGACGCCTTCGCGCTGGAGAGCCATCGCAAGGCGGTGGCGGCCAGGGAGCATCTCGCCGAGGAGATCGCCGCCGTGCCGGCATCCCCCGGCTGGGACCGGATGCTGGCCACCGACGAAGGGCCGAAGGCGACGCTGTCGGCAGGCGCTCTGGCGCGCATGAAGCCCTTCTTCGATCCCCTGGCGGGCACCGTGACGGTCGGCAACGCCTGCCCCGTCACCGACGGCGCCGCGGCCTTGGTGGTCTGCTCGGAAGAGGTCGCATTGCGCCTGGGCAAGAATCCCCTGGGCTATCTGACCCATTGGGCCTGGGCGGGACTTTCTCCTTCGCGCATGGGGTTGGGTCCCGTGTTCGCGACCCATCGGTTGCTGGAAACGTCGGGTCTGTCCCTGGCCGACTTCGACCGGGTGGAGCTCAACGAAGCGTTCGCGGCGCAGGTTCTCGCCTGCTTGGCCGCGTTCGATTCCGACGATTTCGCCCGGCGCGAGCTGGGGCGTCCGGCGCGACTGGGCGCCATCGATCCGACGCGATTGAACGTCAACGGGGGCGCCATCGCCTTGGGGCACCCGGTGGGCGCCACGGGCGCGCGCCTGGTCCTGAGCTTGTTGCACGAACTCCGGCGCCGCGGACTGCGTCGGGGACTCGCGACCTTGTGCATCGGAGGGGGGCAGGGAGCCGCGTTCGCCCTGGAAAGCGCATGAAATCGTTCCACACCGAAGTTGCGGACAACATCGCGACCCTGGTCTTCGATGTCCCGGGCGAGCGGGTGAACACCTTCACCGCCTGCAGGTTGCGTGAACTCGAAGACGAGTTGGAAGCCCTTGGAGGGCGCAAGGACGTGCACGCGCTCCTGGTGCGATCGGCCAAACCCGGCATCTTCGTGGCCGGAGCCGACCTGCGCGAATTCGGAGGCTTGCACGAGCCCTCCGACGCCTTCGTGGCCGCCCGCGCGGGACAGATCGCCTTCGCGCGCCTGGCCTCCCTGCCCTTCCCCGTCTTCGCTGTGATCGACGGCGCCTGCCTGGGCGGGGGGTGTGAAATGGCGATGGCGTGCGACTTCCGCATCGCCACCGACTCTCCACGCACCCGCATCGGGCTTCCGGAGACGAAACTCGGCATCCTTCCCGGGTGGGGTGGAACCCAGCGCCTGCCGCGCCTGGTCGGTTTGTCCGCCGCTCTGGATCTGGTACTTGCGGGGCGCGACGTCGATGCGCGCAAGGCCTGGAAACTGGGGCTGATCGACCGCGTCTGCGCCCCGGAATTCCTGGAAGATGCCGTGGCGTCGTTCGTGGCCTCGCGCCTGGCCCATGGGAAGAGCCGAGCGGGTCTGCGCCGAGAGCCGGGGTTGCGCACGCGCCTTCTGGACGACTCCCGGTGCGGACAGTGGTTGCTGGCGAATTTGGCCCGCCGCAAGGTGCTTTCCGGAGCAGGACGGAATCTGCCCGGTCTGCGCGACGCGATCGGCCTGCTGGCCGGATCCGCCGCGCGCGTGCCCCTGTCGATCGGTTTGGAGCACGAAGCACGAGCCTTCTCCGTGCTGCCGGGGTCTCCCCAGAGTCGCGCTTTGGTCGAAACCTTCTTCGCCAGCGAGGAGGCCAAGGCCGCCACCCTGGCGGTGGCGCCTCGGCCTGCTGAACTCCGCCAGGCAGGGGTGCTGGGCGCCGGGATCATGGGAGGGGGTATCGCTTGGGCCTTTTCGGCCCGCGGCATCCCTGTGCGCATGCGCGATCTCGATCTGGGCGCGATCGGGCGTGGGTACGGCGCGGCCATGGCCGCCAATCGGTCCGAGGCCCGCCGCGGGGGATTGTCCGAAGACGCCTTGCGCCTGCGCATGCACCGCATCCGCGGGGGACTGGGCTGGGAAGGATTCGGATCCTGCGATCTGGTGGTCGAGGCCGTGGTGGAAGATCTGGACATCAAGCGCAAGGTTCTGGCCGACGCCGAAGCGCATGTGGGCCCCGACTGCGTGATCGCCACCAACACCAGTTCGCTCTGCCTGGCGGACATGGAATCGGCCCTGCAGCGCCCGGAGCGCTTCGTGGGGATACACTTCTTCAATCCCGTGCCTCGCATGCCGCTGATCGAGTTGGTCCGCGGCCCCTCCAGCGCTCCGGAGGCGCTGGAGTGCGCCTTGCGCGCCGCGCGCCGCCTGGGGAAGACCCCCGTTCTGGTCGCGGACGGTGCCGGCTTCCTGGTCAATCGCATCCTGCTGCCCTACGTCAACGAGGCGGTGAAGATCCTCGACGAGGGGGCCACCACGGCGCGCATCGATCGCCTGGTGCGCGCCTGGGGCATGCCGATGGGGCCTCTCACGCTGGCCGACACCGTGGGGCTGGACGTGGGCTTCAAGGTGGCGAAGGTGCTCCACCACGCCTACGGGTCGCGGATGTCCGTCTCCCCGCTGCTGGCCGAGGTGCACGACCGTCTGAAGCTGCGGGGCGACAAGGGCGGGGCGGGATTCTGGGTCGACAAGGGAATTTTGCGCCGCCCCAATCCGGCCGTCGAAGCGTTGGCGGCCGGGAGGCGCGGGGGTCGTGGAAGACAAATTTCGTCTGAAGAGATCCTGGATCGCTGCGTGCTGACCATGGTCGCAGAGGCCGGGCGCTGCCTGGCCGAAGGCGTGGTGGCGTCGGCGCGGCTTCTGGACCTGGCGATGGTGATGGGCACCGGTTGGCCGGCCTGGCGCGGCGGTCCCGTGCAGGAGGCGAGGCGTCGCGGTCGCCGGGCCCTGCGCGCGCGACTGGAAGATCTCGCCCAGACCTGCGGGGCGCGGTATGCGCCCGACGATTCCCTGGACGCCTTGTTCTGAACTCGGAGGTGGTGTCATGCTCGACAGATCCGGAGCCGGGAAACCCGGCGAACGCGAGAACGAGGAGATCATCGACACCTCGCGCATGAGCGAGGGAAAACGACGAGCCCTGGAGGTCGCCGAAGCGGCGCGCGAACAGGAATGGACCCGTCCGAGTTTCGCCGCGCGCCTGTTCATGGGCGATTACGACGCGGCTGCGCTGGAGGACTTCCCGGTCCAATCCGAACACGAGCGGAAGATCGGCGACGAGTTGTGCGCCAAAGTCGAAGAGTTCCTGCGCGCCAAGATCGATCCGGAAGAGGTGGATGCCACCCGCACCATCCCACCCGAAGCGATCGAGGGACTGTTCGAAATGGGCGTGTTCGCCATGAAGATCCCGAAGAAGTACGGAGGACTGGGGCTTTCGCAGGTCAACTACAACCGGGTCATGATGCTGATCTCCAGTTGGTGCGCCTCGACGGCGGTGCTGGTCTCCGCCCATCAGTCCATCGGTGTTCCCCAGCCGCTGAAGCTCTTCGGAACCGAAGAGCAGAAGGAGCGCTGGTTCCCGCGTTTTCGCGCCGGGACCATTTCCGCCTTCGCGCTCACCGAGCCCTCGGTCGGGTCCGATCCTTCCAAGATGGCCACGGTGGCGCACCGCACGGAAGATGGGCGACACTACCTCCTCAACGGTGAGAAACTGTGGTGCACCAACGGCCCCATCGCCGGGCTTCTTGTCGTGATGGCACGCACCGAACCGAAGATCGTGGGCGGCGTGGAGCGCCCGCAGATCACGGCCATGGTGGTCGAAGGGAATTCGCCGGGCATCGAGGTGGTCCATCGCTGCGACTTCATGGGCATCCGCGGCATCCAGAACGGACTCATCCGCTTCACGGACGTCCTGGTGCCGGTCGAAAACGTGCTGTGGGGGCCGGGCAAAGGGCTGAAGCTGGCGCTGACCACCTTGAACACGGGGCGACTGACCCTTCCGGCGGCCTGCACCGGCGTGGCCAAGCAGTGCCTGTCCATCGCCCGCCGTTGGGGCAACCAGCGCGAGCAGTGGGGACTGCCCATCGGCGACCACGAGGAGGGGCGCCACAAGCTGGCCTGGATCGGATCGCACACGCTGGCGATGGAGGCGGTGACCTGGCTCACGAGCCACTGGGCCGACGATTCCCGTCGCGACATCCGCATCGAGGCGGCCATGGCGAAGTTGTTCTGTTCGGAGGTGGGGTGGAAGATCGTCGACACCACCCTGCAGATGCGCGGAGGGCGCGGGTACGAGAGGGCCGCGAGCCTGCAGGCCCGTGGAGAGGAGCCTTGGCCGGTGGAACGCATGATGCGCGACATGCGCATCAACCGCATCATCGAGGGGACCACCGAGATCATGCGCCTGTTCCTGGCGCGCGAGGCCATGGACCCGCACCTGCGTCTGGCCTCCGACCTGCTGAAGGCGCATGTGCCGGCGGGCACGAAGATCAAGGCGGGCGCCAAACTCGCGGCCTTCTACACCGGGTGGTACGCCAAGCAGTGGGTCAATCCGAGCCTGTGGGATTCGCGTGGCGAATACGGCATCCTCGGAGACCATATCCACTTCGTGGAGGCGCAGGCGCACCACTTGGCGCGCACGATGTTCCACTTCATGGGGCTGTACCGGGACCACCTGGAACGGCGACAGATCCTGTTGGGGCATCTCGTCGAGATCGGCACCGAGCTGTTCGCGATGTCGGCCACCTGCGCCTACGCGCGCAAGCTGGCCGAAGATCCGGAAAAGGTGACCGCGATGGAACTGGCCGACCACTTCTGCGCCGAAGGGCGCCACCGGGTGGAAGACCATTTCCGCGCCCTCGACCGCGACAGCGATCGCATCGCCCGCGAGGTGGGAAAAGACGTGCTGGCCGGCGAGATGGCTTGGCTCGAGGAAGGAGTCGCATGGCTGGGATCGAAGATCTGAGAGTCAAGGCCGGAAAAGACGAGTCGAGGCCCGCGGGGCGCACCATCCCCTTCGTCCGGCGAGGGACGGGGATGGTGCTGGCCATGCTGGACGCCGCGGCGCGTTCACGCGTGCGCGTGCACGGGGCGTCGCACCTGCCCGCGGGTCCGGTGCTGTTCGTGAGCAACCACTTCACGCGCTCCGAGACGTTCCTTCTGCCGTGGCTGCTCGATCGCATCGCGGGACGGAACGTGTCATCCCTCGCCTGGCACGGCCTGTTCCGCGGGGTCTTCGGCTCCTATCTGGAGGCCGTCGGCGCGCGCTCCACGCACGAGGCGGGCATCAAGGAACGGATCGTGCGCGAGCTCGCGGAGGGGGTTTGCGATTGGTTGATCTACCCGGAAGGAGAAATGGTCAAGAACAAACGCGTCTGGGGCAAAGGACGGTTCCAGTTGGCGACACCCGACCAGCATGGCCCACCGCACACCGGGGCGGCCCTCCTGGCATTGCGAGCCGTCCGGATGGCGCGGGAAACGGGTCGGCCTGCGCCCCTGGTGGTGCCGGTTTCGGTCACCTACCATCCCATCCGTCCCGGGTTGAACCCGGTGCTGCGTCTGGCGGCGCGCCTGGCAGGTCCGCTGCCCGGCAACATCGAGGAAGAGTTGACCGTCGAGGGACGGATGCTCTTCGAACGGACCGACATCGACGTGGTGATCGGACAGCCGGTCGACCTCCAGCCTTGGATCTCCGGGAACGTCGTGCCGAGTCGTCCCGATCTGGAGCGCCTCACCACCCGCTTCATGCAGGCCGTCTACGGGCGCACCGTGCGCAACATCGATCATCTGGTGGCCACCGCCTTGGCCGAGATGACCCAGGACGCCGTCTCGGAAGACGACCTCGCGAAAGTCCTGTTCCTGGCGGTGCGCGATACCGAGGCGGCCGAGGAAGGAATCTGGCACGGTGGCGTGGGTCCGGCCTTGCTGGATGCGCTCGCGGGTTGTCCTTCCGCGGCGCTGGGGAACATCCTCGACCTGGCCGTCAAGGAAGGCGCGTGCGCGCGGGCGCACGGCGTGGTCCTCCGCCACCGTGACGGATTCTGTCCAAGCCCGTACGACGAAGTGCGGTTGCACCACACGGTCGCGGTGCTGGCCAACGAGATCGCGCCCGATCGCGTCCTGGTGCGCGCCGTGGGCGCTCGCCTGCGGGAGTCGCCCGCGATCCTGGCCCGCGACGCGGGGTCCGCGCTGGAGCGTCTGGATATGCTGGAGCACGTCCGGGAAGGAGGGGTGCCCGAGCGCGGACCCCGCTGGATCGAAGCGGCGGTTCCTCGGGGAGTGATCGTGTTTTCCCACGGGTTCAACGCGTCTCCCGCCGAGCTGGAGCCCCTGGCTCTGCACCTGGCCGAACATGGCTGGACATCCCGTCTGGTGCGCCTTCCCGGGCACGCCTCGCGTCCGGAGAATCTCGACGGGATCCATCGCCAGGACTGGTGGCGCGGATACCAGCGCGCCCTGGCCCTGGCTCGATTGCGCCATCCTGATCTTCCGCTGGTGGTGGGAGGTTTCTCGACCGGAGCGCTCCTGGCCTTGCGTGCGGCGGCCGAACTGGTGCATCCGCCGCGAGCCGTCCTGGCCCTGGCGCCAGCGCTGAAGATCGTCAATCGCGCCAGCCTGGCGGCGCCGTTTCTGGATGGCTGGAACCATCTGGTGGAGGCGGCGGGGCTGCGTCAATGGGGGCTGGCAGGAGTCCCCAGCCATTCCGAATTCCCCGAGGCCAACTACGGAAGGAATTCCGTGCACGCCTTGCACCAGCTCGAGCTCTTGGCCGCCGAAGTGCGCCCGATTCTGCCTCGGATTCGTCCGCCGGTGCTGGTGGTGCACGCCGACGCGGATCCCGTCATCCGGCCCGAATCGGGAGACATCGTCTTCCGGGAACTGGGCTCGGCGTCTCGCCTTCTGCTGCGCTGGAGTTCACGTCGGCACGGGATCGTGCGCGGTGAAGGTGCCGCGGCCGTGCATGCGCGGATCGGAGAGTGGCTGGAGCGGGCGTGCATGCAGAGTGGCCCGGCCCTGCACGGGGAGAATCGACTGGCGGAGACGATGCGGCAGAATTAGAATAGGGATCAAACTCCGTCTAGTGTGTCTCCAGGAGCATCCCGCACATGTCCGACCTCCACGACTTTCGCCCAGCCCACCACTACGGCCCCGGAGCCACGTTGTCCAGCCCCGAACACGCCCAGGGCCTGCGCGCCGAGGCTCGTGCCGACGCCGACGCCTTCTGGGAAAAACAGGCGCGTGAGCGCATCGAATGGTCGCTCCCCTTCCACACGGTGCAGGATTGCGACTTCCGCGAAGGGCGCATCGCCTGGTTTCTGGGCGGACGGCTCAACGCGTCGGTCAACTGCCTCGATCGGCACTTGGCCTCCCGGGGGGATAAAACCGCCATCCTCTGGGAAGGCGACGAGCCGGGCCAGGTGCGAAAACTGACCTACCGCGAACTCCACGGCGAGACTTGTCGGATCGCCAACGCCCTGCGAAGGTTGGGCGTGCGCAAGGGCGATCGCGTGGCCATCTACATGCCCATGATCCCCGAAGCCGCCGTCGCGATGCTGGCGTGTGCCCGCGTCGGAGCGGTGCACAGCGTGGTGTTCGCGGGGTTCTCGTCCGAGGCCTTGCGCGACCGCATCCAGGATGCGGAATGCGCGGTGGTGATCACCGCCGACGAGGGCGTGCGCGGGGGCAAACGCATCCCGCTCAAGCGGACCGTCGACGAGGCGGTGGCGCAGTGTCCGAGTGTGCGCCATGTGGTCGTGGCCGAACGCACCGGCGCGGCCGTGCCCTGGCACGAGGGCCGGGACCACAAATGGAACGAGCTGGCTCGGGCCGAACGCCCCTGGGCCCCGGCCGAGGAGATGGACGCCGAGGATCTGCTGTTCCTGCTGTACACCTCGGGCTCCACCGGCAAGCCCAAGGGAGTGGCCCATACCACCGGTGGATACCTGGTGCACGCGGCCCTGTCGCATCATCTGGTCTTCGATCTGCGCGAGGACGACGTCTACGCGTGCGTCGCCGATGTGGGGTGGATCACCGGCCACACCTACGTGGTGTACGGCCCGCTGGCCAACGGCGCCACCACCGTGCTGTTCGAAAGCATTCCCACCTACCCGGATGCCTCGCGCTACTGGGACCTCGTCGAACGCCACAAGATCACGATCTTCTACACCGCCCCCACGGCGATCCGCGCCGTGATGCGCGAGGGCGACTCGTGGACGACCCGCCACGATCGTTCGTCGCTGCGCGTGCTCGGTTCGGTGGGCGAACCGATCAACCCCGAGGCCTGGCGCTGGTACCACGATGTGGTGGGGGGAGGGCGCTGTCCCATCGTCGACACCTGGTGGCAGACGGAGACCGGCGGCATCCTGATCTCGCCGTTGGCGGGCGCTTCCGACCTCAAGCCGGGTTCGGCCACCCTGCCCGTGCCGGGCATCGAGCCGGTGGTGCTCGACGAAAAAGGCGTCGAAGTCGAGGGGAACGGGGTCTCGGGATTGCTGGCGCTGAAGGGGTCGTGGCCTGGACAAGCGCGCACCATCTGGGGCGACCACGGGCGCTTCATGGACACCTACTTCCGCCCCTTCCCCGGCTACTACTTCACGGGCGACGGTTGCCGCCGCGACGAGGACGGATTCTGGTGGATCACGGGTCGGGTCGACGACGTGATCAACGTCTCGGGGCACCGCATGGGCACCGCCGAAGTGGAGTCCGCCCTGGTCTCCCACGAAGCCTGCGCCGAAGCCGCCGTGGTGGGGTTCCCCCACGAGATCAAGGGCCAGGGGATCTTCGCCTGGGTGATCCTGAAGGAAGGTTGGAAGAGCTCCCCGGAACTGATCGGGGAACTCAAGAACGAGTGCCGACACCACATCGGCCCCATCGCCGTGCCGGATCGGGTGGTGGTGGTGCCAGGTCTTCCCAAGACGCGATCGGGCAAGATCATGCGTCGGATCCTGCGCAAGGTGGCCGCCGGCGAGACCGACAGCCTGGGAGATATCTCGACCTTGGCCGATCCCTCCATCGTGGAGGCCATGGTCGAACGGGCGGCGGCCGGCTGACCGGCGGGGGGCGCGTTCAGCCCGCGACCGGCTCTCCCAGGCGTTCGTCGGAGAACCAGGCCGAAAAGCGCGCGCGTTCCTCGTCGGTCAACGGCTCCTCTCCGCGCAGCACCCCATCGATGCGGTCGCGCCAGCGCTCCAGCAGCCCCACATGCTCCTGGAGCAGGCCGGAACGCCCCAGCGACCCACCCGACTGGTCGAGCCCCTCCAGGTCGCCCGCACCGCGCTCCTCCATGTCCAGTTCGGCGATCTGGAAACCATCCAGCGTGTCGGCGAAGCGCCGCAGGCGTTCCACCTTGTCTTCCGAGGCGGGCAGCAGGAAGCACCACGCCGCTCCGCCGCCGCGCCCCACGCGCCCGCGGAGCTGGTGGAGTTGGGCCAATCCGAACATCTCGGCGTGTTCGATGGCGATCAGGTTGGCGTCGGGCACGTCCACGCCCACTTCCACCACGGTGGTGCTCACCAGGGCGCGGATCGAGCCGTCGCGCAAGGCGCCGATGGCGGCGTTCTGCTCGGGGCCGTCCATCCGACCTGTCAGACGGCCCACGCGTTCGGCACCTAGGGCATCCTCCAGACGCTCGGCCGCGGCGTCCACCGAGGCGGCACCTTCCTCGGATTCGTCGATGCGCGGCACCACCCAGAAGAGCTTCTCGCCGCGGTCGATCTGCTCGCGCAGCCACGACATCATGTCCGCCACCTTGGCGGGCACGACCACGCGCGAGCGGATGGGTTGCCGTCCCAACGGCATGCCGCGCACCTCGAGCACCTCGACATCGCCGTGTGCACCCAGCAGCAAGGAACGGGGGATGGGGGTCGCGCTGGCTGCCACCACGTGGGGATGTTTCCCCTTGGCGGCGAGTTGGCGGCGCTGTCCCACGCCGAAGCGGTGTTGTTCGTCGTAGAGCACCAGGGCCAGGTCGCGGAACACGACATCGTCGGACAACAGGGAATGGGTGCCCACCACCACGCACGGACCGCCGTGCGCCAGGCGCAGCAAGGCGTGGTTGCGCTCCTCGCGCGACTGCCCGGCGGCCAGGTACAGGACATCCACCCCTTCGGGAGCCAGCCACTTGCGGAAGGATGACAGATGTTGTCGGGCCAGCACCTCGGTGGGGGCCAGGAGCGCCACCTGGGCGCCGGTCTCCAGCACGCCGCAGGCGGCCAGCAGGCACACCAGCGTCTTGCCCGATCCGACGTCTCCCTGCAGCAACACCTGGATCTGGTCCCCGGAGGCCATGCGCCGCGCGAGATGTTCGACGGCTTCGCGCTGCGAATCGTGCAATTGGAACGGGAGTTTGGACAGCACCGCCGGAGCCAGCCGCTGGGACGGCGGGAAAGGGCGGCCACGCCCGGCCAGGTCCATGCGCCGTTGCCGCAAGCGCACCAGCGACGGAAACCAGGCCGCCGCCTGTTCGTGCAGCAAAAACGCCTGCCCCTGCATGAGGCTGTCGGGGCGGTGGATGCGAGCCAGCCGCAGGGCACGCGGGGTGGTCTCGTCCGAGCGCATGCAGGCCGGCAGGATTTCTTCGGGGACGTGATGGTTGAGAGCATCCAGCGCGAGTTTCTGGAGCAGGCGGTGGTCGATCTTGGCGTCGCGCAGGCCCTGGTTCAGCCGGTACACCGGCACGATCGCTCCGCGCGCCTCCTCCGATTCGGAGAGTTCCTCCCACTCGGGATGCACGATCTGCGGCTTGCCCAGGAAGAACGTGGGACGGCCGGTGACGATCATGCGCAGACCCGGCTTGAAACGCGGGGCGAGCCAACGGGCGGAATGGAACCAGACCAGATCGGCCGGCTTGCCGGCCGGATCGACCACCTTCACCACCAGACGATCGCGCCGGCCGTGCATCAGGTTGGCCGAGAGCACCCGGGCTTCGGCGACGATCTCCTCGCCTTCGGCGCATTCGGACAGGCTCTGCAGCCGGGTGCGATCGAGGTAGCGACGTGGAAGGTTCTCGGCCAGGGCCTGGAAACCGTCCAACCCGGCGGCGACCAGCGCCTTGCGCCGGGCCGGAGAGAGCTCCAGTTGTTCCAGGTCGCCGCGTTTCTTGGTCGCGGTGGGTTTCGCCGCAGGTTCCGATCGGGGATTCTTCGGTGGGCTCGAACGCGCGGTCCGCACGGGGCGGGTCAAGGAAGCACCTCGAGTTCGACCTCTCCCACCCCTTCCGAGACCAGACCGATCTCTTCGGCCGCGGCCTTCGAAAGGTCGATGATCCGCCCCTCGACATGGGGGCCGCGGTCGTTGATCCGGACTTCGGTGGACTTGCCGGATTTTGTCGAGGTCACCTTCACCCGGGTCCCGAACGACCAGGTGCGGTGGGCCGCGGTGCGTGCCGACGACGAGAACGCTTCGCCGCTGGCGGTGGGTTTCCCGTCGAAGTCCTCGGCGTAGAAACTCGCCAAGCCTTTGCTCGATGTGCCGGATTCCGTCTTCGTTGCCGAGGATGCGGAGGCGCCTGGGGATTTGGAGGATCCACCCCAGCAGCCGCACGCGCGATCGTAACCCGCCCTGCGTGGCATGGGGCCGGCGCAGGCCGACAGCAACAGCGCTGCGCCCACGGCACCTGCGGCGGCGAACCTCACTGGAAGGCGTCCGGGTCCAGGTATTGGTCTTCCAGCGGAGGAGGAATGGCTTCGGGCTCGTCCGGAGACTCCAGAGCGGGCTGTTTCGGGGGCCTGGGACCCTTGGGCATCAGGCGCGGGTCGATGCGTTCGGCGCCTTCGTCGAAATCGACGTCCCCAGGACGACGGAATCCGTCTTGCTGCAGGAGCGCGGGGCGGATCTCGCCCTTGAGGACGCCCTGCGCGACCTGTGCCCAACGGGTTCCGGGAAGGCTGTCGACCACGCGCTGGTAGGCCCGGGCGGCCTCGGCGGAATCGGCGCGTTCGTTGTCGTGCAGCCAGGCGATGGCGAACCAGGCGCGGTCGCCCGCCGTGGTGCCGGGGAAGGCGGGGCGGATCCCCTCGTGCAGGGCGATGGCACCCACGGGATCGCCGGCCAGCCACCGCTTCTCGGCCTGGCGATAGACCATCTCGGCGGAATCCTCGCGAGTGAACGTGGTCACCGGGACGCCCGCGAACTCCTGGGCCTTCTTCGCGAATTCGGTCCCCGGCCAGGCCTTGGCGACGTCCAGCCACAGCGACGCGTCGTCGCCGGTGCCGGCAGGGCGCCGGGCCTGCCCGATCCAGGCGATGGCATAGGTGGCGCGCGCACGGCGCTGCGGGGGTGCGGCGGGATCGTTGACCACGCGCACGTAGGCCGCGGCGGCGCTGTCGAGGTTGTCCAGACGCAGCAGGAACAATTCGGCCAGGTCGAAATTCCAGTCGGCGCGGGTCGAATCCTCCACCTTGCGCTCACGGAGACTGGCGAGGTCGCCCAGGGCCTTGGCAAGTTCGGCGGCGCGCTGCCCCCAGAACGTGTTCCCGCCCACGCGCGATCCGGTCCCGTAGAGCCGCAACGCCTCGCGGTAGTCGATACGCCGCAGGCGGGCGTCTTCGCCGGCCAGGACCAGGCCCTCGGCCACAATGTTCGGCGGCTCCCGCAGGGCCTCCAGGCGAGCCAGCGCCTCGAGGGCTTCGTTCCAGCGGCCATTGCGCAGAAGCAGGCGCCCCAGCTCCGTCCAGGATTCCGCCGCGTCGCGATCCATCGAGGCGTCCTGGGCCAACGCGCGCAGCTCCTGGACGGCATCTTCCGTGCGGCCCATCGGGTCCAGGCAGAGCGCGGCGCGCAATCGGGCCCGGTAGCGGCGCACATAGGGCTGCGGAAGCATGTCGGGTGAGGTGTACGAGGTCCGGGCTTCGGTCCATTCCTTCTGGGTCCACTCCAGCTCGGCCTTCAGCCACGATGCCTCGGAACGGCGACTGGGATGGACCTTCTTCATGGCCAGAAGTCGTCCGAGTTCGCGACGCGCTCCGAGGGTGTCGAGCCGACCCAGGTACAGGCGGGCACGCAACCAGGCGACACCCGCGGGGCCGCCTTCGGCCTTGAGGCTGTCGAGGCGGCGCATCCACTGCTCGGCTTCCGCGTAGCGTCCGATCTCGACCAGGCACTCCACGCATCCCTGGATCGCGCTCTGGCTGCGCTTGTTCTCGGGATAGCGATCGACGATCTCGGCGAAGCTGCGCACCGCCTTGTCGCATTCGCCCAGGCGCTGCTGGGAGCGCCCGATCAGGATCAGCGCCTCGGGATGCCAGGAACTGTCCTTGGGCCACAGTTCGATCACCTTCGAGCCCTTGGCGATGGAGCGCTGGTAGAGGGCGGTCTCGGTCGGGGTGACCCGCACCGAATCGGCGGGGTTCTTGCGCAATCGACGGTCGCGTTCGCGCTCGCCCATCTCCCACGCCTTGCGGCCGTTGAACAGCGTGTTCAGCCAGAGGCATCCGGAGAGCCCCGGGGCGATGCCGACCAGGAGCGCAAGGGCGAGGATCCGCCGGGAAGGAAGGAGCGCGGTGATCTTCACGGGCCGTCAAGCTCCCAGGGAAGCTGGGCCCACACGCCCCAACCGCTGGAGGCGAGCAGGGATTCGGCGCGCGCCCATGGCGGCGAGAGTTCGGCGCTGGCTTCCAGCCGCGACACCAACTGTTCCCATGGTGCCGACCCGGGAACCAGCCAGCGCACCGAGGCGTTTTCGAGGCGAGCTTCGGCCAAAGCCGAGGCGATGGCGTCGTCGAGACCGCCCAAGCTGTCGATAAGGCGGTTGCCGACGGCGCGGGCGCCGGTGAACACGCGTCCGCCGTCAACGCGTCCGAAGGCCGCCGAGTCCATTTTCCGCGCGTCCATGACCAGGCGGCTGAACATGCTGTAGGCATCCTGAACCTGCTCGCTCCAGCGACCGATCTGCATGGAGTCGAGAGGCGCGAGCAGGCTGGAAGAGCCGGCATCGGGACTGGTGGCGACCGTTTCGACCTTCAAGCCCAGACTGTCCAGCAGGCGGCCCACGGAAATCTTGGCCGTGAACACCCCGATGGATCCGACGAGGGCTTCGGGCTCGGCCCACAGCCGTCGGGCCGGAAGCGAGAACAGATAGGCTCCCGAAGCCGCCGTGCCTGCGAAACTGGCCACCACGGGTTTGGACTTGTCCAGCTCGGCCACGGCGCGCCGGATGCGCTCCGAGCCGACCACCGAACCGCCGGGGGAGTTCACGCGCAGCACCACCGCGGCGACGGAGGCATCCTTGGCCAAACCCTTGAGCACATCGACGATCGCATCCGCATGGAGGTCCTTCCCCCAGGGCACCATTCCCGGGGCGCCTTTGCCGTCGACGATCTGCCCTTCGAGGGGAACCACGACCACCTGCCGTCGAACACCCCACTCCTCGTTGTGCGCGCCGGCGAAGGGAATCGCCACCGGAGACAGGTCCGGTGCGGCCCACTCCAGGAGGTCGCCGGGTTCGACGAGGGTGTCGACCAGACCGAGCTTGCGAGCCTGGACGGGCAGCAGGGATCCCGAGTCCACCCAGGCCAGCAGGCGGGTGGGTTCGATGCTGCGGCCCATCGCGACACCGCCCAGGACCATGGAGTCGAGGTCATGCAACCAGGATTGCAGGTCTCCGCGGGCTTCGTCGGACATGCGATCGGCCACCAGGGGCTCCATCGCGGACTTCCACGGGCCCGTGCGGATGAGCTGCACGTCTACGCCGTGTCGGCGAAGAGCGCCACCGAAGTAGATGCTGCGTACCGCCAAGCCCCGCGAACGGACCGTTCCCAGGGGCGAGATGGCCGCACGGGTGCACGCCGACATCACGTGCATGGAGGCCATGGTCAGATCTTGGCTCCAGGCCACCACCCGGATGCCGCGCGAGCGCAGGCCCTGGATTTCCCGGCGCAATTCGCCTGCATGGGTGAGGCTCATGGCTCCCGAGCCCAGATCCAGGACGAGGACCTTCACGTCGCGCCGTTGTCCCAGGCGTTGGAGATCGGACCGGACTTGGGCGAACCCCTTGCGGTTGCGAAGCAATCCCTCCTGGCCCGCTTCGCCCACCAGGTTGCCTACGTGGTACAGCACTCGGCCTTGGGGGATGGAGCCAGCATCCGGCAAGAGGTTGCCGCCCATGTGCACCCCCAAGCCTTGGAGGTTGCCGCCCTCCGGACCAGGCTGGGTGCGGGAGAACAGGCGAGCATGCGGGGTGACCTGCGCCGAGGCGCCGAAAGACCAGGCGTCGTTGCGGCCGGGGAGCCATCTGGTCTGGAGGGCGACCCAGGAGAGAGGACGGACCTCGCCGTGGAGTTCATGGACGAGGTCGCGGTCGCGGCCGAGCAGTCGGGCCAGCTCGGGGACGTCGCCGCGCCAGGCTTCCCACCCAAGTTGCAGGGTCGGGGTTCCGAAGGGGCGCACACCGACCCCGGCTCCATGGCCTTCCCAGCGATTCTCGTCCCGGCCGCCGGCGTTCTTCCAGTGCCAGCCGGCACTGAGGTACCGCAGGGGGCGCCACGTGACACCAAGGTCGGAGCTCCAACCCATGGACGTGCCGGAAAGCTCACGTCGCTGGAGCGTTGCCCCGAAAGCGAAGCCTCCCCCCAGGGGCATGCCCAAGCCGGCGTGCCAGATCTCTTCGCGGATCAGGCCTCGGCCGACGCCGGTGCCCTGGGCCACGAGGACATCGGCGCTGGGCGCGGAGGTCCAGCCCAGTGCCAATGGCCCGACACTGCCCAACACCGCGGAGCGCTGCTGGGGCCCTTGGGGAGAGCCTTCGAAGGCGACCTCCCAATCCTGGGCGCCGGCGAGACCCGCAGGGTTCGCACCCAAGGACAGGACGCCCTTGGGATCGGATGTGGAGAAGGACTCGGCGCGCCACGGCGAGGCGTCGGGAAGTGCCGAGAGGAGGGCTGCCAGGAACGCGGTAGAGGACACCTCCCCAAAGTAGACTCCGGGGGGTCAGTCGTCCGGTGACCAATCCTTCCGGCCACGGCCCTTCTTCAGGTCGGAGCGCTTCGATTTGGCGATTCGGCCGCGTCGGCGCGACCCGCCGGTGGGTCGCGTGGGCTTGCGGGGCTTCTCGCGATGGTTCAACGCCTCGATCTTTTCGCGAAGGCGTGTGAGGCAATGGAGCTTGTTGACCAGTTGGGAACGGTCCGATTGGCTCTGCACCACCACGCCCGACGGGATGTGCACCATGCGTACGGCGGATTCGGTCTTGTTGACGTGCTGGCCGCCAGGACCCGACGAACGGAACGTCGAGACGTCGCATTCGTCCAGGAGGTCCTCGTCGCTCTCGGGAAGCACGATGCGGGGGCGATCGTCGGTCATCCTGGATCCAGCTCCGCGACCAGGCGCGCCAACGCTCCTGCCGCCTTGGTGCGCACGACCAGATGGGCGCTCTCCGACACGGGGGTGGGTTCGGGATTGATCTCGACCACCCAGGCGCCCAGGGAACGGGCCAGGCCGGGCATGCCCGCCGCGGGCCACACCAGCCCCGAGGTGCCCGCCACCAGCAGGATTTCGCAGCCGCGAAGGAGGGCATTGGTTTCCGCGACGGCCGCTTCGGGGAGGCTTTCGCCGAACCAGACCACGCCGGGTCGCACGGGGCCGCCGCAGTGCGGGCACGACGGAGGCTCGCTTTCCGCCACGACGGACTCGAGGGTTTCGCCTTCGCGGAAACAGCGATCGGCGAACAGGTTGCCGTGCAGTTCCACCACCTTGCGGGATCCGGCGCGTTGGTGCAGGCCGTCGACGTTCTGGGTCACGACGGCGAAGGACGGAATCCGTCTCTCCAGGGCGGCGAGGGCCAGGTGTCCGGCATTGGGTTCGGCGTGGCGGACCAGCTCGCGCCTCCAGGCGTACCACTGCCACACCATGCGGGGATTGCGTGCGAAGGCTTCGGGGGTGGCAAGATCTTCGGGGCGGTAGCGGGCCCAGAGGCCCGTCTGGGCTTCGCGGAAGGTGGGCACCCCGGATTCGGCCGACACGCCGGCCCCGGTGAGCGCGACGACGCGTTCGGCGCGGCGCATCCGGTCCAGCAGTTCCAGGGGCAATTCGACCATGCCAGCTAACCTACATCCCCTCCGCACCGGTATGCCACGGTTCTCCCGCCTTCGCGCGAAGCGTGTGTGAAGCCATTTTTCGGGCGGTGATGGACTCCGCCCTTTCCCAAAGCCGTTTCGACGCCTCGCTGCACCGGAGCGCACCGCTGGCCTCGCCCGTTTCCGGCGGGGGCCGTTTGCATCGCCCCCCGGCCCCTGTGGCCACCCCCGAGGTCTGGGACGGGTACGCGCCGGAATGCACCCTGGGCGACCCCGAGGCGTGTCGGAAGGTGCCGCTGCAGACGGTGAATCTCAAAGGGGATGACGGACTCTACCGGGGCATCGAAGTCGGGGGCAACGAGTGGATTGCGCTTGCCTGCGACGTGGCGCGCGACTCCCTGGCCCGGGGTGGAGGGCCTTTCGGGGCCGTGTTGTTGCAGATCGACGATGTCTCCAACGAGGTGATCCGCTACTGGACGCATCACAATCATGTGGTCTCCGCCGCCGACCCCACGGCGCATGCCGAGGTCCTGGCCGTACGCAGTGCCTGTGCGTCTCTGGGGGTCTTCCACCTGGATGCCGTCGGCCGCGAGGAATCGCTCCTGCCGCAGCCCGGGCCGCTGTCCCACGCGGTGATCTACAGCAGTGCCGAGCCCTGTCCCATGTGTTACGCGGCCATCCGTTGGGCGCATTTGCGCGCGTTGTATTTCGCCGCCACGCGCTTCGACGCTTCGGCGCCTGGGGTCGATTTCTCCGATGAGGAGATCTACGAGGATCTGGTCACCCCCTACTCCGCGCGGCGCCTGGTGGTGCGCCAATGCACCACGGCCAATTCCCTGGGGGCCTTCAATCTTTGGAAACGCACGCCCCACGCGCGTTATTGAAGCTCCATCGCCGGTGATCGAGCCTGTCGAGATCATCGCGGCGAATTTTGACACCGGCCGGATCATCAGGTCTGGTGGAAGCCTCTTAGGGGGGTGATCGATGGTTGTCGCCGGTCTGCCGCAGACACGCAAAACCCATCGTTTCGTCGTGGACGCTCCCGGGCAGGTACATTCCTTTCCCCTATGAACAAGACACCCATCAGCAAGGACGGCTGGCAGGCCCTCCAGGACGAGCTGACCCAGCTTCTTGACGTCGAGCGTCCGCGCGTGTGCGCCGAGGTCGAGGCGGCCGCGGCCCAGGGCGATCGTTCCGAGAACGCCGAATACATCTTCGGCAAGAAACGTCTGCGCGAGATCGATCGTCGGTGGAAATTCCTCAGTGGACGCATGGCGCGGGTGGTCGTGGTCGACGGCCCACCTCCCGACACCGGAGCCGTGCGCTTCGGCGCGACGGTTTCGCTGAAGGCCGGGACGCGTTCCATGAACGTCACCGTGGTCGGGGAAGACGAAATCGATCCCGCCGCCGGGCGCATTTCGTTGAAAAGCCCGCTGGGGCAATCCTTGGTGGGCAAACGCGTCGGCGAGGTCGCTTCGGTGAGCACGCCGCGCGGGCAGGTGGATTGGACGATCGAGGGGATTTCCTGGGGCGACTGATCGGGCGGCGAGCGCGTAGCTTTCCGGGGATGGACATCCGCATCGCAGATCTCCGGCAATCCCGCGACGCCCGCGACCTCGTGGTTCTGCTGGACGCCTACGCGCGCGACCCCATGGGCGGCGGCGCGCCGCTACCAGATTCCGTCAAGTCGCGGCTTCCCTCCGACCTCGCGGCGTTTCCCACCTCGCTGGTGCTGCTGGCGCATCTGGACGGCGACGCCGCAGGGGCCGCGGTCTGTTTCCTGGGGTATTCCACGTTCGCGGCCGCCCCGTTGCTGAATCTGCACGACTTCGTGGTGGCGCCCGCCTTCCGTGGCCGCGGCGTGGCCCGGGCGCTGCTGGAGGGGCTTGCCGTGGAGGCCAGGGCCCGCGGGTGTTGCAAGATCACCCTCGAGGTGCTCGAGAACAATGCCCGTGCCCGTGCGGTCTACGAACGCGCCGGATTCGCCGGGTACGAGCTGGACCCCGCCGCCGGCAAGGCGCTGTTCCTGCAGCGCAGGCTCTGAGATGATCGAACCCTTCGGAGGGATCAATGGCCTTCGCTCGTACACAGGAGCGAAGGATGCCTCAATTCTCCCGTAGATCCAGGGTGCCGTCGTCCGTGAACCAGCCGGTATGGCAATGGCAGTCGTCGGTGGTTTCGCGGAGGTCGGCGTCATCGGAGTCGTAGGCGTCGAGTGTATCCCCGGGTCGGGCATACATGGCGTGGCCACTGTAGGATCCCTCGGACACGTGCAGGGTTCGCGAAGGATCGCCGCTGGACGATTCCCACGAGGTGATCAGGGTTCCATTTTCCACTTCCGATCCGGAATACACCTCGACGCGGACCGTGCCGCCCGAAGGGGGAGGGCTGACGCGAACCTCCAGGGTCAGGCCTGGCGGGGAGTCGTCCTCCGGAGGGCAGACGCGGTTGAGACAATTCTCTTCTTCGTCGTCGCAGGCGGCCAAGGCGACGAGAAGGAGTGCCACGTGGACCGAGTTCAGAATTCGCATGCCAATTCTCCTCTCCAGGGGCCGATGAGTTCACCGTCCCAGGCATGGCGCAACGAGATCTGGAAGATCTCCGGGGCCAGGATGCGGAATCCTGCACTGGGAGAGACGTCCGCATCGGGAGAGTTTTCGGTGCCGTACCATTGGCCGTCGGCCAGTTCCAGCGCGACGAGTGGCGCCAAGCGCCAGGGAGGCAAATCGAACCGGGGCTGGCGCAAGGGAAATTCCCAATGCGCCCAGCCCCAGAAACCGTAGAGGAATTCCTGGTATTGTCTTCTGCGGGTGGGGGAGGTCCGGATCGTGCGTGCCCAGGCCCAGGGCCGAAACCAGCCATCCATGCCCCAGGCCAGCCATCCGGTGCGCCCCAGAAGACCCGCCTGGATGCCGACTCCTTGGTCGTTTCCCTGGGCCCCAAAACGCAGGGACGCTCCCTGGGTACTTGCCATGCCGGCAGGGATGCTCATCAACCCCGGGCCCGTGTAGAAGGTCCGCGGTGGCCGGGTCGAATCGGGGGGGGCCACGTGTTGCCAGTTGCAAACAACAGATCGGCCACGATCGTCGCGGTAAGCAAAAGGGGAATCATTCCGCAATGGTCGCATTCCGATGAAAATCCGGTCAACCGGATTCTAGCCCGAGCGGATCACCCGCAAGGACTCAGCGGGTCAACATGTCCTTGGCTCGCTGGGCCTCGTTGGAGCCTGGGCAACGCTTCTGGAGACGACTCCAGGAAGAGTCGCGTTCGGGGATCTGGCGCAGCTTCTCGTGGGCCAGGCCGAGTTTGAACCACGAGGGGCAGACCTGGGCATCGGCTTCGGGCCAATCGCGGACCACGCGCTGGTACAAGGTGCGGGCCTCGTCCCAGTTGCCCTGGGCGTAGCGGCATTCGCCCATCTGGAAGACGGCGCGAGCGGAGAAATTGCCCGAGGAATCTCGCGACAACACGTCCTGGAATCCGCGGTAGGCGAGGTCGTAGCGACCGCGCTGGAAGTCGTCGGAGGCGGTCTTGAATCCCTGTTCGAGAGCCGAGACGGTTTTTGACTTCGCGGTGTCGATCGCGCCCGTGCCGGTACGGCCGGCGCGCAGGATGCCGACATCTTGGTCGATCCGCCCGAGGCGCTGTTCGAGCGCCTCGAGACGGCTTTGGACCCGCTGAAGATCGGAGGAAACCTGCTGGAACTGCGTGAGGAGATCGGCGCGCAGGCGGTTGAGCTCCTCGGCCGACCGGTCGCCCGACTTGTCGAGGGGCTTCTGGAGAGCCTTCGTTTCGACGCGCGCCGAGTCGACCTTGCGGTCGACCCGGGCGATGTCGTCACGAACGAGCTGGATCTGTGCGCAGCCGGCCCCGAAGAGAGGCAGGCATACGATCGCGATGGAACGCAGGTTCACGGCAGGTCGCTCCGTCGGAGGATTACTTGATCTGGCCGGGGAACTCGTCGCGGCGGTTCTGCGACCAGGCCGATTCGTCGGAACCCTGGGACGCAGGACGCTCTTCGCCGAAGCTCACCGCGGTGAACTGGCTGGGATTGACGCCGTAGTTCTTCAGCCAGGAGGTCGCGGCGTTGGCACGACGCTCTCCGAGGGCCTGGTTGTACTCGGTCGAGCCGCGTTCGTCGCAGTTGCCTTCGACGGTCACGGACAGTTCCGGGTAGGCCTTGAGGAGGTCGCCGATCTGCTTGAGGATGTCCTTGCCCTCGGCCTTGATCGTCGACTGGTCGAGATCGAAGTACACGGGCTTGAGCACCTGCGACATGAGGCCCTGGAGGCGCTCGCGACGCACGACGTTGGTGTCGACCGGCGGCGGGGGCGGCGGCGGCGGGGGAGGTGCGACCTCGACCACGGGCGGCGGCGGGGGCGGCGGCGGCGGGGGAACGGCGATTTCCTTCTTCGCGCAGCTCGCGAGAAGGGTCGCGGCGACGAGGGCCGAGATGGTGGTGACTTGGGTGATCTTCATGGGGTTCCTTCCAGATGGGAAAGGTGCGGGCGTCGAGCCGGGGTGAGCCGGTCCCGTCCTGTCAACAGTAACTACAGATACGCGCTTTCGGCTTGGCCGACAAGTCCGGGACTGCAGGAATCGAGGATCGGAGGTGTGGGCGGAACCTGTCCGTCGCGTGGAATGAAGCCTGTGGTCATCGGCTCCATGCCGGCATCGCGGCATCGCCGAAGAACGTCAAGGCGCGGGGATTGGAGCCGTCGGCTTCGCAGACCCAGATGTCGGAGGACTTCTCCCAGGCGCGCGTGAAAACGATGTGCCGGCCGTCGGGCGACCATTTGGGTTGTTCGCCGGGCCCGAGCCAGCGCTCGTCCGACCCGTCTGGTGAGATGGTCAGGATCTGGAATCCTCCGGCCATCCGGGCGAAGGCGATGCGGTCGCCCCCGGGCGACCAGGAAGGCTGGTCGTTGTATTGTCCCGTCCAGGTGAGGCGACGCGTGCCCGAGCCTTCGCGATCCATCACGTAGACCTGGGGGTGGCCGGTGCGATCGGACGTGAAGGCGATCTGCCAGCCGTTGGGCGACCAGGAGGGGGACACCTCCAGGTCGGGGGAATAGGTGAGCCGGACCGGGCGGCCTTCGGGTTGGCCTCGCCAGATCTCCGTCTGGCCGTCGAGCGAGGTGGCCATGGCGACTTCGCCGTCGAGGGGGCTGGTGGAGGCCGAGATCTGCATGCCGGGAACGGAGGGCAGCAGAGGATGGGCCTTCTGGCCGGGGGTCTGGCGCCAGAGCTTGGCCGCCCCGCCGCCGGCGTAGGAGCTCCAGATGAGGCCGCCGTCGCGGTCCCAGGTGGGCGACAGGTTGATGCTGCCGTTTTTTGTCCACGGCTCGGCACCGAAGCCGTCGTAGTCCATGGTCCAGATTTCCTTGTGCCCGGGTTTGCCGCGCACGAAGGCGATGCGGGTGGTGGCGATGCCGCGTTCGCCGAACATCTGGAAGACCATGTCGTCCGAGAAGCGATGGACCAGGCGGCGCAGGTCGCGGGGGCGGCCCGAGTAGTTCTTCTCGAGGAGGGCCTCGCGGCTGGAGGCATCGACCATGCGCATCTTCAGGACGATCTCGTCCTTGCCCGAACCCGGCAACACGATGCCGTAGGCCAGCGCGGCCAAGGCCTTCTGCGCGACGGAGGCGCTGTCCCAACCCTTGGCCGGGGGCGGCACCACCTGGAACCGCTTGGAAAATTCGAGGTCGGCCTGCAGGACCTTGTGCGGCGTCGCCAAGGCGGCAAGCTGCGGGATCTTCTCCATGCCTTCGAAGGGAAGGACGGAAATCGACACCGTGGACTGGGTGGCGTCCGACCGCAGGATGAAGTCCTCCTGCGCGGAGGCGGGGGCGAGGAAGGCCAGCAGGATGAAAAGGGCCGCCAGGGAGCTGGGGCGGACCGGGTGGTCAGTGGGCATACTGCAGAACATAGCGAACCGCGACGGTTTCGCCCTTCCAGGATGTCGGGACGGGGGGGAATACGTCGACCGCCGCGATGGCGCGCAGGGCCAGGCGGTCGAGGATCTCGTTCCCCGATTTGACGCGCAGTCTGGGGCGGCCGTGTCGGCCATCCCGGGCGACGTCGAAGACCACTTCGGGCGAGGTGACCACTCCTGGCAAGCCGGGCGGGGCGCTCCAGTTGCGCTCCACCTGGAACTTGACCCGGCTGAGCCACAAGGACATCGCCGAGGGAACGCCGCCTTCGCCGCCCACCGAGAGCGTGTCTCCTGTGGGCGAGCCGGTGGCGGGGCCGACCGGCAGGGTGCTGGCAGGTGCGCCGGGTGCGCTGGCGGGAGCCGGTTTGACGGGTTTCGTCGCGATGGTGGGGTCGGGAGTCGGGATCGTCGGGGGGGGCGGAGGCACGGGGGACGGCTCCGGCGGGACGGGAGTCTCGGGGGTGGGGGTTTCCGGGGTCGGAGCGGGTGCGGGAGCCGTGGACGGGCCGGGCCGCCCCTTCGCGGGCGCCCCCACGAGTTCGAAGACCACGGCTTCGCGCGGAGGGGTCCGGGGAAGGCGGGTGGCCAGGTAGACCCCGAGGAATACGGCGGTATGGACGCCCAGGGAAATCCACACGAACCGCCCGAAGCGGTCCTGCGGACCAGGGGCCTCCAGGCGGAGGGTCATGGGGTCTTGGGGGGCGGGGCGGTGAGGAAGCCGATCTTCGTGGCTCCGGCCTTCTGGATCTCGCCCACAGCTTCCAGAACCATCCCGTAGGGCACGGAGCGGTCGCCCTCGACGAGCACCGCCCGGGAAGGGTCTCCACCCCAGGCGCGCGCGAAGGCCTGGGGGAAGGCTTCGATGGTGGTCTCCTGGCCGTCCACGAAAAGGCGGCGCCCGGCATCGAACGATATGGTCACCGATTTCTTCTCGTCGACCGCGGCGGATTCCGCCTTGGGGAGATCGACCTTCACACCCTGGGTCATGAGCGGGGCGGTGATCATGAAAACCACCAGGATGGCGAAGACCACGTCCATCAGGTTGGTGAGGTTCAGGTCCGGTTGCGGAGCCGGCGACCGCGCACGACGACGCACCTCAGCGCGCCCCGGGCAGGCTCGCGCGCCGGTACAGCGAACCCAGGCGCGAGGCGAACAGGACGTGTTCTCCTTCCAGACGGCGCAGGCGACCCGACAGAAGCTGGTGTGCGGCGGCGGCGGGAATGGCCACGACCAACCCCGCCGCGGTGGTGAGCAGGGCTTCGGCGATGCCGGGGGCGACCACGTTGAGTCCCGCGGAGCCTTCCTTGCCGATGCGGAAGAATGCGTCCATGATGCCCCACACCGTGCCCAGAAGCCCCAGGAACGGCCCCGTGCCGGCGCAGACCACCAGCCAGGGCAGCCGCGATTCCAGGCGCATGTATTCCTCTTCGGCGGCGCGTTCGCAGGCTTCCTGCACGAGTTGGCCCCGCACTTCGGCTCCGACGGGCTCGCCGGGATCCACACCCAGGGTCTCGTCTTCCACCAAAGCGGCCTCGGCCAGCGACCGCAGTCCTTCGCCGCGCGTGTGCGCCACGGCCTTGACCAGGTCCTCGAAGCGGCGGACCTTCTTCATCGCCTCCAGGAATTCCTCGTCGGCATCGTTGCGCGACGAGAGCTCGCGCCACTTCTGCAAGGCGACGGCGACGGTGATGATGGAGAGGAGCACGAGCAGGCTGATGATGAACCAGCCTTCGAACCCCATGTTGAGCATCAAGTGGATGATCGCGATGTCGGTCATTTGGATTCGGCAAGGTACCAATGCGCGGGCGCTCCCGGCGTGCCGGCTCCCAAACCCGGGTTCGCGAGGCATCCGATTGGCGATGGAGTGCCGGGGCCTCCGGTGGTCCACCGACTAGGTTTCCATCCCGTCATGAAACTCCTGTTCTCCGAAGCCCCTCCCGATTATTCGGCTTACGTGTTCCCCTGGGTGGTGTGGGGGTTCCTGGAGCCCGGCGAGACGCCCGCGGACGCTTTCGCGAGGGGGTTCCTGCCCTCGCTCCCGGATCTTTCGCGCTGGTACCTGTGCCGACAGGTGCGGGTGTCTCTGGACGGGTTTTGTCCCACATCCGAGAATCGCCGGATCCTGCGGCGCGGCGCGGAAATCTCCTTCCAACTGCAGGAACGGCGCGAGTTCGACTGGACCGCCGACCGCCGCGCCTTCTGCCTGGACTACGCGGCGCGCCGCTGGTCGACGCCCCCCCCTGGGGAACGCCTGGACCGTCTCTTCGCTTCGGCCCTGACCACCCATGTCGCCGTCTTCCGCGACCGCGACGGACGCGAGACGGGGTTGGTCACCCTCTTTCGCACGGGGGCCACCTGGTTCTACTCCAACGCCTTCTACGACGCCGACGCCCCTTCCGGTCTGGGCGCGTTCCTGATGACGGAAACCGTCCGGCAGTTGGCGGGGGCCGGCGGCACCTTCCTGCATCTGGGCACGTGCTACTCGCGATCGGCCCTCTACAAGACGCGGTTCCCCGGCATCGCCTTCTTCGACGGCACGGGATGGAATCCCGACCTGGCGGCTCTCAAACACATCCTGGCGCGTGGGGAGTCCGGCGCGCCGGGCCATCTGCTGGAAGATCCGACCTACGTGGAACGCTGGCTTCCGCAGGGGCTGGAGTCCGCCGCCGGCTCATTCGGAACACGCTGACCACGGTCCCGCGGATATCGCGGACCTTCCCGTTCCCGGTCGGTAGGGTCGACGAGCCTGGGTTCGAGCCCGGGGGAGCGCAATCTTCACGGTTGCGGCTCGGCAGGAGAGAGGGCCGCGACAAGATCGATGAATTCCACCGGAGGATCGATCACTTGGACCTTGCGATTTTCCACGGAGGTCCGGATGCGGCGCAGGACACCGTCCTGTAGCAGGTAGATGCTGGTGGTGAGGGAGCCCGGGCCTTGCTGGTGGAGCTGGTGGGCCAGTCCGATCAAGGTGGGCAACACACGCAGGGAGTCCGACGATTCGATGGGGTGAACCAGGATGGCGTTGCGTGTGGGCGCCAGAACGAAGGCGCCATGGGGCCCCAGGGCCTCCGCGAAGGCCTCCGGCCGCAGCAGGTGCGTGGCGGCGAACAGCGATTCCGTGGCGAAGAGGTGGAGGGGGCATCCGGGAAGCCGTTCCTGGAATTCCTTCTGGAGGGGGTAGCGGTCGACCACATTGTCGATGCCGAGTTGGAAGACTTCGTCGGGCGATACACCCCACTCGCGCAAGCGGTCGGGGGGGAAGGTGCGCACAGACTCCGGGAAATCGAAGGACGCGACCGTGAAAAGCCCCTCGATGTCCGAACGCAGCACCAGGTGTTCAGCACCGACGGTTCGCACATAGTCCTCGTCCAGCAGGCGGGTGGCGATGAAGCCTGAAGCCACGGCATAGTCGGTCAGCATGGCGTCGCGGGCTTGGGCCTGGCGACGCGACTCGTCGATCGCTTCGAAGTGGGTGGCCACGAGTTCCGCCCGCTCCGCAGGATCTGCCGACGTCCAGGCCTGGGCGAGATTTTCCAGTCCCAGGACCCCGTTTTCCCCGTCTGTGACGGTCCCTTGGGGATCGATGACAACCGCCCTGCCTTGGCTGCGGAAGTGGTCTTCGACGGCCTGAAGGAACTCTGCCGGGTACGAGGAGAGGGAGGCGCTGCGCCTGCGGTGTCGATACCAGCCAAGGGTCAGGAGGACAACGACCACAACCGGGAGGAATAGAGCGATCTTCATGGGGGAATGGCAATCCGGGGATTTGTCGGGTTTTAGGGGTGTGCGGGAGCCTGAGCGTGGGAAAGTACGACGAATTCGGGCAGATCTGCTCCGCTCGTACCAGGTGCCATTCTGATGCATTGGCTGTTTCTATATGAAACATCTTGTGCTCCGATTCATAACGAAACACTCTGTCTCCCTGCTCCACGCACTTGGCACGTTCCTTGAGTATAGGGTAGGCAAACCCCTTACCGGAGGAATACGCAGGATCATGAGTGACGAACCGATCAAATCCGCTGCGGAGCTGGCCGCCGAACGTGCGGCCAAGGCTCCCGAGAACGACGCCCCCGAGGCGCAGCCCTCCATCGAGGACCTCGCTGCCGCCGCCGAGGCCGCTGTCGGGTCCCAGAGCGGTTCCCCCGATCTGGCGATCCGGCTGGCCTCGATGACCGAGGAACTGGAAGGTCAGAAGGACAAATACGTCCGCCTGGTGGCCGAGTTCGACAATTTCCGCAAGCGCACGTCCCGCGAATTCATGGAACTGGCCGACGCCGCCCAAGGGCGCGCCCTCGCGGGGCTGTTTCCGGTGGTCGACAACTTCGAACGCGCCTTCGCCGACGCTCCTGCCGAAGGCGACTGGATGCCCGCCGACCCTGCCGCCTTCGCCAAGGGCATGCGCCTGATCCGCGACCAGCTCCGCAAGGTCATCGCCGACGCCGGTCTGCAAGAGATCTCGGGCGAAGGCACACCCTTCGACCCCAACCTGCACGACGCCCTGACCCAGATGCCGCATCCCAGCGTGCCCGCCGACCACGTCGCCGCGGTTCATGCCCGCGGCTGGCGCAAGGGCGAGAAGATCCTGCGCCACGCGCAGGTCGTCGTTTCCAGCGGCCCAGCCGCCTGATTTCCTGGGTGCCGCCGCGGCGGCGCCCTCCCCCCTTCACCCTCATCATCACAAGCCTTCTGCCTCATCTTCGTACAGACGCCCCGCAGGGCGTCTCCCCGAGGATGGGGCCGGAGGCCACCAAGCACAAGGAGCCCCATCATGGGCAAGATCATCGGCATCGACCTCGGAACCACCAATAGCTGCGTCGCCGTCATGGAAGGTGGACAGCCCACCGTGATCGCCAACGCCGAAGGCGGACGCACCACTCCCTCCATCGTCGGCTTCGCCAAGGACGGCGCTCGTCTGGTCGGCCAGGTCGCCAAGCGCCAGGCCATCACCAACGCCGAGCGCACCGTGTATTCCATCAAGCGCTTCATGGGCCGCCACCGCGCCGAAGTCCGCGAAGAAGAAAAGCTCGTTCCCTACAAGGTGGTCGGCGACGAGCTGGCCAAGGTCGAGATCGACGGCAAGGACTTCACGCCGCAGGAAATCTCCGCCCTGGTGTTGCAGGCCATGAAGAAGGCCGCCGAAGACTACCTGGGCGAAACCGTGACCCAGGCCGTGGTCACCGTGCCCGCCTACTTCAACGACGCCCAGCGCCAGGCCACCAAGGATGCCGGTCGCATCGCGGGCTTGGAAGTGCTGCGCATCGTCAACGAGCCCACCGCCGCCGCGCTCGCCTACGGCTTCAACGACCAGAAGAAGAAAGAGACCATCGCGGTCTACGACCTCGGTGGCGGCACCTTCGACATCTCCATCCTGGAAATCGGCGACGGCGTCTTCGAAGTGAAGAGCACGAACGGCGACACCCACCTGGGCGGCGACAACTTCGACGAGGCGATCATCAACTGGATCGCCGACGAGTTCAAGAAGGAGAACTCGGGCATCGACCTTCGCAAGGACAAGATGGCCCTGCAGCGCATCAAGGAAGCCGCCGAGAAGGCCAAGATCGACCTCTCCGGCACCACCTCCACCACCATCAACCTGCCCTTCATCACGGCGGACGCCTCGGGCCCCAAGCACCTGGAGCTCAACCTCACGCGCGCCAAGTTCGAGTCGATGACCGCCGACCTGGTCGAACGCTCCATCCGCCCGCTGGCGCTGGCCCTGAAGGATGCCGGTCTCTCGATTGGACAGATCGACGAGGTCATCCTGGTCGGCGGCTCCACCCGCATTCCCGCGGTCCAGGCCAAGGTCAAGGAATTCTTCGGCAAGGAGCCCCACAAGGGCGTGAACCCCGACGAAGTCGTGGCCGTGGGCGCCGCTGTGCAGGCGGGTGTGCTGGCCGGCGACGATGCCGTCAAGGACGTGCTCCTGCTGGACGTCACCCCGCTCTCCCTGGGCATCGAGACCCTGGGTGGGGTGATGACCAAGCTCATCGAGCGCAACACCACCGTGCCCACGCGCAAGAGCCAGGTGTTCAGCACCGCCGCCGACAACCAGCCGGCCGTGACCATCCACGTGCTGCAGGGCGAGCGCGAATTGTCGGCGCACAACCGCACCCTGGGCAAGTTCGACCTCTCCGAGATTCCGCCCGCCCCCCGCGGCGTGCCCCAGATCGAGGTGACCTTCGACATCGACGCCAACGGCATCGTGCACGTGTCGGCCAAGGACAAGGCCACCAACAAGGAACAGAAGATCAAGATCGAGGCGGGCACTGGGCTCACCGAGGCCGAGATCCAGAAGATGGTGAAGGACGCCGAGGCCAACGCCGAGGCCGACAAGGTCGAGCGCGAGCGCATCGACACCCACAACGAGGCCGAGAACCTGGTCTACAGCACCGAGAAGTTCCTGAAGGAATCGGGCGAGAAGATCGGCGAGGCCAAGGCGGGCATCGAATCGGCCCTGGAAGAGCTGAAGAAGGTCCAGAAGGACGACGACCTCGCGAAGGTCAAGAAGGCGATCGAGTCCGTGAACGAGGCCACGCACAAGGCCACCGAGGCCCTCTACAAGGCCGCGATGGAAGAAGAGCAGGCCAAGGGCGCCGCCGGAAGCGAGGCTCCGGCGTCCGAACCGAAGACCGGCAAGGACGGTGCGGTCGACGCCGACTACGAAGTGGTCGACGAAGACAAGAAGTGACACGTTCCCGCTAGGCGGCTTCCGGTGATCGAGCCTGTCGAGATCACCGGTGCCGGCGGGCTGCGATACCCGATTCCCGACGAGCGTACGGCTTTCCGCCCGCTTGTCGGGATTGGCCCTCCGGGCCACTTCCCAGGACGAGCGGAAAGGCAACGGGCGCCGCGGGAGGAGACTCCCCGATCGGATCGCCGACAGGACAACCGGAGCATGACCATGGCCACCAAGCGAGACTTCTACGAGATCCTGGGCATTCCCAAGGATGCCACCGACGAACAGATCAAGAGCGCCTACAAGAAGCTCGCCATCCGACTGCACCCGGACAAGAACCCCGGCGACAAGACCGCCGAGGAGAAGTTCAAGGAAGCCGCCGAGGCCTACGACGTGTTGCGCGACTCCGAAAAGCGCGCCCAGTACGACCGCTTCGGCCACGCGGCCTTCGAGGGTCCCCAGGCCGGACCTGGCGGCGGGTACCAGGGTGGCTTCAACAACATGGACGACATCTTCTCGCGGTTCTCCGACATCTTCGGCGACGCGATGTTCGGTGGCATGTTCGGCGGCGGTGGTGGTGGCCGGCGCGGCGGTCCCCAGCGCGGACAGGACCTGCAGGTGCGGGTCAAACTCACTCTGGAAGAGATGGCCGAAGGTGTCACGAAGAAGATCAAGCTGCGCCGGTTGGAGGAGTGCAACACCTGCCATGGAGCCGGGGGCAAGGGCAAGAAGACCTGCGCCACCTGCGGCGGCATGGGCCAAGTCAAGCAGGTCAGCCAGTCGCTGTTCGGACAGATGATCAACGTGGTCGCCTGTCCCAAGTGCGGTGGCCAGGGAAGCACCTTCGAGGAAGCCTGCCGTTCGTGCGAGGGCACGGGCCTGGAACGCCGCGAGGCGACGATTTCCGTCAACATCCCCGCGGGTGTGGCCGAGGGCAACTACATCACGCTGCGCGGCGAGGGCAATCGCGGACCCAGGGGCGGCGGCGCCGGAGACGTGCTGGTGCTCATCGAGGAGACCGAGCACGATCTCTTCCACCGCGACGGCCAGAACCTCTACGCCGAAGCGAGGGTGCCGTACACCACGGCCACCTTGGGCGGCACGGTCCGCATCCCCACGCTGGAAGGCGCCATCGACCTCAAGATCCCCGCGGGTACCCAGAGCGAAAAGGTCTTCGCGCTGCGGGGCAAAGGCATGCCGGGTCTGCACGGCCGTGGGCGCGGCGATCTGTTCGTGCGCGTGCAGGTGCGCGTTCCGGAGAAGCTCACCGGTCGCCAGAAAGAGCTGCTGGAGCAACTGCGCGAATGCGAAGAAGGCACCGGCTGCGAAAAGACGTTCTTCGACAAGGTGAAGGAAATCTTCACCTGACACCCCAGGAGCGTGAACGATGCTGAAGGTCCTCCTGCTCGATCGCGACGACGCGTTCCGCGCCCGGGTGGCCCGCGAATGGGATCTCCCGGACTCCAGCCTGCGCGAAGCCGGGTTCGAACAGCCCCCATTCGGGTTGTTGGAATCCGGCCCCGTGGACCTGGTCTTCCTGGATGCCGGAGTCATGTGGCAGGACGGCGTCGACCTGGTGAGCTGGATCCGCACCCGCCACCCGCAGTGCCAGGTCAGCCTGCTGTGTGACGTTTCCACTCGTGCCGAGGCGCGCGCGGCGCTGTCGCGCGGCGGACACGAGGTGCTGGTCAAGCCCCTGGACACGCAGGATCTGCAGGAGTCGGCCCGCAGCGCTAGTTCCAAGGCCGTTTCGCGCACCACCGAGCGCACCCTGCAGTCGCAGGTGCTGGAAGACATGCTGGGCGACACCCCGGGCATGCGCAAGATCTTGCGCATCGCCCACAAGGTGGCGCCCACCACGTCCACGGTACTCATCACCGGCGAGTCGGGCACCGGCAAGGAGTTCTTCGGGAACATCCTGCATCGGTTGTCCGACCGCAGGCAAGGCCCCTTCGTGGCGGTCAACTGCGGCGCCATTCCCGAGACCCTGGTCGAGAGCGAACTCTTCGGTGCCCGCAAGGGCAGTTACACGGGCGCGGTCGCCGATCGCAAGGGTTTGTTCGAAGAGGCCGAATTCGGCACTCTGTTCCTGGACGAAGTGGGCGAGCTGCCCCCCGCGGCGCAGGTGAAACTGCTGCGCTTCCTGCAAAACCACGAGGTGCGGCGCGTCGGCGACTCCGAGACGCGCATCGTCGATGTGCGCGTGATCGCCGCCACCAACCGCGACCTCCATGCCGAAGTGGCCGCCGGACGGTTCCGCGAAGACCTCTGGTTCCGCCTCAACGTCTTCCACCTGACCCTTCCCCCCTTGCGCGAGCGCATGTCGGCGGTCCCGTCGCTGTGCCGCTTCTTCCTGCACCGCTTCTGCCAGATCCACCGCCGCGACCTCGAAGGCTTCGACCGCGAGGCCGAAGATGTCCTGCTGCAGCATGCCTGGCCGGGCAACATCCGCGAGCTGGAGAACGCCGTCGAACATGCCGTGGTCATGGCCGAAGGACGTCGCATCCGCCTGCACGATCTGCCCGAGAGCGTGGTGCTGGCGCCGCGCCCCCTGCTGCAGTTGCCGTCGCAGTCGGTGCCCGCCGATCCGCGCGCGGGCCTGCGCACCCTGGCCGACATCGAGAAGGAACACATCCTGCGTGTGCTGGATGCCCTGGACGGCAACCAGACAGAGGCCGCGCAAGTTCTGGGCATCGGCCGCAGCACCCTGTGGCGCAAGCTGCGCGAATACGGCCTGGCCGACGGGAAGACGGCCGAGGACATCTGATCGCCATCAAGGCTCTGCGGTGGCTCCCGATGCCCCCGCGGGCCGATCCCCGGATGGGGGGCTCTTCGGTTCGAGCGAGGCCTCCAAGACGTAGCCGACGGATAATTGCAGCCGCTCCTGCTGGATGCGGACGAAGATCGGGCCGGAGCGATCGGCCTCGACGCGCAGCGAGGTCAAGGAAGGCGGCGCGATCGGGGTCGAATCCTGTCGGAATGGCTGGAACACCAGATTCTTCCGGTTGTACGGCTCCCGGAGGGTGTACGTCCGTCCAGAGTCGACTTCGAGCCGGACCCAATCGACATCGTTCCTGGGGAGCGAGCGCTCCTGGGGGAGGCCATCGACTTCGAGGGGGCGTGCGTCCGAAAGGCGGTCGTCGCTCTCGAAGGCATCGGGGGCATCGGGGAGGGGAAGGCGAAGGACGGAGAGGCTGTAGTCGCCGGCGGGACTGGGCCAGGTGGCCATCACCTGGATCCAGGTGGTTCCGGAGGTGGAGGGCTGGAGGTAGACCCAGCTTTTCGACTCCGGTCGTGCACATCCCACTCCCACACTGGGGCCACGGGGATCCGTATGGACGGAGAAGCCGAGGTCCCGCAGGTCCCGCGAGCGGTTTTCCACCAGGATCCGGTAGCGTGCTCCGCCTTCGGTCTCGAAGCGAAACCAGTCGCGTTCGAACGGGGCGAGGATCCGGAGGGAAGGGAGGGCGTCGATCGCCACGGGCCGTGCCCGATCGGGGTGGTCATCGGGTTCGAAGTCGTCTTCCGATGCGGTATCCACGAAGGCGTGCAGATCGTACCACGACGTGGAATCCGGGTTGTCGTCGGTCACCCGTATCCGCGCGAAGCCATCCTCGCTGGCGGTGAGACTCAAGACGGTGGGGTAGAACCCGTACGCCGGAGCGGACGAGTCGGGGTCGTGGAAGCGCACGTCCTGGCCGGTTTCCCTGGGGCGTGTCCGTGCCACGACTCGAACGTGCCGGCCCGCCGGCGCGGGAATCCGAACCCAGTCGACGTCCCCGGGGAGCAACGTCCGCAGTTGCGTCGTGCCATCGGGAGGGAGGACGTGCGCACGCTCCGGCTGGTCGTCGTTCTCGAAGGGGTCGGCATAGCGGATGCGGTGCAGCCCGAGGTGGACGCGATTCCAACCGGTGGAATCGGTGCCGGACAGCGCGATCTCGACGGGATCCCCGGAGGGGGAGTGCCATTCCACGAAGAGGGAGCGGCCGGGGATGGCATGTCCCGATGCGAGGATCTGTCCTCGGGAATCGCGGACCTCGAGCTGGAACGGCGCGTACCCGGAGGCGGTGATCTCGTATTCGCCATCGGGCGATGGCCGGAACGAGAGACGGGCGGAATGCCCCGAATCGAGCTCGATGGCGGTGTCGGGGCCTGCCATCAGGCGCGGGAGGACCGCTTCCTCCGGGGGCGATGGATCCATGGAACGGGTCGGATCGCATCCGCCGAGAGGAAAGAATGCGACGGCGAGCGCGAGACTCCGCGCGGTCGGGAAGGAACGACGCAAGGCGGGGGGCGGAATGCGGGGGATCACGGGACCAATGGTACCAACGAGGGCCCGAATCCGGCCAGGGCCGGAGCCGATGAGAGTTCCGAACTGCGCGCGGGGGTCAATCACCGATCCACTTCCCTCCGACGATCCAGCGCGCGGTGCGCGGGGCGCCGCCCTCGGCTTCGCTCTCCAGCCGCACCACGAGCGTGTCGTGGGCCAGGTGCGCCGAAGCGAATTCGGTGCAGGCGCCGAACACCGGCGAAACGTCCATCGTGCCACGTCTGGCGTCGAAGCGGACCATCCGGTGGCGGTCGTGGCAGTTCAGGCCGGGCCCCGTGAAGCTCAGGAGCAGGTAGCGCAGCTCCGATCCGGGTGGGGTCGCGTCCTTCAGGGCGTAGAGGGCGTACTCGTCTTCGTCCAGTCTCTGGCCGTCGCCGCGGATGCTGCCGCCGGCCATGGACACCAGGTAGCGGTTGACTTCGGCTGACGGCGACACGTCCCGGACCTCGAGGGTTCCGCCCCGGGTGGCCAGGGTGCGCCGGTACACTGAAGCACCGGCGCAGTTCGGTACGCGGACGGTGCGAATGCTCGTGACGGTTTTCGTCTTCGGATCGCAGGTCACGAGCGCTTCGAACGTCTTGCCAGCGCGCGTGGAGTCGACCACCCGGAAGGTCCAGTACGCGTTGGACTTCGCCATGTCTCGCAGGATGTCCTCGCGGCCCGACGGGTCGCAGGCGGCTGCGGTTGTGGGCATTACAACGTGAAAATGCGGCGTCACCTTGTCGACCAGGTCCACGCGCCGGATCCCGATCCCGTAGCCCTGGAAAACCTTCTTGATGGGGTGGTTCCACCCGGCGATGTCCGTGATGCTGGTGGCGGCGCCTTGGGCCAGACGGGTCGCGGCGAGAAGGACGATGGCGAAGCGGACCGAGGTGGACAAGGGGGGCTCCTGGGAGGGAATGGGGACGAGGGGGCAATGTATCTCCCGGGAGGGGGCGGGCGTCTCCCCACCAAAGGCCGGTGGGGACCGGGCCCCGGCACCTCCCCACGGTCGGCGCGCAGCCTCCGTCCGAGCCGTCGCCCGGCGGTCGAGCCGTCATACAAGCCTGTCGAGACCCACTGGTTCGGCTGGTCTCGACGGGCTCGACCACCCCAAGCTCGACGCCGGAGTCTGCGCCGATTCGGGCCAGGGTCCCTGACGCGCAGAACGCCAACTCCGCCTTGCGCATGAATTCCGGAGGCGTTACCTTCA
>JAMIIV010000044.1:0-64503 GCA_035913415.1 Fibrobacteria bacterium | reverse complement strand
GTCGAGACCAGCGCGGTGGGTCTCGACAAGCTCGACCACCGGGCGGCTCAGTGATCGGACAAGCTCGACCACCGTCGTTGCGACGCCATCGCAACGGTTTCCGGCTTCAGCCGCCGATGGCGTTCATGTCTTCCGGCTGAGACAAAATCCGTCCAGACGGTTTGGTGTCCAGTTCGGCCTGGACCGCCTGGACCAGCGCCTCGCCGGACAGATTCCGCAGCGAAGGGCCTTCGGGGCGGAACAGGCAGGACCGGAGGCGGCCGCGGGCGGACAGGCGCAGGCGGGAGCAGTTGCCGCAGAAGGGTTCGGTCTCGGAGGCCACGAAGCCGATGCGGGCGCCGTTGGGGAAGGTCCAGACCGACGAGGTGGAGTCGGCGGCCACGGATTCGGGGCGCGGTGGGCCGAAAAGCGATCCCAGGCGCGCGCGGAGCTCGGCGGCGGGGATCAGTGGGTCGCGCCCGGTGGCCGCCAGCGGGCCCACGCGCATGGCCTCCAGGAACCGGACTTCGAGATCTTCGCGGGCGGCGAATTCCACGAACGCGGGAAGTCCGGATTCGTTGAGGCCGCGCATGGCCACGCAGTTGATCTTGACGGCCAGTCCCGCCGATCGAGCGGCATCGATGCCCTCGAGGACCTTGGCCAACCCGTCGCGGCGCGCGATTTGACGGAATCCGTCGGGATCGAGGCTGTCGAGGGAGATGTTCGCGCCGTGCACCCCGAGGTCGGCGAGGGGGCGCGAGAACTCGACCATCCGGAGCCCGTTGGTCGTCAGGCCCAGACGCTCCCATCCGGCGGAGGCGACGGCTCCGACGCAGGCCAGGAAGTCCGCCCGCACCGTGGGTTCACCGCCGGTGATGCGGGCTTCGGTGATTCCCAGGGCGCGCAGCGACGCGCAAAGTCCAGCGAGTTCGGCGGGGCGCAGGAGCTCCGATGCCGGGGAGAAGACGGCGTCCTCGGCCATGCAGTACACGCACCGCAGGTTGCACGCGTCGGTCAGTTGGACCCGCAGCTTGCGGGCGGTCCGGCCCAGCGCGTCCGGGCGCAGGATCCCCTCGGGGGGCGGGTTCAGGGCCAAGCCCGGAACACCGCGGTGGAGGGGACTTCCCCGGGAGGGATCTCCACGAAACCGTCGGTCCCGGCCAGCGAAGGAAGGTCCCCGGAACCCCGCGATGAGACCGGCCGCGCGCGCGTGCCGGCGGGATGGTCCTCCAGACGCGCGGGCAGGAAGCGGGTGCGGGCGTCCTCGCGAAGCTCCCCCGACAGGGGCAGGCGCAGGAACGGGTCGGGGTGGGCGGCGCCGATTCGGGCGCGCAGGTGCGGGAGGACGAAGCGGACTAGGGCGACCAGCGCCGAGACGGGGTTGCCCGGCAGGCCGAAGGCGGTGCGGTCGTCTTCGGCGACACCGAACCACAGGGGTTTGCCGGGTTTCATGGCGACCCCGTGGAACAGCGGACGGAATCCGGCGCCCTCTAGGGCGGCGGGCACGAGGTCGCGTTCCCCGACGGACACGCCTCCGGTGCACAGCAGGAGGTCGTGCGGTTCCAGTGAGGCGAGGGTGGCCTCGAGCTCGCCGGAGCGATCGGAGACCAGGCGCGCCGGGGGGCAGGGAAACCCCGCCAGGGCCAGGGCGGTGCGGAGGGCGGCGGGGTGCGAGGCGCGGATCTGGTGCGCCAGAGGCGTGGTTTCGGGCGGGACGATCTCGTCGCCGGTGCACAGGAGCGCGATGCGTGGCTGGGCGGACGAGTCGGGGAGGGGCCGGCCGAAGGTGGCGGCCGCTCCCAGCGCGCACGCGTCCAGGCGGGCGCCGGGGCCGAGCACGAGGCTCCCGGCCTGGATGTCGGATCCTGTCCGATGGATGTTCGCGCCCGGTGCGGGAGCGGGGCGGGTGAGGATCCAGGTACTCGATTCCGCCTCGGCCAGGTGCTCGACCGGAACGACCGTGTCGGCGCCGGGAGGAAGAATGGATCCGGTGGCCACGCGCACGCAGACGGAAGGGGTGGCGGGAAGGGACACGGGCGGAGCACCGGCGGGCTGGAAGGCGACTTCGCGCAGGGGCGTGCCGCCGGCGAGGTCGGTGTGGCGGGCGGCGATGCCGTCCATGGCCACCCGATCGAACGGGGGGTGGTGGCGGTCGGCGACGAGCGCCTCGCGCAGCACTCCTCCGGGCGCGGCCACGGCGGGGCGCGAGGGGAGAATCCGCGCCGTGGCGATCACGAGCGCGGCGGCGTCGGTCACCGGGGCCAGGTGCGACGAGGGGCGTGCGGCGCAGCAGGTGTCGCTCACGAGGTCAGACCGGCTTCGCGGGCCGCCGCGAGGAAGTTGCGGTTTTCGTGGCCGGGTCGCGACAGCTTGCAGAGCGCGAAACGGGTCAGTTCGTCGAGTCCGGCCCACTGCGCGGGAGAAATCCGAAATCCGCACGCGGCGGTCTGGGCGGCCACCTCGGACGGAACCGTTGCGGTGTCCGACCAGGGGGGGGAGGATTCGATCGGCAGGCTCTTCGAGGGGTCGGTCCCGGACTCACGCAGAGCGGAGTCCAGCATCTGCTTCCAGAGTTCGGCGGAGGTCTCGTCGGCCACAGGGTCCGAAAGGAGGGCCCGCCGGGTGTCCAGCGGCAGGTGGGTCCATTGGGCCAGGGAGATCTTCGCCCCGGCCAGGTCCAGTTTGCGGCGCACCGCCATGGGGATGCAGGGCAGCCGATCGGCGAAGTCGGCTTCGAAGGCGAACAGGCGATCCGCGGCGTATCCGGGAGGGTGGGTCGACATGGAGAAGAATCTACTACCCGAGGGTGTTGGGGCCGTCCCGCGGCGTGCCTCGCCGCGGGACGCGCTCAGGCGGCCGTGGCGTGGGCGGGGCTGTGGCTGGCCGGGCCTTCCAGGAACTCCAGCAGGTGGCGTCGCAGACGGTAGTAGTCCGGGTGGGACAGGACGTCGCGGCGTTGGCGTGGCCGCGGGAGATCCACGCGCAGGATGTCCCCCACCCGGGCGTAGGGGCCGGAGGTCATCATCACCACCTCGTCGGAGAGGAACAAGGCCTCGTCGACATCGTGGGTGATCATCATCGCCGTGATGCGGTCGCGAGCCCACACGTCCAGCAGCACCTCCTGCAGTTCGGCGCGGGTCAGCGCGTCGAGCATTCCGAAGGGTTCGTCCAGAAGGAGCATGCGCGGTCGCAGCGCGAAGGCCCGGGCGATTCCCACGCGTTGTCGCTGTCCCTGCGAAAGATCCGCGGCCTTCTTGTCCATCTCCTTGGCCAGCCCCACGCGTGTGAGGTACCAGGCGCAGATGTCGCGATGCTGGGCCTTGGTGGCCTGGGGGAAGACCTGGCGCACACCCAGCAGGACGTTTTCCATGGCCGTCATCCAGGGGAACAGGCTGGGCGACTGGAAGACCACCGCCCGGTCTGGTCCGGGGCCTTCGATCTCGCGATTGCCCACCACGATGTTGCCGTCGGACGGATCCGTCAGTCCGGCGACCATGGAGAGTACCGTGCTTTTGCCGCAACCGGAGTGGCCGATGATGGAGATGAATTTCCCTTCGGCGACCTCGAGGTTGAAGTCGGAGAGCACCGTGAGGCGGCCTCGCGAAGTATCGAAGCTCTTCTCGAGTTTCACGATGTCGAGGAACGGGCGTTTGGACATTGGTCTTCAGCCTCCCTTGCCCAGGAAATGCACGGGAGCGAGGTCGGGCAGGACCAGCTCCTCGATCTGCTGTTGGAGGTCGCTTTGCAGGCGCAGGTCGATCAGGTACTGGTTGATCTCGGCGCGCAGAATGCGGTACACCTCGCTGTCGTTGAGAGCGGCCCGGTCGCGTGGGCGATCCAAGGGAACCCGGAAGTCCGGGCCCAGCGTGGCGCGCGGCGCCTGGTGCAGGGGGATCACCCGGTCGGCCAGGCGCAAGGCCTCGTCGACATCGTTGGTGATCAGCACCGCAGTGCGCTTTTCGGCCATCACGATGTTCTCGAGTTCGTCCTGCAGCGATCCGCGCGTGAGGGCGTCGAGCGCACCGAGCGGTTCGTCCAGAAGCAGGATGCGTGGCTGCATCGCCAAGGCGCGGGCCACCGAGACGCGTTGGCGCATCCCGCCGGACAGTTCGGCGGGACGCCGGTCCCAGGCGTGCGCCAGATTCACCATCGAGACGTAGTGCATGCAATGCGCGTGGCGCTCGGCCTTTCCCATCTTGGGAAAGACGCGCTCGACGGCCAGCTCCACATTGCCCAGCACCGTCAGCCACGGAAGCAGGCTGTAGTTCTGGAACACCACGCCCCGATCGGGGCCGGGGCCACGGATGGGTTTGCCGTCGAGTTCGACGGAGCCCGAGTCCGGGGTCAGGAGTCCGGCCAGCAACTGGATGAGCGTGCTCTTGCCCGACCCCGAGTAGCCGACGATCGCGACGAACTCTCCCTCTTCGATGGTCAGGTCGATGTCGGAGAGGATCTCGGCGCGGGAGGCGCCCTCCCCGAATCCCTTGGAGACTCCCGTCATGCGCAGGAACGACATGTGGACCCCCGCTCTCAGGCCTGCACCGGACGGCCGAAGCTCGCCAGGCGCTGGAGGGTGACCATGGTGCGATCGAGGAAGAAACCCACGATGCCGATGGTGAGCACGGCCACGACGATGCGCGCCAGGGAGTCGGACGATCCGTTCTGGAATTCGTCCCAGACGAATTTCCCCAGGCCGGGATTCTGCGCCAGCATCTCGGCGGCGATCAGCACCATCCAGCCCACACCCAGGCTCAGGCGCAGACCCGTGAACACCAGCGGCAACGAGGCCGGCAGGTAGATCTTGAAGATGCGCGTGGCGGTGGGAAGACGCAGCACCCGGGCGACATTGATGAAGTCCTTGTCGATGCTTCCCACTCCCAGTGCCGTGTTGATCAGACTGGGCCAGAGCGAACACAAGGCCACCGTCAAGGCCGAGATCACGAAGGACTTGGGCATCCAGGAAATCTCGGTGAGGTACACGGCCGACACGCCCATCGTGATGATGGGAAGCCAGGCCAGCGGCGACACGGGCTTGAAGATCTGGATGAGCGGATTGAGCGCCCCCATGACCGCCGGAGACAGCCCGCAGACCAGGCCGACCGGGATCGCCACCAAGGTGGCGATCAGGAATCCCGCGAAGACCGTGACCAGGCTGGTGCCGATCTGGTCGATGTAGGTGGGTTTGCCGTTGTAGGTCCACTCGGTGAGCCGCGCCTTGGGGTTGCGGGCCAACCGCTCGGCGTTGCGCGTCTCCTGGGCCTGGTAGAACTCGGCTTCCTTGGCCTGCTCGGCACGGTAGTCCTTCCACATGGCCGCCGCTTGCGCGAAGGTCTGCGTGGGACCCGGCAGCGTGCCCAGGGAGGTCTTGATGTTGGAGGCCGAGAGGGACCACACTCCCAGGAAGAGGAACATGGCCAGCAGGGGCAGGCCGATCTCCTGACCCAGGGTGCGGACTTGGCGTGCGGGATCCTCTCCGGCGGCCATGCGGGCCAAGGGCGTGAGCCACGAGAGGCCCAGGGTTTCGGAAAGACGGATGATGCGCCTCATGGCATCACTCCTTGTTGCCCAGGGGCAGACTCTTCAGGTATGCCGAAGGGGTGCGGCCGTCGAAGGGAATCCCGTCGATGAACGCGGAACTGGCAGGACGGAATCCGTCGCCAGCGGGGGTGACTTCCGAGGCCTGCAGCAGACCATCAGCGACCAGGGCGTCGGCGGCCTTGCGCCAGACATCGGGCTGGTAGACCTTCTTGGCCACCGCGAGGTAGAAGGAGTCGGACTTGGCTTCGGGGATCTGGCCCCAGCGGCGCATCTGGGTGAGGTACCAGACGGCGTCCGAGTAGAAGGGGAAGGACGCGTCCTGGTTCCAGAAGACGTTGAAGTCGGGCACGGGGCGCACGTCGCCCTTCTCGTATTCGAAGGTTCCGGTCATGGAGTTGGCGATCACGGCGCTGTCGGCGCCCACGTATTCGGCGCGGGCCAGGTACGAGACGGCCTGGGGGCGGTTGGCGGGGTCGTCCAACCACTTCTGGGCGCGCAGGATGGCCTTCACCATGGCCACCGTGGTGTTCGGATTCTTCGTGGCGAAGTCGGCGCGCAGTCCCAGCACCTTCTCGGCGTGTCCCAGTGCGATGTCGCGGCTGGCGATCACCGGGGCCCCGATTCCCTTCGCGACCGCCTGCTGGTTCCAGGGTTCGCCCACGCAGTAGCCGTTGATCGTGCCCGCTTCCAGCGTGGCGGGCATCTGGGGAGGAGGCGTCACCGACAGGAGCACGTCGGCGCCGGTGTTGCCGTTCACGTCGTCCTTGGTGTATTGCCCAGGATTGAGGCCACCGGCCGCCAGCCAGTAGCGCAACTGGTAGTTGTGCGTGCTGACGGGAAAGACCATGCCGAACTTGAGAGGGGTGCCTTTGCGGTTGGCCGTCTGGGCGGTCTCCTTCAAGACCGCCGCCGAGATGGGCTGCTTGGGTGTGCCGCCCTCCTGCGGGATGGAGGCCTTCACTTGTTTCCAGACATCGTTGGAGAGCGTGATGGCATTGCCGTTCAGGTCGAGGCTGACAGGCACGACGATGTCGGCCGGAGTCCCGATTCCCAAGGCGGCTCCCAGGGGCTGGCCGGCGAGCATGTGGGCGCCGTCGAGTTGTCCGTCGATCACGCGGTCCAGCAGGACCTTCCAGTTGGCCTGCGCCTGCAGCGTCACGTTCAGACCTTCGTCCTCGAAGAATCCCAGCTCCTTGGCGACCACCAGAGGAGCGCAGTCGGTGAGCTTGATGAAGCCCAACGTGAGCTGTTCCTTCTCGAGCAGGGCCGGTGCGGCCTGGGCCTCTTCCTTCTTGTTGCACGAGGCCAACAGGAGGGTGGACAGTACGAATGCGGCGGCGAGCTTTCGCATGATCGGTGCCTTTCGGTCGTCGGTGAAGCGGTGTCCGTGCATGGACTTGACGACGCAAGAGGCGCGGACGGACCGCCGACCAGTTGCTGGTGCCCCGTGGGGCTGCATCGAATACAATGCAACCGGCGTGCCAGGAGTCAGAAACCGTCCCTGCGGACGTTCCTGTCGGGGAGTGTCGCGGACATGGCAATGGAATGGACAGGAGTACAAACTCGTGTAATCTGAAAATGAGTGGAGTTCCACGACGTCTCATGCGACCTTCCTTTGGATGCAGAGGCGAGTCGCGATTCTTGATGGGAAGGGTTGACGATTGCTTGTCGCAAGTTGTTCTTTGGCCCCGCAGACCGCTTTGTATTGAACCGAGATCCCCACTCGCAAGGTTCCTCCAATGAAACGCCCCCCCCCCCGTGTTGTTTCCAAATTCCTGAGATCCCCCCTGGAGGCGTTGCCGCTATCGGGTCCATCGGGTAAACGCGGATTCGCCTGGGTCGCCATGGTAGCCTCCTTGGCATCCGCGAGTTGGATTCCCGAATCCTATAACAGGATCGACTGGTCGAATCCGGTGGGCATGGTCGATCCGGAAGCCATTCCGTTGGTTCCGAACTGTCTGGACCCGATCCAGGTGGAGGTCATCCAGAGCGGGGTTCGGGGAGGAGTTGCGACACACGGAATCGGGTTCGAAGATGGTTGCGCACTGCCCCCGTTCCGAGGTCAAAAATACGAAGTCGTCGTGACGGTGCCGTATGTCGTCACCTGTGGCAACGGGGTCAGGTATCTGGGAGAATCGCGATGGAACCCCACGACGTACCTGGAACAAGGGTGTGGTGAGACCGATCGCAAAGACACCTGGACCAACCACAGCTACCCCCAAGGCGAAGTTCAGGTCGATGCCGAGAATCGGATCCGCAACATGTACTGGCGCGGCAAGGAAATCGGGTTTGGTCAAGGGAGCGTGGGACCGATTCGTTTCAGCGTCGAGGGCCTGAAGAAGGATGCGCTACGCGGGGCTTCGGTCACTCTGCCGCCTTACACGGGGGGGGCACTCAGACTTTCTCGCCCCTTGGTTTTCGTGCATGGATTGGATGTCCCCTACGACGAGACGTGGGGCGTACGAGCGCCCATGTGTACACCGGACGAATCGAGCATCGTGACGGAGCCAGGAAAGGCGCCGCGAGGGGCTGTGCGTTTCCGAAAAACGGGTTTGGGGGGCCTTGAGGTAGAATTTCAGGTTTCACAGGCATTCCTGGGGACGTGCAAGGAGAATACGTTGCCGTCCGTGTGGGAGTCCGGTTGGAAGCCCCTCTTCCAGTTCCAAGTGGCTGCGTTGTCCACGGGTCGGACGGAGGCGGACCTTTGGGCTGCACTCGTCAATGATCAGCCTCCGGTTCTCGAAGATCTGCGGATCGCAGGGGAGAATTTCGAGGGTTCGGCGAAGTTGTGGGTTCCTGCGGACCACCTTGCACACCCCAACCTCGACAGTCGCTACGAGTTCGAGCCGCAGCCCTTGGAGATCCGCTTGATCGGAGGGGCCACGGTCGCCTTGGCGAGAATCCGCTTCCATGTTTCGATGGCCGGGATCGAGTGGGATCACGCGAGCCTGGCGAAACAGATGCAAGGGCGCTGGGGGCAGGTCGATCCCGTCGCTGGGAAGGTCGATCCGTACAGCACGGGCTCGGCTCCCGATTTGATTTCCCGGCTGCAGCGATTGAAGAAAGGCGACCAGATCAACCAGAACGGCATCTACTTCTTCAATGGATACCGCTGGTCGGCCGATTCCGGAAAACTGATCCAGCCGCTCCCCTGGTGGAATGATGCTGGGGAAACATTCCCGGGCCAGAGAGGCGAAAGCTGGGAGCTTTACCAGTTTCTGTCCGATGTGCTGACGGCCCATTACGGGACCTCGTGGACGACGGATCCGGACAAGACTCTCGACCTGGCCGTCCACAGCCAAGGGGGGATCTCCACGCGTGAAATGTTGCGCAACGCTGCGTCGACCGACCTTCTCGGGAACCCGCTGCCGACAGGCGTGGCAAACCCCGCCAACCATATCCGTCGAGTCGTCACAGTCAATACGCCGCACTTCGGTTCCGTGACGACCACTGAATACGCCTCGCTGCCTCCTGAATTCATGAGCTCGCACGGCCGAATTCTGCGGGATTCGGCGCGCACCGACATCACGTTGGTCGATGCGACAGTGGATCCAACACTCCTGGCCCGGTCCATCGGGGGTGGGCTCGGGGCTGCCGGTGGTGCCGTGGTCGCGGGCCAATACATGTACTCCATTGGCGACGGGACGGGGGATTGGCGGGAATCGGCGGGGGATGTGCTCGCCACGGTGACTGCGCCGTTGTGGGCACCGCTGGCGATGATGGCCGGCGCTACGGTCGGTTCTACCATGGAAACCCGGTTCCAGATCCAGGGGCACTGGCTCAAGCTCAACAGCATGCTCGTCACGGGGGTCTGGCCTGGAGGAGCGGAGAAGAAACTCGGGCGATTCGACCTGGAAGCCGACATCGCCTACAGCCGCTTGTTCGATGGACGAAAAAAGGGGGCGCATCTGGGGTTGACCAGTGCTCCTATTCAGTTGCTTGCGACGGAATACCCCAAGCTTCCGGATGGACGGGATCTGGACTTGCAGACCCTGAACAGTACGATCGGGGGTTCGGTGGATGTCCTACGTGCGGTCCTTTCCCGCACCATTGGGGATGCGTGTGCCTCGGTCGATCAGGAAGGCGTGACCACCTGCTACGGATTCGCCGATGCATTCAAGTATGGCGAGGTTGCCGATGCGATCGTCGACCAGGTCGATGTCGAGATGCCCATCCTTCCTTTCCTGGACGAATACCAGAAAGGGTACATGGCTCTGACCGATGGTGCCGTGGGGGAGCAAAGCCAAAGGGCAGTACGAAAAGGGACCACCTGGGATCCCTTGGTGCATCCAGATCGCTTCCACGACCCTCGAGCCTACGATCTGCGCCGTTTCCTCACGAGGGGGCGTTTCCCCGACAGTCTGGTTCCCCATGGGGACTTGGGAACGACCTTCAACCGGGATCTGCTGGGGCGGTTGGCCAATCCGTCCCGGATCGTGGGAGCGCCTCAGCAGGGGTTCGACATCTACTGCGCCTTGGCTTCCGATTGCCGCGACCTCTGGGAGCTGGGCGGAGCGCCGGCGCGGCTTCCGGAATCGGGAGCGCGGATTCCGCTACGGAACGGGCCGGCGGCTCGCAGCCCCGTCAGCTGGGTCGACACCGTCTCCGTGGTGGGTGACTTCCGGTTGGGCGTGATGCCCCAAGGGGAAGACTTCCATGGCTTCGTGATCACGAATCGGTCCGGCAGCCTTCGTGGGGAGATCCGGTCCTCACCGGAGGTTGGTCTTGAGGTCAAGGCCAACTGGAATCCTACGTGGATCGCCCCTTGGCGGGTCGTGCCTCCGGGGTATTCCGTGCGACCGGTTCTGGTGCGCGAGCAGGGGCAGTTGCGGGTGGAAGCAACCACATGGAGGGACCAGAAGATCGTTGCCTCGCTCCCGTCTTTCTGGCTTCCCGAAACACTGGTCCTGGGAGTGATCGCGGCCAGCGAGCAGTCGCCGAAGCCGATCCTAATCGGGCGTGGCGCGGTGGATCCCATCCTGCGCGATCCTCGGGGAGGCGTGCAGGCGAGGGTCTGGTTCCGCGAACGGCGCGGCGCGGATACCCGGTACAGTCGACCGCTGATGGCAGTGGAAAACATTGGGAGAGACACTCTCCGGGGAGTCGATCTTCGGTACGTGTTCCGTGCCGACCCCGCGCACCCTCCTGTTCTAGAGGCCCCTGCCGGGGCTCCTTGGAGCGTGCGTCCCCTGGGAAGCGATTTGTGGGAGCTGGCCTACCAGAATCCGGGGCTCCTGGTGCCCCCGGGAGGAATGGCACCGGTGCGTGCCGAGGCGGAAGTGGCGCTCCATATGGACAACGACGCGCCCTGGGATGTGTTCAAGGATCCCTCCAACAACGGGAATATCGGGGCGGCCCTTCCCAACGACCAGATCCTCCTCCACGATGGATCGGGAGAGCGGATCTGGGGCGATCCCCTCTCCTTGGAGGATCTGGAGCGGCGCGCTCGCCGTCAGGTCACCGTGATCACTCGCGAGGCGGCCACGGGGGAACGCAATGTCAGCAAGCCCGAAATCGAGATTCGCAACGATGGGAACGTTCCCCTGCGGAACCTCCAGGCGGTCTGGATCACGCGGGTTCCCGAACGACGCACGGCGATCCTGGAACGATGGAATGCGGGGGAGGCTTCGACCCGGCTGGACTCCCTAGGCAACGGATATTGGGCGGTGACTTGGACCTTCCCCCGTTGGATCCAGCCGCGGGAGAAGACGATGGGGGGCAATGTCGGAATCCGTCTCTCCGACTGGTCTTCCTGGGATCGGTCCCTGGCTCCTTCCCGGCAGCGTGCCGATGGGGGGTGGGGAGAGAATCCCTGGGTTCAGGTCCGCGACGAGTCCGGAAGGATTCTGTGGGGGAATCTCCCCTCGCTGGATCGTCTGAGGGAGACGGTTCCCGTGGTGGATAGCGGATCGGGTCCGAGCGATCCCGTATCTGTCCCCAGCTTGCGCGTGGAGATGCGTGACGAAGCGCCGTGGGAATCGAATATGATGAAACCGCGTGTTCGCGTGATCAACACGGGGGCACTGCCTGTCAGCGCTTTCACGTTGATCTTCCCGTACCAGACCGAGCGAGGGGTGGAGGCCAAGGGCGAACTCTGGCATCCCGGGGGATGTCTATTGTCTACCCGCACCGAGGTGAACGGACTGGGAGAAGGACGGCTGCGGTGCGAAGGCCTTTCCATCGCGCCTGGCAGCGTGTGGCCAGACCCCTCCGGGGCAGTGATGGGGTTCCACCATGTCGATTGGTCTGCCTGGGATCGGACCAACGACCCGGCTTTCCGGTCGGTCGGATCCGAATACGCCGTGACCACGGTGGTGGGAGTCGAACCTTGAGGCGGCTCCATCTTGTTCTCCTGGGCCTGTTCAGCGGCCTGGCGGGGTGCGGTGAGAAGACCGCTGCCCCAGTCGTGGCGCCTTCGAGAGGATGGCGCAGCGCGGGTCTCGAAGCGCCTGGGCGGGGGCTTGGCGAGGAACAGTGGGAGCGGATTGCTGTTTCAGGGTCTCGTTTGATTGCCATGAATAGTGTGGGCGGCCTGTTCGCTAGCGCCTCGTATTCGACGGGGTGGGCCAGGATTCCTTGGGACAACGTGGGGACCCCGTACGAGTTCACGATCCAGCAGGATACCATCTGGGTCGGGACCGTAAAGCCGGGTCGTCTTTACGCGGCGCGGATCGGAGAGTGGCGTTGGACGGCGCATCCCCTCGGCCTCGCCGATTCCTTCACTGTGGCGGGGCTCGGTTCGATCCGAAACTCGCTGGTTCTGGTCGCTGCCAAAGCCGGTGAGCGCAGAATCTGTCTACGAACAGGGAGCGAGTGGCTTCGATGGGATTCTGCTTTCCCCCTGGCCTCGACAGCCAGGCTGTTCCCCGTGGGGGACACTCTTTGGGCTGCGACCTGGGAGAGCGGCCTCTGGTATCGGGTGTGGGGCGAATCCGCGTGGAAGAAGTTGCTGGCACCTTGGATGACGGATTGGTGGAAAACGCGGGACAGTTTGAAGAATCCCAGAGCCATGGCTTGGCACCAGGGTGCGCTCTGGATCGGAGATTGGCTCAACGAACTGACCGAGGCGCCAGGAGGCAAGCCACCCTATCGCGGGTATCGCAACTGTCGCCAAGGCGCAGACGATCCCACTGGGTGCAAGGAAATCCCTCTCAACATCCTGTCAATGCTCAGCTACCGCGATCACCTGTTCGTGAGCGGGCACTGGCCTGCGTCGGGATTTGTCCTCGACGACAGTTCCGGATTCCTCCTCCCGATGGCCGAGGGGTGGTGCTGGAACGATCTGGCGGATTGCGGAGGCTTGCAGACGCGGGATCTGGTGGGACTGGGCGACACCCTGTACGCGGCGGGCTCGCGGTTCATTATGAAGTTTCCGCTCGCCGACCTTCCGGCCCTGACCCCCGCGAACGCGGCTCTCTGGAAGTGGAATCCTGACACCCGATGGAGGGACAGCCTCTGGGCTCTCCCCAATCCCGCGAACTGAATCCTCGAAAAAGCCCCGCCAGGAGCGTGTCCGGCGGGGCCCAGGAGGGGCGAGGCGATGCACCCGACCATGCGCGGAATGAAACCGCGATTTGTTGGGGCGATCAGAAGTTGAACACGGGACTCGCGTAGAGGAACCACCCCGGAGCGGACGAAACCTTGGGGCTGGCGAGTCCTCCGACTCCCTTCAGCATCCAGGCGCCATCGCCAGGGAGGAAGACGCCGGCGCCCAGGATGAGCAGGAACTTGGGGATCTTCGTCACATGGAGTTCCGCATCGAATTCCTGGCCGTAGGGATCGAGCGATTCGCCGAGGTCGGTCTGGATCTGGGGCAGGAAGACGTGGGCCTGCGGCTTGAACGCCCCCCATTTGCCCAGCGGGATGTCGGCATCCAGGCGGACGTCGATCACACCGTAGGCGGGGTTGTTGGCGAAGTAGTCCATCCAGCCGAAGTACTGGTGAGCGAACCAGTAACTGGCTCGGTATTGGGTGATCGTGCTGTCCTTGGCCTCGCCATCGCCACTGAGGGCGTCCAGGCCTAGGTTGACTTTGCCCAAGTCGTGGGCCACGCCCACGCGGGTGGCGGAAAACCAGGCGAGGTGTTCCAGATCAGTCTTCTTGCCGGCACTCCACGATTCGCCGACCTGGAGCAAGACCTCCTGTTCGTAGGTGAACATCCCGGCTTTGCCGGCCACGCGGGCGTCCAACGTGACCAGGTCGGAAGGTCCGACGGCTTCCGGACTTCCGGGGACGACCAGGCTGTCCATGCGCCCCAGTTCGTAGAATGCGCCGAGTTCCAGGACGAGTCCCGCCGTTTTCACGGGGATGGAGGCGTAGGTTCCCAGGAGCGCGGCGTACTGGCCGTTGGCGGTCACGGCGGCGTAGTTCGTGGTGTCTTTCACCTGGAAACCGAAGGCGGTGAAATCCATTCCCGCCACGCCGAGATTGGCGGCCAGACCGTCGAACTGGCGAGCCGTGGGCGCCCACTCCAGGGTGGACAGAAAACGTCCGGCCCCCAGGCTCATCTTCATGCGGCCCAAGGCAATCTCACCGGTGTCGGAAGCTCCGACGGGAAGGCGCAGCAGGCCGTACGCCTGGGTCAAATCGACACCTTTGGCGTTGCCCACCGTCGCACTGGAGTGGTTCTTGCCCGCGTGCGGTTCGCTTCCCAGGATGCGGGCGTCCTGGAGCTCGATCCGCACTTCGGTGAAGGGAGAGGGGGCGGCGAGGTAGCCCAGTCGCGAACGCAACAAGGTGTATGCGGCCGTGTGCGAGGAGTCCGCGAGGGATTTGTGGTTGACCTCGGTGCGAGGGCGGATCTGGCCGGAGAGCCCCGGGGTGCCGCCCAGAAAAGGGGATTCACCAGGCGCGGCGGCGAGCGCGCCGCCAGCCAGGATCAGCAATGCCGCGGCAGGAGTCGTGGGGTTCATTCGTTGTTCCTTTCGTCCCGAGCGCCCGGTGTGGTAGCGATGCGTTCGGGTCAGGGGTGCGCTCCCGGGAAGCTCCCGAGGGCCCCCTTCCCGATCCCATCGCACGGGGCGAGGCAGGCCGGAAAGGTTCCATGCTCGGATTGTTGCAACGCGAGGGGCGTGCCAGAGGGCGGTGGCAGGCGGTTGGGACAACGGGGGGATATCACGGAAGTGTTGTTGTTGCAATAGAGACGCAATGTCAATGACATGATTTGACAGTGCGGGGTGCGAGCCGTCGAACAGGCGGAAGAACCGGTATGGCCCACTCTTTGCATTGGACTGACGCGGCATCGCCAAAGGAAACCGGCCCGACCGGACCATGGGCGCCCACAGAACCGGACAACGGTGGACGTGGCCCATGGCTGGAATCGAACAAACAAACACCCCTTCCCCCCGCATCGTGGTCGTCGGCGCCGGCATGGTCGCCGCGCGTTTCTGCCAGACCCTGCGAGAACTCGATCCGGTCATCGGGATCACCGTCGTGGGCGAAGAATCGCGAGCGCCGTACGATCGTGTGCATCTCTCCGAGTTGTTCGGGGGCAAGAGCGCGGACGAACTGGAAATGCTGCCGCGCGACTGGTACGCGCAAAACGACGTGGACCTGGTCCTGGGGGATCGGGTGGTGTCCCTGGATCCACTTGGCTGCGCGGTGGTCACGGAGTCTGGCCGGCACATCGCCGGGACCGGCATCGTGTTGGCCACCGGATCGGCCCCCTTCGTCCCTCCTCTTCCCGGGCGTGAGCTCGGGGGCTTCTTCCCCTACCGCACCGTGGACGACGTGGAACGCATCCGCGATTGGGGGACGGGGAAGGAGCGGGGGCTCGTCATCGGCGGAGGTCTGCTCGGGCTCGAGGCCGCGAAGGCCTTGGTCGACCTGGGACTGTCCACCACGGTGGTCGAGTTCGCCTCGCGGCTGATGCCACGCCAACTGGATGAAGCCGCGTCCGCGTTGCTGAAGCGGTCCATCGAAGCCCTGGGCGTGACGGTCCGCCTGGACGCGCGCAGCGAGTCCGTCGCGGGCACCGAGGTCGTGGAAGGATTGCGCATGGCCGACGGCGAGGTGATCCCGGCGGGGATCGTGGTCGCCTCTGCCGGAATCCGTCCGCGAGACGAACTCGCGCGGGCAAGTGGCATCGCGGTGGGCCCACGTGGGGGCATCGAGGTCGACGACGCGATGCGCACTTCCGCAGCCGGAATCTGGGCGATCGGCGAGTGCGCTCTCCACAAGGGGATGATCCATGGCTTGGTGGCGCCGGGCAACCGCATGGCCGAGGCCGCCGCCCACGACATCGCGGGATCGTCCCGCCCCTTCCGTGGCTACACTCCCGCCACCAAGCTGAAGCTGCTGGGAGTGGATGTCGGGTCCATCGGCGACGCGGTTCCCGAAGGGGAAGGCTTCGACGAACTGGTGGTCAGCGCACCGCGCAAGGGCATCTACCAGAAGATCGTCTGGAGGGAATCCGACCGAGCCCTGCACGGAGCCGTGTTGGTGGGCGATCTCGCGCCGTTCGGGGAACTCGCCGCATTGCTCGACAGCGGCGCCCCGCTTCCGGAGGATCCCCGGGTGCTCCTGGCGCCCGCGGGTGCGGGTGCGGTTTCGGACGATCCCATCATCTGCAATTGCGAGAACATCCGACGTTCGTCCATTCTGTCGGCGGTGGATGCCGGTTGCACGGACCTGGGGGCGGTGAAGAAATCGACCCGGGCCTGCACCGGATGCGGAAGCTGCGCGCAGGCGGTGACGGGAATCGTCAAGAAGCGCCTGGCCGAAAAAGGCGTCGCGGTCTCCAAGGGGATGTGCGCCCATTTCGAGCACTCGCGGGCCGAACTGTTCGATCTGGCCTGGAGAGACGGTTTGCGAAGTTTCGAGGAGCTGCACGCGCGCCACGGCAAGGGGGGGCTCGGTTGCGAGGTCTGCAAACCCGCCGTGGGGAACATCCTGGCCAGCCTGTGGAACCACCATGTGATCTCCGACGGGCGCGACGCCCTGCAGGACACGAACGACCGTTTCCTGGCCAACATCCAGAAGAACGGCACCTATTCGGTGGTGCCGCGCATCCCCGCGGGGGAGATCACTCCGGAGAAGCTGCGGGTGATCGCCGACGTGGCGTCCAGGTACGACCTGTACACCAAGATCACCGGAGGGCAGCGCATCGACCTCTTCGGTGCGCGATTGGAACAGCTTCCAGCGATTTGGACGGAACTTGTCGAAGCCGGGTTCGAATCGGGACACGCCTACGCCAAGTCGGTGCGCACCGTGAAGGCCTGCGTGGGCAGCGCCTGGTGCCGCTTCGGCGTGCAGGACTCCACGGGGTTGGCCATCGCCGTGGAGGAGCGCTACAAGGGGATCCGGTCGCCGCACAAACTGAAGTTCGCGGTTTCGGGCTGCGCCCGCGAATGCGCCGAGGCCCAGAGCAAGGACGTGGGGATCATCGCCACGGAGAAGGGTTGGAACGTCTTCGTTTGCGGCAACGGTGGCATGAAGCCCCGTCATGCGCAATTGCTGGCACAGGACCTGTCCGCACACGAGGTCCTGAAGCTGGTCGACCGGTTCCTGGTCTACTACATCCGCACCGCCGATCGGCTAACGCGCACGTCGGTGTGGCTCGACGACATCGGCGGAATGGGCCATCTCCGGCAGGTCCTGCTGGACGACTCCCTGGGCCTGGGGGCCCAGATGGACGAGCAGATGGCGGGGCTGGTGGAGGGGTTCCGCTGCGAGTGGAAGGTCGCGCTGGAATCTCCGGATGTGCTGCGGCGGTTCCGCGCCTTCGCCAACGACGATCGTCCCAATCCGGCCATCCGGTTCCGTCGCGAGCGGGGACAGATCGTGCCCGAGGAGGTGTCGCCATGAGCCCGATCGCCGAGACCCGACATGCACCGGGCTTCGTGGCCTGGGAAAGTCCTTGGCCATTCGAGGACGCCCTTCCCGATCTCCACACTACCGGGGAGTCGCTCCCCTTCCGAGGACAGACCATGTTCGAGACCACCCAGAACACCACCGCCATCTGGCACAACGCCTGCGCCTTCGACGATCTCAGCATCGGTGCCGGGACCTGCGTCCTCATCGAGGGGGAGCAGGTCGCGATCTTCCGCATCGGGCAGGACCTGGTGCGCGCGGTGCAGAATCTCTGCCCCCACAAGGGAGCCGCGGCGATGCACCAGGGGTTGGTGGGCGAAAAGAACGGCCAGGCAGCCGTTTTCTGTCCGCTGCACAAACGCGCCTATTCCCTGGACGACGGGCGCTGCCTGGAGGAGGACGGAGTGGCATTGCGCGCGTACCCGGTGCGGGTCGTCGGGGGCATGGTGGAAGTGGAGGCCTGAGCGAGGCCATCGTCGCCCAGGCCGACGCCGTCGGAGTGGGCGACGTGCCGCTTGCCCTAACGCGGAATGCCTTCCCGGCACGCGTCGTCGCCCCATGTGTGGATCCGACCCGCGGAATCCAGGGCGAATCTGCAGATGAACTGTCCGACGGCGATGTCGCGGGCCTTCTTCAGCTCGGGGGGGAGCTTGTCCTCCCCGTTCTTCGTGTTGCCCCAGGTGCGGACCGAGCCGTCTTCCAGCAAGGCGTAGGTGGAAGATGATCCGGCCGCGAGCTTGACCACCTTGCCTAGATCGTCCGGGATGTTGTTCTCGCCTTCGTAGTTGGGCCCCCAGGACAGGACGCGCCCATCCTCCAGCAATGCCGAGACATGCGACTTGCCTGCCGTGATCTCCCGCACGCCTCGGATTCCGGACGGCACCGAAGGGTTCTCGAAGTCGTCGGCGCCCATGGAGGTGCGAAACAGCAATGTCCCCGTCTTGGTCAGCGCGACGAGGAAGTTCGACCCCAGAGCGACGGAGCGGATGTCTCGCAGTCCCTTGGCCAGCCCCAGGGTGTCGACGAAGCATCCGCTGAGGCGGACCGTTCCATCGGAGAGGACCGTGGCGAACGCATCGTGCCCATTCGCGCTGATGTATACCGCCCGATCCCATTCGTGGAAGGTGCATGCTTGGGAACCACCCCACACCCGGACCTTGCCGTCGTCCTGTAAGGCCACCCCGAAGCCGCTGCCGGCGGCGATTTGAACGACCTTGCGGAGATCCCCTGGAACCTGGGTTTCACCCCACAAGTTATCCCCCCAGGCCCAGACCTTGCCGGACGAATCCAGGGCGAGTCCGAAACGACTTCCCGCCGCGATCGACTGGAACGCAGGAGCCACGCTGGCGACCATGGCCGGCAGGACTGCCGTCGAATCGACGGGATCGGAATCGGGTGCGGGCTGTTTGCATCCGCTGGACAGAAATGCGAAGGCAAGCGCGAGGGGGAGCGTCGGGAGGGAATGCAGGTGCATGGCGGGAATCTAGGTTCCTCTCGGTTTCCTGCGTTGCCGCCTTCGGGGGCAGGACTCCGAGCCGCGATCTCTGCAATGGGGGCGTTCCGGGGCCGCTATACCGGACGGTTCATCCCGCGGCCGCGAAGGCCCGCTCGTGGAACTCCTCCAGGCGGACGCGGAATCCGAATCCGAGCGGTTCATTCCGATCCACCGACCAGGGATTGTGCGAATTCGCCGGAGCCTTCCCGAGCATCTCCGATCGATCCCTGGAGCGCAAACGCGCCGTGCAGATTGTTCCTCGCGCCTTCGACCTGGGAAATCCGGCCTGCCAAGTCCTTTTCCAACGCTTTCCGCATGGCGGCCATGGATTTGCCGAGATGTTCGCGGAAATCCTGGCCTACGGAATCTCCGGGAATCTCGCCACGAAGAGGAATTCCGTAGGCGCCTGGGTGTGCGGTTTCGAACCTTGCCCGCATCCGCGAGGATAGGTCTTCCAAGAGAACCGGAGTCTTCCTCTTCGCCAGCGTGAATAGCTCGTCTGTCAGTTTCTGTTCGAGCATGCGCAGAATCTGCGCTTCCATCACGATGAAGTCCCGGACGGCGGTGGGCTTGTCAGGTGCCTTGGGTAGTTTATTCTGGAATGTCTTCCAGCGCTCCGTAGCTTCGGAGTTTCGCATGTACGCCAGCAACTTGGCCTGCGCTCTGGTGCCTTTGGTCACGGCTACCCCGTCGAGGATAATCCGGTCGTTCCAGATGCGCCCAAGAACGGGGAGCAAGGAACTGTATGTCCTGCTAGGAAGCGTATCGATCCATCCTTCGGCAGTCCAGTTCTCCCGCACTCCGATAGGAGACAATGCCTGTAGAACGGGTGGTCTGAGCGGTTGCCTGACCGAAGCGAGCAGGTCTCTGGTCTCGGTCGCGCAGTTGCCACCCACGAAGTGGTAGTCGCCTTCGTAGCCCCAATGGGATTCCAGAATCCTGTGGATCAGGCTCGTCTTCTGCTCCGCGTCCAGGTCGATGGGGTATGCCGCGAGGTCGCGGAGCTGGCCATGGAGGTACTCGCGGAAGATCTCGTCGAAGGTCACCAGGAAGAGGCGTGACGGATAACGCTCCAGCAAGAGACTGGACAGCCCAGGCTCGATGCCGCGGAGATCCGCACGGTAGCTGACCACAAGATGGTGGTCTCCGTCCTCCTCGCAAGCTGGGCCCACCGGAGTCGCGGGGATGGTCATACCAGAGGCTCCGTCGGAACGTGCCGGTGCGCACAAGACCAATCGAAGCATCGAATGTCCCCATCTGCTCGCGAAGGTTGTTCCCTTGGTGGCGAGCAGGTAGTCCACCCGGTAGAGCCGGGACGGGTCCAGACTTCTCCACTGCGGGCCGTCCCGTGTGATCACCTGGACCTCGGTGTTGACTTGGCACCGGCGTTCCGGGAACGGGTCGAAGTCGAATGCCCTTGAGAAGTACGAGAACTGCGATGGCCTCCGACAGGCGAAGGCGCTGTCCAGGAGGAAATACTCGAAATTCACGGCGAAAGATTCGCGGACGGAACGCAGCTCGTAAAGGTCGGGGGATCGCGATGGGTGGGTGTTCTTGCTTGTCGGGTAGAGCCAACCGGGGGAAAATTCCGCGATCCGCTGGTACTGTTCGTCCGAAGAGGGGCGCGGGATGTCCGTGGGTGTTCCTCGTCGCTGCGCTTCCCGTTCGTAGGCGTGGGCCAGCTCATGCAGTACGGCGGCCACCGCTTCGCGATGCAGGGTGCCATGCCGGCACCGGATGGGTTCGTCGTGGAGGGCTTCGGCGGAGTACCGGCTCGCGAGACTGGCGTTCACGACGATCCGGCCTCCGCGACTGAACAACGATGGTTCGAATCGTGCCAGCTGGACTCCTCTGGAATGACTGGCTGCCTGGCAATAATGCTCCGGCTCCGGGATCGGTCTGGCCTCGCGGTCCAGGGTGATCGCGACCAAGGGTCGCCTTGTCGCGGAGTCGACAAGCGTTTCGCGAACCCGTGGGGGCAATCGCGCCCAGGCATCGGCCAGCAAGATTTCGAGAGGGGGATCGGTGGCCGGAGAGTCGGCCTGCACGAATGTCGGAATGCCCGTGGAGATCGCGAGAAGGGCGAAGAGAAGCGCGGAACGTGCTGTTTGGAAAATGGCGCGCCGTGGATGATCCGGTGGTGCGAATGGAGGCTGCGAGGAAGACCGGGCGCGAGAGGCTTCCGCTGTCGAGGTCACCGTTCCCCGTCTGCTTCGTCGGCCAAGAGGACCAGCCGTTCGATCGCTTGGGAGATGCGTTCCTCGTCGATGACGCCATCCACGACCAATGCGCTTTGCTGCAGTCGAATTTCGCGATATATCCCCTGCAGGAACGGAGTCAACTCTCCACCAGCCAGGAAGATGTCGTGGTCGACCTTCAGTTGATTGACCAGTTCCTTGTGCACCACCAATGTGTGCGCGGTGATGCTTCCCGCGCCAGCCAGGGCCAAGGCGATCGCGAGCGGATTGGGTCCATGGATGGCGAGGCTGGAGAATCCCGCTGCGAGGGAGGTCCCGCCAACGGGAATCGCGGTGTAGTAGAAGCTGTAATCCCCGAAACTTCCGAACGATTCGATCCGTCGCGCGGCCGAGAGAACAACGAGGGCGGAAAGCAGTGTCGCGCGGATTGTCGTCGATCTTGCGCTGTGATTCATCGGGGCTCCAGGAAGTTGCTTGGGGGACGATCGCATCCGAACGTTGGGGCCGTGGTGGAGGCGATTCTTCGGCGCGAAGGTAATTCGGTCGAAAGGTGCGGCCAAGATCCGGTGCCAGGAGGTGAGAACGGGGCACACCGGTCACTTGCGCGAGTCGATCTCCAGATCGGATCGAGGAATGGTTCAGGCGACGGGGGCGAACGCCTGTTCGTGGAAGCGCTCCAGGCAGACGCGACTCAGGTCCGTCTCGAGGGCGGTGGAGGGCAAATGCCCCCACCAGACCAGGCGTTCCAGTAGGTAGCGGAATCCCGCCTCGGTGGGGGCGTTGATGCCCGTGAAGCGCAGGAATCCGTCGCTTTCCAACGTGCGTTTCCACCCGGCCTGGAGCCGCCGCTCCAAGGCCGAGCGCAGCAGAGGTTCCTGCGTGTTCACGTAGGACTTGTCGGCCAGCATGCGCGCGGCGTCGTCCAGGTGGGCGGGGTCTTCCAGCCAGACCGAGGCGGAGTCGAGGGCGCGCAGCAGCGCGGCGTGGGCTTCGGGCTCGTGCTGGTGCCACGCGCTGCGCACGGCCAGCACCTTTTCGGGAGCGCCCGGGAGCAGGGAGTCGCCGAGAGCGACGATGCCTCCGAGTTTTGAGGTGGCGGCCCGCTGGTTCCAGGGTTCGCCGGAACAGAATCCGTCCAGCAGGTCTTCGCGCAGGCGTCGGGTCATTTCCTGCGGGGGGCACGTGACCAGTTCGATGCGTTCGCCGATCTCGAGTCCCCCCTGGGCGAGCCATTCGCGCAGTGCCAGCTCCTGGGTGGAACGGGGCAGCACGATGCCCAGGTGCAGGCGCACGCCGGGGTGGGAATCGAGCCAGGTGGACAGGTCCGTGGCGGTGGCTACCCCTTCCCGCCAGAGGCGGTTGGACAAGGTGATGGCGTTGGCGCTGGAGGACAGGGTCCAGGCGGTGCAAAGGGGGGCTTCCAGGCCGGGGGCGCCGGCCGCGACCAGAACGGGCAACGTGGACAGCAGATGTGCGCCTTCCAGCAGCCCTTCCTGCAACCTCGACAAGAGCTGGGGCCAGGATTGGATCTTGCGCAGATCCACGTCCAGGCCTTCGCGCGCGAAGTGGCCCAGCTCCCGAGCGGCCACCAGGGGGGCGCAGTCGGCAAGGGGCACGAAACCGAGCTGGATCTTCATGGCAACAACTCCAGGCGGACGGCCGCGTGTTTGTACGACGGTTCGCGACTGTGGGGGTCGAAAGAGGGGAAAGTTAGACGATTCACTCTTCTGTCGTGCATGGGCAGGAACACGCAGCCAGGGCGCACGTTGGGGGTGGCCAGGACCTGCGCGCGCAATTCGCCTCGGCGAGAACGGACGATGGCCTCGCGACCCGACACCAAGCCGCGTGCACGGGCATCGTCGGGGTGGACCTGCACCACCAGGCGTCGGGGAGCGAGGGCCTTCAGGATGCCCGACTTCGAGGTGCGGGTGCCCGTGTGCCATTCGCTGGAGGATCCGCGTCCGGTGAGCAGTACGAGGTCGAATTCCGCGTCGGGGAGCTCTTCGGGTGGACGTGGGGGATCGAACAGCAGGCGGGCTCGGCCGTCGGCGGTGAAGAATCTGCCGTCGGCGAACAGGCGTCGGTGGCCTTCGTCGCCGCGGACCAGGGGGAGAGCCGTCGGGGGGATTCCTGGGCGCGGAGAAACGGAATCCGGCACGGACTCCCGCGACCATGGATAGGGCCACTGCACGCCGCCCGCGGCGTCGAGGTGTGCGTACCCGGCAATTCCCGTGAAGTCGTGGGGGCGATCTCGGGAGAGATCCTGCATCAGGCGGAACGCGGACTCGGGATCGCAAAAGCGCGGGAACAGATCCTGCAGTCCCGCGGCCCGACCCAGGAGCCGGAAGATCTCGAAATCAGGCAGGGCCTGGCCGGGAGGGCGCCGCACGCGGCGCGTGAGTCCGAAGCGCCGCTCCGAGTTGATCTGGGTTCCCGTCTTCTCTCCCCAGCCGGCGGCGGGAAGGTACAGGTCCGCCTCCATCGCGGTCTCGGTGCTGTGGTACATGTCCTGCACCACCAGGAAATCGACGCGCTCGCGGGCGCGACGGAACGTGTCGGATCCGATCCAGGTGTGCTCGGGGTTCGTCGCCACGATCCACAGGGCCCCCAGCCCCCCCGCGGCGGCGCGTTCCAGGATCCGGTCGTAGGCGATCGTGGCGCGTTCGGGAATGCGGTCCAGGGGGATGCCCATGATCTCCGCGACCTCGCGGCGATGTGCCGGATCGGAGAAGTCGCGACCTCCGGGAAGGGATGTCGTGACCGAGTACAGGCGCGAGCCCATCGCATTGGCCTGCCCCGTGATGGAGTTGGGGCCGGTGCCTGGTTTGCCGATGTTGCCCGTCACCAGGCAAAGGTTGATCAGTGCCTGTGCCAACCGTACCGCCTCGTGCGATTGGTTCACGCCCATCGTCCACCAGACGCTGACCCGCCTGCCGGGGCGGAAGGCATCGACAAGACCGTCGAATTCCGCACTGGACAGACCCGACACGGCGATGCTGGATTCCCGGTCGAACTCCTGCACGAAGGCTTCGAGTTCGGGAAAGCCCGAGGTGCTCGATTCCACGAAATCCCGATCGACCCAGCCACGGGTGATCACCTCGCGCAGCACGCCGTAGAAGAGCGCCAGGTCCGACTTCGGCGCCAGCGGGACGTGCAGGTGCGCCGCCTGGGCCGTCTCGGTGCATCGGGGGTCGACGACGACGATGGTGGGGTCGCGACGGTTGCGCGTGACACGTTCCCAGAGGATGGGGTGGGCGATGCATGGGTTGGCGCCCACGAAGACCAGGACGTCCGATTCCTCGAAGTCGTCGTAGGTGAACGGGGGGGCGTCGAAGCCGAAGGACTGCTTGTACGCCACGTGCGCCGTGGCCATGCATTGGCGGGTGTTGGAGTCCGCATCCACGAATCCGAATCCGAACTTCCAGAGCGATCCCAGGAAGAACATCTCTTCTGTCGGAATCTGTCCGGTGCTGAGGAATGCGGCGGATTCGGGGCCGCGTGTCTCGCGCAGGTCCCGGAATCGGGAGGCCATGAGCGAGAGGGCATCCTCCCACGGGATCGGGCGGCGCTCCCCGGTGGCGCGGTCGCGAAGCAGCGGCACGGTGCCGCGATCGGGCGCGTCCAGGACGGCCAGCGCTTCCCAACCCTTCGGGCAGGCCATGCCCAGGTTCACCGGGTAGCTCGGATCGGGGGTGAGGTTCACCGCGCCGTCGGCAGCGAGGTGGAGATTCAGGCCGCAGCCCGTCGAGCAATACCCGCAGACGGACGTCGCGGTCGCGGAGGGAACCAGCGGGCGCGGGACCTGACCCAGCCCGAATCCGGCCTGGACGCGTTGGAGGGAGCGGGTGAACGGCCCGTCGAAGGAACGAAGGAGATTTTCAAGCATGACCGGCACCTCCGGGCATCCGCGTCGCCGGGCAGGCGCGGAAGAATAGCGTGCGTTCCACCGCGTCGGACCCCAGGCGCAGGAGAGCGGCGACCACGAACAGGGATGGCCACGCCAAAGCGGTGCCCAGGATGGCGGCACCAAGGGCCGCGAGGAACAGGTCGCGCTGCAGTCGCACCGGGGCGCGCAGAGGTCCGGCCAGCAGGCGAGCCTGCTGCTGCAGGGCTTGTGGGGCCGATGCGGTGGGGCGGCGATCGTTGACCACCAACCAGACCTTGGCCAGGCCCGTTGCGATGGCGATGGCACCGATGAGGCGCAGACCTTCGCCCCCGAGCGCACCGAGCACCACTGCGCCCCCCCCCAGGAGGGTCAGTCCGAACCGGAACGCCGTGGCGGGGCGCGCCCATGCGGGACGGGGCGTGACCATGTAGAGCATGGTGGAACAGGCGACGCCGGACAACAGCAGGCCCAGCGCCGCCCAGGGCAGGAGCGCCGTGACCGCTCCAGGGATGACGGATTCCGGCAACAGGGCGGCGGGGATCGCGGCCGCCAGGCAGAGGGGAACGGCGTTGCCGAAAGCCAGGACCTCCCGCGAGAACCAACTGCGCCTCCAACCCAGGAAGGCCTTCCAGGCGCGCTCCGGCCGACCGAGATGGAGCGCTCCGACCAGCAACCCCGCCACGACCAGGAAGGTGGCCAGCGGATACGCCCAGGCGGAGGATGTGGAGTAGGCCAGGTTGCGGAGCGTGGCCAAAAGCCAGAGTCCCGTGCCCCACTGCGTCAGCACCAGCAGCAGCGCCAAGGGTGTGTGCGCGTGCTCGGCGACCAGGTCGTCGGCGTCGGCGGCGCGTGCTTGCGCAGGCCGCTCGCCCTTGTAGATCGTCGAGGGACGGGTCGCCTCGGGGGGAGAAATTCCGGGAAGCACCGTACCGGAACGCGGGTCTGCGTCCAGGGCGGCCACGGAGATCTTGACGATGCGGATCGCCTGGTGGGGGCACGACTGCACGCAGGCCGGAGCCTCCCCGACGGCGAGCCGGCCGCGGCACATGTCGCACTTGCGGACGATGCCCAGTCGTTCGTTCCACTTCGGGGCGTCGTAGGGGCAGGTCCAGAGGCAGTACTGGCAGCCCATGCACTGGTCGTCCAGGTGGTGGACGATTCCCGTGGTCGGATCCTTTTCGTAGGCCAGGGTGGGGCATCCCGAGGCGCACCCGGGGTCGGTGCAGTGGTGGCAACTGGAGGTCACGGTCAGGTGCGCCGCCTCCCCGATGCCCAGAAGGCTGCCCGCCACGCGCCAGCTTTCGCCGTCGTCCAGGCCGTTCTGGCTGTGGCAGGCCGCGACGCAGGCCTTGCAACCGCTGCAGATGTCGAGATCCACCTCGAAGGCGTACTGCTCCCCGGGTCCGGGAGGAGATGCCGGCATCAGCTCCCGGTACAGGGGGGCGTGGGCGGAAATCTCGGAGGTCTCGTGCCATTGGGAGAAACGATCGACGGCGCTGAGATCGGCGACGTCGTCCAGGGATCGACGGATTTCGTCCGCGAGTCCCGGGTCCATCGCCTGGAGCGTCGCCCGGGTGCGGGTTGGGGCGCTCATCAGTACACGTCCCGCAGGTAGCGATGTGCACTGCGCATGGATTCGACGTACTCCTTCGCCTGCTCGGGCGTGCGGTTCCCGCCGATCTCGACCACCTTGTGCAGCGCCGCGTCGACGTCCTTGGCCATTCGCTTGGCGTCGCCGCACACGGCGAACACGGCACCTCCCTCGAGCCATGCCCAGAGGTCGCGTGCGCGCTCGATCATCCTGTCCTGCACGTACACCTTCTCTTCCTGGTCCCGGCTGAAGGCCGTGTCGAGTTCGTGCAGGACTCCCCGTCCTCGCAGGTCCAGGAGCTCCTCGCGATACAGGAAGTCGGTTTCCGCGGACCGGTCGCCGAAGAAGAGCCAATTGCGCCCCGTCGCTCCCGTGGCGGCGCGTTCGTGCAGGAATCCCCGGAAGGGGGCGATGCCGGTGCCGGGGCCTACCATCACCAAGTCGCGCGAAGGGTCTTGGGGAGGATGGAAATGGCCCGAAGGCTGCACGAAGACCTGCACGGGAAGTCCCAGCGGAACACGCTGGGCGAGGAAAGAACTGGCGGCTCCCAGCCGGAGGCGACCGTCCTTGCGGATCTGGTGGACGCCCACCGTGAGGTGGACTTCGCCGGGGTGCGCCACCGGCGAGCTGGAGATCGAGTAGAGGCGGGGGGCGAGCTTGCGCAGCCGCTCGACCAGGGACTGGGGTTCGATGCGGGCGGTCGGGAACGCGCGCAGGATGTCCAGCACGTCCGATCCCTTGAGAAGTTCCTGACGGGCCTCCGTGCCGTCCTCCTCCAGGAGTTCCCGCAGCCGGCGACGATCGCCCAGGGAAGGTCCCGCGGCGGCCAGCCCCTCCAGGAGTTCCTTGCCTGGCTTGGCCAGATCGAAACGCGTGAGCAGCGCGGCACGGAACGTCAATTCCTGTCCGTCCGGAAGGCGGACGATCTCGCTGCCGGTGGCGTTGCAGGCCAGCACCAGGCTGTCCACCAGTTCGAAGTGGTTCACCGGCCACACGCCCAGGGCGTCGCCGGCCCGGTAGGTGAGCCCGGATCCGGCCAGCGACAGCACCACATGCCGGGTGTCCTTGTCGGAGTCGCGTGCATTGAGGTGCCGGTTCTCCAGGAGGGGAGCGGGGAACGGATTGGTTTTCGTCCACCCCGCCGAGGTGGCCGTGGGTGTGGTGTCTCCGCCTGTTGCGACGCCGGCGCCGACGATTTCGGCGATCCGTTCACGCCAGGTGGCGGCGCCCGATTCCCAGTCCGCATCCAGGCACTCGACCTCGAGCAACCGCGTGGCGCCGGTGGCGGACAGGTGTTCGTCGACGCGACGGGCCGCGGCGCAGAAACGGGCGTAGTTGCGGTCTCCCAGGCCGAGAACGGCGAACCGAAGGTGTGCCAGGCATGCTGAGGCAGGGGTGCCCAACCAGGCGCCGAATGAGCGGCCGTTGTCGGGGAAGTCGCCGTCGCCCCATGTGGAGGTCACGAACACCGCGTGGGTCTCCTCGCTCCAGTCGACCTCTCCGTGGTGGTCCATGGCCGTCACTTCGGGGGCCCATATTCTTCCCTCTCCGGCCGCCGCCCCCTTGAGGCGTTCGGCCAGCGCCCAGGCGGCCGCCTCGGCATTGCCGGATTGGGACGCGCACAGGATGCGCAGAGGCTTCTGCGGAACGGATAGGGACGCCGGGGATGCCGTGGAGCGGGCGGTTTCGAGATCCCCGCGGAACAGGATTCCGGCCAGGTAGCCGTTGAGCCAGCCGCGTTGCTCGGTGGTGAAGGGGGCGTTCTCGGGAAGGACGGGAGTGTGCATGGCCGGTGCCTCAGGCGAGGATCTGGGAGAGGGTGGCGGTGTCGTGCCGGGCGCAGAAGGCCGCGAACGATTCCGAGTCGGCGCGTCGCTCGAGCCAGCGTTGCACGATCGAGCGCAGAAGCTGGGGGATCTCCGTCGCCGGGACCGATGCCCGCAAGGGAGCGGCGATCCCCGGCGCATGCCCGATGGCGCCTCCGACCACGATGTGGAAGCCGTCTTGACGGATTCCGGCAACGTCGATCCCCGTTCCGACCAACCCGATGTCGGCGGCGAGGTGCTGTGCGCACGAGTGGGGGCATCCCGTGACGTGGATGTTCACAGGACTTTCGGGTGGCACCAACCCCGCCAGCGCAGTCTCGATCGCCAGGGCGGTTCGTTTGGTGGCCGCCTGTCCGTGCCGGCATCCTTCCGAGCCCGTGCAGGCCACCAAGCCCTGGAGCGCGCCGTCGGCTTCGCAGCGCAGGCCCATTTCCTCCAGCTCGGCGCGCACTTCGGCGGCTTTCGCGAAAGGAATCCCCGACAGGAGAAGGTTCTGCCAGACGGTCAGGCGCACGTTACCATCCCCGAAATGCCTCGCGATGCGTGCTAGACCAGAGAATTGCTCGTGGGACAGCTTCCCGACAGGCACGTGCACACCCAACCAGCACAGGCCGTCCTGTTTCTGCGGGTGCTGGCCCACGTGTGCGGTGCGGTCGGGCTCGGGTGCGAAGTGGCAGGCGTGAAGGGGCACCCGCCGCAAGGGGAACGTGAGACGCTCCTGCAGGGCCGCCAGGAAACGATCCAGTCCCCAGGCGTCCAGCAGGTACTTGAACCGCGACTTGGAGCGCTGGCCGCGGTCGCCGTGTTCGACGAACAGGTCGAGGATGGCGCGGACCGTCGGCAGCCACTCCGCGATGGACAGCACGATCCCGGAGTCGCGGGCGAAGTCGCGGTGGCCGGTGATTCCGCCCAGAAGCAATCGCAGTTGCACGTCGGGGCGATCGGTCGTGTGGCAGGCGCGCAGGCCCACGTCGTTGGTCTCCTCCAGGGAGGCGACCCGGCCTCCACCGTCGAAGGCGACGTTGAACTTCCGCGGCAAGCCGTACAGGTCGGGTTCCTGCAGGATGTGATGGTGCCATTGGCGCACCAGAGGCCTGACGTCCAGGATTTCCTGCGGGTCGATTCCCGCGGTGGGATTTCCCACGACATTGCGGATGTTGTCGGCACCGGACCCTTTCGCTCCCAGGCCGGTCTCTTCCAGCCGCACCAGCACTTCCCCCATCGCGCCGGGAAGGATGTTGCGCACCTGCACGTTGCCGCGGGTGGTGAGCCAGATCGTGCCGTCGGCGCACTCGCGGGCCAACCGCGCGATGGACTCGGCCTGCAAGTCGTTGAGGATTCCGCCGGGAATGCGCATCCGGCACATGGGGCGATCCTGCGTGGGCTCCACGTTGAAGATGCCGTGGAAGCGGGCCAGGAAATTCTCCTCGCCGGATGGAACGGCGCCCTGTGCGTCCAGTTGGGCCAGGCGGGAACGGAACAGCAAGGGATTGCGGCGGCGTTTGATGTCTTCTTCGCGAGACAGGCGCTTGCCTTCCGCGAGCCAGCGTGTCTGGGCTCGATATCCCGCGGAGGCCTCGACGGGATAGGGGCTGGGAGCCTCGGCGGGGGCTGCTCCGGATACGTGCGAGGCCGCCTTCAGGAAGCCGTCGAGCCATTCCTTCTGGTCTGTGGTAAAACTGCCGGATGAGGTCGGGATGGACATGGGTGCCCTTTCGGGAATGCTCACGGAGAGCAACTCCTGTGGGACCCAGGGCTCGGCCGGACCGGACGCAGTGGGAGACGTTGTCTCAAACCAAAGCGCAAAGCGTGCCAACCCCGGTGGCAAGAATCCCTGTCGATTGTCGTGCTGGGGCCGGGTTGACATAATGTCAGATATTGACAAAGTGGGATGGGGCGCGTGGCACAATTGGTGATTCCAGAAAAAGGACTCTGGAATCATCAAATTCCGCTCGGCCCTTCGCGCCAGCCGCACTCCCGACGAACGCGACTTCGCTACGGGTTTCCGATGCCTGGTTTCCGCCCCGTGAACCCATAGTGGTAGCGGGCAACCGGAACCACCGTGGGCGGAACCTCGAATCCCGCTTCGGCGGCCCAGGCCAGAACCTGTTCGGGGCGCGGGCGGATGTCCATCCGCGGCCCTCGGGGTGTGGCGGGGTCGTGGTTCCAGTGGATCACGGCCACCTGCCCGCCCGGCTGGAGACTGCGGTGTGCATCAGCGAGTAGGCCCACGGGGTCTTCGGCGTGCAGGAGGTTGAACAGGAATACGAGTTTGGCGCTGCCCGGCTCCAATCCGGACCTGTCTGCCAGAAGATCGCGATCCACGATCGTGGCGTTGGAAAGGCCCTCTTGCGCGAGGCGATCGCGGCAGGAGGTGTTGGCCTCCTGCTCGCAGTCCAGGCCCACGATTCGTGATCGTGGGAACTGGCGCGCCGCGGGGATCAGGAAGGTGCCGTAGCCGCTGCCGAAGTCGACCACGAGTCCTTCGGGATCACGTAGCCCCAGGTGCTCGAAGACCTCGAGGGGGTCGAAGAAGGAGTTCCAGGTTTCCTCGACGGGCATGCCGCTGTCGCGTGCCTTCATCCAATCCGCTCCGCGTGGTGGTGTCCGCACTCCCGTCCGTGGACATGGGGCTCCTCACCGGGGGCCTCCGCTTCGGCGGCGCAGCGGTCGCAGCGAACCCACTCGGCCGTGCCGTCGGCGAAGCGCTCGTGTTTCCAGACCGGCACGCGGTGCTTCACCTGGTCGATGATCCACTCGCAGGCCAGGAAGGCCTCGTGGCGGTGGTCGCTGGACACACCCACCCACACGGCGAGTCCTCCGATGCCCAGGTCCCCCACGCGATGGGTGCACGCGGCGCGACGGATGGGGAAACGTTCCAGGGCCTCGCGCAGGATGCGCTCGCCCTCCTTGAGCGCCAGGGCGGGGTAGGCTTCGTAGGAAAGTCCCGCCACGGAGCGGCCTTCGTGGTGGTCGCGGACCCAGCCTTCGAAGGAGACGAAACCGCCGCTGGAGGGATCCTTGACGGAATTCGTCAGCGCCGCGGGATCCAGGTCGGTGGTCGAAAGCGCGAAGGACACGGTTCAGCCTCCCGAGACGGGGGGGAGGAACGCGACCTGGTCGCCGTCCTGCAGGGGCGTGTCCCACGGCGCGAACTCGTCGTTGCGTACGGCCCGGAACGAGGTGCGCTCGAACGGGAGGGACAGCCGCGTGCGCGTTTCCTCCCAAAGGGTGGCCAGGTCCACGGCCGATGTGGTGACCGTTTCCGTCGGAACGCCGACGCGCTCGCGGACCATGGCGAAGTGGTGCAGGACGATGGTCATGGGGGATTCCAGGAGGGTGGACAGGGAGGCGCGCTCCTCGGGGGAGTCGGCGTCGCGAAGGCGCGCGCCCGGGGAAGGAAGGACCTTCGCCGGAGCGTTCAGCAGGACTTTGCGCGGGCAGCCCTTGCCGTGCTGCGCCCAGGGCAGCGATGCTTCGGCGAAGGACGGTTCGTAGATGGCGCACATGGGGTCGGGGAAGGTTCCGTCGGAATCGAGGAAACAGGTGGCATGCACCGAACCGTCGCGCGAGGCGACCAGGTCGGCCAGGAGTTCGTTGTCCAGGAGGGGTTGGTCGACAGCCACGACCAGGAAGGCCCTGCCAGGGCGCAGGGCCAGGGCGGACAGGATGCCGCGCAACGGGCCCGAGGCGATCTCCAGATCGCGGATGGTGTCGGATTCCGTCCATCCTGGGGGGAGCTCCTGGGCGGGTGCGCGCGACAGGAAGACTCTCTCGCAGAATGGCGACAGAAGCCGACGCAGCCGCAGGGTGGCGGCTTCCCCGTTCCACTCCAGCAAGGCTTTGTCGGTGCCCATGCGCCGCGAGGCACCGCCGCCCAGGATCAAGCCATCCAGCGGCGGGATCACGCTCCGGCTCCGAAGTTGCGTCGGCCGCCGGATTTCGCGAGCAGTTCCACGCGTTCGATGACCATGCCGAGGTCCAGCGCCTTGCACATGTCGTAGATGGTCAGGGCAGCAAGCGATGCCCCCGTCAGGGCTTCCATCTCGACCCCCGTGCGCGCGGTGCAGGCCACGGTGCATTCCACGACGGCGGCGTCTTGTTCCAGGCGGCAGTCGAAGCGGATCTTCTCGACCGGCAGGGGGTGGCAGAAGGGGATGAGATCCGCGGTGCGCTTGACCGCCTGCGTGCCGGCCACGATCGCCGTGGCGAAGACGGGGCCCTTGGGCGCGAGAATTTCGCCGCCACGGACGCAGGCGAGGATCGCGGGGGTCAGGCGGACCAGAGCCCGCGCGGTGGCCTCGCGACGGGTGGCCTCGCGGCCCCCCACGTCCACCATGGTGGGTCTTCCCTGTTCGTCGATGTGGGTCGGTGTCGTCAAGTCGATGCGTCTCCGGTGGGGAGTGGATCCCGTCAAGATACCTGCGAAGTCGCTTTGAGATTGAGACAAAAGAGGATAGATTTGTAGTTGTAGAGCTGATGCTCCGGTTTATGCCGCTCCGTGCGCCAATCCGGGCTTCCAAGGGCAAAGACGCGATGGGAGCGGAGATCATGACGGATGCAACGACGGTGGGCAGACTGGTAGCGGAACGTCCTTCACGGGCGCGGGTGTTCGAACGGTTCGGAATCGACTATTGCTGCGGCGGCGGGCGCAGTCTCGAAGAGGCCTCGGCCAGCGCGGGCGTTGCCGTGGACAAGCTTCTGGCCGAGCTGGAAGCCGTGCCGGCGCTTGCGGGTGATCGCGACTGGACCCGCGCGAGCATCCGCGAGACGGTCGAACACATCCTGCGCGAGCACCACGACTGGCTGCGGGCCGAGCTGCCCCGCATCGACGGGCTGGCCGAAAAGGTGGCGCGAGTTCATGGTGCGGGACACCCCGAGGTGGTCGAAATCCTGTCGGTGTTCCGCGTGTTGCGCGCGGAAATGGAACCCCATCTGGAAAAGGAAGAACGAATCCTGTTCCCCGCCGCGGTGGGTCTGGAGGAACAAGGCGAGATCGTGCTGGGATGCCATGGTCGGATCACGACCCTGGACGGACCCGTGCAGCGCATGGAGCACGAACACCGCGAGGTGGGAGAATTGCTGGAACGTCTCGTGCAGCTTACCGGAGGACATGTGGCTCCCGATCACGCCTGCAACACCTGGCGCGCGCTCTGGGACGGTCTGCTGGATCTCGATCGCAACACGCGCGCCCACATCCATCTGGAAAACGATGTTCTCCATGTTCGCATTCGCGCCCTCGAGGCTACGGCTCCCGGGGCCTGAATCAGGTGCTCGATCCCGATTGTCGCCTTGGCCATGCCGAGCTGGACGAAGACCACGAACGGATCCTGGGGCTTTGGGTCCTGGGGAACGCATTGCCTCCCGAAGAACGGGAGGCCGCGTGGACGGCGATGCGGGTGCTGTTCGTCGACCACTTTCGCATGGAAGACGATCTCATGGTGCGGGGGGGATTTCCCGGCCTGCGGATCCATCGCGCCGAACACGATTCGCTGCTCGCCTGGATGGACGGAATTTGCCAAGAGGGGTGGGGCATCCCCGTCCCGGATGGTGACTTCCTGCAGTTGAAGGGGTGGATGCGGGCCCACCTCCAGGGTGCCGATCGCGAGCTGGCGACGTTCCTGCTGGATCGGGACGTTTGGGAGTTGCGGGAATCCTGCCAGTGGGACCAGATCGACCAGCGGCTGGAGGATCTGGGCATCTGACAGTTCCCGTCACGAGTGCGCGCACAAGCTCCCGTGGTCGAATCGTCGGTGGTCGAGCTTGTCGAGACCAGCCGCGGTGGATCTCGACAAGCTCGACCACCGGAAACAAGCTCGACCACGGAAGACCGGATTGCTCTTCCTGGGGGCGAGAGCGAGGTCCGGGCGGCTCAGCCGCCGAGCTTGTGCATCGCCACGGAAGTCGATTCCTGTCGGGACAAGGGCTTGCGCAAGAACGCGTCTCGGGCGACTTCGCGCAGGGCCTCACCGGCAAGGTGCCCCAGAGGGATGCGCTCCTCGCTCATCAGGCAGGGACGCATTTCTCCGCGGGCCGTCAGGCGCAGCCGCGAGCAACCGCCGCAGAACGGGCGGGTCTCCGAGGCGATGATGCCGAAGGTGGAGCCGTCGTGCCGGGCGAAGCGCAGGGCGGTGGAGTCCGGGGGAACCGTCAAGGCTCGGATCGGGCCGAGTGCGCGGATGGCGGCTTCGATTTCTTCGGCGGGGAAGAAACGATCCCGGTGGTGTGAGGCGACGGCGCCGATGCGCATGAGTTCCAGGAAACGCATCTCGGCACCGACCGACGAGGCGAAGTCCAGAAGGCGCGGGATTTCCGAACTGTTCAGGCCACGCAGCGCCACGCAATTGAGTTTGACAGCCAGACCTTGTGCACGCGCGCCGCGGATCGCGTCCACGACGGGGGCTAGGTCGCGTCCGGTGATGGTGCGAAAGGTGGCGTGGTCCAGACTGTCCAGGCTGATGTTGACGGAGCGGACACCCGCCTCGGACAGGGTGGGCAAGTGGCGCGGGAGCAGATGCCCGTTGGAGGTGAGCGAGAGGTCGATCCCGGGAATCGCGCCCAGGGCCAGGACGATTTCCGCGAAGTCGGGACGGAGGGTGGGTTCGCCGCCGGTCAGGCGCACGGAGCGCAGGCCGCAGGGAACGAGACCCCGCACGATGGAGGCGTAACCATCGGCATCCAGGAAGCCCGGTTGGATCACGGCCTGGCTGCGATGGGGCATGCAATAGAAACACTGGAACTGACAGGCTTCGGTGAGCGACAGCCGCAGTTTGCGGAAGGTTCGCCCCGCGGCGTCCTGGAGGGGCGCGTTGGGGGCGAAGGTTTGTCCGGTCAGTTCCAGCACGGGTCAGAAATGCTTGCCAGCGGCGGGGTTGCCATCGGCGTGGAGCATGCGCCAGACCGTCAGGTGGAGCCAGAACAGGCTCGCGGCGTTCACGAGGAACAGGATCGCGAAGGTGGTCTGCGGAATCTTGGTGAGCACTCCCAGCCAGGCGAACAGCAGAGGCAGGAAAAAACCACCCAATCCCCCGAGCAGTCCGACCATGCCGCCCACGGCGCCGACATCGTGGGGGAAGTACTCCGGCACGTACTTGAAGACGGCCGCTTTGCCGATCCCCATGGCGCAGCCCACCAGGAAGACCAGCGAGGTGAATGGAACGATCCCCATCGAGAACGGGAGGGCCTCCATCGTGCCCGAGGGCATGTACGCCTTGGGTACGTAGAATACGATGTGGCCGAAAGGCAGGGACAGCAGGAAGAAACAGACGGCCAGGGTCATGAATACCCCGTACATTAGGCCCCGGGCGCCCATCCGGTCGGCCAGCCATCCGCCCAGAGGGCGGAGCAGGCTGGCGGGGAAGATGAAAAGTGCCGTCAGCAGCGCCGCGGTGGTCAGAGGGACCTCGTAGACGTCCACGTAGTACTTGGGCAGCCACACCGAGAGGGCGACGTACGCCCCGAACACCACGACGTAGTAGAGGCTGAAGCGCCACACGCGCACATGGCGCATGGGCTGGAGCATCTGGTGGAACGTCCGGCCATGCCCAGGCTTGCGGTCGGTCCACGGGGTGAAGACGACGACCGCCAGGATCATCAACAGCAGCAATCCCGCGTACAACTGGGGGACAAAACGCCAGCCACCCTGGATCCACCCCCCGTAGTACCCTGCGGTCGGGACGGCGGCGATCAGGAAAGGGCCGATGAACTTCGTGACCGAGGCGCCCACGTTGCCGGCTCCGAACAGCCCCAGCGCGAAGCCCTGTTTGCCCTTCGGGAACCAGGCACTGTTCCAGGCGATGCCGATGCTGAACGCGTTGCCGGCCATGCCCACCAGGAAGGCCGCGCCCATGAGTTGCCAGAAGTTCTGGGCCTGGCTCACCAGCCAAGCCGCTCCGGCGGTGGCGCCCATCAGCAGGAGCATCACCTTGCGCGCCCCGAACCGGTCGGACCAGATCCCGAACAGCAGGCGCCACAACGAGCCATTCAGGATCGCGATGGCGGTCAACCATCCGAATTGCATGTCGGTGAGGCCGAATTCCTTGCGGATGGGGATGGCCAGGATACCGAACTGCAACCACACCGCGAACATCAAGGTGAAGGCCGCGGTGGAAAACCACATCACGCGGTTCGCGCCTGCGGGCACCGCCGCGTGGTTCACGAGCGGCTCCAGGCGCCCTTGCGCACCACCTGCCAGGGCCGCAGGAGGAAGCGAACGGCAAACAGTCCGGACAGGACATGCACCAGTCGGGTGAAGGGAAGCGCCAACACGAAGCCGAACCCGGCCAGCATGTGCAGCTTGTAGACCCAAGGAACTTCAGAAAGGCCTTCGTAGGCGTGGGGCTGGAGAGTGGCCAAGCCGCGGGTGTAGTCGGTGATGCGCAACATCATGGAGCCATCCAGGTGGTCCATCGAGAACGGGATGGTGGCGAAGCCCAAGCCAAGTTGGACCAGCAGGCAGGACAGCAGGAGCACGTCGCCCCAGGAGCTCGCCGCTTTCACGCGCGCATCCACCAGGCGGCGCCAGATCAGGATGGCGCAGCCGATGGCGGCGGGCGGCGTCATCAGGAAGCCCATCGCGATCTCCAGCTTCTGCTTCATGCCGGTGGTCAGGCCGAAGGCCTCGTAGACCTGGTGCGGTGTGAGCAGTCCGAAAATGTGTCCCAACAGAAGATTCACCATGCCGATGTGGAACAGGATGCTGCCCAGACGCAGCCACTTGGATTCCAACATCTGGGAGGTGCCCGTCTTCCAGGTCAAGGGAGCGCTGCGCATGCGCCAAGCGCTTCCCACCACGGCCACTCCCAGCGCGACGTAGGGGAAGACCCCGAAGAGCAGTAGGTCGATCGATCCGTTCACGTTGCGTCTCCTCCAGGCGCGGCGCAATCGCCGGCAAATTCCACCAGGGGTTCTTCCCAAAGCTCGTCCACATCCGGTTCGGGATCTGTCGCGACGGGCACCTTGTGGGCATCGTCGAGGGATCCGCCGCAGACCTCCAGCACCCCTTCCAGGACGGGGGCCCACAGACTGCCCCGACGCGCGTGTTCGGCCACCAGGCGCGCCACCACGGGAGCCAGTTCCGCCAGGAACTCCTTGCCTTCCCGTTCCGGGGCCCCGGCGGCGAATTCCAGGATCACGGGCAGGTAGTCGGGAAGCTCGCCCTCCGCGAGAGGAGCGCCTCGCTGGGCGTAGAACTCCTGGAGGTCGATCATGGCCCCGCCGCGATCGCGGGACTCGCCGTGGATGTGCTCGAACAGGTGCAGGCTGCCGCGACGGTTCCTGTCCACCATTTCCACGTACGACTCCTGGACCACCAGAGAATCCGTGTCGCGCATCCATCCCAGGAACGAGGCGATGCCCTCGCGGGTACGCGGGGAGAGGCCACCCTCCCGCAAAAGGGATTCCGCTTCCGGAAGATGCGCCAGGAGCCCGTCGTCATCCGGATATTCCAGCAGCCGCGCCAGCAGGACGAGGTCGCTCATTTCCGATCTCCCGGTGCCTGGAACCCGCCGAAGTGGCTGGGCGCCGACGCGGGGCCGTGGCATCCGGCTCCGTCGGAGAACGAGCATCCGGGAACTTCGGCCCGTCCCAGGGGGCCTTCCATGCCGAACGAATCGGTGGCGTATTCGGAGTGCGAGGTGGGCACCACGAAACGATCCTCGTAGTTGGCGATCGCCAGACGCTGGTACATCGCGGCGGCGTCGGATTCCGACATGCCGGCCGGCAGCACCGAGGCCGTTTCCAGGCCCTGGCCCCGGCGGCGCGACCAGCGGCGCAAGGCCACCAGTTTCTCCAGGCTGCGCTCGACCGGCCCGACGTCTCCGGCCGACAGCAGATTGGCCAGGTATTGCACCGGAATGCGACCTTCCTCGAAGCTGGGCAACAGTTCACCATCTTCGTTGCGCGAGGCCTGCCGGTTGCCCTGGAGGGGCGACAGGGGTGGAACGTACCAGACCATCGGAAGGGTGCGGTATTCCGGGTGCAGGGGCAACGCGATGCGCCACTTCACGGCCATCTCCCACGCAGGGGAACGACCGGCAGCTTCCAACCACGATTCGGGGATGCCTTCGGCGCGGGCGGCTTCCAACACGGCGGGATCGTTCGGATCGAGGAAAATGCCCAACTGCGCGTCCAGCAGATCGGTGTCCTTCTCCGCCGAGGCGGCCGCTTCGATGCGATCGGCATCGTACAACATCACACCCAGGTAACGCATGCGACCCACGCAGGTCTCGGCGCAGACCGTGGGCTGTCCCGACTCGATGCGGGGGTAGCAGAACAGGCACTTCTCGGCTTTGCCGGTCTGGTGGTTGAAGTAGATCTTCTTGTACGGGCAGCCGGAGACGCACATGCGCCATCCCTTGCACTTGTCCTGGTCGACCAGGACAATGCCGTCCTCCTCGCGCTTGTAGATGCTGCCCTCGGGGCAGGAGGCCACGCAGGTGGGATTCACGCAGTGCTCGCACAGGCGGGGCAGGTAGGCCAGGAAGCTGGATTCGAACTTCGCGAATTCCTCGGAGTCCAATCCGCCAAAATTGGGATCGCGATGGCGATCCGCTGCGGGGCCGCCCAGGTCGTCCTCCCAGTTGGGGCCGCTCTCGATCTTCTCCATGGTCTGGCCCGTCATCAGGCTGATGGGCCGGGCCGTGGGAGGAGACTTTCGTTCGGGGGCCGCCTGCAGGTTGCCGTACTCGAACGTGAACGGCTCGTAGTAGTCGTCCATGGTGGGCAGCGACGGATTGCCGAAGAGGTTCAGCAGGATCTTCGAGCGGCTGCCCTGCCGGGGTTCCAGCGATCCGTTGTCCTTGCGGACCCATCCGCCCTTCCAGCGTTTCTGGTCTTCCCAGCGCTGGGGGTAACCCACTCCGGGTTTCGATTCGACGTTGTTGAACCAGGCGTACTCCATGCCGGGACGATTGGTCCAGACCTGTTTGCATGTCACCGAGCAGGTGTGGCACCCGATGCACTTGTCGAGGTTCAGGATCATGGCGATCTGCGCGCGGACCTTCATGGCGTCTCCTTATTCCCAGTCGACCCGGTCCATGCGCCGCACCACCACGAACTCGTCGCGGTTGGTGCCGATGGTGCCGATGTAGTTGAATCCGTAGGCCTGATGGGCGTAGCCGCCGATCATGTGCGTGGGCTTGAGCACGATGCGCGACACCGAGTTGTGGATGCCGCGGGTATGCGTGCTCTCGGTGAGCGGCGTGTTGATCGTCTTTTCCTGGGCGTGGTACATGAACACCGCGCCCTCGGGGATGCGCTGCGACACGATGGCCCGCGCGGAGAGCGACCCGTTGGAGTTGTAGACCTCGACCCAGTCGTTGTCGGCGATGGAAACCTTGGCTGCGTCGATTTCCGACAACCACACCACCGGACCGCCGCGCCCCAGCGAGAGCATCAGCAGGTTGTCGGTGTAGGTGCTGTGGATGCCCCACTTCTGGTGCGGGGTCAGGAAGTTCAGGACAATTTCCGGATTGCCGTTCGGACGGCGCGCGGCCTTGAGACTGCCGGTGTCCACGGGCGGCTTGTAGGTCGCGAAGTGTTCGCCGAAGCCGCGCATCCAGGGGTGGTCCTGGTAGAGCTGCTGGCGTCCCGTGAGCGTGCGCCAGGGGATCCGCTCGTTGACGTTGGTCCAGTTGGCGGTGTAGCAGACCTCTTCCGATTCCACACCCGACCAGATGGGGCTCGAGATGATCTTGCGCGGCTGCGCCTGCAGATCGTGGAAACGGATGCGCTCGTCTTCGCGGTGCAACGCCAGATGGGTGTGATCCCTGCCCGTTGCCTTGCCCAGGGATTCCCAGGCCTTCACCGCCACGTTGCCGTTGGTCTCCGGCGCCAGGCGCAGGATGGTCTCGGCGGCCTGGATGTCGGTCTCGATGCGGGGCCGCCCCTTGGTCGGACCGGAGTCCACCACGCCATTGAGGATGGACAACTCCTCGACCTCGCGGTCGGTCTTCCAGGCCAGTCCCTTGCCGCCGTTGCCCACCTTCGAGATCACGGGTCCCAGGCTGGTCATGCGGCGGTGCAGATTGGGGTAGTCGCGTTCCACCACGGCGATGTTGGGCATCGTGACGCCGGGAACGGGCGCGCATTCGCCGTGTTTCCAGTCGCTACCGCCGTCGTCCTGGGCGATCTCTCCCGGGGTGTCGTGCAGGATCGGGGTCAGGACCACGTCCTTTTCCACACCCAGATGGCCAGGGCAGAGCTCCGAGAAACGCTTGGCCAGATCGGTGAAGATCTGCCAGTCGCTGCGGGCTTCCCAGGCCGGATCGACGGCCGCCGACAGGGGGTGGATGAAGGGGTGCATGTCGGAGGTATTCAGGTCGTTCTTCTCGTACCAGGTGGCCGTGGGAAGGACGATGTCCGAATGCAGGCAGGTGGTCGACATGCGGAAGTCGAGGGTCACCAAAAGGTCGAGTTTGCCGCGCGGTGCATCGCGCCACTCCACGTCGACGGGGCGATTTTCATGCGGGCCCAATTCGTCCTGCATGGCGCCGTCAGGGCATCCCAACAGGTGGCGCAGGAAATACTCGTGCCCCTTGGCGCTGGAGCCCAGCAGGTTGGAGCGCCACACGAACAGATTGCGCGGGAAATTCTCGGGCGCGTCGGGATCTTCGGAGGCCATGCGCAAACGGCCGGCGGCCAACTCGCGCACGGCGTAGTCCTTGGGCTCCAGCCCGGCGGCGGCGGCCTGGGCGGCAAGTTGCAGCGGGTTGCGGTTGACCTGCGGAGCGCTGGGCAACCAGCCCAGGCGCTCGGCGCGCACGTTGCAATCCACCAAGGTGGGGGGGACCGGCGTGTCCTTGGCCAGAGGGCTCAGGAGGGAACGGGGACCGAGGGTCTCGTAGCGCCATTGGTCGGTGTGCAGGTACCAGAACGACGTGGTGTTCTGGTGGCGTGGCGGACGCGCCCAGTCGAGAGCGAAGGCCAGTTGCGCCCATCCCGATTGCGGCCGCAGCTTCTCCTGCCCCACGTAGTGGGCCCAGCCGCCGCCCGACTTGCCCACGGTACCGCACAGCACCAGCATCGAGATGATGGCGCGGTAGCTCATGTCGGAGTGGTACCAGTGGTTCACCGAGGCGCCGATGATGACCATCGAACGGCCCTGGGTGGTGTGCGCGTTGGTGGCGAATTCGCGCGCGATGCGTCGGACCACGTCCGCCTTCACGCCCGTGATGGCTTCCTGCCATTCGGGGGTGTAGGGGATGTCGGCCAGCGGGCGACCCGCCAGCGAGGGATCGTCGAAGCCCCGGTCGATGCCCAGGTGGCCGGCCAGGAGGTCGAACACCGTCGCGACCTGGCGCGAGCCATCCACGCATTGGACGGTGCGAGACGGAATCCGTCGCGAAACGGCGTCGGGCAACACGCGACCGGGGAAGATCTCGCCGAATCCCTGCGAACCGAAGTACGGGAAGTGCACCTCGGCCACTTCTTCACCGGCTCCCGCCAGCGACAGGCGGGGGCGGAATTCCGACCCGTCCGCATTGCGCGGTTCCAGATTCCAGCGTCCCTGTTCGCCCCAGCGGAATCCGATGGAGCCCTGCGGCAGGCACGGGGAATCGGTGGTTTCGTCCCAGGCGAGGGTTTTCCACTGCGGGTTGTTTTCCTGGCCCGCGGCGCCCACCAGGTCCGCGGCGCGCACAAAACGTCCGGGCACCAGGCGTCCTTGGGCGTCGCGATCCAGCGAGACCAAAAACGGCAGGTCGGAATTTTCCTTCACGTAGGCCTGGAAATACGCACTGGGCTGTGCGCCCAGATGGAACTCCTCCAGGATCACGCGTTGCATGGCCATGGCCATGGCGGCGTCGGTTCCCTGGTGCGGGGCGAGCCATTCGTCCGACATGCGGGCGATCTCGCTGAAGTCGGGGGTGACGGCCACGATCTTGGCGCCGCGGTACCGCGACTCGGTGAGGAAGTGGGCGTCGGGGGTGCGCGTGAGCGGCACGTTGGAGCCCCAGCACATGGTGTAGCCGGAATTGAACCAATCCGCCGATTCGGGAACGTCGGTCTGCTCACCCCAGGTCTGCGGGCTGGCTACGGGCAGGTCGCAGTACCAGTCGTAGAACGACAGGCACGCGCCGCCCAGCAGCGACAGATAGCGGGTGCCGGCGGCGAAGCTCACCATGGACATCGCGGGGATGGGGGAGAATCCGATCACGCGGTCGGGACCGTGGGCCTTCACCGTGTGGATGTTCGCCGCGGCGACGATTTCTGTCGCTTCGGCCCAGTTCGTCCGCACGAAGCCGCCCAGACCGCGCACCTTGCGGTATTCCTGGGCGCGCTCGGGATCTGCCTGGATCCAGGCCCAGGCCTGGACGGGATCGGGATGCAGGCGTTTGGCTTCGCGCCACAGCTTCAGCAGGCGCGAACGCACCATCGGGTGTTTCACGCGGTGCGCACTGTAGAGGTACCACGAATAGGATGCGCCGCGGGGGCAGCCGCGCGGTTCGTGGTTGGGAAGATCGGGCCGAGTGCGCGGGTAGTCGGTCTGCTGCATTTCCCAAGCGACCAGGCCATTCTTCACGAAGACCTTCCAACTGCACGATCCGGTGCAATTCACGCCATGGGTGGAGCGCACCACCTTGTCGTGGGCCCAGCGGCGGCGGTAGGATTCCTCCCACGCACGGCTGTCCTTGTTCGTGGCGCCGTGTCCGTCGGCGAAGAGATCTCCGAAGTAACGGAGTTTACGGAAGAAGGCCATGTTCGACTCCGGTTCGATCAGCAGGGGGATTCGGCGTTGCGGCGAGCGTACCACCACCAGGTGGCCACGATGCAGGTGCCGTAGAAAACCAGGAAGGACAGCAATGCCGCGTTGGCGGATCCGGTGGCCTTGAGGGCCGAGCCAAATCCCAGCGGGATCAGGAAACCGCCGTAGGCGCCCACCGCCGAGGTGAAGCCGATCACCGCGGCCGACTCCTTGGCCGCTTGTCGGGCGACCTTCTCACGCTCGGATTGCCCAGCACCCATGGGGGTGCGTCGTTCGTGGAAGCCGCGGAACATGACGGGAATCATGCGGAACGTGGAGCCGTTCCCGATGCCGGTGGTGAAGAACAGAAGCAGGAACATCGCGAAGAACCCGGGGAAGCTGCCTCCCTGCCCTCCTTCGGGGAGGAAGTGGATGGCGCCCAGGACGGCTCCGCCCATGACCACGAAGTTGACCAGAGTCACGCGTGCGCCGCCGAGCTTGTCGGAGATCCAGCCGCCGACGGGGCGGCTGAGGGCGCCGACGAGCGGCCCCAGGAAGGCCAGCTTGAGCGCGTTGATTTCGGGGAACTGGGTCTTGATGAGCATCGGGAACGCCGCGGCGTACCCGATGAAGCTGCCGAAGGTGGCCAGGTAGATCCAGCTCATGATCCAGGTGTTCTTGCGACGGAAAACGACCATCTGGTCGGAGACGCTGGCCTTCGCGGTGGCCAGGTCGTCCATCAAAAACCAGGCGAGCAGGGCGACGAGGGCCACGGGAAGGATCCACAGGAATCCCGCGTTTTGCAGCCACAGGGTCTTCCCGTCGGCCGTGGTGGCGGGGGCTCCCGCCAGCGCACCGAACAGGCCGGAACCCAGGGCGACTGGAACCAGGAACTGCATGCCGCTGACACCGAGATTTCCGAATCCTGCGTTGAGGCCCAGAGCGGCTCCGGCCTTCTTCTTGGGGTAGAAGAACGAAATGTTGGACATGGAGCTGGCGAAGTTTCCGCCGCCGAGTCCACACAGCAGGGCGATGAGGACGAATTGCCAGTACGGGGTGGATGGGTCTTGCACCGCCAGACCCATCCAGAAGGCGGGCAACAGCAGGGATGCCGTGGAGAGGGCTGTCCAGCGCCGTCCGCCAAAGACCGGTACCAGGAAGCTGTAGAAGATGCGCAGGGTCGCGCCCGAGAGGGCGGGCAGCGCGGTCAACCAGAAGAGCTGGCCGGTGGAGAAGGAAAAACCGACCGAGTTCAGTCGGGTGGTGACCACGCTCCAGACCATCCAGACGGCGAAGGCCAGGAACAGCGCGGGAATGCTGACGAGCAGGTTGCGCCGCGCGATGGGAGCGCCTTGGGTGGTCCAGAACGCGTCGTTCTCCGGTTCCCAGGTCTGGATGGTGCGGGACATGATGCCTCCATATACGATATGCGACATCAAGTATAAAGTATTCCTGGATGCAAGGCTATCGAATTCCGATCGGATTTCGCGATGGCCGGAGGACAGCTCAGGTGCGCAGGCAATCCTCGCCGTGGCACATGCGGCACGAGCCCAGGGCGGCGCCGTGCCGATCGCAACCGTGCGGCCTACGGGCCAGATCGCCCACGGTGCGACCACCCAGGGTGCTGATGATCGCGGCATGCAGATCCGACATCACCTCGTGGTAGCTGCAGGGGCGAACTCCTGGAGCGATTTTGGTCTCGCAGTAGGCCGCCTCGGGCATCCCCTGGCAGATCTCCACCACCCGCAGCAAGGAGGTTTCGCCGGTGGCGGGAGTGCACAGAAGTCCGCCCTGGGCTCCGCGCTGCGATTCCAGAATGCCTCCGCGGACCAGCAGGTTGGCCACCTTGGCCAGATACGAAGGCGACCCCCCCATTTCCTTTGCCAGGTGTTGCAAGGGTACAGGAATCCCATGACCGTGGGTTTGCAGGTACACGAGGATCCGGAATGCGGCTTCGGTGGTGCGCGTGATCACCCTGGACCTCGCGTTGGAGATGAAAAACATCCGGGCGCGAACGAAACAACGGGGAGCACCTCGGGTGCGGTTGGGAGGTGAGGAATCATGCGTCGATTTCCGGCGAGGCCTGCTGGATCATGAAGAAAGGGTGCACACATCCATGGTACACTTCGGCAAGGCTCAAGGTGGATCTGGGAGCCCCATGAGGTGCTCTCCAAGAATGGATTCATCCGTCCGCCAAAGCCACGGTCTTGACCTGCGCCCACACCGCGACACCTGGTTCCAGCGACAGGTCGGCCACGGCTCGGCGCGTCAGGCGTGCGACGATGGGCGACGCACCGACACGCACCCGCACCAAAGCGAGTCCCGGGTGTTCGTCAGGCTCGATTCCGTCCACCACGCCCCGGAGGACGTTCTGGATGCTGGTGTGTCCGGGAGGTTCACGCGAGAGGCTCACATCGCGCGCCAGGACCAGGAGTCTGGTGGCCTGGCCGAGAGGGAGTCCGCGGTCGCGCGCCCAGAGGCTCCCGCCCGGGAAATCGGCGCGGGCGAGCTGCCAGATTCCGTCCACCTCGGCGATGGTGGCGTCCAGCACGGTTGCGGGATCCGCTCCGAGTCCCATGGAGGGGGCGATCCTTCCCTGCAGATCGCGGAAAGCTCCCTCCAAGGCGATTTTCCCCGCATGCAGAATCACCAGGTGGTCGGCCAGCCGGTAGACTTCCTCGGCGGCGTGGGTGACGTACAGGATGGGAATGCCAACCTCGGCGCGCAGGCGTTCGATCCACGGCAAGATCTCCCGCTTGCGGTCGCGATCCAGCGCCGACAGTGGCTCGTCCATCAGAAGGATCTTGGGGGCGCAGGCCAGCGCTCGTGCCAGTCCCACCCTCTGCCGTTCGCCGCCGGAGAGCGTGGCCGGGCGACGGTCCAGCAGCGCGGAGATTCCTAGGAGTTCGATGAGCGGCTCCAGCGGAGGTCGAAGCGACGAGGGCAATCGCTTCCATCCGTATTCCAGGTTGCCGAGGGCGGTCAGATGCGGAAAGAGGTTCGCGTCCTGGAAGACGTAGCCGATCCGGCGCTGATGCGGGGGGCGAAAGGACTTCGCATCCTGCCAGATTTCGTCGCCGATCTTCAAGAACCCGCAAGGGGCGTGGTGAAGGCCTGCGAGCAGGCGAAGAATTGTGGTTTTGCCGCAGCCGGAGGGGCCGAACAGGACTGTCAAGCCCGTTGCGGGGATGCGGGTGTCCACACGCAGTTGGAAGTCCCTCAAGGGGAGGTCAAAACGGAGTTCGATGTGCTCACTCATGAGCGCTGATCTTTGGAACGCACGCGCTGGAGCAGAAACAGGACCAGGAACGAGAAGACCAGCAGCATCCCGGCCAGAGCGTGGGCGCGTCCGTATTCGAACGATTCGACATGGTCGTAGATCTGCACGGAGATGACTCGACTCACACCGGGGATGTTGCCGCCCAACATGAGCACCACCCCGAATTCGCCGACGGTGTGCGTGAAGGTCATCACTCCCGCGACGGCCAGACCGGGAGAGATCATGGGGAGCGCGACGGTGCGGAACCGGTCCAACGGAGAGGCGCCCAAAGTGGCGGCGGCATCCATCGGGCCTTGCCCCATGGATTCGAACGCCGACTGCAGTGGCTGAACCATGAAGGGAAGGGAATAGAGGATCGAGGCGACGACCAGGCCTACGAAGGTGAAGGGCAGGGTCCCGATCCCCAGGGATTCCGTGAGCCGACCGATGGGGCCGTTGGTTCCCATGGCCATCAGCAGGTAGAAGCCCAGAACCGAAGGGGGAAGCACCAGGGGAACGGCCACGATCGCCGCGACGCCGTTGCGCAGCGCGCCGCGAGTCCGACTCAGCCACCACGCCAACGGCAAGCCGATCAGGTAGAGGATGATGGTGGTGGCGGTGGCGAGTCGGAAGGTGAGTCCAATCGCGGCCCAGTCGTCGGGGGCAAGCATGATCACTTCTTGGGCAATGTGAATCCGTAGGCGTCGAAGATCCTTCGCGCCTGCGGCTGGAAGAGAAAATCCTGAAATGCCCGGGCGGTCTGGTTCGCCTCGGCGCGTTTCAGGAGCACCACCGCCTGCTCCAGTGGAGCGTGGAGGCTGTCGGGAATCAACAGGTAGGGTTGGGCGGCGAAGGCCGGGCCCTTCACCAGCGAGAGGGCCAGGATTCCGAGGGGAGCGCTGCCGCTTTGCACGAATTGGGCGGCCTGGGCGATGTTCTCGCCCATCACGAGGCGTTCCTTCAGTGCATCCCAAAGTCCGGCCTTCCGCAGCGCTTCTTCGGCGCGTTTCCCGTACGGGGCGTGGAGGGGGTTGGCGATCGCGACGCGGGTGTACTTGGCGTTGGCGATGCCTTTGAGGGTCAGCTTGGATGCGTCTTCCTTGGAGCTCCAAAGAACGATCCGACCCAATGCGTAGAGCCGAGGGGCGGTGGCGGTGAGACCCGCTTGGGCCAGTTTGCGGGGATATTCGACGTCAGCCGAAAAGTACAGGTCGAAGGGTGCGCCTTGCTGGATCTGGGTGAATGCCTTTCCGGACGAACCATACGTCACCTGGATTTCGGCTCTCTTGTTGCTCCTGGTGTATTCCGTCACGATGCTGTCGAGACAGAATTTGAGGTCGGCGGCGGCGGCGATGGCGACTTTTTCGGCGGAGACCGTGAGGCCGAGGATCAGTAGTAGAGTCGTGGCACGTGTCTGCAGGTCCATGGTTCGATCCTCGGTGGTTGGCGGTGTTCATCGATCGGTGCCGTCTTGCCGCTGGCTAGTGGTGGTGCGGTCGGCTTGGTGGGATGGGATGGCTTCGATGCCTCTTCGGGCCAGAAGGATGTGCGACCTGGTTTGCCTCGGGGCTAAATCTGCACATGGAGACCCGAGGGCCATGGCTATGAGGTCAGGGTGGCAAAGGTTATGCCAGCGCCGACATGAGGCTACATCGGCGCATTCGACCCAAATGGCAAGACATTGCAAATCGCAATGCCTGACAATACGAGTCCGCCGAATTGTCCTAGACTTCCGCCAGGAGGTGGGGAATGAAGGCAGGAGCGAAAGGCGCGACTTCGGGGAAGGACCCCGGGAGCAGGATCACCGCCGCGCGTGGATCGGCAGCGCCCCGCTCCGGGCCGGCGCTGGTGCCGGTGTGGAACATCCTGTCTCCCGACGGCGAACGCCTCGGAGAAGACAGAATCCGTCTCCTCGTGGCCATCGAGGCGTCGGGATGCCTGCTGGACGCGGCCAACGCGTGCGGTCTTTCCTACCGGACCGCTTGGTCGCGGGTCCGCGAGCTCAACGCCCTGTTCGCCAAGCCGCTGGTCGAATCGATCCAGGGTGGACAGGAGGGTGGCAGCACGCGCCTGTCGCCGGATGCCGCACGTCTTCTCGCCCTCCACCGCGAAGCGGAGGAGCTGTTCCGCAAGGCCGCCGCCCAGCAGGGCCTGGAAGCCTCCGACGACCATGCGCTCCAGTCCTTCCAGCGCAAGCTCTCGATGCGCACGAGCGTGCGAAACCAGTTTCCCGGGGTCGTGAGGTCGGTGACCTGGGGCAAGGTCCACGCCGAGGTCGAACTCGACCTGAGCGGTGGAAGCCGGATCGTTTCGCAGATCACGCTGTCTTCGTGCAAGTCGCTGGGATTGCGTCCGGGGCTCGACGCCTGGGCCCTGATCAAGTCCACCTGGGTGGAGATCGCCACGGGGGAGGTCGCTCCGAAGTTGTCCGCGCGCAATCTGCTGCGCGGAACCGTGACCGCCGTGCATCGCGGCGAAGTCTCCGACGAAATTTGTCTACAACTGGCGGGTGGCGAGGTCGTCGCCGCGGTGGTCCCGCCCGGCGCGACCGACACGCTGGGGTTGCGCAAGGGCGCCAAGGCCTGGGCGGTGTTCAAGGCGTCGAGCGTGATCCTCGCCGTGGCATAGTCGATCCGTCATGCGCTGCGGCGATCCGGAACCGGTCGCCGGCCGTGATTGCCGCGTCCCCGTCGCCGTCTGCGAGCCGAGGGCTGTTGGCCTGTCTCGGCGCATGCGGGACGGCTATGCCGCGAGGATCACCGTCCTCTGTCCGGCGGTTGCCTTCGCAGGCAATCTCCGAGTGCATGGAAATTGCCTAGCCTGGTTGCTTCGTTACGAGGCGGTCAATGACTTCAGATCGTCAGGCCGAACCTCGCCAGGAACGCGACTTCCGAGAACTCCCGGAACAGCTTCGGCGTGTCGATGCCCTGGCGCCATTCCCCGCCGATCGCGCCCACCAGACCCAGGCTGGGCAGACTCTCCCAGATCACGGGCCTCCATGCGTATTCCAGTCGAGCGGGAATGCGGAACATGTCCCGGGAGCGTCCTTCCTGCCCCGATTCGGTGCCGTCCAGCAGGGCCCACCCCAGCCCCACCGATGCCTGGGTGGACAGGCGGTCGCGGCTCCATAGTTCGATCCCGCCAAAGGCCTCCAGGCCGTGGATGGAGGCGTTGGCCACAATCGGGAGAGTGGTGTAGGTGGATGTCACGTACCCGTCCGGATCCGTCGAGCGATGGCTTACTTTCTCGACACTCGCCACGTCGATGAGCCCTTCCGAGGCCCCCGCTCCCGCGAAGAATCGTTCCCCGAGGCGGAAGCGGACGTCGAGATACACCCCTTGTGGCTCCATGGTGAACCAGCCGATCTGGTAATCGGCGGCCGGGGTGGATTGGAGGGCGGAAAGGACAAGGAATGCGGAGGCGGATAGGAAAATGCGCATGGTCCAAGGATAGGCCCGCCGCCAACGTCTGTCCACGCCCTCGCCGAGCGGTTCAGGTCTCCGCTTCGGTCTTCACGGAGGCAATCTTCGAATCCTCGCGCAGGAAGAACCACCAACTCGCCACGGCGACGACCAAGCCCCCGAGCACCCAGGCCGTCGGCGACAGGTGCCGTCCGCCTTCCCAGGCACCCCAGGCGCCGAACCCCAGGAAAATGGTGGCGGCGCTCCACTTCACGGCCTTCTCGGGAAGCTGCGAACCCAGCAGGCGTCCCACCACGATGGCCAGGGCGTCGGAGAGCACCATGCCCAGCGTGGATCCGCTCCAGACCGCGATGGGTTGGCCCGGGTGTTGGGCGGCCACGGCGATGGTGCCCAGCATGGTCTTGTCGCCCAGTTCGGCGATGAAGAAGGTCCAGAACACGATCCAGAAAGGCGAGCGGAACTTCGCGGTTTCTTCGCCGTCGTCTTCGTCGCCGGCCACGGTCCAGAGGCCGAAGATCAGGAACGACACCCCGGCGGCGAACGTCAGGATCTCGGCGGGCAGAGCGACACCGGCGATTTCGCCGATGCCCACCGACAGGACGTGCACGAGGGCCGTGGCCGCCGTGATGCCCCAGAGGGTGACGCCGATGCGGTAGCGGGTGGACAAGGCGAGGGCGACCAGTTGGGTCTTGTCACCCAGCTCGGCCAGGAAGATCAGGCCGCAGGCCAGAAAGAACGTGTCCATCGAACGGAGTCTCCATTGGCCGGTGGCAAAGGCTGGACCACGATCACACCCCGGCCATCCGGAGGATCGCGGTCTGCAGTCTTGCCCTTTGGTGACCTCCGCCCCGGGACGGATCCCGAGTCTGTGGACGAAGATCTCCCCTGCGTGGATCCGGCACCGGCCGGGCCCTGGGGCGGCGACTCCCTGAAGACGGGGGAAAGGTAGGATCCTGCGGCGACTCCTGTCAGTCGCCCAGGGCCAGATCGCGATGGGCTTCAGCCCAGGCTTGAGGCGTACCGGGATCCCAGCCATGGCGCGGACGCAGCCTAGCCATGGAGGCGACTTCCCACCCGTGGTGTTGGTAGTACTCGGGAGCCAGAGGCGAAGCCAGCAGTACCCATTGGATACCGTCCCCCAGCGCAGCAAGGGAATCCATCAGCGCGCGGCCAACGCCTGTGCGCTGGAGACGTGGATCGACGGCCAGGTCGGCGATGAAACCGTCGAAGGTCCCATCGGTCCATCCGCGGAGCAGCCCTACCAGGTGGTCTCCCTGCCAGGCGGCGCGGATCACGTTGGATCCGGTGAACATGGTTTGCAGACGGGTGAGATCGCGCACAGGGCGGCGCAAGGCCGCCGCCGCGTAAAGCCGTGCGATGAGCTCGATAGGGGGTGTCGAGGATTCAATGCGGAGGTGGGGCATGGCTGCAACGGTAAGTCAGGCCGCGAGCCAGGCCCAGGCCGCGCACGAGGCGGCAAGGAACCACGGCGGAAGCTGGGTCCGGGCCAGGATCGCCAGGCAGAGTCCCGCGACCAGGAAGTCAGGGACGCTTCGGAGGCCGGCCGGGGCCACGTGGCGCACCAGGGCCAACGCGAGCAGCCCGACCACCGCGGCGTTCACGCCCCGAAGAGCGCGCTGGAAGGGCGCGAATTCGCGGAGCCGGTCCCACAGCGGGCGCGCCCCGAGGGCGACCAGAGCACCGGGGAGGAAGATGGCGCAGGTCGCCAGGAACGCCCCGGTGGCGCCGGCGCGCGAGGCCCCGATCCAGGCGGCCACGTTGAACAGCGGCCCGGGCATGCCCTGCGCCAGCCCATACCCGGCCAGGAAGACGGATTCCGTCATGCCCGATCCGGCCACCACCTCTTCGCGCAGCAGCGGAAGGACCACGTGGCCGCCGCCGAACACGAGTGATCCCGCCCGAACCATGCCCGCCACCAGACCCACGAGTTCCTCGCGCGGCCAGGGGGCCAACGCCACGGCGAGCAGCGCGGCGAAGGGCAGGAGCAGGAGTGTTTCGCGGCGGCGCGAACGAGCGCCAGCCGTGGGAGATTCCGCCAGGTGGGGAAGCAGAAGGCCCGCAAGTCCTCCGGCGAGAATGGCGGCAATTTGTCCTGCTCCCCCTTCCATCGCGGCGCAAATCCCCGCTCCGAGGAGGGCGATCGCCGCGCGTGGGAGGTCGGGGGCATGGAGGCTCATGCCGTCTACGCCGAAGACGCGCGATCGCCGCGCGTGGGAGGTCGGGGGCCAGGGCGCGGCCCATTCCCCAGCAGGCGTGCGCCACCACCGCCACCGCGAAGACCTTGAGCCCGTGGATCCAGGCTCCGCTGCCGTCGGTGGGAAGCAGGAGAGCCGCCGCTCCCAGCAGCAACGCTCCGGGAAGCGTGAAACCCAGCCAGGAGAAAAACGCTCCGAACAGGCCGCCACGTCGATGGCCCACCAGCAAGGCCACCTGGCTGGAGCTGGGGCCCGGGAGGGCCTGGCAGAGCGCGATCAATTCCGCGTATTGCCGTTCGTCCAGCCAACCCAGACGCTGGACGAATTCCCGGCGGAACAGGCCCAGGTGAGCGGCAGGCCCCCCGAAGGCGGTCGCCCCCAGACGCAGGAACAGCCCGAATTCCCGGAGGTGTCGTTGCAAGGAGTCCATTGGGTGGACGATAACAACGAGTGATGGGCCTCTGGTTTCTGGAGTGACACAAATCAGGAATTGGCGATCTTGCGATCGATCAATTTCTGACAATTCAGCCGCCCTGTTGCGCGAGCGGGGGCGGAGGTCGGCTGGCATCCCTCGTGCGTTGGATCCTCCGGCATGGAAAACGCCTTCGAAACCTTGCGCCTCGTGACCATCGCGGGGCCACCCACGTGCGGGAAGACCGCGGTGCTGCGCCACGTGTTGGGCCACCTGGTGCAGGCGGGGCGTCGCGTGGGCGCCGTCAAGCTGGACTGCCTGGTCACCGACGACGCCGCCCGGTACCGGGAAGCCGGCGTGGAACATGTCGCGCAGGGGTTGTCCGGGGGGCTTTGCCCCGATCATTTCTTCGCTGGGAATGTGCCGCGGCTGCTGTCGTGGGGTGTCGAGCGAAGGCTCGAGTTCCTGTTCCTGGAAAGCGCGGGGCTGTGCAACCGCTGCAGCCCCCATGTGCGGGGCGCTTTGGCTGCGTGTGTGCTTGATCACCTTGGGGGTGTTGGGTTGCCCGCGAAGGTGGGCCCCATGTTGCGGTCGGCGGATCTGGTGGTGGCCACCCGGGGGGATCTGGTGAGTCAGGCCGAGCGGGAAGTCTTCGCTCTCGAGGTGAGGCGCCATGCGCCTCGGGCGCGTGTGGTGGCCGTCCAGGGGCGCACGGGACAGGGCACGCTGGAGCTCTCCCGGCTGGTTTCCACGATGGCGGCGCCCCTGCCCGGCGAAGAGCCGCGCCTGCGCTTTTCCATGCCCTCGGCGGTGTGTTCGTATTGCTTGGGCGAAACCCGGCTCGGCGATGAACGCCAGATCGGGAATCTGAAGTTGCTGGAGCTTCCGGCATGACCGGCGTGCGGTTGTCTGTGCATGCTGGGCGCGATCGCGACGGCCTCCCCGAGGGGTTCGGTTCGCTGGAGCTGCGCACCGGAGATCTGCTGGCCGTGGTAGGGCCCACGGGGTCGGGTAAGAGTCGTCTGCTGGCCGACATCGAATGGCTCTCGGAAGGCGACAGCCCCTCCGGTCGGCGCGTGGTGCTCGAAGGGGCCGATGCCGCGGCCTTGGATCGCGACGAAGGCACACACCACCGCGTCGCCCAACTCTCGCAGAGCATGCAGTTCACCCTCGACCTGGATGTCGGGTCGTTCCTTGCCCTGCATGCCCGGCCACGCACCTCTCGGCTCTATCCGGTGGGCAATCGCGGGCCCTCATGATCGCTGACACCGCCGTACTGGCCGCCGCTCCAGTGGTCCTGGTCGACGAGGTGGAAAATGCCGGTGTCGATCGGCGCCGCGCGGTGGATTTGCTGGTGGGCAGCGACAAGATCGTCCTGATGGCCACCCACGATCCCCTGCTGGCCTTGTTGGCCCCGCGCCGCCTCGTTCTCGCCCGGGGCGGCATTCGGGTGGTGCGCGAACGCACGGCGGGGGAACGCGCGTTGCTGGAGGAATTCGAACGGCTCGATGCCAGGCTTTCGCAGGTCCGCGAACGCCTGCGCGCAGGGCTCGGCGCCAGCGACGAAATCTGACTTCGCGGCCGTCGGCCTCAGGTCCCCGCGCCGTCGAACAGTTCCTGGAGACGCTGCAGCCGGGGGCCCAGATCGCCTTCGCGGATCGCATCCCAGCCGATCCACAAAAGTTCGCGTCCTTCGGGCACGTTCCAGTCCGCACCGGGGCGGCACGAGGGCAGGCCCACCGAAGAAAAGATCTCGGCGACCTCGGGGCCGTGGAGCCACTGTGCCAAGGCGATCACCCCCGGGGGGCTGCCGCGGCGCGTGAACAGCGTGACGGGACTGGCGATCGCACCCTCGCGCGGCCAGACGATGCGCAGGCCTTCGCGGCGGGGAATCAGTCGTGCGAAGAACAACGGCAAGGTGGCCGCGGGCAGGGTGTCGGGCCCGGGGCGAGACAATGCCTTCACCATCTGGGCGGGATGTCCGGATCCCCCGACCGACCGGCGGAATCCACTCATACGGTCCTCGCCAAAACGTGATTCGAGAGTCAGCAGGGTGGTTTCGCAGAAGGTCCGTCCGTTGCCCCGGAAGGCCACGCTCCTTTCCCAAGAGGGGTCCAACAGGTCTTCCCAGCTCTCGAGGCGGCGGCGGTCGTGTGCGATGGTGTCGTCCACCACCAGCACGGTGAGGTTGGCGGCCACCACCGAGACGTGTCCGGCAGGATCCCGCAAGGAGGCGAGGTGGCCCTCTCCCCAGGGCCAGCCCGAGGTGTCGCGGAAGGCGCCTGAATCCATCAGGCGGTCGCGGGATTCCTTGCCGTACAGCCAACCCACTCCGGGAGTCATGAACAGCCAGGGAATATCGGTCGGGGTGGCCAAGGCCAGGTTCCGTTCGGCCTTCTCACCCTTGTTCGCGTGTCCTTCCAGCAGGAGGCGGACGTCGGGCAGAAGGTCCTGTTCCCGCAGTTCCTGCCAAGCGCGTTCCAGCGGGACCCGTACCGGACAGGGCAGTGACAGCTCGGCATCCCACTCGACGAGGGCGGCGCCTTCAAGCATTGGCGGAGACCATGCGAAACCAGTTCACCTTGTTCATCAAGGTGTCGGCTTCGGCGTGAGTGGTGCACGCCACGTGGAGGTGGTCGACCGCCTCTTCGAATTCACCGCCGGAAAAGGGGTATCCCGCGACCTTCAAGGTCTCGAAGAGCGCGTCGTACCCTTCGCATCGGTACAGGGATTCCCGCAGTTCGGGTTTGTCGTCGAGGGCCTTGAGAAACTTGATCGCGTGCTGGATGGCCATGGATTGTCACCTCCGGTGCCCGTATAGAGCAACATCCAAGCCGGGATGATTCCGCCGCGAAAGAGCGCCGGTGGTCGACGCCGCGAGGGGCCGTCGGGGGGCGAGCTCGTCGAGACCCGCCGCGTTGGCCTCGGTCATCTCGACCACCGGCGCGGTTGCCCGTGGTTTCAGCGAGGCAGAAAACGGTAGGCGCTCGTTTCGGCGTCCCGGCACGACAGTCCCCGGAACACTTCGTGTTCGATGCGCTGGCCTGCCAGCCAGAGTCGCAGGAGCTCGTCGGCGCCGTGCAGGCCGGTGTGTCGGTTGCGCCAGTCGCGCTGCACGGAGTTGGCCGGGACGTTCACGAGTTTTTCCCGCGGGAAACACAGTCCTTCACGCGCCAGGAACAGCGGCAGGTAGACCTGCATCTCGCCTTCCAGAGTGTTGGGGCTGCGAAAGGGGATGGCCCCCATCAAGATTGACATTTCCTGTCTTCCCAGCACGTGGCCGTCCAGCGACAGCGGGAAACGCCAGTCGCCGTCGTCTCCGTCGCGCCAGGTCCAGCACAACAGTTCTTCGGAGCCGGGGGGGCCGGGATGGAAGGTCGGGAGGTTTTGGGGACGGTCGGTCACGAAGCAGTGCCGCAGACCGCGCCCCTTGGTCAGCGAAAAGACGTGCGTGCGGGGATCCCAGCACAGGGCCTCATCGAGATCGAAAGGATCGAGGAACATGCCGTCGTCGGTGAAGAACACAACCCGGGGCGACGACATGCCGCGAAGCAACGCCAGAAGATCGTCGCGGAAGGCGCTTTCGCGGACGAATTCGACGCGCCCCGACCAGATCTCCCGAAGCTGTTCGTAGCTGTGCTCGTGGGCCGGGTCGCTGGTGGTGTACAGCACATGCAAAGGGCAGGGGGAGAGCACGCATGAGAACCAGCTCCCCAGGAAGGCGTGCAGTTGCATCGCCCGATCGCGCGAAAACACGATGCCCTCGGCTCCTTCGCCGACGATGGCGGAAGGGTGCATGAGCAGTTCGGCGACCCCCTCCCAAGCCTTTTGGCGCAAGAGGCGAGCCCTTCGGCCTTCCAGATGGACTCCGGTCTTGCCCAGGATCCGATCCAGCCCCCCAAGCAGGCTCATCGCGTCCGTTCTTCCTGCGTCGGGTTTCCTGTCGTCATTGGTGAAAAGGTAGGAGGAACCCGGTCGCTCACGAGGGTTTCCGGTTGTCCACGGATTGTCGAACATTGGAATGACAAGTCCGGTTTTCTAGAATGGGGCGAACCATGGCCTTCACCTACGGCAAGACTTCCTCCAACGCGATCGCGGTCGCCAGCCTCCTCGCCGAGCGCTGGGTGGCGGGCGCACGCACCAGTTCCCTCGACGCCGCCAAGATTCGCATGATTTCCCGGCCCTTGGCCGCGAAGCTCATGGTCCAGATGTCGCAGGCGGGAATCGTGGTGGGAACCCCTGGGCCGCATGGTGGGTATTCGCTGGCGCGCCATCCCTCGGAGATCCACCTCTCCGAGATCGTGAACCTCTTCCAGAAGTCCGACACCGAGGATCGCTGCCCCTACGGGCCCGGTTGGTGCGGACGACAGGAGCCCTGCGCGCTGCACAACCAGTTGGCGGACATCGACGGCGCGTTCCTGAACCTGATGCAGAACACCACCCTGGCGGTGTTCCTCAAGGGTGCGGCAAAGCCTGCCGCGAAGCCCGCATCCAAGGTCGCGGTCAAGACCGAAACCAAGCCCGTCCGCGCCAAGAAGACCCGGAGTCCGGCGCAGGCCTGATCGACCAGAGGTCAGATCGGTCGTGCCGTCTTGCGCTGCAGGATGGTCAAAAGAGCCAGGCCGGGTAGGCAGGCGCACAGGGTGAGCAGGAAGAACGCGGGCCATCCCGCGGCCTTCGCCACGTAACCGGCGGGCGAGGTGAGCAGATCGCGGCCGACGGCCATCAGGCTGGAGAGCAAGGCGAACTGCGTGGCCGAAAAACGCGCGTCGCAGGCACCCATCATCCAGGCGATCAGGGCGGCGGTGCCCATGCCGATGAAGAAGTTCTCGGCGATCACCGCGGCGGTCATCCAGGTCAGATCGTGTCCGTGCAAGGCCAGGCCCCAGAACAGCAGGCCGCAGATCCCCTGCAGGATGCCGAAGGTCCAGAGCGCGGGATACACGGGCAGTTTGGTCATGACCACGCCGCCGGCTGCCGTGCCGGCGATGGTCGCGATCAGGCCGGCTCCGCCCAGGACGGTGCCAACCTCGGTCTGTGTGAACCCCAGGTGCAGCAGGAACGGGGTGGACATCGCCTGGACCAGGTAGACGCCCCACTTGAAGAAGATGACGAAGCCGAGAGCGGCCAGGGCGAGCACCACTCCTCGGCTGCGGAAGAATTCGACGAACGGCCGAACCACGGCGTCCTGCAAGGTCTTGGGCGTGGCGGGAGGCGACTCGGGTTCGGGGGCGCCGAACGTGGCCAGCACCAACAACAATTGCAGGCCCGCCAACAACAGGTAGATGGACTGCCAGGTGAGATGGTCGGCGAGGATCAGCGCCAACGAGCCGGTGGCCAGGAGGGCGACCCGGTACCCCAGCACGCCCAAGGCGGCACCGGGGCCGCGTTCTTCGGTGCGCAGGACATCGGTGCGCCAGGCATCGAAGACGACATCCTGCGAGGCCGACAGGAAGGCCACGAGGATGGCGCAACTGGCCAGGGCCTGGATGGCGTGGACCGGATCGCTGAAGGCCATCAGGGCGATGGCGGCGGCCAGCAGAATTTGGGTGAGGGCGATCCAGCCGCGACGGCGGCCCAGGAAGGGCAGGGCGAAGCGGTCCATGAGCGGGGCCCAGAGGAACTTGAAGGAGTAGGGAAGCGAGACGAGACTCAACAGTCCGATGGTGCCCAGGTCGACCTTCGCCGAGGTCAGCCAGGCTTGCAGGGTCTTCTGCGTGAGGAACAACGGCAGGCCAGAGGAGATCCCCAGCAGGAAGACGTAGGAAAGACGGATGGGCATCAGGGACATTCCACGGGGGCGAGGGAGGGCGATGCCACCGAGATCCGCGCGGGGCGGGGGAGGGTGGGCAGGCGATGGCGGGTCGGTTGGTCGACGATGGCCCATTCGTCCAGTCCCAGGTTGATCCCGAACTCGATGCGGTGCGCGCCGGTGGGCAGGCCGAAGAGCGAAGCGTTTCGCTGGATCAGGTCGTGGGGTTCGTCGAGGGCCCGCGCGAAGCGCACGCCCAGTTGGAAAGGATAGGAGGAGTGCAGGGTCCCGGAAAGGCGGGTTTCCCACAGGATCGAACGCGAAAAATCCTCGATCTGGTCGGTGGGTGAGCCCTCGATCCAATCGGTGCTCCAGGCGCGACCTGCATACACACCAGCACCGGCACTCCAGGTGTCCAGGAACCAGATGCCCGCGAGTTTGCGGATCTCCCAAAGCGGAGCGCGGTACGACAGAGACATCAACGCGGTGTGGCGACCCTGGAAGAGCCGGCGTTCGCGGTCGCGCCCTGGGCGGTAGAGCGGGTAGCCGGGGATGGCCAGGCCTTCCAGGAAGAAGTCGTCGAGGGTGTCCGCTTCGCTTTCCCACGCGGCGATGCCGGAAATCGAAGCGTCGGCCTCGATGGTGTGTTCGTCCCACAGGGGATTGCCGAAACCCCAGCGCAAGTCGAGCAGCGCCCGGTGTACGACGGATTCCGTCATCTTCACCGACACGCTGCCGTTGGCGTTCTGCTGGAAGACGTCGGCGAACGATCCCTGGCGCTTGAGTTCGGCGAGGTCGGCCGACCACTCCACGCGTGCCAAGGTGCCGCGGTTGTCCTCGTCGCCCGACGAGGCCCGCGAGAGCCAGGTCCAGAAGATGGAGGGGGTGAACGCCGAGTAGCCCTGGAAGCGGAAGGGGTATTCGTAGTAGTCGAAGTCGTAGCCGGTCCACGTGGCGTGGGCGTGGATCTTCTGGTTGCGCGTGAGGGAATAGCGCGCGCTGGCCGACACCGACGTCAGGTGCAGGGCCCAGGGCTCCCGCGACACCAGAGAGTCTGCGTTGGGGTCGCGGGGGTTTTCGGAGCGGATCTCGTCTTCGCCGCGCATGCCCTGGTAGAGCGCCTCGGCACCCAAGGTTGGCCACCACGAACGGTTTTCGAAACCCGCCACCAGAAGCTTTTCCTGGCGAGGGTTGACGAAGTTGCGATGGCCGGGTCCCACGTAATCGAAGCCGTTGCCCAGGTCGACCATTCCCAGCAGGAAGAAGATGTTCTTGCGCACGGGGTCAAGCATCTGGAAACGCGCGCCGAGCATCGCTTTCCAGTCCTGGGCCTCGCTTCCCAGCAATGGCGGATTGCGCTGGGCGTAGAGGATGGGGCTGAGCAGGAACCGGTTGGGGATGGCGCGGTAGGGATGTTCCAGCGAGGCGAGGTCCCAGGTCTGCCCGGCCGGGGGAGGGATGACCACCTGGTCCGGGGCCGCGGGCCGGGGCTCGAAGGTCGCGATGGAGTCCAACAGGTGGAGGGCGTAGCCGTCGGTGCCCCAACCGATGTAGGCGACGCGGCGGCCATCGGGGGATACGGCAGGCTCGAAGGCGCCTCCGGGAACCGAGGTGGCCTGTTCCAGGCGCTGCGAATCGAGGGACTGCCGGTAGAGGTTGAAGATTCCAGTGCGGTCGGACGACATCCAGATGTACCGACCATCGGGGGAGAACGACGGGTCGCGCCATTCGTGGAGGGTGTCGCCCAGCCTCTGCAGTAGGCGGCCGGCGAGGTCGATGCGATCCACGCGCCGACGGATTCCGTCATACCAGTCGACGGCCAGGCTGCGGCCGTCCGGGTGCCAGGCCGTGGCGAAGACGGTCCAGGGGGGGCGCTCGCCCAAGGAGTCGGGTTGAGGGAACAGATCCGTGCCTTCGGAGGCCGGAAGCTCCAGACCGTCGGCGCTCACCAGGCGCACGCGGAAGCTGCGGCGGTCGCGCACCACCACCGCCAGAGTGTCTCCGTGCACCGCGGGGGAGAACGCGTGCATCTCCTTGGTGACGCGGAACTGTTCCTTCTTGGGTTTGGCCGTCCAGCGGTCGTCGTCGTCCAGCGACAAGGTGGACGACCAGATGTCCAGCACGGGACGCCCGTAGCGGTCGTCTTCGCGGCCGGAGTGGAACCAGATCTTGCGCGCGGCGGTGTCCAGCGTGAATCGCGACCGCAGGATGGGCGAAATGGTCCAGGTGCGTTTGGATGTGTCCGGCTCGCGCAGGTTGTATCCCCACAGCGAATTGATCTGGAAGTCCGAGCCGCGGTTGGAACTGAAGAACAGCACGGAGTCGTTCCACCAGCGCGGGTGGAGGGTGTTGAATGCTTCCCCGAAGAGCTTTCGCCCTTCCATCATGGGCTGAGCGGCCAGGACTTCCGAGTCCGCCTGCGCCTTCATGCGGTCGCGCCAGCGTGTCCAAAGCGATTCGGCAGGTGTGCCTGCCGCCGTTTTCCAGGCCTGGCCCGCGGTCTGGGGAACGGTGCGGCCCAGGGTTGCCCACCAGCGCCGGACCAGGTCCGGCTCGGAGCCCGCGATGTCGCGCACCATGCCGTAGCCGTGGCCGTAGACCTTTTCGAAGTCCAGGCCGGTTCCGGTGAAAACGGATAGGCGATCCCAGGGAAGCAGGCTGTCGGCGAGCACGGCGGTGCGCGTGATCATGCGCCGGTGGGAGTCCCAGTGGTCGCCCCCCATGCGTTCGGAGCTCCACTGCGCGGTGCCTTCGGCCATGGACATCGAATACGGATTCAAGGACCAAAGCACCCAGCCGCCGGAGCTGACGGGCCGGTCGGATCCGTCGGCCCATCCGAACTGCAGTTCGGGGAGCCATGGTTTGATCTTGGCCGATGTCTGGATGGAGACCACATGGGCGAACTCGTGGGCCACCACATCGCGGATCCAGTCCTTGGTGCCGCGCAGCTCGAATCCGAAGTCCGCTGACCAGATGGCCATGGTGTTCAGGCTGGCGATCGCCCAGCCGTTGGAATAGTCCTGGTCGAAGACCAGGAAGTCGACCTTGCCGGGAGGGCGATGCTGGAAAAATTCCGTGATCTCCGGGTATACCGCTTCGGCGCGTTGGGCACACGCCTCGGCCACGGAGCGCAAACGCCGTTCGTAGTGGAATCGGAAGTGTTCCGTCTCCGAGGTGACCCAGCGGATCTCGGGATGGTTCCGGTCCTGGTCCTCGTCGGTGTAGGACCAAGAGGGGGCCGAGCCCGCAAACAGGAGGAACAGGGCGAAAAAGGCGCGTGGCAGGCGTGCGGACCGGAGCATGGGCAGGAAGATACCTCCCGCCAGGGACAACGCCGTAACGATGCAAGTCCAGGAAATGCATAGTATTATGGGAACAACGGCGCCGAACACCCGCCATCGGAGACTCCCATGCGCGCAACTCCCTCCAGCATCCTGCCACGTTTGGCCGCAGTGGCCTCGATCGTCGCCTCCAGCGCGGGCCTTGCTTCGGCGTACGATGCCGAAGCCATCGGCGACAACCTCCAGCCCTACATCGGCGGCTGGGTGGGCATGTACCAGGTCAACACCGACGATCTCCGTTACCTTGCTGCCACGGCCAAGGGGACGGGCACCACGCCTGATCTCGATTACTTCGGCGCCATCGTGCCCGCAGGTGGCGTGAGCATGGGTGTCGCCTACGGACGCATTCACCTTGGTGCCAATCTTGGCTACCAGATGCGTGATGGCGGCAAGTTGAGCGCGGCCCACCAAGCCACTGGATTGTATCCAGATTTCCATTACGACGTCATTCCACTTGACTTCAACATCGACATTGCCGTGTTGCCCAACGAGTATCCCGTCAATCTCCTGATTGGCGGAAGTGTCGGCATCGGCTTCACCCGGATCCAGAATCCGTTCCTCGGAATCGGCCACTCCGAATACGACACCAGTGGCAACGTCAAGTCCATCACGGTTCGGCCGCTGCAAAACGAGGATGAAACCAACTCCTTCGGGATGGCCACCGGGTACCTCGGGGCACGCATCAACCTGGCTCGCCGCCTCAATCTCGAGGGACAAGTGGGCTGGAGGCTTTTGCGCACCGATGGTCTGGAATATGACGGTCCGACCGATCCAGCCAAGGTTGCTTCCACCACCTACGATTCCACCGGGCGTATCAAGTCGCAGGAGCTGACGCACATCCCCGTCGACCTCTCCGGCGCCTACGCCCGTGTCGATCTGCGCTGGACCTTCGCCTCCAAGGCCGAGAAGGAGCGCTCCGCCGCCATGTTGCGCCGCCGCCAGGCGCTCGAGCGTCTCGGTCAGGTCGCTCTCGTCGCACCCCGCGACTGACCTCCTCGATTTTTCGATCGACGCGAAACGCCATGCCCCGGGATGCGAAAGCTTCCCAACGGGGGTGTGGCGTTTGTACCTTTAGCGTCCTTACCCTCCTCCACAGGAAGAGAGCGTCATGAACTACGCCGAGGCCGGGGTCTCCCTCGACCGCTCCGACAAAGTCAAGAACAACATCGCCGCCGCCGTGAAGAGCACGTTCGGCCCGCGCGTCCTGGGCAGCTTCGGCAGCTTCGGCGGATGCTTCGATGCCCGCAATCTCGGCATCGATCCAGTCCTGGTGTCCAGTTGCGACGGCGTGGGCACCAAGCTCAAGCTGGCGTTCCAGTCCGACATCCATGACACCGTCGGCCAGGACATCGTCAACCACTGCGTGGACGACATCCTCGTTCAGGGCGCCAAGCCTCTGTTCTTCCTCGATTACATCGCCACGGGTCGCCTCCAGGACGGTGTCGTGGAAGGCATCGTCGAAGGTCTGGCCACCGCCTGCCGCGAGAACGGATGCTCCCTGGTTGGCGGCGAAACCGCCGAAATGCCGGGCATGTACCCCGACGGCGAATACGACCTCGCCGGCTTCATCGTGGGTATCGTCGAGCGTGAAAACATGCTCGACGGCTCCAAGATCCGCCCTGGCGACACCATCCTGGCGTTGTCGTCGGCGGGTCTGCACACCAACGGTTACTCGCTGGCGCGCAAGGTGTTCTTCGACAAGGCCGGCCTCGAGCTCGATGCCCGCCTCGACGGACTCAACGGATCGCTGCGCGAAGCCCTGATGGCGCCGCATCGCTCCTACCTGAAGGCCCTCCTGCCGCTCATCGAGGAAAAGGCCGTCAATGGCCTGGTACACCTCACCGGCGGCGGATTCCAGGGGAACATCCCCCGCGTGCTGCCCGCCGATTGCGACGCCGTCATCGATCGCGACACCTGGGAAGTTCCGGCCCTGTTCCGTCACATCCAGGAAATCGGCCAGATCGACCGCGCCGAGATGGATCGCACGTTCAACATGGGCCTCGGAATGCTCGTGTTCGTGCCCTCCGAGCGCGCCGAAGAGCTCGCACGTCGTCTGGCCGATGCCGGCGAAGTCGTCCACACCGTGGGACGCGTCGAAAAGGGCAATCGCTCCGTCAAGCTGCTCGGCTGATCATCCTTGACCACTTGAGTCGTCCCGGCCCCTGAACAGGTGCCGGGCGCTCGAATGGCGGTGGGGGGTGGCGATGCCTTGCACCGCACAGGAAACCCTCCCATGAAGATCTCGCTCCACAACACCCTCGGTCGCAAGCTCCAGGAGTTCAAGCCCCTCAAGCCCGGCCAAGTGGGGATGTACTGCTGCGGTCCCACGGTGTACCACTACGCGCACATCGGGAATCTCCGCACCTACGTCAACGAAGACTTCCTGCGTCGCGCCTTGGAGTACGCCGGGTACGAGGTCAACCACGTGGTGAACATCACCGATGTGGGACACCTCACCTCCGACAGCGATGTCGGCGACGACAAGATGGAGAAGGGTGCCGCCCGCGAAGGTCGCACGGTCTGGGAGATCGCCGAACACTACACGAACGCGTTCTTCCAGGATTGGGAACGTCTGAACCTGGTGCAGCCCAAGGCCTGGCCACGTGCCACCGGGTACATCCCCCAGCAGATCGAACTCGTGCAGATGCTCGAGTCGAAGGGGTTCACCTACCGCACCGGTGACGGCGTCTACTTCGACACCGAGAAGTTCGCGCGCTACGGCGACTTCGCCGGGATCAAGCTCGACGACCTGCGGGCTGGCGCACGTGTGGAGCTGGGCGACAAGAAGAGTCCGACGGATTTTGCCCTCTGGAAGTTCTCGCCCGAAGGCGTCAAGCGCGCCATGGAGTGGGACTCCCCTTGGGGCGTGGGATTTCCCGGCTGGCACGCCGAATGCAGCGCCATGTCCAATTCGCTCATCGGCGCCACCCTGGACATCCATTGCGGCGGCACCGACCACATCCGTGTCCACCACACCAACGAGATCGCCCAGAGCGAATGCGCCCACGGCCAGCCCTTCGCGCGCTACTGGGTGCACAACGAGTTCCTCAAGACCGAGACCTCGGGCAAGATGTCCAAGTCGTCCGGAGAGTTC
>JAMIIV010000043.1:0-1044 GCA_035913415.1 Fibrobacteria bacterium | reverse complement strand
CTTGAAGAACAGTTCCACCTGCCAGCGGTCGCGGTAGATCTGGGCGATGGTCCGGGCCGCCAGGTGCTGGATGTTCGTCAGAAGATCCAGTGGCTGGCCGTCGTCGGTGAGGACGCGGACACGGCGTAGAGGAACGGGGAAGTGAGTCCGGACCGGAGAGGCGAATTCGACGAGGCGCCGGACGATGGAGTCTTCCAGGATCGTGGGGGCTCGATTCGGGAGGCTCTCCCAGCGAAGGAACTCCATGTTCGCCTTGGCGCGGACGACGAAGAAGATGCCGTTGCGTGCCCAGTCGGCCAGCAGTGAGTAGCCCACGTAGCCGCGGTCCATCACCACGATGGATCCGGGCTTGATCGGCACGTGCCGCGCCGGGGGAAGGTCATTGGTGCGGGCCGTCGTCAGGACGACGTACTCGGGGAGGTAGTCGTCGTGGCGTAGGAGCACGTGCAGCTTGATGCCACCTTTCTCTCGCTGGAAGCTCGCCCACGGGAACAAGTTCAGGCACAGGGTGATCGTCGTGGAGTCCAGCGAGAGCAACGGGTTGCGAAAGCGAAACCGCTTGTGGGACCCCAGGAGACCCTGGTCCCGAAATCGATTCAGGCAGGTCCAGAAGAACTCCTCGAACAGCTCCGAGCGCCGGTGACCATTGGCGTAGGAAAGCGTCGAGCGTTTCGGCGCCTCATCCAGTCCCAGATGCCTCAGGCGCCCCAGCCCGCACTCCAGTCCGTGACAGATCTCCCGCAGCGAGTCGGCCCCGGCCAGCTGTGAGAAGAGCATCGAGACCAGCTGTGTCCAGCAGGAGAAGCCCTTGGCGTATCGCTCGGCCTGATGACGTCGCACCAGCCCTTCGAAAACGGTTCGGGGCACTTCCCGAAGCAGCTGCTGAAACAGGCTTCCGCCAGATATCATTGCCTCGCCCTCCGTTTCTTGGATGCACACACACATCGACCAGCGTACCGCTGGCCAAACGGGGGGCCTACGTCACTTCCCCTCAGCTACCGTTCTTGGACACGAGTGCCCCGGGCCCCCCACGGTGCCAGGCGT
>JAMIIV010000042.1:0-18645 GCA_035913415.1 Fibrobacteria bacterium | reverse complement strand
TCTGTTGCGTCGAAGTCTTCCCCAGGTGGCAGGCTGGTACGTCTGGTCCAGCCTCATGAACGTGTCGCTGCCCACGTCCTCGAGCGACTCGTCCATGAACCTGGCGATCGGTCCCGATTCGCTGCGTCCATCGAACGCCTACCACTCCCGGTTCGAGGCGACCGCACCCTACGCCTGGATCGGTTTGGGATTGACGCGACTGCATCTGAACGTGAGCGCCCGCGACCACTTCTGCTTCCGGTATCGCTCGGACACCGCCGTGACCGTGCAGTTCCAGCGGGATTCCGTGGGCGGCGTGCGGCCCTCCACTTCCGCGACCCTGCCGTCGTCCCTTCCCTGGCGCGACGCCTGTGTCGCGACCTCGAGTTTCGTACCGGCTGCGGACACGCCCGACTCTTTGAAAACATGGGCTGCATTCGGAAGGTCCATTCTGACCCTGGAATTCCATGTTCCCGCCGGCGGAACCTTCCTCGATCTCGACGACATCCGGATGCGCTGACGCCCGCTGAAACGGAATGCAGCACTGGTGTCGGCATCCGTCGGCCGGAGATTCGACTCGACGGTACTCTCCATGCATACACGACGCGTTCGTCGTGGGAGGCCACCGCCATGAAACCAGTGCGGTCGTTTCCATAGGGGCGGACACCGCGTTTTGTGGTGGATTTCCTCGAACGGCATCACCGGGACAATGCGCGGCGATCACCACGGACGTGCGGAAGGAGCATCGAACATGAGTATCTGTTGGACAAAAATCGTCGCCGCGGCGATCGTGGGGGCGGCTGGGTTGTCGCGGGCGGCGGTCATCATCGAGGTGCAGACGGGTGTCGGAAGGATCCCGATCTCACCGGCCCTGTACGGGCGAAACGGGAGCGGGGCCTCCAACGACCCCAACAGGCAGACGACGGATGCCGATCTGGCTCTCACCAGGGAGGCCGGTATTCGGGCCACGCGCGAAACCGGAGGAAACAACCAGACCAAATACAACTGGCGCAAGAAGCTCTCGAGCCATCCCGACTGGTACAACAACGTCTACGCCCAGAGCTGGGATTTCAGCGCCCAGGAGATGCAGAAGAAACTTCCCGGTGTGCAAGGCATGTATGGATTCCAGCTCCTGGGATGGGCCGCGTCCACGGGCGAGTTCAATTTCGACGCGTGGGCCTACAACCAGTCGCAGGTGTGGCACGGAACCGGACAGAATCTGGCGGGAGGCGGCGGTCCCAACGTCGACGGCAATACCGCCACTCCGCAGGGCGACGCGCGGAAATATCTCCAACCCTGGCCGGCGGATTCCACCGCCGGGATCCTGAAACACTGGTTCGGACCCGGTGGGCTCGGCCTGGACTCCAACCAGTTCCGGTACTGGGGCATGGACAACGAACTCGAGATCTGGCACTCCACCCACGACGACGTGGATTCCTTGCTGACCGGCCACCGGTTGACGCCGGAGGAGTGCGTGCAACGCTGGGCCGCCGTCGCCAAGGCGGTGCGCAAGCACTTCCCGGGGGTCAAGTTGGCGGGCCCCTCATCCCCGAGTGAATGGCAGTGGTACACCTGGCCCGAGGCGAGCCTGATCCCTTACAAGGGGCAGACCTACTGCTGGCCAGAATACCTGATCAAGAGGCTCGCCGAGATCCAGGATTCCACCGGGGTGCGGATGCTGGACGTATACGATGTGCACCTCTACCTGCCAGGGAACACAAAGGACGTCATCCAGCAGCATTACCGACTGTTCTGGGATACGGCCTACCTCGATCCGAACGCCAACGCGGTGCGCTTCGCGGAAGGCAACTGGAACGGCGGCCAGAAACACCAGATGTTCTTCCGGCGCGTGCAGGATTGGTGCGACAAACATTTCGGCAAGGGTCACGGCATCACCGTCGGTGCGACGGAATCCGGTCTGGACGGTTCCGTGGCCAACTACCCGTCGGAGGTGGCCACCTGGTACGCCTCCCTCCTGGGCACGTTCGCCGACAACGGCGCGGAGATCCTCATGCCCTGGAACTGGCATGCGGGCATGTGGGAGGTCGTGCATCTGTTCAGCCGCTACGGGCAGGCCAACCGCGTGAAGTCGGTGTCGTCGCTGGATTCCCTCGTCTCGGCGTACTCCTCGATCTCGAAGGGCAACGACTCGCTCACCGTGATCCTCGTCAATCGGGGACCGGCGGCGCAATCGGCCAACATCTCGCTGTCGGGATTTGTCCCGGTGGGCGGGGGAACGAGTCTTCGCCTTTCTGGCATGACGGGAGAAACCTTCGTTTCGCACACCCAGAACGCGTTGCAGAAGGGGGCGGTTTCCGTCGCCGGAGGCCGCTTCTCGGCCGAGCTTCCCGGGTATTCCGTGACCGCCTACCAGTTCCGGTCGGCGGCCACCTCGGTCGTGCCGCACGTTGCCAGTACCGTTCGGATCCAGCGCTTTGGAAACGGGCTCGAGCTGAGCGGTGGTCCTGGAGAAGGCGCCTTGGAACTGCGCTCGCCGAAGGGGGAGATGGTCGGCGGGGCGGCATGGAGTCAAGGTCGAGCGAGCCTGGACGTGTCGGGATTGCCGGGTGGGGTGTACACGGTGATGTGGGCGGGCGCGGCCCGGAAGGTGTTTGTGACCTCGCGCTGAACCTGCGCCAACCGATCGCCTGTCTCGGGTAGGTCCGTCGGTGAAACGGCTCCGAGAGCCCCATCGTCCCTGCCCGGGGACTTGATGGGGGCCGATCAGGGGGCGGGCTTGGGCGCTGCGGACGTTGGCGGGGTGGAGCGCTATTGGCCGTGGATCAGCCGAAGCGTTCCCGCTCCGGGAGTGCGCAGCAGATAGAGTCCGCGGCCCAGGGCGGGAAGGAGTGCCGCTCCCTGGTGCAGCTCGAGTTCGGCCACGGTGGCTCCCGCGTGGTTCATCAGCAGTGCGGGGCCATCAATACCTCCCTGGACGAGGAGTTTCCCGTCGAGGATCCGGGCCGAAGGGCCGGTGGGCGCGCTGGAGCGGGAAGGTGATCCGGTGGTGGCGAGTCCTTCCACGATCCCACGGCGGACCTGGTCGTAGGCGTATTTGGCGTTGTAGGACTCGTCGTAGAGCAGTGCGCTCTGTCCCATGCGCCAGTAGAGGTTGGAGTTGTCCGCGACGCCCCAGAAGCACAGCCAGTTCACGCCTCCGGCGACGGCGGCTTTGGTGAACTCCCGAAGATTCCTTCCCTGGAGGCTGTCGTAGGCAGGGGTGCGGTGGGCGGATGTCGCCGCCGCGATCGGGTCGGCGTCGCCGTAGTCGACCTCGGTGATGTAGACCTCCAACCCGAGTTTGCGGTACTCCTGGACGGCGCGGGTGAGGTTCGCCCAGTTGTACGTGACGTCGGTGCGGAAATGTCCCTGGAATCCCACGGCGTCGATGGGGACCCCCGAGTTCACGAGGTGCTTCACCAGTTGGTAGAAGGCCCGGCTCTTGCGGCTGTTGTCCCAGAATTCGATTCCGTAATCGCGCAACTCGAGCTTCGCACGCGTGTGTTTGCGTGCCATTTCGAAGGCGCGCCGGATGTAGGCCGGGTGCTGGGCGTAGACCCGAGCCGTGCCGCTCAGTCCCGACTTGTCGGCCTCCCAACCCATGCGGTGCCAGGGGTTGGTGTTGGCCACCGAGGACGAATCCCAGTAGTTGCCGTTCCACATGAAGGCTTCGTTGACCACGTTCCAGTAGTCCACCTTGTTCGCATTCCCGTTGGAGGTCATCGCGTGGGTGATCCATCGATCCAGCAGGTTCTCCAGTACGCTGGGGCTGAACGTGCCGCCATTGAGCCAAGCCGGGAAGTAGGTGGGGGAGCCGGTCAGCAGGTGCAGGGCGGTCTTCTTGCCCTGCCCTTCGGCCCAATTGATGACTTCGTTGGCCCCCGCGATGTCGAAACCCACCGACGACATGCCCGTTCCGGTCCAGGCTCCCCAGGCCGGGTAGGCAGTGGTCTGGACCAGGCCGAAGTCGCGCTGCAGAACGGTCTTGACCTTCGCTGCGTCCTTCCAGCTGGAGATGCCTTCCTTGTCGGCCGATCCCGTTTCGGTGTTGGCCCCGATCAGCAGGCCGTTGCTGCCCAGGGGAGTTCCCGGAGGGGTGTTCTGGGCGGTGGCCAATCCAGCCAATACGAGAAGGCACAAGGTGGGACGCATGGATGACTCCGGAATCGATTCGTGGGTGCTCCGCGGCCTGCCGGCCGGTGGTTCCACGAACGTACGGCGGGGGCCTGGTCTGGATGCGCACCTATAGACTGGGGAATCGAGAGAACTGTATCAACTGTATTATTTGGCGATGGAGACCTTGGCAGCACGAATTCTCGCCTCGCGGCAAGCCGATGGAGACATGCTTCCTTCGGTCCGGATCCTGGCAAAGCATCATGGGGTGGCTCCCCTGACGGCCCACCGTGCGTTGCGGACCTTGTGCGATCAAGGCCACATCCATGCGATTCCCGGGAAGGGCTTCTTCTGGGGGGCTCGGATGGTGGCTCGACCTGGGATTCCTCCACGGGCCGACCGCGCCGGCGACGCCCGGGAGCGATTGGTCTCCGACCTTCGTTGCGGGGTGTTCCATCCCCACCGCGATCTGCCCGCCCGCGCGGCGCTTGCGCAGATCTACGGCATCGGATCGGAGCGGCTCGCCACCCTGCTGGCCGATCTGGCGGACGAAGGGGTGCTGGCGCGGCGCGGCCGAGCCTACGTGCTTCCGCCCCCGCCGAGGGTGGCCGACCAGGGCACCATCCTGCTGGCCACCCGGTGCGATCGGCACGGCACACTCCTGCTGGAAACAGAACGCCAGACGGATTTTGTCAAATCCGTCCATCGCGAGGGGCGCGAACGGGGAGTGCGGATCGTCGTGGCGGGGTGGTACCAGGAAGAATCCGCAGGGGTGTTCCTGGACCAGGACGGGGAGACCCTCGATCTGCGCGATCTGCCGGGTCTGCTGCTGGGCTGCCTTGTTTCCACCTGGCTGGTGCGCGAGCCGCTCGAACTGCTGTCCCGGTTGCGCGCGACCCGGGCTCCCGTTTCCGTCTGGTGGGAACATCCGCCCGAGGAGTTTCCCCGGAGCGTTTCCGGAGCGGGGCTGGTGGGATTCGACATTTCCTTCGGTCCGTCCTCGGGAATCGCCGTGGGGCGCCATCTGCGAGCCAGAGGGGAGGGGCCGGTGGCGTTCATCTCGCCTTTCCATGGCGCGTCCTGGTCAGGCGCCCGGCTGGAGGGGCTGCGGACGGGGTTGCGGGGATCGGGGATCGCGCTCGAGGGTTTCGTGGACAGCGAACGGGCCAGCGCCTTCGAATTCCACCAGGCCGCGGGTTCCGTCCAGCATGGCGAAGCGCACATCCGACAGATCCTGGATCGACTCATCGACGACATCGTTCCCGTCCGCCACCCGGTCTGGGTGGCCGTGAACGACCACGTCGCCATCCTGCTGGTCCACCTTCTCCGGGAGCGGGGGCTCCGTCGTCCGCGGATCGTCTCCTTCGACAACTCGTCGGGCAGCGACGCGCACCAGTTCGATTCCTTCGAATTCCACACCGAAGGCATGGTGCGCCAGATGCTCTACCACGTGCTGCACCCCAAGGCGCGTCTGTTCCGCGGCGGAGGGCTGCACGAGATGGTGGGGCGGCTCGTGCAACGGACCTGACCCCGTCCGGCATCCGCGGAAGGGTGCGGTTCTCGGAGGGTGGGATCTGGGTCGTCCCGGAGGGGGAAGGACAGCGGCGCCACGCCGGGCACCACAACCTGTGACCGCGAATCCACCCCCCGCCCTCCGAGAGCTGTCCTGAGCAAGGTCGAAGGGCGCGAGGCAACGCCTCGCTGCCCCGGCCTGTCGTGAGCACGTCGAAGGGACGAGCGGTGGATTTAGGTCGCTCCGGGTTCCTTGCGCTCTCAGCCCTCCAGGTAGGTGTACCCGTAGAGGCCCGAACGGTAGATGTTCAGGAACTCCTTGCCCTCGGCGGCGGTGATGCGCTTCTCCTTGACGGAATTCGTCACCCACGCCTCGATGTCGCGCACCAGCTTCTTGTCGTCGAACTGCACGTATTCCAGCACGTCGGCCACGGATTCGCCGTCGATGATCTGGTCGATCTTCCAGCCGTCGCCCTCGACGTCGATGTGCACGGCGTTGGTGTCGCCGAAGAGGTTGTGCAGGTCGCCCAGGATCTCCTGGTAGGCGCCCACCAGGTACACCGCCAGGTAGTAGTTCTCGCCCGGATTCACCACGTGCACGGGCAGGTCGCGACCGATCTCGTTCTGGTTGACGAAGAAATCGATCTTGCCGTCGGAGTCGCAGGTGATGTCCTGCAGGGTGACACGGTTGGCGGGCTCTTCGTCCAGGCGCTGCACGGGCATGATGGGGAAGATCTGGTCGATCGCCCAACTGTCGGGAAGGGACTGGAACAGGCTGAAGTTGCAGAAGTACTTGTCGGCCAGGAGCTTCTCCAGGCCCGCGAGCTCGTGTGGTGGGTGCTTCATCTGGGCGGCCTGGCGGCTGACGCGCCGCGCGATGCTCCAGAACAGCCTCTCGGCCTTGGCGCGGGTGGGAAGGTCCACCAGGCCCAGCGAGAAGCGGTCGAGCACGTCTTCGTGGATCTGGAGGGCGTCGTGCCACTGTTCCAGCACGTTGGCGGCTCCCACCGCTTTGTGGATGGCCAGCAGGTCCTTCACGAGATCGATGTCGTTCTCGGAAACGGTGTGGTGCTCTTCGTTCCAGAAGGCGGGACCGGCGGTCTCGAGGACGTTGAACACGAGCACGCTGTGGTGGGCCGTGAGCGCGCGTCCGGATTCGGCGATGATGTTCGGATGGGGGAGTGCGTGTTTGTTGGCCGCGTCGGTGATCGTGTAGAGCACGTCGTTGGCGTATTCCTGCACCGAGTAGTTCACGGAACTCGCCGAGGTGGAACGCGATCCGTCGTAGTCGACGCCCAGGCCTCCCCCGACGTCCACGAATTCCACGGGGATGCCCATCTTGCGCAGTTGGCAGTAGAACTGCGCCACTTCGCGCAGGCCGCCCTTGATCTTGCGGATGTTGGTGATCTGGCTTCCCAGGTGGAAGTGGATCAGTTTGACACAATCCGTCAGGCCTTCGGTGGCCGCCATCTCGATGGCCTCGATGAGCTCGGAGGAGTTGAGGCCGAACTTGCTCTGGTACCCGCCCGACTCTTCCCATTTGCCGCTGCCCGAGCTGGACAGCTTGATCCGCAGACCGATGTTGGGACGCACGTTGAGCTGGCGGGACAGCCGCGCGATGAGGGCCAGTTCGTTGAGTTTCTCGACGACCAGGAAGATCCGCTTGCCCATCTTCTGGGCCAACAGGGCCAGCTCGATGAAGTCCTCGTCCTTGTAGCCGTTGCACACGATCAGCGATTCGGGGTTGTCCTGGATGGCCAGCACGGCGTGCAGTTCGGGTTTGGAACCAGCCTCGAGTCCGATGTTGAACTTCTTGCCGTGTTCGACGATCTCTTCCAGCACGGGGCGCTGCTGGTTGACCTTGATGGGGTAGACGTTGAAGTGCTTGCCCTGGAAGCCGTATTCGTCGGCGGCCTTCTGGAAGCAGTTGAAGATCTGCTCGATGCGGTGGTCGAGGATGTCGGGGAAGCGCAGCAGCACCGGCGTGGCCAGGTCGCGCAATTCCAGGTCTTGCATGACCTCGACCAGGTCGATCTCGGGACCCTTCTCCTTCAGGGGGCGCACGATGGCGTGCCCCTTCTGGTTGATGTCGAAGTACCGGATGCCCCATCCGGCGATGTTGTACAGTTCCCGGGAATCTTCGATTCGCCACTTTCGCATGCGCAGTCTCCGCGACTTTGGGAGATGGATCTATGCCCGGACGCGCGTCTTGCGCGCCGGTCTTCGCATCTCCACCGCCTTGGGCGGGGAATCGAGCGAAGGCGGGGGAAGTTAGGTAACGCAGGGGGATGTGGGGGCTTTCGTACAGGATTGAAACCCCATCAGGCGCAAATTGCCGTCCGATCCCTGGCCAGAAACCCCTCCGTCGGCTCCGGGACGATCTACGATTAACCTCATTGAAGGCTTCGTTCCGATTTCCCTGCTTTGCCCATTTGGAGGGCCGACCATGACCCGCAATTTCCTCTCCGGCTTTGTCTTGGTTGCATGCCTGCTCCCACTCGGCTGTGATCGGGCGACTTCGTCCACTCCCGAGTCTCCCAAGGAGACTGGCGTGGATTCCTCCGCTCTCCTGCGGGGGGGATGGGTGCGGATCGACACCGGATCTGGCGCGGTCCAGACGATGCGTCTCGAGGCGAATGGGAGCGGACGCCAAGCCGAATGGGATTCCGGTGCGCGTGCCTCACAGGTGCGATTCGCGTGGTCGCTCCAGCAGGGGCTGCTGGTGCGCGCGGTCGACTCCGGTTCTTTGCGGTTTCCCTCCACCGAATGGAAGCTGAGAAGCGACACGCTTGTGCTGGGCACCGGCGCCGGTCAGAAGTGGAGACGATCGAACGATCCGGAAACCAAGGCGCGTACGGCATCACTCGAGCTCGCGACCCGGCCTGGGGTGGATACCGGGCGCTCCGGAGATGACAATCCGACCGATACGGGGCGCTCCACCGATACCTCTTCGTCGGGAATGGCCATCGCCGATGCCGCCGGGATGGCGAACTTGTGGATGGCCATTTTCGAAGAAAATGTCGAGGGGAAAGTCGCTTTCCTGGATCTGCGCAACCCGATCGCCAAGATCTACCATCTGGAACCCGAATATTCCCGTCTGCGGTGCGACACGATCGGCCTGTGGAGCGTCAGCCCCCAAGGCGATGTGTCGCTGGGCGGGGGGACCGACTCCATGCGTTTTCTGTTGCGCAACGATACGGCCTTTATCGCCGCAAGCCGGAAACCGTACATGCGGACGGTTTCCGTTCTTCTGGATCTTCCAATCGTGCCCGGCAAGGGGCTTTCCTCGGAAGAGCCCGTCGACACCACCTCGGGTTGTATCCCCGGTGGGCGCGATGCGCGCCTTCTGGGCGCCTGGGTTCCTGCGAAGCCCGATCCGGGTTTTAGCGTGGAATTCCAGTTTCGCGCCAATGGAACCATTCTGCTCGATGTGACCCTCAATGGCGAGAGAGGCTCTCCCATGACCGCGTTGTGGGGGACGCGGCGCGACAGTCTGTTCATCCAGATGGAGGGCGTCGAGGCCTGCAACCCCGGAGGTGTCTTCAAGATCGTCGGCGACACCCTGTTGCTTGTGGGGGAAGACTCCACGGAGGTCTATGTCCGCCCGGGAAGTGTCGTGGCGCCGGAAACCCTCTCGTGTGCCGGCATGACGGTGTTGCCCGAGTTGGTGGGAGCCTGGAGCATGGTCCTCACGGACTCGCTCATGGCCGCTGCGGGCGTGAAAGTGAGGCTTGACTTGAACTCTGACGGTGGGCTGCGCATGGACGTCACCGTCCCCGAAGGGGAGACGACCGAGAATACCGTGCAGGAAGGGATCTGGAGGGCGGGAGGTGGTCGTATCCTGATGGTGGATCCGACGGTTCCCGACGGTACGTGCGAGGACGCCGTGACCTACACCTTGGTCGGCACCGTGCTGACGATCGACGAACTTACGTTCCAGCGAATCGAATTCGACCCGTGATCGACCATCGCCCGTGCCCCGGATGGGTCACGGGCGATGTAGCGCTGGACTCCGTTGCGGAAATCCGGCGCGATCAGGCTCCGGACCGCGACCGCCGCCCAAGTGTGAGCGGCAGGATGCGCAACACCTCCCAGACCGTGTGGGTCCAGGTGTGACCCGTTGCGGGGCGGCGTGCGAGACGGCTCAGGAGCAGATCCCAGACGGGGTCGGGGATGGAGCCGAACCATGGCTTGATCCACATGGTCAGGCGGTACGACAGGCCCCGATTGAACACCCAGTTCCATCGATAGAGCCGGTATTGCCACTGGCGTCCACCGGCCGAGGTGGCGCGCAGCGCCTTCGCGGCGTGGCGTGCGGCCAGGGTCCCTGCTTCCATGCCTTCGACGATCCCCGAGCGGGACAGGCCGTTGACCATCGAGGCGGAGTCGCCGGCCTTGAAGAGCATGTCGGCGGCGAGTTCCCCCGACCCCGCGCCGCAGGGGATGGCGCCGCCCCAGGTGGATTCGGGAGCGATGCCGGGTGCGACCATCTCCAGGAAACGGGCCAAGCCATCGCGGCTGGACAGGCCCGAGCCGCGTGCGCAGACCACGCCGACGTTGGCGCGTCCGTCGCCGCTGGGGAACACCCAGCCGTAGCCGCCGGGTGCGAATCGGGATCCGTACCACAGTTGGATGGCCGTGGGGTCCAGCTCCAGACCGCGGATCATCGCGAAGGCGGCGGTTTCGAGGTCTTCGGTGCCGTCGGCCAGGCCTTCGCCGTGTTCGAGTCCCTTGCCCGGTCCCGAGGCGTCGATCACGCACCGGGTGCGCAGGAGCCGACGGATTCCGTCGATCTCCACCTCGACGAGGCGATGCTGGCCCTGCAACGGACCTACGTCCGTGGCCCGGGCGCGGAAGTGGCAGATCGCTCCTTCGTCGCGGCAGGCAAAGGCCAGGTCGCGGTGCATGCGGGCGCGATCGATGATGTAGCCGTCGCCGGGGGTGGTCCACAGGAACGAGGCATGTTCCGAGGCGAAGAGGCAATGGTCGACGGGGCCGCGGATCCAAGGTTCAGGAGGCAACGGGGAGACCGCGTGGAACGGGATGCGGCGCACGGCTTCGGCGCAGGCGACGGGTTCGCGCCACGGGTCGCGGCGATCGAGCAGCACCACCGTCCCCACACCCGAGCGGACCAGGTTCAGCGCGGCGCACAGGCCGGCGGGGCCGGCGCCGATCACCACGGCGTCGCACTGGGCGGGCACGGGTCCGCGGAAGTCGGTGGCTGCACTCATGCGTGGATTCCTCGCTTCGGTGGGCACCGCGCCGACGGTCGCGGCACGGCGGGAAGCGTGGCAATCTAGACTTCGGAGACGGGTTCTGGCGGGAATGGGCGCGTGGGGATCAGTGGGCGGCGGGGATGCCGTCGAAGCGTCTGCGGGCGATCGTGCCCACGACCATGGCCAGGAGGGTCCACACCCCGGCAAGGGCCAAGGCATGCCCCAATGCGGGCAGGATCTCCGAACTGGTGGCGGAAAGCCGCAGGGCCCGGTCGGTGGCGTCCAGCAAAGGCGAGAGAGGATCGAACCAGGCCAAGGCTCGCACCGGAGAGGGCATCGCCTCCATCGGCCAACTGGCGCCCGAGAGGAAGAACAGCGGGTAACTGGTGAAGGCGGCCAGCCGAAGCAGCCAGATGGGGTGTCCGGCCAGACGCCCCAGAACGGCGCCGAGGCCGGCGGCACCCGCCATGCCGACCGGAATGGCCAGGAACACGGCGGGAATGTCGGGAGACGTGGGAACATCGAACCACCGAAGCCCCACCCAGATCCAGAGGCCGGCCGCGGCCGAGAACCAGGCCCACAACACGGAGATCTGCCCCAGCGAGGCGCGCAGGGACAATCCATCGGAACGGCGCTGGGCGGCCACCACACCCGCGGCGACCAGCAGGAGCTGGTGGGCGATCAAAAGCCCGATGAGCGGGAGCATGTAGTCGCCGTAGGTTTCACGGGGATTGCCCAGGGGGCGGTCGTCCAGGGACAGGGGGGTGGCGAGTTCGCGCGCCCGAGACGGAACTTGTCCAACCCCGAGGCGGTCGGCGCGGTGGCGGGCCGAGGCGTCGGCGAGCACTTCGGAGACGGCCCGCTGGAGGTCGGCGGCCACCAGAAAACGGTCGGCAGGCACCAGCATGGGAAGCGTGACGGAACGCGCTCGTCCCAGGCGCAGGTCCAGGTCGCGAGGAATCTCCACGACGGCGCGCACCGCTCCCGAGGCGAGGTCGGCGCGGGCTTGGGCAGGGAGCGCGGCCTGTACGTCCAGCCTTGGATGGGCCGCCAAGGCGCGCACCAGATCGCGCGACGGTTCGGACGACGACGAGGCGATCACCGCGATGGGGACTCGGCTTTCCTCCTTGTCGGCGTAGACGGATCCGTACAGGGCGAAGTAGCCCGGAGGCCCGAGGAAGACGAGTGTGGCCAGACCGGGGATGGCCAGGAAGGGAACCCGCGAGGGCCGGTGCGGGGTGCCGGTGGCGGACGGTTTTCGGTGGACAACGACCCGGGACAGGAGCGCGCCCAAGGCGATCCATCCCAGCAGTCCGAGGGTGCCCCGCACGAGATGGCCGGAGGTCGTGTTCGAGGCCGCCAGGGAGATGTCCAGCCACAGCGAGTAGGGGAGTGGGCGCGTGAGGGTTTCCATGGCACGGGGCATGGCCCATTCGGGGAAGGCGAATCCCGAAAGCAGGAAGGCGGGGGTGTTGAAGACCAGCAGCACCTGTACGGCCTTCTGGGGATCGCGAATGATTCGCCCCAATCCCAGTCCGACCAGTCCCGAAGCCACGCCCAGGGCGGCGGTGGCCAACGCCGTGCCCAAGCCCGCACCAAAACTGTCGGCGAGGAAGATTTCGGCGATCGACGCGAGCAACACCGCGGGCGCGATCCATGCGGCGACACGTCCAAGATTCCAGGCGCGCGGCATGCGACGGGCGCCGCTGGCGCACGAGGCGCCCGCGACCATCAGGGTCATCTGCAGGAACATGGGGAGCAAGGCGGGGGCGAAGCTGCGCAGGTAGTCCATCCAGGGGTTGCCCAGGGGGCGGGCGTCCAGGCGCAAGGGCAAGGCGGATTCGCGGGCCGCGCTGGCGGGAAGGCCGGTACGCATGAGGCGGGCGGCGGACAGGCGGGCCGCTTCGGTCGCGATCACGGTGTTCACCGTCGTCCAGATCTGGGTGGTGGGGAGCGAGCGGGTGGCATCGCGCAGGAGGGTGATCCGTGCCGTGCGACCCTCGCGGACGGTCTCGTCGGTGCCGCGGGGGATCACGACGCCGCCGCGGATCTCGCCCCGGCGGAGGGCGGTCTGCAATTCTTCGGTGCCCGGGTAGGGAGAAAGGTCCAGGGTGGGCGCGGCCTGCAGATCGCGCACCAGGGTGCGCGAGAGGGTGGAGCGATCGAGGTCGACCACACCCGCGTGCAGGGCCCTGGGGACGCGTTGGGCGTACACCGAGAGGCAGACCAGCCAGGCCAGGAAGGGCGCGGCCAGGAGGATCAGGCGCAGGGGGGTGCGCGCGATGCGGCGGGTCTCGCCCGCGAGGCCCTGGCCGAAGGCGGACATGTCAGTTTCCGTCAGGAGGGAGGTGGATGCGGACGGTCATGCCGGGCAGGAAGCCAGGGAGGACAGATTCCGGTTCCAGCCGCACGTCGAACGATCGCAGATCGGCGTCGCCCTTGCGGCTGGTGGCCCTCCAGGTCGCGAAGTCGCCCATCGACGAGATCCAGGCGACCCGAAATTCCACACCCGTGCGTCCGAGGGCGGGGATGTCCGCGCTCACACGCGTCCCCAAGGGCATACGCGCCAGCAGGTCTTCGCGCAGGGCCAACATGACCCAGGTCTCTTCGGGCCGGACCAGGACCAGGATGGGGGCGCCGGCGCCGGCGACCTCGCCGGTGGCCAGATAGCGCTTCTGGACCACGCCGTCGGTGGGGGCCAGGACGGCGGTCTCGCGTTCCCAGGCCTTGGCCTCGACCAACTGGTTGCGGGCACTCTGCACCAGCCCTTCGGCACCTTCGATCTCTTCGGGACGCGCGCCCTTGCGGACCATGGACCATCGCGCCTTGGCGCCTTCCTCGGCCTCGACCGCGACGCGCCATTTCATGGCGACTTCGTCGGCTTGCTGCGCCGGAATCGCGCTGTCGGCGAGCAAGGACTGCACGCGTTTCCAGGTCGTTTCGGCCAAGCCACGAGCCTGCCGGGCCTGGTCCAGGGCCGTTTCGGCCATGCGGATCTCTTCGGGGCGGGCGCCATGGCGGGCCATGGCCAACCGCGCCTCGGCGCTGCGCAACGCCCCTTCGGCCTGGAGCACCTTCGCCGACATTTCGGGGCTGGCCAGCACGGCAAGGGTGTCGCCCGTGCGCACGGTGTCGCCTTCCTCGGCGCGCACCGAGGCGAGCCGTCCGGGAAGCTTCGCGGCCACGGCCACCTCGCGGCCTTCCCCCATTCCCACCAGAGGCGCTTCTTCGCCACGGCATCCGGACAACACCGCCAGGAAGCCCACCAGGGCCAGGGCTCTCGGGTTCATCGTGCACCTCCTTCGTTCCACAGCTTCGCGAATCGTTCCACGTGCCCTTCCGACCAGGCGGTTTCGAGCGCGGCGCTCCAGGCTTCGCCGGCGGCGGCCAACCGTTCCAGCGACGCCTTCTCCATGGAGAGCCAGGCGTCGACCACGTCCAGCGACGTGCCCTGCCCCTGCTGGAACCGCAGCTCCGCCACGCGGTGGTTTTCGCGCGCCAGGGCTTCCTGTGCACCCATGCGCCGCCACTTGGCGCGCGCGTGCCTCCAGGTCAGAATCTGTCTGGTGTTCTGAACGCCCAGGAGGCTCCGAGCTTGCCTCTCCATCGCGGCGGCTTCGAGCTCCTGCGCCCGAGACGCGCGCCAGGCGCGCCAGTCGGTTCCGCCGCGGAACAAGGTCCAGCTTCCGCGCACCCCCACGATCCAGTAGGGGTCCAGGGCCGAGAGTGCTTCGCGGTGCAGTTCGTAGCGTCCGAACGCGCCGACTTCGGGGAGGAATTCTCCCGCCCTGGCCCGCGATGCCGCTCCGGCGGCCTCGCGCTGGGCCGCCAAGGCGCCCAACAACGGGCTGGTGTCCAGATGCGGGTCCGTCAGCTCCGGCGCTTGTGGGGGGTCAGGCAGGGATTGCGAAGGGGACAAGGCGTTGGGGGAGCCGGCCAGTTGCGCCAGGGCGACACCCAGGGTCGCGAGTTTGGCGCTGTCCTCGGCCAGCGCGTTGGCGGCCTCGGCGGCGGCCAGATCCGCACGCAATTGGGCCGAACGGTCGGCCAGTCCTTGTTCTACCAGGCGAGCGGCGCGTTCGCGGTGGCCTTCGATGGCCACCAGGGCCTCCTGGCGCAGGGCCATGGAGCGGCGCAATACGGTCGCCTGCAGGTAGAGGTTTCCGAAATCCCGGCGCAGATCGGCGGCTTGGCGCAGGGTGTCGGCCTCGGCGGCGCGTTGACGGGCTGCCGCCTGGCGGTTGGCCTGCAGGATCTTTCCGCCGTGGAAGAGGGGTTGGTAGGCCGAGACCGAGGCGGTCCAGTGCGATTGGTCCTTGATGGTGGTCTGGAAGTGGGGGAGGGCTGCCTCCATTCCCGCCAAGGCCTGCGCCTTCACCCCGGCCTGTTGTGCCGGGCTCAGCGTGCCGCCTTTCATGGCGGTTTGCAGGGAGGCCAGCGAGACTTGGTCGCGGGCCTGCAATTCCATCATCGCGGTGCGGATGGGGTCCAGGTCCATGACCAGGTCGCGGTCGAGTTGGTTGGCCGAAGCGTCCAGCTTTACCACGGGCAACCAGGCACCCAGGGTCGCGAGGCGCCCCTCCCGAGCGGCCTCCGCACGGGCGCGGGAGGCCGCCATCGCGGCGTTGGAGGTGCCGACCATGCGCCAGCCTTCCTCGAGGGTCACTTCGGTGGTGGGTGGAGTCCCCGAGAGGGCTGCCCCGAGGATCCAAGCCAGGTTGATCATGATTTGCTCCCCCGTGAACCCTTGGTCAGATGGGCATGGCGCAGAAGTGCCGAGACCGAGAGGTCGACGGCGGTGTCGCGGAAGCTGCAAAGTTCGGCGGAGCCCACGGCACTCGGCGAGGCTCCTTGTTCATCTACCCACCAGGACAGCGCCGAGCGAATGCCGCCGAACACGTAGGAACGTGCCAGTCCCAGAGGGAGGTCGGCCCGGAAGGTCCCATCCTGCGTGCCCGCATGGAAGGAGCTTTCACCCCGATCGAGGCATTCCTGGCGTTGCGTGGTTCCGGCGGCTCCGGGGCGGGCGAGGTGGCGGTGCGATTCGCGCAGATAGACGCGTGCAAACTCCGTGTCGGCCACCAGGTGGTCGAACAGCAGGCGCAGTTGGGCCCGCAGACCCTCGAAGGGCGACGATGGCGGCAAGGTGTCCAGGTCTTCGAGAAGCCGGATCCAGAAGCGCTCGAAGATTCCGTCGAGGATTTCGTCCTTGCCGCGGAAGTAGAGGTAGACGCTTCCGGTGCCGATATTGGCTTCCGAGGCGATGGCGGTGATCTGGGCCCGGTCGAATCCGTCGCGAGCGAACACGCGAATGGCGGCGTCCAGGATGTCCTTGCCCTTGTCGCCTTCCTTGCGTCTCATGGCTCCTCCTCGCCCGAAGCTCATTAAATGAAAAGTGATTCATAAATCAATATACGACCTCGGGGTGGCTTGCGCAAGCAGTGATTCCGGAGCCCGCGACATCATGCAACGGCATCACTTCCAATTCGCTTGATGGCGCAGGAGTCTTCGTCTTCGTTGGCGGCGCAACTGCGGTTGGCTCGGGCATGCTTGTCCTGGCCGTTGTGGTGTGGGCAGCCTCGGGGATCGCGAAAAAGCCGCCATCCTCGTCGGTCGCGGGGAGGAGGGCGGCTTCTGCTTAGGCGAGGTGATCGGACATCGGTGCTCGGGGACCGGAGCAGGGGTGGCAAACCACGCTCCGGCCGAAGTCCCAGTGGTCAGGCCGCCTTGTGGGTGCCGTCGCAGAACGGCGCGTTGCCGGACTTGCCGCAGCGGCACAGGTAGACGGTCTTCTTCTCATCGAGTTCGAACTTCTTGGGCGCCAGTCCCGAACCCTTGTGCGAACCGTCGCAGAAGGGGAACTTGGCGCTCTTGCCACAGGTACACGCGTAGTGGGTGCCGGCTTCGAGTTCGACGGCGAGGGGCGACTTGGTAAAGTGTGTTTCGGGCATTGGTGTTCCGTGTTTGGTGGGTGGATTTCCGAGGGAACCTGACGATTGGGTCCCGTCCTTCATGCTGGTCCGTCCGACGCGCGCACGGCGTCGCGGAGGCGGTCGAGGAGGTCGGAGAGCGCCTGGGCATCTCTTTCCGAAAAGTTCCGCAACGGTTCGTCCAGGCCGCCGTGGAGATCGATGCGTGCCAGCAGCTCGCTGCCGGCTGGTGTGATCAGGACGTCGACGGCTCGACGATCGTCGGGACAGGTGACGCGTTCGACCAGCCCCTTTTCCAGCAGCTTGTCGACCAGTCGGGAGGCGTTGCTGGACTTGTCCAGCATGCGTTCCGTGAGCAGCTTCACCGTGGCGGGTTTGCCCTTCTGTCCCCGCAGGATGCGGAGGATGTTGAACTGCTGGCTGGTCAGTCCGAACTGTTTGAGCCGCGCCGCGGTGCGATCTTCCAGGACTCGGCTGGTGAACAGGGTGTTGACGACGGCTTTCTGCGTGGAACTGCTCCACTTCTCCTGCTGGATCTCTTTGTCGATAGACATTGATACAATGTATGTAAGTACATTGAAATGCGCAAGGACCTCCGTTGAGGCGTCGGAGACCGGTGGTCGAGATTGTCGATACCAGCCGGGTGGGTCTCGACACGCTTGACCACCGGACGACGTGGTGATCCGACAAGCTGGACCACCGGAACGCATCTCGACCACTGCGATCTTGTTCAGCGCCTGGAATACACGATGGGCAACAGTTCGTGGCCGGCCTTCGCGTAGTACAGTCCCCCCGACAGGGAGCCCAGCGACAGTTGGAACCCGTCCGCGGTGGGCGTGGAACGGCGGACCACACGACCCCGCAGATCCAACAGCTCGATGGAGTTCTTCGAAACCAGGGTGGAGCTGATCCGTCGGAGCGATGCCGTTGCCGGGGAGGTGCGTGCGCCGATGCCAACGGGCATGGCCTTGTCGTCGCCGTAGATCACGCCGCGTCCCTCGGTGGCCAGGAACACGCGGCCTGCCACGCGCGGATCTCCTGCCACCTGGTGGATGGTTCCGTACTGGTGGCGCTCGTCGTCCAGGCGGGTCCAGGTGCGGGTGCTGTCGGAGGAACGGAACAGTCCGGTCACTCCGCTGACCGTTCCCCACACGAAGATGGTCGGGAGACTGGACCCTGCCAGGGGAGCGCCGATGCCCACCATCGCGGCCTTCCCCACAGTTCCTACGCGGGCGAAACTGGTGCCGCCGTTGTTGGTGTGCCACAGGCCCATCACGGTGGCGCTGCCGGCCCCCGAGGTCAGCCAAGCTTCTCCAGGGCGCCCTTCGACAGCCACGAAATCTCCGCCGACACCCCAGGAGGGCAGGGCGGGGAAGGTCGTTGCGCTCTTGGTGAAGGTGCGCCCGCCGTCGCGACTGGTGTAGATGGCACCGTTCAGACGGTCATAGACGTAGAACAGGTTGTCGTCGTGTTTGTCGGCCAGAGGCAGCGCAGACCCGACGGCTCCGGCTCCCAGCGTGAGACCGGTGCTGGCGGTCCAGGTACGTCCGGTGTCGGCGCTCCAGTGGGGATTGGCCGAACCCGGGGCGCACCAGAGAACGGTGCTGCCCAAGGCGCTGACGGCCAAGGCGCGGGAGCCTCCACCGGTGGTGCCCACGGGCTGGGTGGCAAATCCTGTCCAGGTCTTGCCGGAATCGCGGCTCCAGGTGCCCCGTGTGCCGATCGACGAGGTGCCGCTATGGGCCTTGGCAAAGAATTCTGGGCGACGCCAGGCGATCGCCAGGGACATGGTGGAGCCCATGTCGGGTTTGTGAGTCGAGGCCGGCGAACGGTCGAGGCGTTCGTGACGGAATCCGCCCTGGTCTCCCGCCGAGGTGATCAGTGGGGCGCCCGCC
>JAMIIV010000041.1:0-2014 GCA_035913415.1 Fibrobacteria bacterium | reverse complement strand
GTAGCCGCGGTCGCGGTTCCGTCGGGTCGTGGAGGGGACCGGAACGACGGTGCCGCCATCGCGATCGAGGCCGTGGGTCCGCGCGGTCGCAGCCATGAGGGCTCCGGCGGGTGCGGCGAGGATGTCGTGTCCCCGGAACTTCAGGGCGTGGACGAGCCTTCGGGCCACGCCCTCGTACCGCACCACCGCGGCGGCACGCGTCACGGGAGACGCGCCGCTGCCGCAGGAACGGCAGAGGGGCGCGGCGGACGGCAGGGCGCAGGCCTGACACGCGTCGTCCCCGTCGAGGAAGGGAAGCGCCTCCCAGCACGCACGGCAGAAACCGCCACCGCCCACGCCGCGCCGGGCGGCGCCGCAGGAGGCGCAGCACGAGGGGAACAGGAAATGGAGGATGGCCCGCCCGGGGAGGAGGGACACGGTCGCGAAGGCGCCCGCCACGGCTGGAATTCTAGACGAGAGGGGCCGCGCCTCCGTAAGCCGGACATGCACATTGACGCCCCTTTCAGCGTCCCTCTATCCTGCCGCAGGATGAAAGCCCCCCGCCTGCCGCGCCTTGGGCGTGCTGCCCTCCTCCTCTCCTTCGCTGCCGCGTCCGTTCTCGTCGATCCCGCTGCTACCGCCCAGACCTTCGCCATCGGAGCGGGCGGGGGCATCCTGAACGACACGGGATCGGCCGCGAACCTGGACAACTTCTCCACCGGCGCTGGGTACGGTTTCGTCGAAATGAAGCTCGAGCCGGGAGTTCTCATGCAGGCGCGCTACACGCGCATGCAGCTCCCCCCGTCGGCCGAGAACGGGCCGGACATAGACGTCGACGCGGCGACGCTGACGATCGCGTATCTCTTCAAGGAAGACTGGTGGCAGGCCGGCTTCGTCATGGGGGGAGGCGGCTACTTCCTGAACCCGAAGGACCCTGGTCCCGGGCAGGTCGCGACCGACCCCGACGAGTCCGTCTTCGGCCTGACCGGCGGGCTGCTGACCGTCTTCACGGTGAACCGCAAGATCGACATCCGGCTGGAGGCCGTCGGGCACCTCCTGCGCGATTCGAACAGCCGGAAACCGGTCATCGTCTCTGCCGCCGTGGCCTGGAGATTCTGACGGGAATGGCGGGGTTCCCGCCCGACCTCTGGGGTCGGGCGGGAAGTGCGGCGGTGGGATTTTCCTGGTGGGGCTGATGTGAGGGGTATTGGGTGGTGGGCCCGCAGGCGGGGAGCCTGCGGGGCTTTACGGGCGGGTTTTGAAGATCTGACGCCACCCTTGGCGTTGGAGTCTGTCTTTGATCTCCTGACTTTCAGTACGCAATCGGGATGCCATCGGATTGGCGGCGCGTTTCCGTTTCGCAAGCAGCCAGCCAACAGGACTTCCGCCCCTCGCCCTCGGGCCAGTTGTGTGAGCGATGTCTCATATCGAGTCCAGGCGTGGATCATTTCGGCACCCGGTCTACCAGAATGGCACCGGTCGGCCTGAGACTCGTGGGTCAGGTGACAGGGAGGAGAGTCGAGTCTTTCTTTATCGAGAGGGAGAGATCGACCCGTGTCCGGACGACGCCCCGGATCGTCTGGATTCGTTCCCTGAGAACGGCCTCGAGCTGCTCCAGATCTCGTGCGCGGACCTTCAGGCGGTAGCCGTAGTCCCCGGAGATCGCATAGCACTCCTGGACCGAAAGGAGGTTCTCGATCTCGTCGAGGAAGGTGCGTTCGAAGCTCGGATGCTCGAGCTGGACGTCGACGTGCGCGACCGCGGCCATGCCGACCTGCCGAGGGTCGAGCAGCGCGGTGAAGCGCCGGATGAACCCTCGGGTCTCGAGCTTCTTGATCCGCTCGTTGACCGAGGGTGTCGTCAGACCGACGTTCTCAGCGATGCGAGCCTGGGAGATCTTCCCGTCGCGCTGGAGCATGTCGAGGATCTGGCGATCGATCTCATCCATAAAAAATTCGGGGAGGTAACGAAACCTCCGAACTTTATATGGAGATACGTGACTATTTGCAAGCCTTTTTGATCAGGGTGGAGGAAC
>JAMIIV010000040.1:0-2261 GCA_035913415.1 Fibrobacteria bacterium | reverse complement strand
CGACATGGCGCCTATCGCGTCGTCCTCGACGGCGATAGTTATCGGAGTCCAAAACCGCTGCCACCCACGGCTGGCAACCCCGTTGCGAAAGGCGGAAAAACTGCTCATGCTTGAGGCCCGTTCGAACCCCTGATTTCGGTACTTTTCGGTGGCGCCATTACGGCGAAAATCCCTGGCGCCATTACGCCGAAAGTTGACAGGCGGGAGCGGCTCCCGCGCGTGATAGGTTGAACTCCCGCGGATGGGAGGTGGGGCGCCTCCCGAGGGTGATAGGTCGGGCTCCCGCAGGTGGGAGGGTGATGACCTCCCGAGAATGGTAGGCGGGAGGGGGAAGGGGCAGGGCGGTGATTGGGGTTGGGGGGTTCGGTACCGGGTACGTGGGTTGGGTTCGGGAGGAAGGCCGGGCCTGCGTCAGGGGGAAGATTGGCGAAACCCTTATCCCACGCTTGCCGCGGGGTTCTTGATTTGGTACCGGGTACGGGGATCGGGGGAGTGGGGTGGTTCTGTGCCTCTGTGTCTCTGTGGTTCTGTGGGTACGGAAGTACGGAGATACGGAAGCACGGTGCCGTCGCGACCCGGATTATCCCCACCTCCTTCTCCTCACCACCCCATTCGTCACCCCCCTTCTCCACACCGCCCGCCCACCGTAGCGCCGCCGATACGGTATACTGGTGGCACATGCCGCGACGTGGCAGGTTTCCGCGTATCCGTTTCCGCTCGGTGCGTCCCGCGCCCGTTTTCCTTGCGCTCCTCCTCGGGAGTACGCTCTGCGCTGCGTGGTTCATCTCCTTCCCTCCGACGAACACAGCGGGGGGCGAAGCGAACGCCCTCACCGCTTCGTTCGAGGGGCTCGGGAAAGCGTTGGGAAGCGCGCGGCAGTTCATCGCCGACCTCGTCGGTAGCGACGAAGAACCGGCTCCATCCGCACTTCCCGCCACAGAGAGCACCACCACCGTCACGACGCGCACGTCGCGCACCACACCGGTTCCCCGCAGTGCCCTCACACCGGACGCCACTTCCTCGCTCCCGTACACGGGCACCCGCCTCGCGGAAGTCAACGCGCACCTCTCCGTGCGCGACGACCTCACCGTGCAGGGAGCGGCGCGCATCCTCGGCCTCCTCACCGTGGGCGGTACGGGCTCTTTCGCCGATATGCTCACCGCCCCCGTCGCCCGCTTCCCCGCGCTCACCACCGACACCCTCCGCGCGGGGAGCGTGGCAATCGCCCAGGGTGCCACGGTCGAAGGCGCCCTCGCGGTCGGTGCACTCACAGCCGATGAGGCGAGCGTGCGGGGCGACCTCACCGTCACCGGCACCACGACGCTCGCCACCACGACAACCGGCGCGCTCGTTGCCCTCGGCGGGCTCACCACGAACGGCGCCGACATTGACGCGGGGAGCGGCTCCATCCGTGCCGCGAACATCCTCACCGGCCTCACCGCCGGAAGGAACATCACCATCGACACCACCGACCCGCAGAAGCCCACCATCAAAGCGCGCGGGGGCGGCGGCGGGGGGAACACCACCATTGTCCAGGGGAGCGATACCACCGCAGGCGCGCAGGGCCAGGTGGCCTACTACGGTGCGGACGGTACGACGCTCTCGGGTACCGATGCGCTCTACGTGGATGCGCTGGGGAATGTCGGGGTGGGAACCACCTCGCCCTACGCCAAGCTCTCGATCACCGGCACCGCAGGACAGACGAACCCGCTCCTCACCATTGCGTCGTCTTCCGGCACCTCCCTTCTTACGGTGGACGCGAATGGAAATATCGGAATCGGCTACGGTGGTGTGTACATAGGTACACCAACCACTACTATACCCACCATTACCAACGTCAGTTGCAGCACGACCGGTGGTAGCTTGTTTGGCTCCCTGACGTACTATTTTGGTGTCACGATCGTATATGCAAACGGCATCGAATCGGCAATGTCCCCGGCCGCATCCGGAACTGTCACGTCCGGATCGACCGGGTCATGCGTGGTTGAATGGATAAGTAGTATGCAAGGTGCAACGTATCATGTGTATCAAGGGCTTAGCAGTACTACGCGTGTTAGATACTCAGAAGCTGTACAAAAACTAACGCATTGATATTATTATAGTATTTTTGATAAAATGAGCCAAAATCCGGCGATTATTTTAATTTCAGAGATTCTATTCGAGGTGCTGTATGGCTTGGCCAAAAGAAATTCCTTGTAAGAGGTACCCCAGTGATTTGACCGATGAAGAATGGGAAATCTTGGAGCCGATTTTAAAAAAAG
>JAMIIV010000039.1:0-45924 GCA_035913415.1 Fibrobacteria bacterium | reverse complement strand
CTCGGAGGTGTCGTCGATCGCCACCGTGGGCGACCTCTACGACGCCATGGACCGCCACCGCGGGGGCGCGGCATGAGCGCCGACCTGCGCTGGGAATCCGCTCCCTCGGGTGTGCTGCGCTGCGTGGGCACCGTGGTCTGGAACGAGACCACCCATTCGGCCGTGCTCATCGATCCCACCGACGATCCCTCCACGTTCCGCGATCTGCTGCACGACCGCGGCCTGACCCTCAAGGCCATCCTGCTGACGCACGCGCACGTCGATCACGCCGCCGGCACCTGCGAGATCGCCCGCGAATCGGGACTGGTGCCGCGCCTGCACCGCGACGACTGGGGCCTGTTCCGCGACGCCCCCAAGTGGGGCGCCAGCTTCGGCATGAACATCCCCGCCCCCGACATCGCCCCCGAACCCCTGGAAGACGGCGACGTCGTGGAGATCGAAGCCGGATTCCGTCTGCGCGTCCTGCACACCCCCGGGCACACCCCCGGACAGGTCGCCTTCGTGGTCGACGAAATCGGTCTGGTGGTGGTCGGCGACACCATCTTCTTCGGCTCGGTGGGCCGCACCGACCTGCCCGGCGGCGACCAGGACCAGCTCGTGCGCTCCATCCGCACCAAGCTCTACACGCTGCCCGACGCGACCATCGTGGTGCCCGGCCACGGCCCCCGCACCACCATCGGCCGCGAGAAGCGCGAAAACCCCTACGTGCGGGCCACCAAGGAGTGACCGGAAGCCGAGCGCGGGGACCGCACGGATCCGTGGTCGCACTCATGTTTGGTGGTCGAGCTTGTTCCCGGTGGTCGAGCACCGAGCCTGGGCATCCGGGAGATCTCCCGGTTCGGACGTGGTGACCGGAGCGTCCCTCCGGAGGCCTTCGCATCTGGAGATTCCCCTCGGAACGCCATGAACCCATGGCGTCCTCTCCGCGACTGAACATTCATTCCCTCCATCGTTCCCCTCCTGTCCGGAGCCCCACCTTGGCCCCACTTCAGCAGTCCCTGCTCCTACCCGCCCTCCTGGCCTGCGCCGCCTTCGGCGACCGGGTGGTCGGCACCTTTGGTTTTTCCACCCAGGACTCCTCGCTGGTCCGCAAGGTCTACGGCGCACGCGCCTTCGCCAACGACGCCTCGACCAACTCGCTGGCCGTCTCTGACGGCGCCCTGATCCTGGATGCCACGCTGCGCCCCGACTCGGGTGCGGTCCGGTCCGCCCGCGCCGGACTCCGCATCCCCGCCCACCTCCTCGGACCCACGGCCGACCTGCGGCGCGCGACCGCGATCCGCATGCGCATCAAGGGCTCAGGCACCTTCGATGCACTCCTGCAACTCGAGTCCAAGGCCTACGCGGCCAATCCCGGCGGCCAGGCCGAAGTCGCCTCCCTGCATGTCACCCCCGACTGGCAGGAGATCACGCTCCCGCTGACCTCCGACGGATTCCGATTCCCCTGTGCGACCGGGGCCGGCGGGTGCGATCCGACGACGTTCCCGGCGCGTCTGCGCTTCGACTCCACCCAGGCGGACTACGCCGACGCCGCCCGCAACCCCGCCCGGACCGTCGAGGCCCTGGCCATCTCCCTGACCCCCGGCTGGTCCAGCGACTCCACCGAGAGTCGGCCCGAGCCGGGAGCCGCCCGCCTCTGGCTGGACGACCTCGTGATCCTCGGGATGCCCCAGCACCCCGAAGTCCACGGGCAAGGATGCCGCAAGGATGGACCGTTGGTGGTTTTCTCCACCAACAAGGAGCCGACCAACCAGGCCGGTGGCTACTGGTATGCCTTCACCGACACCGGTGAGGCAGGCTTGAACAATGGCACATCGACCGTGATTCTCCCCACGGGGGCCCGAAAGTGGAAGGTCGACACCGCCCATGCGGCGGTCACGCTGATCGCCGACCTGTCGCGTCCATCCACCAACACGGAGGCAGGGTATGCCGTCGTCGGCGTGGGTCTCTCTCCTGGCTACAAGCTCGATCTCACCGGCCTCAAGGCCATCGAGTTTTCCTTGTCCATTCCCGAAGGAGCGACCCTGGATCCCGAGAGGATCCAGGGGGTGACCTTCCAATTCGGAACCGTCCCAGTTGGGGATTCGGCAACGCATTCCGTCATGATCCCGGCTTCGCAGTTCTCCGCAGGAGCCACCGATATCTGCATCGACGTCGACATGCTCCGGATGCCCGACAAGATGCTCTCCTCCCCGGATTTCGGACTCCTGCCTCTCGACGAGTTCCTCCAATTCTGGTGGATTCTCCAAATCCAAGACACATCCGGCAGCATCACCTCCGTACCCCACCAAGGATTCTCCTTGGGGCCCATTCTCCTCTACGGAATCGCCGAGATTCCGGAGCCATTGTGTGTTTCGTTCACGTGGGACGCCGAAGCGTGCCGCAAGTACCACCTCTGTGACCCCTATTGTTCTGATTTTCCAAGGCAACTCTCGACTCTCCCCCGCCCCGCAACCCACCCCACCGCCACCTACCGCGACGGCATTCTGTCCCTGCGCGGATACGAGACCTACCGCACCCTCGACATCCTGTCCCTCCAGGGGCGCCGCCTGGCCTCCCTCCCGCCTTCCCCTGTGGTCAAATTCCGTCTGGACCGCGGCGCGTACCTGCTGGTGGCCCGCGCTCCTGGCCGACCACCCCTCGTGCGTCCCCTGGCAGTGGCGAAGTAACCCGGCCTCGACCGGAGCACCGAAGTCGAACGCGGTGATCGAGCCCGTCGAGATCCACCCCGCGGATTCTGTTGTCCGTTGCCCCAATGCCCCCGTGTCGGGGGGCTTGCAACCGGGCACAAGGGCTTTCCCCGGGACGAATCCAGGCTTAGCTTGAACCCATGAAGCCCACCGCGTTCCACGATCCCGACGATTACATCCTGTCCCTGCCCGACGAGCGCCGCGCCCCTGTGGCGCGCCTGCGGGCGATCTTTCGAGACAACCTTCCCTCCGGGTTCGAAGAGACCATCTCCTACGGCATGATCGGGTATGTGGTCCCCCATTCACTGTATCCCGCAGGATACCACTGCGACCCGACGCTCCCTCTTCCCTTCGTGAGCATCGGATCCCCGAAGAGCCACATCGGGATTTACCACATGGGGCTCTACGCCCTCCCCGAGGAGCTCGCCTGGTTCCAGGACGCCTGGCAGGAAACGGGAGCAGGCATACTCGACCTCGGCAAGAGCTGCATCCGCCTGCGTCGGATCGAGTCCATCCCCTTCGCGCTGTTCGAGGAGCTGGCCACACGGATCAGCCCCGAGAGATGGATCGAGGTCTACGAGACAACTCTCAAGCGCTGAAGGATCGAGGCTTGGCCTCCCTCTCCCCGGAGACCCGAGCCGGGTCAGTCGGGTAGGGCAACTCCCAGCGCCACGCAGGCCTGGGCAAGATGGTGCCGACCATGCCAGGCGTAGATCCCCGCCTGTTCGTAGAGAACGAAATCCCGCTTGCGCTCGGGGTGATGGAACGACCGCCGCCAGGAGGCCTCGTCCAGCCCCGACAGCAGACGCACCCAGCGGCGATGCAGCAGGCCCAGCAGGTCGAGCGTTTCCTCCACGGAGTCGGCCGTGCAGTCCGGGGTGGTCACCCAGATGTTCTCGTCGTAGGGCTTGATCGAGGGATTCGTCTCGCACAAGGCGAATTTGCAGCGCGAATAGCTGTGCAGGTGGCTGTCGAGGACATGGTGCACCAACTGCGCGACGGTCCAGCTTCCGTCTCTCCACGTTCGCGACAGATCCTGCGGAGATGCGCCCGCGACGACCTTGCGCAGCAGATCGGGAAACCGCGCGATTTCCCGGAGATCGTCCTGGATCGCTCCCGGATCGAACACGGGTCGCTGGGGTTCGGGAATTCGGGAGGCTTCGAGAGCGTCAGTGGGCATTGGGGCGATTCTCCGGAAACTCTTGCGTGGATCGGGTCAACCCCGTTTTGTGGAATGCTCGACAATGTCGAAAAGGGATCTCGAAGAGAGGGGTCGACGAGGTCGGGGGCGATACCCACGCTCCGCAGGGGCAGTGACGGTTTCCGTCAAGACCTGGTCGGTATTCCAGGACAAGCCCAGGAACACCGGGGAACAGGGGCGCATCGACCCGATGGCGACGCGACCACCGTCGCGGCCGGTCCCTCGAACAGTCCGCGGGCGACCGGCACCCCCGAGGAATCCCCTCACCGCGAAACCGGATGCATCCATTCGGATCGAAGCCGCCCCATTGGCCCGCGCCACACCACCCTGATGGGCAGCAAGGAGTTCTCCCCGCCCCGCCTGGACGACATCTCCCCGACGGAACCCGACCAGACCAGGGCACCGCGAAGATTGACGATCTGGATGGGCGTCTGGGGAGGGAGGGACCTCCACCCCCTCCTGGCATTCTTCGACCGAGGATCGGTGGAAACCGAGGCTCCGGGGGCGTAGGCGCCGGCGTAGGTGCCGTCGGCGAAACGCGCCGGGGATCCGGCGCCGGGGACCCAACGACCATCGATCGTATCGATGAAATCCGGGGGGGCGAAGACGGAATGGGCGTCGTGGGGGGTGGATGAACGCCAGCGCGTCCACCCGTAGTCGGGGTCGACATTGCCCAACCGGGCGATGTTGGCCTGGTCGGGGGCGAAGTAGAGGTTCGAGTCCAGGACCAACGGATAGGAGGTCGCCTTGTTGTCGTAGATCCAGGCTCCGAAGAGACGATGGTCCCCTTCCCCGGATCCTGGCGCCTTACGGCGTCCGGCCACCAGGTTTCGCTTCAGGACCGAACCGCCCGTGAAGTAGCTGTGCTGGATCTGTATACCCCAGCCGGTGGGATCGATCACGGTGTTGTGCTCGGCCAGGACGGAATCCGTCGTGTAGGGGTTGGGGTCGGCGATCCCCAGCACGATCCCGCCTCCGTTGTCCTGCGCGACGCAATGGCGCACGCTGGACAGCCGACTCCCGACGCCGAACCCGATGACATCTCCCAGCGACCGGTTGTTGTGCAGGATCAGCTTCTTGGGACCCGCATGTTTGATCTTGAAGCCCGTGTTCGTGCCCCACGACACGCTGTTGAGGACGTGGATCGTGCCCGGATCGCCGTCGTTGTAGACCAGGAAGTTCGTGTTGTTCCAGTGGTCGTTGGTCGTGTCGCGGTTGTCGTAGCCGATGCTTCGGTCGATGAGGTTTCCCGTGCCCCCCTGGATCTTGAATCCGGTGCAGTTGTCGGCCGTCGACCATCGAGAACCGTGGACTTCCACGCGAAAGGCCACGCCGCTGTCGCCGCCGAGGAGGATGCCGGCGTTTTCCCCCCGCCGGGCGCTTCGTACCACCAGGTTCGAGTAGACCACGTGGCTGGAACCGAAGGCCCACAGGCCACCGCCGCCGGGACCGCATTCCAGGACCGCGCGTTCCCCCGGGAAGCCGCGCAGCTCGAGGTAGTCCCCCTCGGGAAATCGCACGAAGCCGAAAGGCGCCTTCACGCCGTTGGTTTCCCACACGTAGGTCTCGCGGTAGACGCCCTCCCGGGCGAGGATCGTCTTGCCGTCGTTCCCCCGGATGGAGCGCATGGCCTTCTCCAGGGTGCGCAGCGGTCGCGCCAGGGTTCCGTCGGCGCCATCGTCGCCGGTCGGCGAGACGAACAGGAAATCGCGCGTGCCGGTGGTCAGCCGGAAGCGACGTTCCCGGAAAACGCCATCGGCGCGGGTGACCCGCACGCCCATCTCGCGCGAGCCTGTGTCGGAGGGCGCGGGGATCCAGTCGACCTCGCCGTCGTCGGAAATTGTCATGCCGTGGGGGGCGTCCTGGAGCGACCACGAAAGGGGCTGGTTGTCGGCCTCGTAGACGCTGAACTGGAAGTCCAGGGGCACGCCGGGATGGGCGCGCACGGGAGCCCTCCAGAAGAGCACGAACGAGGAGTCGATCCAGGGCCGGCGATCGGAAGCGGACACATTCGAGACCAAGGCGAGCACCAGGACAGGAAGCAGCAGGAAGAAGCGCTTCATGGCGTGTTCCCCAGGTGCGCGGGTCGGGACAGTCCATGCTCGATCCGCGAGAGGTGGAAGGTGGTTTCCTGGTCGTAACCGGAGTTCGCCCACCCCATCAGGTAGCCGTAACCCCAGGTGCGCAGCGAATCGGCGCCGACGGTGGGGCGGACGAGTTGCGCGTCGCGGATGTCGTGGGCCTTCGTCCACGACGTTCCACCCTGGCGCAGGTACCACGTCTCGATCACGCCGTCGCGAGTGCCGCTGCCTGACGCGAATTGTCCGTGGAACACCAGGTCGATCCACTTTCCGGCATCCTGCGACCGGATCAGGATGCCACCCGAGGCGGGGGCTCCCGTGACCGTCTTGCCGCCAACGGAATATCCCACCGTGATTTCCGAGGCTTTCTCTCCGGAAGCCCAATCGAGATCGGTGCCCCAGACGATGGTGGAGCCGGTTCCCCGGGCGGAGTATTCGTCCGCCCAGACGGCCAGGAGCTTGTTGTTGGCAGGCCATTGGGAACGCGAGGTCGAGGTGGCCCTGGCGGAACGGGTCTGGTTGCGGACGTCACCGATCCAGACCTCGTTGTAGTACGACTTGGTCGCGTACCGCAGGAAGAGTCCGGTGGAATCCTGCTGGGAGATCACGCCGCGCGAGGTGCCATCGGTGCCGACCACCGTGTCGCCCAGCTGCCACCCGACGCGCTGGCTGGCGGGGATCTCCAGACGGGTGTCGTGGCGGTGGTGGTAGTTGGCAGGGACATGCCATCGGAAGGAGATCCAGAATTCGTCACCGCGGGCCATGGAAAAGCGCATCTCGCTCATGCCGTAGCCACCGGGCTCGACCCCCGGATATCGGAACGGCAACCCCACCGTTCCCTCGGTTCCCGGGATCGTCGCCAGCTCCCACCGCGAATCGTGGAAAACCCACCCACCACGAGGCGAGAGGGAATCGCCCTTGGTGAAATCGTAGACCACCGAAGTCCCGGACGTCGAAGGAGGACCGCCCTCGGACGCGGTGGAGGAAGATCCGCCACCACAGGAAACGAGCGCGGTCGCGGCGAGCGCCGCCAAGACCCGCCGACCGAAGGGGAAGGCGAAACCGGGGACAAGGACACGACCGTGCCGTGAGTCGGGCATGGAACCATCCATGGATGGGGAGGTGGTGCGATCTCCGACGAGAGATTCGCGTTTGAGACATTGTACCATCGAGCTGTTTTCCAGGTCCACCTCAAGTCAGGGCCGGGGAGATGCAGGCCTTGGGCCGAGGAATGCCTCCGCATCCTGGTCCACCTGGACGGGAAGACGGGACGGCCGCAGACGGCCCATGTCCCTGGATGCGTTCAAGGCGTCAACGGGCTTGGGCTGGAATCTCCGTTTGCGGCCACCACAGGATGGCCGACACGCCGCGGGGGTAGTACTTGGAGCCGATCCCGACTCGGTCGATGATCTGGTCGGTGAAACCCCAGTCGGCCGATCCCGGCGCCTGCCAGGCCACGTGGGCGCGGTCGGCTTCCGGCTCGGGAGCCCGTCCGAAAACGCGCTCGGCCACAACCTGGCACAGCGCGATCTTGGAGATCCAGGAATTGCGCGAGGTGGACGACAACCGCCACCCCCCGTCCGGGAATCGACAGATCCCGTCATCGAGGACGCGGTGCAGGTGCGAGCCCAGACGCTCCAGCAAGGCCTTGGTCCCTGGCTCGGGTGCCTGCAGAAGAGGGTCGCCCCAGGCCAGGGGGAAGACCAGCGCTTCGACGGCGGGCAGGATGGCCGAACGGTTGCGGCCGTCGGCCAGGGCGGGCAGGAAGCCGTCGCACAGGGGCCAAGCGGCGATCGCCAGCTCCACCCGAAGGCGGCCCTGTCGGGCCCGGTCCGCGCGTTGGGGCTGGTCGAGCAGACCGAACACGCGCTCCAGACCGCGATAGGCGGCCCAGAGCTTGACGGTCAGGTACAGACTGCCCCGCGCCTGCGCCAGCGCGGGATCCAGGCTGTCGTAGGTGGTGATCTCGGAGCCCGAACCGACACGACTGGAGTCGGTGCCGGGGATTCCCCGACGCAACGAGGGATCGGGATGTTCGCGGCGTTCCAGGCTTTCCAGGCAGGCCGCCAGGACGTCCGTCCGGGTGCGCCCCCAGGCGAGGTCGGAGGCCATCAGGACGTGTGTGCAGGCCAGTAGGGGCCAGTTCAATGCCTGCTCCTGGGTCATGTGCGAGAAGCAGCCGTGGAGCCCCGAAAGTTCGTAGCAGGACGTTCCCGGCGCCGAGAACTGGTTGCGCACACCCATGTCGTGGGAGAACGACAATCCCCCGGGGTGCAGGACCGTGTCCCCCGGCACCCGCAGATGGTCCGTGAACGAATGGCGGGCGTAGAAGAGGTCGGCGAGTTCGCGCACCACCCAGGGGAAATACCGTTCCTCGAAGAACACCTGGTCGACCGAAAGATCGAGGGTGTTGATCATGGTGTATTCGCCCTCGTGCACCGCCCACACCGGATCGCCGGATTCCGTCCGCAGCAACTGCGAGTTGCCGAAGTAGCCGCGCACCGCGTGGGCCAACAGCCACCGTCGCTCGTCCGACAGACCGGAGGCATCCAACTGGCTGTCCAGGACCTGCGCCCCCCCCTCCAGATCGTCGCGTCGCGCCAGCGCCGAAGCGAGCACGTCCTCCAGGTCCCTGTAGAGGCTTGTGTAGGCGTACCGGGTCTTCAATCCCTGGCTGGCGAGGCCATCGTGGTACCAACCCAGGGCGAGGGGAACGCGAATGCGCTGCCCGGCTGGCACGGTCCAGGCAACCCCGGCGCACGCGCCCAACCAATGGGGTTCGCGGGTGCGACCGTCGGGATGCAGACACAGATCGATCCCGAATCCGGCCAGGGGGCGGGCTCCATGGACACAAGGTGTAGCCCAGCCATCGCGTCCGCACCGCCCCACCGCGACCGCTCCCGGGATTTCCAGAAGGGCTGCACTGGGGGAGGCGGCTCCCAGGGCGAAGACCGCGGTGGCATCGGTGACACCTTGGGTGTTGTCGAACTCCAGGAATGCCAATACCCCGGGAAGGACCCACTCACGGAGGGGTTCCCATCCCGCCCGCGGGTCGGGAACCGGGCCGAACGGAGTGCAGATGTCCAACGATCCTTCGTCCCAGCTCCAGCGGTCGCTTCCCAGCCCCAGGGTGCGCCGCACCTGGGCCACCGGAACAACGTCCACCGGAATCGCCGAGCCGAACAATTCCCCTTCCGCGAAATTCGTGGTGTCGGCGGTGCGAACCTGGCAGAACGGCAGCAGCCGCAATCCGGTCTCCGGACGGGCCATCCCGATGAAGACCTCGTCCGTTCCGGGGGAACTGCCGTCGTGCACATTGAAACCACCCTTAGCTCCAAAGCGGCCCAGAGTGAAACTGCCCAAAGCGCCAAACGCGCCGTGGTGGGTGTGGAAATCGCAAGGAAGGGTCATGGTGGCCTCGGTGGTCATTACCGAATGATGCTTCCACGGACGTGGAATCGCGATTCGTACTCGTGACGGAAACGATTTTCGGCAGATCTATTCATATCCGTCGGGGTTTTTTTCCGCCTCGGAATACCTTGATTTACAACTCGTTATGGAGATTCACCCGGTCCTGGAGAGCGCCGTGCGCACGTATTCCCCTATTCGCGCAAACCAGTCGAGGCGCTGGAGCCTTCCCATCCTGGCCAGTTTCGCATTTCCGCTGGCCATCCCCGCCGCCGTCGAACTCGACCAATTCGCCCCCGATCCCCGCATCATCGGTTATTCCGTCTACACCACCGACTCCATCTGGCTTCCCTCCAACTCGGGACTGGCCAACGGGGGACTGTTCGGATCCGCGGGCGGCATCGCCTTGGGCGATGGGCTGCGCCTTCGCAGTCCGCGCATCAACGCTGGGAAGGCCTTCACTCTGGGCTCGAACACCGACGCCCAGACCGGTGTGCCCTTGACCTGGGTCGGAGGCGACTTCCGGGTGGGCAGCGGCGCGATCTTCCGCGACACGTTCCAGGTGGGTGGCTCCTTCGTTTCCGGGGCCAACAGCCTGTACTTCTCCAGGTCGGTGGCGGTCCAAGGTGCGCTCAACCTGACCGGGAACCAGCTCGTCGACTCCGCCCTGCTGCGCCTGGGGAGCACCTACAACGCCCCCTCCCTGACCTTCGCCCCCTCCGCGCGCGTCGAAATGGCCGCGGCCTCGGGTGGCCCCGCCTTGCCCGGGCGCGTGACGTACAACTCGCCCTGGATTCCCCTCCTGGTCGCCCCCCCCCTTCCGCCCCTGTCCACCGATCTCCCCGCCGGCAAACCCATCGTCGGCTACGCGCCTCCCGCGACGCGCCCCAACATCGACCTGTCCGGCCCCAGTCTCACCGGAGACGCTGCGGTCCAGTTCCTGTCGCCCACCATCACGACGGCCTACTACTGGAGGTGTTCCAATGCCGGGCTGCCCGCCGGTTCCTGCAGCGGCGACACCCTCCTTCCCGGCTATTACGGCAACCTGAGTGTCACCGGCAACGGTCGGGCACTCCTGCTGACCGACGGATTCTACTCCTTCAGCTCCATCGCCATCGGAGGCGGCAACGCGATCGTCGCCGCCCAGGCTCGGGGCACGCGCACGGTCGTGTATTCCGAAGGGGACGTGACCGCTGCCGCTTCCCACGCATTCATCGGTCCCGACAGTGCCCGGATGGCCACCGGCTTCGGCAGCGGCCCGAACCAGTTCCTGGGTGGCACGATGATGCTGGCCAGCGGCGGGAACATCACCATCCCCTCCGACAACCGGCTCTGGGCCACCCTGTCGGCCCCCGCCGGCGACGTCCACTTCTCCAGCCAGGTGACCCTCTTCGGCCAGGTCTACGCCAAACGGGTGATCGGCGACAACAACGTCGACTTCGGGGAAGGCGCATTCATCCCGTTCCGTTGGATTCCCGCCCTGGGCGCCTCGCCCCTGTCCATCCGGGAAACGGCGGCGGCGGGGTGCTCCGACCCCTCCGGCCGGCCGTGTCGGGACACCACCATGCTGGTGACCCTGCCCGCCGTCACGGCCTACACCGTGACCTTCGACTACAAGATCTTCGCGACCTCGCCCGCAGGGGCCACCGCCGACACCGACTTCGTCGCACTGGACAGCGGACACCTGGTCATCCCCGTCAACACGCTGACGGCCTCGATCCCGCTGCGCATCTTCGACGACTCGGCCTACGAAGCCCCGGAATCGTTCCGTGTGCGCCTGTTCCATCCCCATGCAGCGGCCTTTCCGGACTCCAACGGCGTCGCCGACACCTCCATCCAGTTCCTCGACATCCGGGTCACCATCCTCGACGACGATCTCGCCCCTGAAGTCGTCCTGACCGCCGACTCCGCGGTGCAGGAAGGCAACGCCGGAACCCGCCCCCTCACCTTCACCGTGCGCCTGCAGGATCCGATCACCCACTTGCCGCTGGCCGCGAGGAACGCACCACAGGTTCCCGTCTCGTTCCGCTGGCGCACCCTGGACGGCGCCGCCCGCCCCTCGGGAACCGATCACGCCCTCCTCTCCGATTCCGACTACGTCGCCGCCGGCCCGCTCCGCGACACCCTGACCTTCCGATCCACGTTCAAGACGATTTCCGTCAACGTGCGCGGAGATCTCCGCCACGAATCCGACGAACACTTCCTGGTCCGGCTCGACAGCCTGCTGGGGCTCGACTCCGTCGGCAGCGTCCTGCAGGACTCGGGCTGGATCCTCAACGACGACGCCCCTCCCCTGCTGTCCATCGCCGACATCTCCATCCAGGAGCCCTCGGTCTTCGGCGGCTCCGACACCGCCATGTTCCGGCTGTCCCTTTCGCGACCGTCTGGGCTTCCCGTCGTCCTCTCGTTGGCCACCCGCGACAGCACCGCTCGCTCCACCACCGACCCCGTCAGCGGCATCCGCGACTACCAGACGCTCTCAGGATCCCTGACGATCCCTCCCGACTCCTCGGGTGCATTCCTGCGCGTTCCTGTCTACGGCGACACGCTGCACGAGGGTCCCGAACGTTTCCTCATGCGGATCCTTTCGGCGGCCGGCGCTTCCCTGACGGATTCCGTCGCCGTGGCCGCCATCCTGGACGCCGACTCGGCGCCCGCGCTTTCCCTCGACACCGCCTGGGTGCTGGAGCCGACCACCGGCACGACCAGCCTGGTCTTCCGCGTGCGCCTCTCGGCCCCCTCGGGCCTGGCCTCGTCCTTCTCCTGGCGCACGAACGCGGGCACCGCCCTGCCAGGCCTGGACTACACCCAAGTCCCTGCCCGTTCCATGGTCCTGCGGGCGGGACTGCGCGACACCACCTTCGCCGTCTCCGTGCTTGCCGACTCCATCGCCGGCGAGCAGGTGGAAAGCCTCTCCGTGGCCGCCACCGGGCTGGTCGGCGCCAAGGCCGGCACCATTTCCGCCACCGGGTACATCCTCGATGCCCAGGGTCTTCCCCGCATCACCATCGCCGACCTCCCGCCCGTGGTCGAGGCCGACTCCACCTTGCGTTTTCCCGTCGTCCTCGATTGGTACCCCGCCGACACCGTGACCGTCGCCTGGGGCACCCTCGCCGGCACGGCTCCGGTCGGCGTCCGCTGGGTCGCGGCTTCGGGCAACCTCCGGCTCCTGCCTGGTCAGCGCTCCACCTCCATCCCCGTGACCATCCGCGACGATCTCAAGGGCCAGCCCGACCCCGAAGACTTCTTCGTCGTCCTGGGCATTCCCACCAACGCTCGCTACGGAGATTCCCTGGGTCGCGCGGTGCTTCTCGACGACGGCGACGAGCCGTACGCCCTCATCGAAGACGCTCCGACGGTGCGCGAAGGGGACACCGCGATCCTCCTGGTTCGGCTGCTGCGCCGCACCCCCAACGCCGTGACCATCCCCTGGTCCTTCCGCCCCGGCACCGCCTCGGCCTCCGACGTGCGCACCACCACGGGCACCGTGACCTTCGCCCCCGGCGACACCCTGGCCCGCGTCCGCATTCCCACCGTGGTGGACACCGTATGGGAGCCCACGGAAGCCTTCGCCGTCCATCTCGATTCCTGCCGCAATTGCATGATCCGCGCCACCGACTCGCTCGGCGACGGGCTCCTGCTCGAGGAAGGCGATTCCGTGCGCATCTCCTTCGCGACCCCCGACACCACCGTGCGCGAGGATCGCGCCGGCACGGTGCGTGTGCGCGTGGTGCTGTCGCGGTCGGCTTCGATTCCCCTTCGCGTCGCCCTCGGCACCACAGGGTCCACCGCCTTGCGCCCCGGGGACTGGACGATGGAATTCCCCACCTCCGACACCCTCGCCTTTCCCGCGGGCGGACGCTGGGCCGATCTGCGACTGCCGGTCGTCCCCGACACGCTCGAAGAGTCGACGGAATTTGTCCGGATTCGCCTCTCGCCCCTCTCCCCGATGGCTTCCGGCACGAACCCGACCTGGACCCTGACCATTCTCGACGACGACCACCGCCCGGTGCTGGTCATCACGCGCCCCACCGACAGCCTGCGCACCAATCGTCCCGACCACGTGATCGACTGGACCCTCGACGGCGTGCGCCAGGACACCGCCGACACGCTCCTGGTCGAAGGCTGGAACCGGATCGTACGCACCCATGTCGACAGTTTCGGACACGTCGCCACGGACGTGGTACACGTGTGGGCCGACTTCACCGCCCCCGTGGTGCAGGTCTTCAAGATCACCGGCCCGAACCCGCTGGCCCCCGAACGCGACACCACCTGGTGGGGCGACCGCGCCCGCACCCGTTTCGGCCGCGACACCATCTGGTACACCGTGCGCGATTCATCCCTGCGCGACAACGGCTCCTGGACGGTGAAACAAGACACCCTGTTCGCCGTCACCGACTTCTCCGGCGACGGCCTGTTCCCCACCGAAGTGAAGGCCTGCGACGACCTGGGCAACTGCGGACGCGACACGGGATGGATCGACCTCAAGCAGTCCATCCCCGTCGTGGAAATCAAGGATCCCCGTACCGGCCAAGCCGTCCCGTCGGGCGACATCCCCGTCCACTGGACGGTGACCGACGGCGGCAGGACCTGGACCAACACGGACGACCACCAGGTCCCGGGCCCGGGCATCGACACCGTACTGCGTTGCTGGACCGACGACGTCGGCAACACCGGCTGCGACACCACACGCCCCGTCGCCGATCCCGTCCACGTGGCTTCGGCGCTCTATGTGGACCGCGACGGCGACGGCCGCATCGACGCGGCGATCGTGACCCTCGATGTCCGCTGGCCCCTCGACACGCTTCCCGTCTTCGACCTGACTCTGGGCGACTCGGTGCGCACGGGCCTCACGCCCGATTCGGCCGCCAGCGCCGCCCTGGGTGACCCCTTGCGCCTGGTGGTGCCCGTCGCCCCCCCGTTCGCCTGGGGGGCAACCTCCGTCGACAGCGCGCAGAAGGGCCTGCTGCACCAGAGTTACCGCGCTCCCGACGGCGTGCACGTGTCCATCGCCGACACCTTCCGCATCCGCGATGGCGTCGCTCCCGTGGTGCTGCGCGCCACGATCTCGCGGGTCGAGAACTACACCGACCCCGACACCCTGCGCATCACGCCGTCCGAACCCCTGTCGCTGGCTCCCGGTGGCGCCTGGCTCGAAGTGGGCTCGTGCCCCGGCGTGCGCAGTCTCGCCTGCCCCGCGCAGGACGTTCTCTGGCACCGCGTCCCGGCGGAATCCGTCTTCGTGGCCGCCGACGGCTCGCTGTGGTTCCTGGTGCCTCCGGGAGAACCCGGCTCCATCCGGCCGGGCTACGTGGTGCGGTTCCTGGAAGGTGTTTCCGACACCTTCGGCAACCGCACGGACACGGCCAAGGCCATCTGGTCGACTCCCGTGACCGGCTCACCTCGGCCCGACCGCATCGAAGTGCGGCCCTCGGCGAGCATTCCCGAACTGACCACCCTGGAGCAGGAACGCGCCGCACCCGGAGGCATCCTGCTGCGCGTCTCGCGGGGTTCCGACCCCGGTGGGCAGTGGTGGGAACCGGGGCGCGGCTACCTCCCGGACACCGACCCCGCGGTGCGCGAAATCTGCCCCGACGCACGCATGTGCGCCGGCCCGACGCTCTACATCAACCGCCCCGTCCGCCTGATCCTCTACATCTACGACCTCTCCGGAACCTTCGCCTTCTCGCGCACGGTGGACATCACTCAGAAGGACATCGACGCCATGGAAGGCGACCGCATCGACCGCCTGTACGTGAACCCCTCCTGGAACTTCCGTTCCACCGACGGGAAGGTGGTGGGCACCGGCATCTACGTCTGGCGCATCCTCGCCCAGACCCACGACGACGGCGAGACCTCCGGCCTGCAGAACATCCTGTGGCGCTCGGGCGTGAAGGCGCCCCGCGACTGACAGCCAGCGTTCCGGACGGCGGGGTCTTCCGCCGTCCGGCGCTCCCGACTCAGAACCTCAGGCCGCTGCGCAATTCCAGACCCACGCCCCGGCCATCCAGGACAAATTCCGTTCGCGGCTCGCCCCAGAAGAACCAGACCATCGGCATGACGTGGAATCCGTGCAGGGATTCCCATCGCCCGCCCAAGGCTCCGGCCCCGGAGCCGTCCTCGAGGTTCGAGAGGCCCTGGGCCGTGAGGACCAGGTCGGGAAGCAGGAACTTCTGGTACGAAAACATGGTCCCCAGGTAGAGGGGGCCGTGGCGGTTGGGCGCCAAAAGCCCGTTGCCGGCCAGGAAGGTGAGGCCGTCGCCGCGCACCACGGGAATCCCCCGCGGCAACCCGATTCCGCCCGCCTGCGCGCCGGCCACCAGGGCCGGGTCGAAGTCCATCCAGAGGGTGTCGGCGTACGGACGGACCTTGGTGTCGGTCAGGACCTCCGACGCGTAGCCTTCCGACTGCCAGAAGCCTTCGACATCGACCCGCAGGCGATCGGGGACTCCGCCGACCTTGAAACCGCGCCCCACCCCACCGCTGGCGCGCACCTGGGCGCGGGTGGGATCCTTCTCCAGCCGCCAGGCACCCTCGCGGAGCGCCACACGCGCCTGCGGATCACCCGAAAGCCACAACGCGCCGCCCTGGATGTCGAACCCCGCCCATCCGGTCGAGGCGTCCAGACCCAGTGCGTGCGGGGCGTCCGGACGCAGACGCGTCGAGAGCGCCACCTCGACGCGTCCCAGCACGACCTCGCCTCGCAAGGCCACCGAAAGCGATTCGGCTTTGTCGACACCGCGCAGGGGCGCGAACGCGCTGATGGACCCTCGGGTTCCGAACGGCACCTGCACCTTGAGGCCCGTCGCGCCCTCCCGGGCTCCCGGGCGCTCCACCAAGGATCGGCCTTCGACATTGACCAGATCGGTGGGCGTCCACAAGATGCCCCGACCCCATTGCAGCACCTGTTTGCCGGCCCGTACCCACACCACACCACCGGCGTCGGCGTCCAGGAACAGCTCCCGAAGCGCCCACGACGCGGTGTCGGCGGTGCCGTCGTGGGCCAGTTCGAACACGGCCAAGGCGCGTTCCCCGGAGGGCAAGCGCGCATCGAGGCTGGCGGTTCCGACCACACTGGACAATCCCGTGCCGCGCGAAGGGAAGGCCGCGTCGCGCTTCCACGAGGCTTGGCCCACCGCATCGATTCCGCCGCCCAGGCGCACTTGCGTCCCCCCGACGGAATCTGTCGTCCGGGCGGACTCCGGCGCCGCGGCGGCGACCACCGTGGTGTCCGGGAACAGATCGTCCTCGTCGAGGTCCTGCGCCGGCGCCAGGCCCAGGAGGAGGGCCAGGGGACTCACTTCGACTGGCTTTCGAGCCAGGCTTTGGTGAAGGTCGGGTCGGGGATCTTCGAGGTGCGGATCTGGTCGACCTCGACCATCGTGCGGTTGCCCTTCTCGAACTCGTCGACGAACAGCATCTTGGCCGGGACCTGTCGACCGTCGACCGTCTGGTACTTCAGGTAGTAGGCGGTCTGCATGAGGGTTCCGGTGCTCGACCAGGCCTGCTCCTTGAGAAGCTGCCAGCCCTCGCGCGACACCCAGTAGACCTTGCGGGGATAATCGACGTCGCGAACCTTCGCCTTGACCTCGAAGCGCCAGGCCGCGACCTTGCCCAGCGTGTCGGCCACCGGCATGCCCGTCTTGCCCTCGGCTTCGGCGTATAGCTCCGTGAGCTTGCGCGACTCGAAGTCGTCGCCGCGCGCGTCGGTGCCGCCGATCGATTCGTCGCGATTGACGTGCTGGAAGGTGCGGGTGTTGCGGCGGTACATCCAGAAATGGTCGCCCGAGCGCAGGTACCCGTTGCCGCGTTCGGCCTCCGGCGCATCCATCAGGATCACGAACGACTCGTCGGAGTCGCGCCGGAACCAGCGCATGGCGAATTCGCGCGCGCCTTGCCCTGCCTTGGTCTGCGTCATGCGGACCGTGGCCGACACGTCGGAACGCATGGTGCTCTGCCTCTCGAGGGAATCGAGGATCTTCATCCCACTGGGTACGGGAGGCGCGGAGAACAACAGCGGAAGCATCAGGATCTGGAGCATGGATCACCTCACTCGTGGTGTCGGAGGGCGTCGGCGGGAGGCAGGCGCGCGGCCGATCGGGCAGGAAACCAGGCCGTGGCGGTGGCCATCAGGCTGATCAGGACGACGGCGAAGGCGATGCCCCCGAGCGTCGGTGAGAAGTAGAGGCGCCCATCGACCAGGAGCATGCCCATCGGGTTGTCGTGGAGATCGATGGGGATGCTCGCCAGCCCCGCCATGGCGGCGAAACCCAGGGCCACACCGGCCACGCAGGACAACAGCGCGAGGAAGAGGGTCTCGAGCAGGAACAGTGACTGGATCTGGCGAGCCTGGATTCCCACGGCGCGCAGGGTCCCGATCTCGCGGGTGCGCTCGCGGACGGTCATGCGCAGGGTGTTCAGCACGCCGATGAGGATGATGAGGAACAGCACGAGCACACCCCAGCCCGTGATGAGGTTCAGGACCGACTCCAGCTTCAGGATGTCGGAGGCGGCCTCGTACATGGTGTGCACGCTCACGATGGCGCCCTTGCCGCGATCGAGCGCGGCTTGGGCCATGAGTTTGCGGTACTCGTCGGTGGTGCGCGGCCGGGGAAGCAGGTTCCATTCCCGGACCACCCAGGTGGTGTCGCACGGGGGTGCGGCGGAATGGCGCGGCGGCAAGGCGCCGTAATAGGCGCGGAAGAACGACTCCTGCCGCCACAGCACCACGGAATCGGGCAATCCGGCCACAGGGTGCACGCGCCGCAGCACGGCGCGTCCGGAATCGCTTCCGTAGCGTGCCTGCCAGGCCAAGGCGAGCGTGTCCCCGGCCACCAGGCCGGAACCGGCTCCGACCAACGCCAGGTCGGAACGGCGAGCCAGCGATTCGGGCACGTTCCAGCGAGTCTTCCAGGCCAAGCGGACGGCGGAATCGCCATCCAGACCCCACACCGAGAAGGTGCGACCGTCGGGGCCCGTGGCGGGGATCCGCGCGATGCCCGGATGCAGCCGCACATGGAGGGATTCGGCCACCGGTACGGCGTCGCGCTGGGGATCGTGGAGGACCAACCGGAAACCGGAGCTCTCCCACGGCTGGAATCCCAGCAAGGCTCGCAGACGCACGATGTCGACGAAGATGGGCGCCTGCATGAACATGTTGTCGCTGCGGAAGATGCCGGAGACCTTGCCCTTGGCCGCCTGGAAGGCGCCGTGCGCGTCGGAGAAGCGCAGACGGATTTCGTCTCCGGAGTCCACGCCCAGCTCGCGGGCCTTTTCCTGGGCCAGCACCAGCGGAAGATCGATGCCGTCCGACCCGAGGGATTCCCACCGGCCCTTGGTCATCTTGAAACTCTGTTCGAGCTCGTGGCGCTCCTTCTCGTCCATCTCCCGGTGGAGATCGACCCCCACCAGGATGGCGTTGTCGGAGCGTCCCTTGCCCAGTGCGCGCGCGAAGACTCCCACGGTCTCCTCGGCTCGTTTCACCTGGGGCAGGCCTTCCATCTGGGCGCGCAGGAACGGGGCGTCGCGGAACAATTGACGGTCGGCGTTGCCCACTTCGGACACCACCACACCCGCGTGGCCCGCCACCCACACGATGACGCGTTCGAACATGGTGACGGAAATGCCGTGGGCGAACGCGTTGGCCGTCACGAGCACGGCCGTGCCCAAGGCGATGGCCGAGCCCAGCATGAACGAGCGGCGGCGCTGGCGGCCCAGATTGCGCAGGGCGAGTCGGGAGAGGAGAAACATGGGTCAATCCCTCTGGATGGCTTCGAGGGGTGTGATCCGCGCGGCCTGGCCCATGGGGTAGACCAGCGCCGTGACCGAGGTGCCCACCAGTTGCAGCACCGCCAACCCCCAGTCCAAGGCTCCCAGCACGGGTCGGAACGTCTCGCCGCCGTAGGCCATCTGGAGGAAGTCGTTGTCGGTGGAAAACTGCAAGGCCCGCAGGATCACGACCACCAGGGCGCCCACGACAATCCCGGAGCCCCCGAAGACCGCGGCGAGCATGGCCGTCTCGCCGGCGAACTGGGCCCGGATGAAATTCTTCGAGGCGCCGATGGCGCGCATCATGCCGATTTCCGTCGAGCGTTCCATCGCGGCCATCGACAGGGTGTTCATGACGATGATGGCCGCCACCACGAACAGCAGGGCGACGAACACGAACAGCGCCCCCTTGATGAGCACCGCCATGCCCCCGATGGGCCCCGCCGCCTTGTTCCACACGATGGCCCGGGCAGGCAGCGCCGCCGCCTTCAAGGCCGCGTCGATGCGGGCGGCCCCGCGATCGGGATCGTCACCCGCGCGCAACCGCACCAGCACCAGATTCCAGGCGGCCGCATCCGGCTCGGCAGGAGCCTTCGCGACAGGCGTGGCATCGGCCGAGGGGGTTGTGGGGGCCAAGAGATCGGATCCGCCGAACAGGTCGTCCAGCCCGTCGGCCTCCATGCCCAGGAGGGCGGCGCGACCGGAATCCAGGACCACCTGCTCGGCCGCGGCGAGGTATCCCTGGCTGCGGCGGTAGGACTCGATGTCAACCAAGGCGAACCAGCCCCAGATCTTGTTCAGGGCCCGGTAACGCACCACCCCTTGGATGGGGAGACGAACATCCGAGGTGGCGTTTTCCTCGGAGTAGCCCATCAGCACCATTTCGTCGCGGATCCGGAGACTGTTTCGGCGCTCCTTGGCGGCATCGCTGAGGGTGGAGTCCACCAGATCGCCCGGCTTGGGCACGAACCATTCCCCCATCTGCTCGAAGGCCATGTCGCGCGCCGCGGCAGGCAACAGCACCCACGAGTCTCCGGTTGGCTCGCGCGCGCCTTCCAACGCAACCAGCCGGTTGGGGAAGACCTTGCGGTAGGAGTTCCAGTCGACCCCCAGCAGGTAGGCGAAGGACGGATAGCCGTCGTCTTCGTTGAGGACCATCGCGACGTTCTTGCCCACCGGCGTGAACGCCTGCACCAGCGAGTCGCGATGCAGGAGATCGCGGATCTCGGGGTAACGGTCCAGCCGAGCGATGCCTTTGCCCATCACGCCCATCAACACGTTGTCGCTGATCTGGGAGCTGGAGGCCACCACGACGTCCCCGAGGAATCCCTCGCGGATGTTCTCGCGCAGCCCTCTCTCCATTCCCGACAAGACACCGTTGCCCACGGTCATCACCATGGCACCCAGGAACAGAATGATGCCCACGACCAGGCTGCGCCCGCGATGGCGCATCAGGTTGCGGGCGCAGAGAACAGCCAGGAGTCTCATGCCTCCGAGACCATCTGGCCGTCGCGCATGCGCAGGACGCGCCGAGCGTAGGTGAGGACCTGGGGGTCGTGGGTGCTGAACACGAAGGTGGTGCCGCGATCGCGGTTCAGGCCCGCCATGAGCTCCAGGATCTGCTCGCCCGTGACCGAATCGAGGTTGGCGGTGGGCTCGTCGGCCAGGACCAGATCGGGCCTGGTGGCCAGGGCTCGGGCGATGGCGACACGCTGGCGCTGGCCTCCGGAAAGTTCTCCCGGCCTGTGTTTGACGTGTTCGCTCAAGCCCACCGCTTGGATGAGGTCCATGGCGCGCTCCCGCGCGTCTTTTCGCCCCACATCCTTCATGAGCAGAAGCGGGAACTCGACGTTTTCCACGACATCGAGCACCGGAATCAGGTTGAAGCTCTGGAAAATGAACCCGATGCGATGCAGGCGAAGGTCGGTGCGCCGGCGATCGGAGAGCGTGGTGGTTTCCTCAGGCCCGAACCGGACGGTGCCGGAGGTTGCCTCGTCGATGCACCCGATGATGTTCAGCAACGTGGTCTTGCCGCTGCCGGAAGGCCCCACGATGGAGAGGAATTCGCCCTGGGCGATGTCCAGGGAGACACCACGCAACGCAGGCACCACCGTGGTGTCGAGGTGGTAGTTCTTGACCAGATCGCGGATCTCGACGATGTTCACGGGGGGTATGATCCTTCCGGGCGATGGGAGCGAGGATGAATCTAGACGATTCGATCCACCAGCGCCCACCCTCCCCGGGGAAATACCCCGACGTTGGTCCGTCGTGGAAACGCCGCTTGCGCACCATCGTCCCGGGTGCTAACATGGCAAGGACATGAATCAGGAAGTCCGCCGCATCCTCGTTGTCGACGACGAAGTCGCCATCTGCCAGGTCATCCAGGACTATCTGGTCCTGCGGCAGTACGATGTTGCCACCGCCGGCAACTACGACGAAGCGTTGCGCCAATTGGAGACTCGACAGTTCGACGTCATCCTGTCCGACATCCGCATGCCGGGCAAGAGCGGAACCGACCTGCTGCGCCATGTACGTCGCCACCACCCGCAGATCGCCGTCATCCTGTTCACCGGATACGCCGACATCGGGTTGGCCGTGCATTCCATGCAGGAAGGCGCGTACGACTTCATCCTCAAGCCCATCCACCTCGAGCAGGTCTACCTCTCCATCCACAACGCCCTGGAGAAACGCGCCCTCAAAGCCGAGGTCCGCAAGTACCAGAAGGGCCTGGAAGAGCTCGTGGAGCGCCGCACCCGCGAACTGCGCGAGGCCCTGCGCCAGCTCGAGGCCTCCAGCCTGGACACCATCACCCGCCTTTCGCGCGCCGCGGAAATGCGCGACGACGAGACGGGCAACCACGTGTTGCGCATCCGGGCGTACACGGCCGCGCTGTGCCGCGAGCTGAAACTGCCGCGCGAAGACATCGACCACATCTACGTGGCCAGCTCCATGCACGACATCGGCAAGATCGGCATCCCCGATGCCATCCTGCTCAAGCCCGGGCGCCTGGACCCGCAGGAATTCGAGATCATGAAGGGCCACGCGCTCATCGGCGCCAAGATCCTCCAGGACGCCGAAGGTCGCATGTTGCAGATCGCCGAGATCATCGCCCGCACCCACCACGAGAAGTGGGATGGTTCGGGGTACCCGTTCGGCCTGGTCGGCGACAAGATCCCCATCTATGGCCGCATCGTGGCGCTGGCAGACGTCTTCGACGCCCTCACCAACAAGCGTTGCTACAAACCCGCCTTCGACCTCGACACCAGCATCGAGATCATCCGCAAGTCTTCCGGCAGCCACTTCGACCCCGATGTCGTCGACGCCTTCCTGCGCATCCGCGACGAATTCGCCGCCATCCGCAACGAATTCCGCGAACAGGACAACTCGCACTCCACGTTCTGACCTCGCTCGTCCGGTGGCGAGCAGGTCCGGTGGTCGAGCTTGTCGAGACCCACCGCGCTGGTCTCGACAGGCTCGACCATCGAGCGAGTCCACCCCTCGCATCGCACGAGAGGGCCCTTAGCTCAGTTGGTTCCGAGCACGCGATTCAGAATCGCGTAGGTCCACCGGCCAAGCTCAAAGGATCTACGTTTAGCGACCCACCACGCGATGCGTGGTAAGGGCCCTTAGCTCAGTTGGTTAGAGCACGCGACTCATAATCGCTTGGTCCCCGGTTCAAGCCCGGGAGGGCCCATTTTTCGCCGCTTCGTGTACATCCGCCAGGGCGAGCCCGTTCCCCCTGCTCCTCCCCCAAGGGGCGCCGGCACCAACGAGCGGACACGATTCTTCCGAAGCCCCCGGAAGTCCACGACAGCCCTTTTCCCTTCTCGCATGCGGACGGTTTGTCACCGCTTTGTTGGTTCAATCCGCGCGCAAAGGGGACCGCAGCGCACTAGCTTGGAAGAGCACGCCCCCAATCCCCCCAAAGAGGCACCATGAAGTCCGTTGCTTTGTCCACCGCCTTCGCCACCCTGCTGGTACTCGCCCCCGCGTCTCAGGCCCAAATCGCCAAGGGTGCCACCAAGTTCCTGGGGAACATCACGCACCAAAGCGCCGTGCGCTCGGACTTCGGCGCCTACTGGAACCAGATCACCGCCGAAAACGAGTGCAAGTGGGGCGTGGTCGAACCGTCCCGCGACAACATGAACTGGGCCGGGTGCGATGCGGCCTACAAAGCTGCCGAAGCGGGAAAATACCCCTTCCGCTTCCACACCCTGATCTGGGGTAGCCAGTACCCCAACTGGTTGGGGAGCCTTTCCACCGCCGACCAGAAGGCCGAGATCGAGGAATGGATGGATAGCGTCGCCGCACGCTACCCCAACGTGGCCATGATCGACGTGGTCAACGAATCCGTGGCCGGTCACGCGCCGTTTCCGTATATCGCCCCTCTCGGCGGAGCCGGCACCTCGGGCCACGAATGGGTGATCGAATCCTTCCGGATGGCCCGCAAGCGTTTCCCCAAGGCCAAACTCGTCCTCAACGACTACAACAACCTGCGCTGGAACGTCGACGACTTCATCGCCATCGCCAAGAAGGTCAAGGCGGCAGCTCCCGAGGCCATCGACGGCATCGGATGCCAAGCCCACGACCTCAGCGCCACCACGGGCACGTACACCAATCCCGAGATGAAAGCGGCAGACCTGACCACGGTCCTCAAGAAGCTGCACGACCAGGTGGGCCTGCCCATCTTCATCACCGAGCTGGACCTGTCCTACGAAAGCGACGCCTCCCAGGAAGCGGCCTACAAGGCGCTGTTCCCCATCATGTGGGAATCGCCGTACGTCGCCGGTGTCACCATCTGGGGCTACGTCTACGGCCAGACCTGGGATCAGGCCAAGTTCTCGGGCCTGATCAAGGACGGCAAGGAGCGCCCGGCCCTCACCTGGCTCAAGAGCTACGTCGCGGGCAAGCTGGACGTGCCCAATCCGCTACCGCTGACTCCCGTTTCGGTCGAACCCCGTGCCGTGGCGCCATCGGCCGACACCCGGCCGAGCCAGCTCACCGTCGACATGGGTCGTATGGAGCTGCGCTTCGTGAAGGACGGCCGCTCCTTCGATCTGCGCGGCCGTCCCTAAACACCACCGTCGCTCGAAGTTCCTGGGGCGCGGTCCGGAGGCTTTCCGGACCGCGCCTTTGCATTTGCGGGCCCACAGTCTCCGTGTCTATGTTTCCCTCTCCGCGCCAGCCCCGGCGTTTCCGGCGGCGTTCACCCTGGACATCATCGCGGCCAGGTCCGACCACGACGCTTTCGGCGAAGGATTCCATGGACTCTACCCATCTGGCCGACTCCCTCCGTGCCCACCACGACCCCCATCGCGTGGTGTGCGTCGGCGACGGGTTCTTCGGAGCCGGCTCGGCCTCGGTGTCCCTCGAGCGCCTGTGCCGCGTCGAGGATCCCGAAAGCGCCTGGAAATTCTGGCACCTGGGCGACGAAACCTGCACCGTGGAACGCCTGCGCGCCGAAGTCCTCTGGAAGGCTCTGGGACACGATGCCGGCCGCCTGCTGGTCTCCCTCGGCGGGCCTGAGCTTCGCTCGGATTCCGCCGATCCTCGCGCCTTGGCCACCGCCATCCGCACCTGCATGGATGTGCTCGCCGACAAGGCGCCCCGCGGCCTTTGGCTGCTGGTGCCCGCCCCCAGCCTCTGGCCCGCGTCGCGCCGCCCCGTCGTGCAGGCGCTCCGACAAGAATTGACACAGCAACCCGCCCGCTGGGGACGGATCGATGTCGAACCTCGCGCCGCGGCCTTCGTGGCCGCCCAGGCCGCCCACCCCGACGAGGCCACGGCCCTGGTAGACCCGGGCCCGGTCCTCACCGCCCTGGGCTCGCTGCTGGTGGCCCTGGAGATCCGCGCCGCATGGGGGGCCTGAGCCCCGTCTGGACGGTGCACGCCGTCCTCGCCGGCCCCGAGGCCTTGCGCCCCAGCGACCCTCCCGGGCGCCCGGGCCTGGTGCTCCCCCACGGCTTCGGCACCGCCCGCTGGCTTTCCGGTGGCGCCTCCGAAGCCGTGGGTTGGCCCTTGCGGGTCGAGAATCTCCTGAACGATCCGGAGCACCGCCACATCGTGCTGAACCTGGCGCGCACCGACCTCCCCGACGCCGCCTGGATCGACGAACTGCACCCGCGTTTCAACGATGGTTTCCCCCGGGCGGGGCGCATCGCCGAGGAGGTCCGCGGCCGCCTCTCGGACATGGGTCTGCGCTCGCGGCTCGGAAGCCTGGTGGCGTTTCCTTCCTCCGTCCTACCCCCCGCCGCGTTGCGGAAGATGGCCCGGGTGGCGGGGCATCTGGGGTTCGAACCCCTGGTGGCCGGACTCGATTCCCTGGTCCTGCCCGCCACACCCCCACGCGACCCCCACGCCGGCGAGGCGGTGGCCCACCGCGTCGCCGACCTTCTGCGGGCCAGCGAAAACGATCAGCCCAAGGCGTCCAGAATGGAACGTGCGAAGATCGGAAGTTCCGGATCGCGGGCGCCCATCGAGTAGACCACGTCTCCCTCGTGCGCCGCGGCCGCCACCAGGGCGGGGATCTCCGCACGCGTCTCGGGGGCCAGCACCTGGATTCCCCAGCCGGGCAACAAGGCGGCCAGTTCACCGGACGAGACCGTGCGATCGGCGGTTCCACCGGCATCGTAGACCGGGGCGATCCAGAGGCGATCTTCCGGACCCAACGCCCGTGTGAAGGCCTCGGCGAAGTCGTGCAGCAGAAATCGCAGCGGACCGTACCCGTGGGGCTGGAACACGGCCAGCACCCGGCCGCCCCGGGCCGCCAGGCGCGCCGCGCCCATGCCGGCTTCGATCTTGGCGGGGTTGTGGGCGAAGTCGTCGAAGACCGTCACGCCGCGAGCCTGTCCTACCAGGTCGTGCCGACGCCCCACGCCGGCGAACGAGGCCAGGGATCGCGCCGCGACCTCCAGCGGCACACCCGCTTCCCGTCCGCAAAGCAACGCGGCCAAGGCGTTCTCGACCATGTGTCTGCCGGGAAAGGGCACGCGGCAGCGGTTTCCGCCGATGCGGAAGGAGACCTCGTCCTGACCAAGGACCAGGTCTTCGATGGCGGGGTGATCGTGGTGTTCCAGGCCGAAGTAGCGCGCCCGCTCCCCGCCCAGCTCGCGGCATTCCCCGCGATCGCCGTTGGCGACAAAAACCGTCGAACGGTCGCGGAAGGTGGAAAACAGCGCGCGCAGTTCGTCGAGCTCCTTGTGGTCGCGATCGAGGTTGAGCATCAACCCGATCTCGGGCGCGTAGCGCACCAGCGATCCGTCCGATTCGTCGGCCTCGATGACCAGCCATTCGCCGGTCCCTCCGTAGGCGTTGCCCCAATGCCCTTCGGCCGCGAGCTCCTTGAGCACTCCACCGGAGATCACCGACGGATCCAGTCCGGCCTCGCGCAGGACGCGGAAGACCATGGCCGTGACGGTGGACTTGCCCGAGGTGCCGGAGACGGCGATGGTGCGCGCGGCGTTGGCGATGGAGGCCAGCGCCTCGGAGCGGTGCACGATTTCGCAGCCCAGTTCGCGGGCGGCGCGGACTTCGGGCACGTCGGATTCCACCGCGGTAGACACCACCAGGCGCACGTCCGGGGCGATGCCGGATCCATCCTGGGGGAAGATCCTGGCACCCCGCGATTCGAGGGCCGCACGGATGGCCGCCCCGCCGCCCCGGTCGAAGAGCCGGTCCGATCCGGACACGTCCTGTCCGCGCCCGAGCAGGTAGAAGGCGATCGCGCTCATGCCCGTGCCGCCGATGCCGGCGAAATGCCATCTCATGACTGGTCTCCCCGCGGTCCGATGAATACGGCATCCCCCGTCTGCAGGAGGTCGCCGAGGGCCACGGCCGAGGCGTTGGAGACGCGCACGCAACCGTGGGACGCCGGTCGTCCCAGGAGGTCTTCCTGGTTCGTGCCGTGGATGTAGATGTAGCGCTCGAAGGAATCGATTCCCTGGCCGCGGTTCACGCCGGGCTCGAGCCCCTCCAGCCACAGGATGCGACTGAGGATCCAATCCCCCTCGACGGCCTCGCCTCCCCAGATTTCCCCGGTGGCCTCGCGCGAGACGAAACGCGCGCCGACCTCCGCTCCTTGCCCCAGCACCGAGGCGACCCGATGCCAACCCCAGGGCGTGCAGCCCGAACCTTCGCGGCACCCACGCCCCGCCGAAGCGGTGGACACCCGGCAACGGAACACCTCGCGCCCCTCTTCGTACACGCGCAGGTCCTGCGCGTCGGCGTCGATCAGGGCCAGGCGCGCGAAACCCATCTCAGCGCTTCGCCCGACCGGGCCGCGGGCCGTCGTCTTCGTCGTCGCCGCGTGCCGAACCGTCGGTCATGCGATCGATCTCGTCCCAGACCTGGTCCATGCGCCAGCCGTCGTCGGGATTCTCCCCCGCCTCTTCGCGGCGCCTCTCCTCGAAGGCCTGGCGGGCCAGCTCCGCGGCTTCCCGCGTGCGGGGATCGCGGCGACGGGCGCCCAACTCACCGAGGATCGCTTCGACCTCTTCCATGGGAGCCAGCCAACCGATGGCGGCCACGGCCTCGAACCGCACCTCGCGGTCCTCGTGATCGATCAGATCGGCGACCAGCGGCCAAGCCTCTTCCAGGGCCATGCTCGCCGCGGCGTGTACGGCTTCGCACAGCAGGGGAAAATGCGTGGAGCGCAACTCGTCCATCACGATGCCTTCGAACTCGTCGTCCTGCTGCAAGCCCATGGCGTACACGGCCGGGATCTTGGCCCAATCGTCCTCGGCCTCGCGGTAGGCGCGCAACACGATTTGTCGGACTTCGGGCAGGAACGCGATGTGCCCCAGGGATTCCAGGCTACGTCGGCGGACATCGACGGGCTCGGCGGCATTCTCCACCCGGGCCAGCAACAGCGCCTTCGAGGCCTCGTAGACCTCCCGGGGGGTGAGAGGCTCGGCGATCTCGGTCTCCTCGTCGCTCTCTTCGGGCTTCCAGTCCCAGAAACCACCGTCTTGCATGACCGGCCACAGGGCACCGCAGGCCGAGGCGCGCACATCCGCTTCGGACGACGACTGGGCCATCTCCAACACCCGCTCCCAGATGCCCGGCAGTCCCATGTAGGCGGTCGCGGCGCGCAGGGCGGCCTGGACCACCTCCGCATCGGTGGCCGAAAGGTGGCTGAGCAGTCGGACCGGGGCGTCGCCGCGGTCAAACTCGTAGTTTTCGAGAAGCTCCAGTTCGCGCAGCGCCTGCGAACGGTTCATGGCACCTCCAGCACGACACCGGACACCGGCAGTCGGACGAGGGCCGAAACTAGAAAAGGCGCCCCTTCCGGGAATCCATCCATGCTTCGAGCCCTCTTGTTCCTCCTTGTCGCCGCCGTGGGCTCCCACGCCGAAGATCCGTGGCTGCCCCGCATCGCCCGCTCCCTCCAGGCGTCGCCGGGATGGAAGATCGAGCTCAGCTGGACGGTCAAACCTGCCGCCGCTCCCGGGGAAGGCCGCACCACCACCGGCACCCTCCACCTGGCGGACTCCAACCGTTTCCGCTTCGCCTCGGCCGGACTGAACTCCCTGTGCGACGGCACCACCACCTGGCAGCACCTGCCCGCCACGGGCCAGGTGCTTGTGCAGTCGGTCGCCCGCCTGGACCCCGCCCTGCTGCCCGGAACGTTGCTCGCCCAAGCCTTGCGCGGCTCCGAGACCTCGTCCCGCCGCGAACTGCTGGCGGGCAAGGACGCCGTGCGTCTGGAGCTGCCCGTGGGCAAAGGCGCGTTCGCCCGTTACGTGCGCGCCAGTCTGTGGGCCCGACCCGCCGACCTTCGCCCGTTGCGCCTGTCCCTGTTCGACGCCCAAGGCAACGAGACCGCCTGGGAGCTGACCTCCTGGGCCAAGTGGAAGCCCGAGGCCGACGCCTTCCGGTGGACCGCACCGCCGGGAGCCGAGGTCGTGGACCTGCGAGACTAGATTCACCTCCCATGGCCAAGGACTGTTCTTTCGACATCGTCTCCAAGATGGACCCCCAGGAAGTGCGCAACGCCGTCGACCAGGCCAAGCGCGAAGTCGCCACACGCTTCGACTTCAAGGGCTCCAAATGCACGGTCGACTTCGACGGCACCAAGCTCAAGCTGGTCGCCGACGACGAGCCCAAGATGGACCAGCTCAAGGATGTGCTGGACTTCAAGCTGATCAAGCGCGGCGTAAGCACCAAGGGCATCGAATGGGGCAAGCTCGAGGCCGCCGGCCACATGACCGTCCGCCAGGAAGCTTCGCTGAAAGCCGGCGTGCCGCAACCGGACTCGAAGAAGATCGTCGCCTCCCTCAAGGAGGCCAAGCTCAAGGTGCAGGGCTCCATCCTGGGCGACCACGTGCGCGTGACGGGAAAATCCAAGGACGACCTCCAGGACGCCATCGCGCATCTGCGCCGCGGGGACTGGTCGGTCGACCTCCAATTCACGAACTTCCAGGGATGAACTCTCCGTATTCCCTGGTGGCGGGGCTGGTCCTTCTCGCAACGTCCGCAGGTTGGTCGCAGTTGGCCGAGCCCTCCGGATCGTCGGGATACAAACTCCTCAAACTCGACATTTCGCCGCGCCAGGCGGCGCTGTCGGGTGCCGGCACCGCCTTGCCGGAATCCGACCCCGACGCCTCGCCGGCCATCGCGACACCCCAGGGCACGCGTTTGTCGGCCGGCTGGACCAGCGGGTACGCCCAGTTGGATGGACAGATCGAACACGCCTCGTGGCAGGTTCCCGCCTTGGGCGGCGCCGTGTTCGGGCGCCTGCGCTTCCAGGGCTTCGAAGAGATCGACGGCTACGACACCGAAAGCCGTCCCACAGGCACCTATACGGCCTCCACCTGGGGAGCAGGGCTCGGATTCTCGCGATCCCTGGGAATGTTCGCCCCGGAATGGACCGCCGGCCTGGCGCTGCACGGCGGCATGAACCGCGTGGAAACCGCGACGTCGTGGGCCGGATGGACCGACGCGGGAATCCGCTGGAACCGCGGCGCGTTCGGTGCCGGCGCCTCGGTGCGCAACTGGGGGGCGGCCTCCACTTCGGGGGATGACCCCGAGACGCTGCCGTTCCAGACCAGCCTGGGCGGCTCCTGGACGCGCGCCCTTCCCGCCGACTGGACTCTTTCCGTGCTGGCCGACGCCCGCTGGACCATCGACGAGGAATGGACCCTTCCCCTGGGCCTGGAAGCCCGATGGGGCCTGCTCTCCCTGCGTTCGGGAATGCAACTGGGCCTGGAAGAGGCCCGCCCGTCCTTCGGGGTGGGTGTCCAGGGTGCTTCCTGGGGAGTGGACGCCTCGCTCGCCTGGCACGGGGCCCTCGGGCTCTCGCCCGGCATGGCCCTCTCCGCCGGAATCTGACCCATGTCCGATCTCGTCTGGAGCAACGACCCCGACCAGAAGGGCCGCTACCCCGCCAGCGGAGCCATGTCTTCCAGCCGCAAACGCACCGAGCCCCCGCGGCAGGGCTCCACGACGCCGGTCCGCAAGCACCTGCCCAAAGGACCCTGCGTCTCGCTGGAGACCTCGGGCCGCAACGGCAAGGGCGTGACCATCGTGACAGGAATCGTCATGGCCGAAACCGCCCTGGAAGACCTGGGCAAGTCGCTGCGCCAGTCCTGCGGCACCGGCGGCACCGTCAAGGACGGCGTGATCGAGATCCAGGGCGACCACCGCGACAAGGTCCAGCAAGCCCTGGCCAAGAAGGGCATCCAAGCGCGCAAGATCTGATCGTCGTCCGGCGACCAGACCGCGGTCGCAGAGCCGTGGGTCGCCGAACTTCGATATCCGCCGCAACCGGTGGCCGAGCCTATCCGGTCACCACGCCGTCCGGTGGTCGAGCCTGTCGAGACCCACCGCGCTGGTCTCGACAGGCTCAACCACCGGAAAGACAATCTCCACCACCGGGAAGACCGGCTCGGATTGTCGAGCGAACCGGGGGCGGAATCTGGCGTGGTGGTGGTACTATGGAACCATGAACGCCATCGTCTGGACTCCGGAGCTGCGCCTCCTCGTCGCCCTTGCTCTGGGAGTCCTGGTGGGACTGGAGAGGGAACGCTCCCGCCAGGACCCTCTCCACTCCGCCGGGGTGCGCACCCACGCCCTCACGGCCCTGCTGGGGTTCGGCGCGGCGTTCCTGTGGCAACTCGGGGTGCAGCAGGCTCCCGCGCTCGCCCTGGGCGCCATCACCGTGCTGGGTGCCATCAGTTACCACGCCAAGGCCCGCGAGGGACGCGGCGGCTGGACCTCCGAACTGGCGATCCTGGTCACGATGGTCAGCGGCATGCTCTGCCTGCTCACCGACGTCTGGATCCCCATGGCGTTGTCCATCCTGGGCACCATCATCCTCTACGAAAAGCAGGAGATCGGACGCCACGCCAAACTGCTCGACCGGGCCGAATTCAACGGCGTCCTGAAGTTCCTGCTCATCACCTTGATCGTGTTGCCGGTGCTCCCCGACCGTGGGTTCACCTCCTTCGGCCTCAATCCCGCCAGCACCTGGAAGATCGTGGTCATGGTCTCCACCGTGGGGTTCGTGGGCTATTTCCTGGTCAAGAAGCTCGGCGGCCGGACAGGTCTGTGGGTCTCGGGGCTGGTGGGTGGCATCGTGTCCAGCACGGCGGTGGCCGTGGCCACGGGGCGCATCGCCCAACACGCCCCCGAGAAGTCGGGGGCCGCGCTGCAGGCCACGCTGCTGGCCAGTTCGGTGATGTACCTGCGCATCCTGGCCCTGGTGTGGCTGGTGGGGCCGGCCTACGGAATGGCCCTGTCGTGGAAACTCCCCCTGCTTTCGGCCATCGGCGTGGTCTTGGCCCTGACCGTCAAGACCGTCTCCACCCGCAGCGAGTCGATGGACTCCCTCCAGAACCCCTTCGAGATCATGCCGGCCCTGGTGTTCGCCGGCTTCTTCGCCCTGTTCTCGGTCGCCTCGTCCTTGGTGCGCTCCTTCTTCGGCGTCTCGGGACTGGTGGTCCTGGCTCTGATCGTCGGTGCCGTCGACATCGACCCCTTCATCCTGTCGGTCTCGCGCGCCTCCAGTCTGGACTCCACCCTGCTCACCGCCATCATCCTGGCCATGCTCTCCAATACGGTCGCCAAAGGGATCTATTTCGGAACCTTGGCCACTCCGGTGCGCCGACAAGCCTTCCTGCGCTACGGCGCCTGGGCGGCTCTGCACCTGCCGTTGGCATTTCTCTGAGCCCTGGTTCGCGCCGCCATCGCATACCGCACAAGCGGGTAGATTGCTTTCGCATGATCGCTCTCCTTCTGGCGCTTGCCCTTCCGGTTGCGGCGTCCAACCATGGTCGCGCCACCCTCCTTTCAGAAACCCGCACCGCGACGGCCTCCGGCGCGTTGTCCCTAGGCCTGCACCTGGAGCTCGACTCGGGCTGGCACGCCTACTGGCGCAATCCGGGTGCCGCTGGCCTGCCGCTTTCCCTGCAGGTCCTCGACTCGGCCTCGGCCCAACTGGGCGCTCTGCGCTGGCCCGTCCCGCACCTCATCCCGGTCCCCCCGCTGATGACCTACGGGTACTCCGATTCGGTCACGTTCCCCTTCGCGGCCACCGTGACCAAGATCCACGGCGACTCCCTGCGCGTGCACATCCGCGCGAAGTGGCAGGTCTGCAAGGAACTTTGCCTGCTCGAGACGCAGGACCTCTCCCTCTCGCTGCCTGTGGGCCCCGTCGCGGAACCCGACCCCCAGCAGGCGCCGCGTTTCGCCGCGGCCCACGCCTCGATCCCCCCCACCCGCACACCCAGCGGAATGCGCGTGGCCCTGGGCGACAGCGCACTCGTGCTCTCGCTGCCCGGCAAACCCCCGGCTTCGGCCCGCCTCTTCCCCATCGACCCGTTGGTTCTGGACGACGCCGCCCCCCAGCTCTTGCAGACCCTGCACGACGGATTCCGTCTCACCATCCCCCGCGACCCGTACCAGCTCGAGCGCCACCCCGATTCCCTGGGTTTCGTGCTGGTGACAAACGATGAGGCCTTCGAGGCCCGCGTCCCCCTGGTCGCGCTGGCCCCTTCCGACACCGCCGCCCCGGTTGCACCCTCCGCAGCCGCCCCCTTCGGTCGGCTGCTGGTCGCCCTGGCCCTGGCGTTCCTCGGCGGACTGCTGTTGAACCTGATGCCCTGCGTTCTGCCTGTGCTTTCCCTGAAGGTGCTTGATCTCCTGAAACACGCCGGACAAAGTCGCCGGCGCGCTCTGCTCCATGGCTCGTCGTACGCCGCCGGGGTGATCCTCTCTTTTCTTGCCCTGGCGATCGTCCTGCTGTCGCTGCGGGCCGGTGGGGCCGCCCTCGGCTGGGGATTCCAACTGCAGTCGCCACCCGTTGTGGCCCTGCTGTCGGGGCTCATGCTGCTGGTCGCCTGCAACCTCTGGGGGCTGTTCGAGCCGGGCTCTTCCCTGGCGAGCCTGGACGGATCGCATCACGCCTCGGGGTTGGTCGGATCGTTCCTGACCGGGTTCGCCGCCACGGTGGTCGCCACACCTTGCACGGCCCCGTTCATGGGCGCCGCGTTGGGCTACACCCTCACACGCCCGGCCTTCGAGGCCCTGCTGGTCTTCGCGACCCTGGGACTGGGCTTGGCCGCCCCGGTGCTTGCCATCACCGCCTTGCCGCATCTGGGGCGTTTCCTGCCCAAACCGGGCGCCTGGATGGAGACCCTCAAACAGGCCCTGGGGTTCGCCATGGCCGCCACGGCGGCATGGCTGGGATGGCTGCTGGCCCGCCTGGCCGGGTCCGATGGCTTGGTGTCCCTGTTCGGGTTGTGGCTTCTGGTGGGCATGGCCGCATGGATCCTGGGCCGGTGGGCGGTTCCCCACCACGCCACACGCACCCGCATCATCGCCCGGCTGGTCGCGTTGGGCCTGCTGGCCGGTGGCATTGCCCTGGCCCTGCCGCTCCGCACCGCCCCCCCGGTGGCCGCCACCTCCGAGGAGGAATCGTGGCGCCCCGGCCTCACGGAGGAGCTGCGCACCTCCGGCGCCCCATGGTTCCTGCACTTCACCGCCGACTGGTGCCTGTCCTGCCAGGTCAACGAACGCAACGCCTTCCGGGACGAACGCGTACAACAGGCATTCCAGGCGCGCGGCATCCGCATCGTGAAGGCCGACTGGACCGCCCGCGATTCGGGCATCGCCAACGAGCTCGCGCGGTGGGACCGGCAGGGCATCCCCTTCTACGTGCTCTCCGACGGCAAGACGGAAACTGTCCTGCCCGAGGTGGTGACGCCGGGAATCGTACTGGAAGCGCTGGAGCGGATTCCCCTCCAGCGCTGAGGTCCCACCCGGGGGTTACCTTTGGCCCATGCCCCCCCGCCGCCTCGTTTCCGCCGTCGCCTTCTCGGCCCTGATCGCCGGGTGCTCCCGGAGCCACGGCCGGATCGACACCTCCGAGATGGGCCGCCCCTGGCCACGGTCGGGCACCACTTGCGAGCTGTCCGACACCCTGCGGGTCGAGCCCCTGGTGTCGGACAGTTCGGCCGCCGATGCCTTCGCCTGGGGGCCCAATTTCCAGAAGGATGCCTGGGGATGGCGGCGGTGGCAGACCTGGGCTTCGGAGGGAAGCTCCGTGGTTCCCTTCGCCTGGCTGCTGACCCACCGCTGGGCCCTGCGCATTGTGCACACCCTCGACCAGTGTCGTCCCGACCAGGTACACCACATCCGCTACGAGGTGCTGCGCGACGGTGTGCTCCACCAGACGGAGACATTTCCCGACGACGCCGACGAGTGTCCCCTGGCCTTCCACTGGTGGGATCACGATCCCGACGCGGTGGACGGGCGCGGCAGCGCCAAGGAGACATTCCAGGTCCTGGCGCGTTTCCGGGATCTGTCCTTCCTGTCCGTTCCACCCTCCGATCTGCCACCGTCGCGGCGGGCCGCCTGGCTACGCCAGACCTGGCGGACCAAGGCCAGGTTCCAGGTGCGCGTGGAAACCACCCGAGGCAACTTCAACCTGGACCTCGGAGGCGGCCTGTGAAGCCGTGCGCCACCCTTGCCGTGTTCGCCGCATTCCTGCTGCAGGGGTGCGCCACCAACTTCGTCCACGACAAGGTCATGCCCTACCGGGAGACCGCGCAGGCGCGCGACGATCTCCGGTGGACCACCTCCGCCGAACCCCGGGTGCTGGACTGTCCGTTCCTCGGCCGTGACGGAAACCGACCGCGCTGGCTGTACCAGCTCCGAGGCGGCGACACCCCCCTGTACCTCGTGCTGGACACCACGTACTGGCAGTCGAACTACATCGTGGACACGGTGCCGGCGGGAGCCTGGACCAAGGAACCTTCGGCTCCCGCCTTGCAACTGGTGGTGGCCGATGCCGCCTTGCCGGGGGGCTTCGAAACCACGAGGTCACCCCAGGGCGATCCGACCCGTGCCCTGCTGTTGCTGAACACCCCGTCGTACGTGCGGAAACAGACTCCCGTGGGAACCTTCGAGGGTGGGCAAGGCCAGGCTTGTGTCTACTTCACCGCCCCCGGTGAAACCCGATACCGCTGCCGCGGCCTACAGACCTCCGTGGCATCGAGCTGGACCTTCCGCCCGGAACGGGGTCTCTACGCGCTCTCCGGAGCGATCGATCTGGCGCTCTCTCCGGCGTATCTCGTCGTGGGCATCGTCTGCCTGCCCTGGTTCCTCTCCGGCGCGTGGATGCCGCAGATCCGCTACTGAGGGGCCTTTCCGGGGCTCCCCGCTCGGGCGCACGCCGCCGGGCCTCGCCACCTTCGCCGGTGCGTGGAGGCCTACATGTCGTCCGACGGATCCAGGTGCACCAGCACATCCAGCACATCGGGAAGTTCCGCCTTCAGCCGCGCCGTGGCGGCGTCTCCGATGCGGTGTCCCTCCAGCACGGTGATGTCGGGGCCCACCACCAGGTGGAGGTCAAGGTGGAGACTGGAACCCACGTAGCGCGTGCGCAACTCGTGCAGGCTCCGCACCCCCTCGGTGGATTCGACGATCTCGCGGATGCGCTCGAGGATCTTGGCCTCGGCGCCGGTGTCGGCCATCTCGCGCAAGGCGGGCCAACTGATCTCTCCGGCCGTCTTCAGGATGAATCCGGCGGCGAACAGCGCCCCCACCGCGTCGAGGAAACCCCATCCGGGCAAAAACTGGGCGGCGCCCACCGAAATCAGGACCGGCACGGAGCTGATGGCATCCGAGCGGTGGTGCACCGCGTTGGCGACCACGGCGCTGCTGCGCATCGCGCGCCCCTCGCGCGCCGACCACTGGTAGAGCAGCTCCTTGCCCACCACCGACACGAACGCCACGGCCAGCGCCAGCAGGTTGGGGTGCTGGTGCTGGCCGGTGCGCAGAGACTGCAGGGCCCCCAAAGTGATGGTCACCCCCACACCCGCCACCACCAGACCGATGCCCAGCGTGACCAAGGTCTCGATGCGGCGGTGTCCATACGGATGGTCTTCGTCGGGGGGAGCGGTCCAGTAGCGCGCGCCGATCAGCAGACCGAAACTGGTGAGGATGTCCATGGCGCTTTCCAGGCCGTCGGCGATCAGGGCCTGCGAACGCCCCAGGATGCCCGCGGCCACCTTGACGACGGCCAGCACCAGGTTCACCCAGATGCCGATCCAGGTGACGAAGCGGATGCGGGCGGAAAGAGCCTGGGAATCGGTCATGGATCGAATCTAGACTCGCACCTCGCTCTTTTGCGGATCGGAGCTAGGCTCCCTTCATCTCCACCCAAACCGGCAGCGGCTCTTCGCTCCAGGCGCCCTCGCGCAGGCGCCACGAGCGCAGCACACGCCCGTTGGTGACCACGATCCACGGCGCCGGCAGCAGGCGCTGGTAGCGTCGCACCTGAGCGTAGACGGATTCCGTCAGCGGGACCTCGGGGGCCTTGCATTCGGCCAGCAGGACCGGAACCATGTCCGATCCCTCGGCGCGGAACACGACCACGTCGGCCCGATCGCGCACCGACGGATCCACACTGGAGAGGGGGAACTCGCTGCGCGTGCAGGCGGGCGGCACACCCAGGGAGCGCAGATGGGCCAGGAGGGCCTGGCGCACCCGCTCCTCGGGATCGTCGCGCCGCGCGGCATTCAACCTCGCACGGCCTCTTCGGCGGGGAACAGCCGCAGTTCGGCGTCTTCGACGGTCTCGGCCAGGCTGGCCACGTTCTCGCCGTCCAGCGGGGAGCGACCGGCGAGCCACTGCCGGTACCACGCAAGCGATGCCGCCAGGTTCGCCTTGAAGCGATCGAGGGATTCCACCTGCTTGGAGTTCTCCGGATGGGTGTCGGCCTTGAGGGTCTCGAAATGATCGAGGTACATCCCGATCTCGGCGGCGAAGCAGTGGGGGCGGTGCGCCGGCACCAAGGACGGAATCCGTCCGTAGAGGTGGTCGACCATCTCGCGGAAGCTGTAGCGCCGATCGAACCAGGCGATGTTGGGCCCCGGGCAGATGGTGACGGGGAGGCGGCGGACCTCGATGGTCTCGCCGCGCAGGGCCGCGGTCTCCTGCTTCAGGAACTCCAGCGCGCCGTTGCCGAGCTGGTGGCAGATGCACTCCTTGACGGCCAGCTTGCGGGCTTCGTCGGAGGCGTACCCGCCGACCTGTTCGATCTTGCGCCCCAGGTACTCGCGCGACGCGGTGCAGATGGGAGCTTCGGAGAATTCCGTGTTGGAGACCAGGAAACCCTTGGGACAGGCCGACCCGGCCTTGCCTTCGTCGTAGCGGCGCCACAGTTCCTGCTGTCCGGTCGAGCCGCGCAGGTTGTTGAAGGGCACGCCCAGCGGGGAAGCGGGTGAAAGGTACAGGTCTTCCGGACCCGCCTTGGCCAGGAGGTCGCGGGTGGTCTCGTCGATGGGCGTGGCCTCGGCGACCAGCAGGAAGGGGGAGCCCCAGCCCACGCTGTCCATTCCGAAGTCTTCCCACATGCGGCGATTCTCGGCCAGGTTGCCCAGACCACCCTGCACCGTGATGGCCGGCTCATGCTGTTCAGCGGCCTCGCTCCAGGCCAGGCCCTTCTTCTGGTAGTAGGCACGCACCGACTTCACGAACTCGTCGCGCAAGCGGGGACGTTCACGACGGAATTCGTCGAGGATGGGCCCCAGCAGCTCGCCGTCGGAGGCGAAGGCGTGGCCGCCGCAGTTGAGGCCCGACTCGATGCGGAATTCGCGGACCTCCAGGCCCTTCTTGGCCAGGAAACGCCCCTGGGTCATGGCCGAGCGGAAATCCGACACCTTGATGATGATGCCCTTGACCGCCTCGGCATCGTCCTGCCGATAGAATCCGGGGAACTCTTCGATGGTGCCGTAGAGGGTGGGATTGATGCCCGCGGAGAACACCATGTTGCCACGGCACTTCGAGAGGGCGAACCCCTCCAGGGCCAGCTTGGCGTCGGAGTGGCGGGCATCGACCTGGGTGCCATCCTTCTGGACGGGGCGGCGGTCGAGTTTGGTCATGATGTTGACGTCGATGGCGCCGGGCTCCATGGCCTGCGTCAGGGCGTCGGCCTCGGCCTGGCGCTGCGCGCCCTCGGGGAGGGACAGGAAGGCCTTCCAGCGGATCTTCAGCGGGGAGCTGTCGGGAAGCATCTCGAAATACGCGGTCTTGTCGGAGCCCGCCGAGAAGTCCTGGGCACGCAGGGCGACCATCTGGGCGGCCAGTTCGTCGGCCAGGAAATCGAGGTAGTTGCGGAACCGGAGCGCACGCGCCTTGGGGTCCCGTGGATCCACGCCGTGGAAGGGGATTCCCTTGCGCTCGGCCCAAAGCTTGTGGACCTGCTCGCAGAGGACGTCGTCCACCAGGCTGACGACGGAGCTGACACCCCAACGGCCCACACGCAACGGGCTGTCGATGCTGTGACCGGTGCCCATGACGGGAAGGTGGAAACGATGGGTACGTGGATAGACGAGTTCGTTGGAGATGGGCATTGCGTAGGTGAAGCTATGCCCCGGAAGGCGTCCCTCCGTGTAAAAAGCTGTCAAATCAGGATCTGTTGTCTGGAGCGTACAGTTCAACGCAAACCTCGCGCCCGGTGCATCCACTCCGCTTAAGTCATTGTTATGGTTGGTTTCCAACAAGCTCCCGTCCCGGAGGTTCTCGTGTCGCTGCTCTCCCTTTCCTTGGCGCTGGTGGCCTTCGCCAGTGCCGATACCCCCGCACCCTCGACCGGCTTCCAGTGGACCGGAGGGCGTGGGCTCTCCCAGACGCGTTCGGCCGAACCCCTCGGCTCGGGGGTCTTCCTGCTGAGTCTGCGGGGAGCCACCTACCCCACCGACTTCCCCGTCGCGGGTCTCACCCCGCCTGCCGGAGCGATGGTCAGTTCCGTGATGGGCGCCGCCGGCATCGGCGCGAACAACTTCATCGACTTCAGCGCCTGGAGCATCTACTACTCGGTCTCCGATTGGGCCCAGAACCCCAACGCGGCCGGTTTCGGGGCCAGCGGTGTCACGGCCAAGGTCGCCATCCCCTTCGACCCCTCCTTCCCCTTGCGTCTGGCGGCCCAGGGCGGCATCATCGCGGGTGCCTCCACCGACCAGATCCACACCGGATACGACAGCATCCGGTTGGCAGCCTACCCCGACGCCTATTCCTACTTCGAGAACCGCACCGGCTACGACTTCGAAGGCCGTCTCCTCCAGACGGTCCGCTTGGTCACCCCCCAGGTGACCGTGGAGCTGCACGCCAACGAAGGTGTGGTCACCACCCTCCAGGCCCAGCACGCCCCCTTGGTGGTGATCGACGGCGGCCTTGCCGTCAGCCCCGGCTCCATCGTGACGCTGGGTGTCGAAGGGCACTTGCGGACCCTGGCCCTCAAGCCCCGCCCCTTCACCGACCCCCTGTGGGCCACGTTGACCGCGGCGTTCCACATTCCCCGCGGCCCCGACATCACGGTGGGCACCGACATCAACGCCGCCAGCGGCCGCGCCGACACCCGCCGGGTCCACTCCTTGGAACCCTGGCGCGCCTTCCTCCACGTGGCCATGCCGTTCGATTTGGGCATGGAATCCCGAGAACGCGCCCGCTTGGCCCGCGAACAGGAACTGAAGGAAAAGCAGGAGCTCCAAAACCGCGCCGACGAAAACGAGCGCAAGGCCAAGGAACTGGCCGAGCGCGCCGCCGAACTGGACGCCAAAGCCCAGATGCTGACCGAGAAGGCCCGATTGGATTCGATCGCCGCCGTCGAGGCGGGGCTCTCCCGCGACAGCTATCGGCGCCGTGCCGACAGCCTTGGCGTCCTGTCGCGGGAAGACTCGCTCAAACGTGCCGCCGCCGAGAAGGCCCTGGCCGACGAACGCGCCCGCTCCGGCAACCTCGAGGCCGCCCTGCTCAACACGGGACTGCTGGCCCTGGACGCCGTGTACTTCCAGAACGGGAAGAGCCAGCTCACCGCCAATTCCAAACCCTACCTGAAGATGGTCGGCGGCATCCTGGCCAAATATCCCAAGCTCAAGCTCGAGATCGGCGGCCACACCGACAACCGGGGCAAGGCCCTTTCCAACCAGAAACTGTCACAAGCTCGCGCCGCCTCGGTCCGGGCCTACCTGGTCGGGCAGTTCCCCGTCCTGGGCGGCAGCCTGGTCGCCAAGGGGTACGGATCGACTCAGCCCAAGGAAGACAATTCGACCGCCGAGGGCCGCGAGCAGAACCGCCGCGTCGAGATCAAGGTGCGCAACCCCGAGATCTTGCCCGAGCTGCGCGCCGCTCCCTGACCACGGCACAGCTTCGATGTTTACAGGGTCGGCCGCCTTTGCGGTCGGCCCTTTTTCGTCAATGCCGGGAGATCGATGCCGGTCGGGGATCGAACCTTCCATCCGGTGGTCGAGCCTGTCCGTCGATCATCTCGTTCGGTGGTCGAGCCTGTCGAGACCAGCCGCGGTGAGTCTCGACAGGCTCGACCACCGCGACCAAGCTCGACCTCATGGGTCGTGCTGCGACCACCGGGTGGTGCCGCGTGCCCCGGACTAGACTCCTCGCCGCAGCCCCGCCAGGGCCCCGTCCAGGACATCCAGGATGCGGTCGTGCTGGGAACGACGGAGGCAGTACGGAGGCACGAGGTAGAGGGTCTCGCCCAGGGGTCGCAACAACACGCCCCGCTCCAGGCAAGCGGCCGCGAAAGCCTGCCCGCGCGGGGCGAGGTAACCCGCGGGTGCACCCGGCAATTCGAAGGCCGCGATGGTGCCCGACACCCGCACGCCCTGGATGCCGTGGACGCGCTCCAGCTCGGCCAAGCCCTCGCGGTGCCACGACTCCAGATGCCCCCAGGCCTGGCGGGTCGCGGGATCCAGGGACAGATCCAGGGAGGCCAGCGCGGCAGCGCACCCCAACGGGTTGCCCGTGAAGGAATGCCCGTGGAAGAAGGCCTGGGCCCGGTCGTCGGAGAGGAAGTCGGCGAAGACCGACTCCTGGAACGCCGTCACCCCCATCGGGAGGAATCCGCCCGTGAGGCCTTTGGAGAGGCACACCGCCGCGGGAGACAGGTCGGGTGCGCCCTGCCGGGAGGAGCAGGCGAAGAGCTCGCCGGTGCGACCGAATCCCGTGAAGACCTCGTCGGCGATCCAGGGCACCCCGGCCTCGCGACACAGCCGGTCCATGCCTTCCAGCCACAGGCGCGGGTACATGCGCATGCCCGCGGCCCCCTGCACCAGGGGCTCGACGATGACGCACGCCACCTGGCCGTCGTTTTCCGTCAACCAGGCGCCCAGCGCGGCCAGCGAAGTGCGCACCGCCGCCTCGGCCTCGGGGGACGAGGGATCCCAGCAGCCCGCCGGACTGGCCAGGCGGTCGACCTCGAACAGCAGGTGGTCGAAGGACGCCGAGAAGATGGAGCGCTCCCCCACCGCCATGGCCCCGAAGGTGTCGCCGTGGTAGGCATCGGCCAGGGCCGCCACCCTGGGGCGCTGGACTCCGGCGCGCACGGCCTTCTGCACACAGGCCTTGATGGCCACCTCGACGGCGGTGGAGCCGTCGTCGGAGAAGAACAAGCGCGACGGCGATCCGGGAAGCAGAGGCAGAAGGCGCTCGGCCAGGCGCACCGCGGGTTCGTGGGTGCATCCGGCGAAGATCACCTGCTCCATCCGCCGCGCCTGCGAGGCGATCGCCTCGGCCACCGCCGGGTGGGAATGCCCGTGGTTGCACACCCACCAACTGGACACGGCATCGACGATCTCGGTGCCGTCGGTCGTGTACAGGGACGCCCCATGGGCGCGGGCGATCTCCAGCGGAACGGGCGCCGTGTGATGCTGGGTGTAGGGGTGCCAGATGGTGCGCGCGTCGCGCGCGGCCAGGGACTCCCGCGACGGCGGGACCAGGGCGACGGGAGTGTCCTCGTCGCAGGGATCCACCCAGGCGCCGGCTTTCCAGGCGTCGACAATTTCCGTCACCGCCTGCGCATCCAGAGGGAACAGGAGCGGCACGCGCCCCAGGATGCGCACCTGCCCGCGGTCGCGGATCTGGCGGGCGTTCTCGCCGTGGGCAGGGCCCGTGAGCAGCACCCCGGCCACCTCGCACCCGCGGATGCGCAGGGCCTGGATGGTGGACAAGGTGTGGTGGATGGTGCCCAGGCCGCTCGAGGCGACGACGATCGCAGGAATGTGAAGTCCTTCGCAGAGGTCGGCCATGTCTTCCGTCTCGTTGAGGGGCACCAGGGCGCCTCCGGCCCCCTCGACCACCAGAGTCCAGGCCTGGGGGGCGTGTTCGACCAGTTCGGCCACCGACAGTTCGATTCCTTCGCGCCGCGCCGCCAGATGCGGCGAAGCGGCTTCGTCCAGGACCAACGTGGAGAGATGCACGGTGGAACACGGCACCAGGCGCACGATCTCCCAGGCATCCTGGGCCTGGATGCCTGCCTGGACGGGTTTCCAGTACTCGGCTTCCCACAGGCGGCACAACACGGCGCAGCAGACCGTCTTGCCCACGTCCGTGCCCGTGCCGGTGACGAACACGCTGGTGGGAAAAGGGGCTTGCAGCAGAGGGTGTTCAGAGGGCACGGAGGATCTCCAGGAAGTCGTGGACCTGTCGGGCGTCGAGATCGGCGGTGACGGTGGCGCGCAGGCGTTCGGTGCCGGCGGGCACCGTGGGAGGACGGATGGGGCGCAGCGGGATCCCTCGTTCGTGCAGCCGCGTAGACAAACGCATGGCCGGCTCCAGCCCGCCGCACAGCAGGGGGAAGATCGGGGTTGTCCCGTGTCCCGGCGAAACCCAGCCGAGGTCGCGCAGACCGCTGTCCATCCGGGCCCAGAGGTCGCGCAGATGGGCCTGGCGAGGGGAATCGGCCCGGGAGATCTCCCAGGCCAGACGCGTGGCCTCGATGGCCAGCGGGCTGGGCGCGGTCGTGAACAGGAAGGCGCGCGCGGTGTTGTACACGGCCTCCACCACTTCGGGGGCGGTGCAGAGCATGCCCCCCGCCGAAGCCAGGCCCTTGCCGAAACCGTGGGTGGTGGCCACCAGGGTGCCGTCGCGGGGGAGCGCCTCGGCCATGCCGGTGCGGGCCTGTCCGAAGAGTCCTACCGCGTGGGCTTCGTCGACCAGAAGCATCGCTCCGGCCTCGCGGCAGACCTGGTGCAGATCGGAAAGCGGGGCGACGTCTCCGTCCATCGAGAAGACGGATTCCGTCACCACCAGGCGGATTCCGCTGCCGGCGGATTCCGACAAACGCTCGCGCAGGTCGGAGGGGTCGTTGTGCAGGAAGCGGCGGCGGCGCGCCCCGGAGAGCACCGCCCCGTCGATGAGCGAGGCGTGCGCGAGTTCGTCGTGCAGGACCTCGTCGCGGCGACCGGCCAGGGTGGCGATGGCCACCCGATTGGCCTCCGAAGCCGAGGCGAACAGCAATCCCGCTTCGGCACCGGCGGCCCGAGCGAAATCGGCTTCGAACCGCGTGAAGCGGTCGATGTTGCCCGAGAGCAGGCGCGAACCCGTCGAGGTCGAAGGCAATCCTTCGTCGAGGGCGCGGCGCAGTCCATCAAGCAAACGCGGATCGCGGCGCAACCCGAGGTAGTCGTTGTGGCAGAAGGGGGCGTCTTCGCCGCGGCCGGGCGACCGGTACCGCCCGTCTCCCCGCAACTGCGCGGCCGTCTCGGCCCAGCGCTCTCGCCATCGTTGGAGATCAGCCATCACCCGTGCAAAGGTAGGTCCCCGATTCCTGCTCGGCCGAATCTGGCGGGCGTTGTGGATGGCCTCCTGCGGAGGTCTCCACACCCACCGATCCGCACCATCAACCCTCGTACCCGATCGGCACGATCAGGGCAGAGCGTCGGCCAGCGGGTAGAGCTCCTTTTCCTCGGCATCGATGCGATGCGACAGCACATGGAAGAACGTGGCGCACTCGTCGACGAAGATCTTGGCATCGGCGTGGATCTTCTCCCCGGAGGACCACTTGGCGTTGAACGCCGCCCAATTGTGGGCGATGGGGATCATTTCCATCGCGAACCGGGCGCCCGTGGGGCCCGCCGAGGGGATGGTGGCGGCTTCGAGCTTGGGGTACAGACCGCGATTTTCGATCATGAGATGGGCGGAGATGCGCCCCGACAGCGTCTCCATGCTGGCATGGAGCCCATCGGCGGTGGCCCGCGTCATGCGCTGCGGCGCCAGCAGATGCTTTCGCATCTCATTGACGATGCTGGCGATCTCGTGGTGCTGGTGCCGCAAGAGGGCGGTGTGCATGGAGGCCCGTCGGTTATGAGGTGTCCTACCAGTCTACCTCGCCAACCGCCCTGGCGTCGAGCCCAAAGGCTCGGCGGGCAGAATCAGTGGTCGTCTTCCGACCAGGGACGCACTTCCCAGTTCATGCCCAGGGAGCGCAGCATGGCCAAGTCGTCGTCGGCATCCGGGTTGGCGGCCGTGAGCAGCTTCTCGCCGGCGAACATGGAATTGGCGCCCGCCACGAAGCACAGGGCCTGGACCGCGGGACTCATGTCCACACGCCCGGCCGAGAGGCGGACACGGGCCTTGGGCATCACGATGCGGGCCACGGCCACGGTGCGCACGAACTCGATGTCGTCGATGGGCTGGGCGTCGGCCATGGGTGTGCCGGGCATGCGCATCAACTTGTTGATGGGCACCGAGCTGGGGGGCTCGGGCAGATTGGCCAACTGGTGGAGCAGACCCACGCGGTCTTCGCGGGTCTCGCCCATGCCCAGGATGCCGCCCGAACAGACGTGGATTCCCGCCTTGCGGACCGCATCGAGGGTATCGAGGCGATCCTGGTAGGTGCGGGTGCTGACGATGTTGCAATAGTTCTCGGGCGAGGTGTCGAGGTTGTGGTTGTAATAGTCCAGGCCCACTTCCTTCAGGCGCAGCGCCTGGTGCTCCTTGAGCATGCCCAAGGTCACGCAGGCTTCCATGCCCAGGCTCTTCACACCCTTGACCATCTCGATGACGGCGTCGAATTGCGGGCCGTCCTTGATCTCGCGCCAGGCGGCCCCCATGCACAGGCGGTGCGAACCTGCCGCTTTCGCGGCATGGGCCTGCTTCATGACCTCCTGGACCTGCAACAGGGGTTCGTACTTCAGACCCGTCTCGTAACGCGAGCTCTGGGTGCAGTACGAACAGTCCTCCGGGCAGGCTCCGGTCTTGATCGAAACCAAGGTGCTCATCTGGACGTTGTTGGGGTCCCAGTGCTCGCGATGGACGGTGGCGGCCCGGAAGACCAGGTCCATGAAGGGGAGATCGTAGAGTGCCCGAATCTCCTCGCGCGAGACGCGTTCGTCGCGTTTGACCTTCGAGGGGTGCTCATCCATGCAGGCTTTTGCGTAGTCCATAGGGAGTGAAATCTAGACATCCAGGTAGAGAAGGACCAGCAGACCCCAAAAGCCTATACGGTGGTCGAGCCTGTCGAGAGCAGGGCGGTGGG
>JAMIIV010000038.1:0-5874 GCA_035913415.1 Fibrobacteria bacterium | reverse complement strand
GCACGAGACCGCGCGGCCGTTGCCGTACTCGGTCGCCGCCGGGTACTTGCGCTTGCAGATGTCCATGGCCTTGTCGCAGCGCGGGTAGAAGGGGCAGCAGTCGGGAAGGTCGATGACGTTGGGCGGCTGGCCCCTGATCGAGTTCAGCCTGTCGCCGGAGGCCTGGTCCAGGCGGGGCACCGACTTGATGAGCCCCTGGGTGTAGGGGTGCTTGGGCTCGGCGAAGATCTCGGACGTGAGGCCGCGCTCGACGACGCGGCCCGCGTACATGACGCAGAGCGTGTCGCACATGCCGGCCACGACGCCCAGCGAGTGGGTGATGAGGATGACGGCCGTCCCGAGCCGGGCGGTCAGGTCCTTCATGAGGTCGAGGATCTGCGCCTGGATGGTGACGTCCAGGGCGCTCGTCGGCTCGTCGGCGATGAGGATCTCCGGGTTGCAGGAGAGGCCCATCGCGATCATGACGCGCTGGCGCATGCCGCCGGAGAACTGGTGCGGGTACTGGTCGATGCGCTTCTCGGGGGCGGGGATGCCCGCGAGCTTGAGCATCTCGATCGCCTTCTCCTTCGCCGCCTTCTTGTCGAGCCCCTGGTGGAGCACGATGGTCTCCACCATCTGGGTGGAGATGCGGAGGAAGGGGTTGAGGCTCGTCATCGGGTCCTGGAAGATCATGGAGATCTTGTTGCCGCGGATGGAGCGGAGCTCGCTCACGGGCATCTTGATGAGGTCCTTGCCCATGAACAGGACCTCGCCGCCGACGATCTTGCCGGGCGGGTTCGGTATCATGTTGATGACGGAGAGGTTCGTGACGGACTTGCCCGACCCCGACTCGCCGACGATGCCGAGCGTCTCGCCCTTGCGGAGGTTGAAGCTCACGCCGTCGACGGCCTTGACTATGCCCTCGTCGACGTGGAAATAGGTCTTTAGGTCCTTGACCTGGAGAATGACGTCTTCGGTCATTTCGATTGGCTCCTTAGGCGGACCCTAGGTCCGGTTCTTGCTCTGCGGGTCGAGCGCGTCGCGCAGGCCGTCGCCGAGGAAGTTCATCGCGAAGAGGAATGCGGTCATCGCGACGGCGGGGACGAGGAGGCGCCAGGGATAGAGCTCCATGCCCTGGACGCCCTCGGAGACGAGGGTACCCCAGGAGGCGGAGGGCGCCGAGACGCCGAGGCCCAGGAACGACAGGAAGGACTCGTTCATGATGAAGCTCGGCAGGGAGAGGGTGGCGAAGATGACGATGACGCCCAGCGTGTTCGGGAGGAGGTGGCGGAAGATGATCCGCCCCGAGCTCGCGCCCATGGAGCGGGCGGCCTCGACGAACTCCGCGTTCTTGAGGCTGATGATCTGGCCGCGCACGACGCGGGCGATCGTCAGCCAGGAGAGTGCGGCGATGGCGACGAAGAGGACGATGATGGAGTTCGTCCCCTCGGGCACCATCGACATGAGGATGATGACGACGAGCATGTAGGGCAGGCCGTAGAGGATGTCGACGAACCTCATGAGGAGGTTGTCGGTCCTGCCGCCCACGTAGCCCGCGATCGCGCCGACGATGATGCCGATGAAGACCGCGGTGATCGTGCCCACGAGGCCGATCATGATCGAGATGCGGCCGCCGTAGATCGTGCGCGCGAGCATGTCGCGGCCGAGGTAGTCGGTGCCCAGGATGTAGACCCGCTTGTGGACCGGGTTCGTGGCGATCTCGACGGTGAGCTTGTCGTACTCGGCCTGGACGAAGGCGGCCTCGGTCTTGAGGTCCTCGCGGAAGGCGCCGGCCTCCTTGAGGTCGGCCATGCGCTTCTGGAGCCGCCCCAGGGCGACCTCGCCGGCCGGCTTGAGCGAGGGCGGGAGGTTGACGTGGGTGAGCTCCTGCGACGTGAAGTCGTAGAGGGGGAGGATCGGCGCGGCGAGGGAGACCGCGACGTAGGCGACGACCAGCCAGAGCCCGAACAGGGCCATCTTGTTCTTCCGGAGGCGCTTCCACGCGTCGGCCCAGAGGGAGACTGGCTTCACCTGCTGGTTGAACTCGTTGACCGCCTGGTTCTTCTTGGGGGACATGCAGCTCTCCTATTTGTAGGCGATGCGCGGATCCAGGAATCCGTACACGATGTCGACCACGAAGTTCATCACCACGAGGAAGAGGGAGTAGACGATGATGTCTCCCATGATGAGGGTGTAGTCGCGGTTCAGGGCCGACTGGACGAAGATCTTGCCGACGCCGGGGATGACGAAGACGGTCTCTACGACCACGGAGCCGGTGATGATGCCGGCGAAGGCGGGCCCGATGTAGGAGACGACGGGGAGGAGGGCCCCCTTGAGGACGTGCTTCCACACGACCACCGACTCCTTGAGGCCCTTCGCGCGGGCGGTCCGGATGTAGTCCGAGCGGAGCACCTCCAGGACGGAGCCGCGGGACAGGCGGGCGATGTACGCGAAATAGGGGAAGGAGAGGGTGAGGGCGGGCATGATCAGGGTGAGCGCGCCGGCGCGGCCCGTGATCCAGCCCGAGGTCGGAAGCCAGTGCAGCTTCATCGCGAAGACCAGCTGCAGGATGGGCCCGATCACGAAGAGCGGGACCGAGATGCCGATGACAGCCAGCGACATCGCGGTGTAGTCCTGCCACTTGTTCTGCCTCAGCGCGGAGACGACCCCCGCGGAGATGCCGGCAAGCAGCGCCATGCCCAGGGCCAGGGTGCCGAGGAAGATCGAGTTCGGCATGGTCTGTCCGATGAGCTCGGTGACGGTCTGGTCCTTGTAGCGGTACGAGGGCCCGAGGTCGCCGCGCAGGACGTCGCCCATGTAGCTCAGGTACTGTTTCCCGAGGGGCTGGTCCATGTGGTACTTTTTAAGGATATTCTGAAGCACCTGCTCCGGAAGCTTCTTCTCGCTGGAGAAGGGGCCTCCCGGGGCGAAGCGGATCAAGAAAAAGCTGAGCGTCACGATGATGAACATCGTTGGTATGAGGCTCAGCAATCGTCGGATGATGAACTTGGTCATCGCTTCCTTTTCCTCCGAGAGAGGGATTGCCGCTGCTCGCTGTGCGTTTCAAGGAGCGCGGAGTACGACGATCCCGCGGTGCTCCCGCCGGATCGGCGCGCTTCGGGCGCCTCAAGCATTCCTATTCCATCAAAAAAGCCACGGGAGACACCGGAGTGTCCTCCGTGGCGTTTCGTCGTCGGGCTCCCTTCCGGGAGCCCGGATGCCGCGGCGCCCCGGGGGGCGCCGCGCGCGGGATCACTTCTTGTAGATGAACTTCCAGTTGTGGATGCCGAGCGGGTTGTTGTACCAGCCGCCCCACTTGTTCGTGTCGATCAGGTGCTGCTCGACGTAGTGGTAGAAGGGAGCCACGGCCTGGTCCTGGTCGAGAAGGAGCTTCTCGGCCTCGCCGAGGACGGCGAGGCGCTCCTTGCCGGAGGGCATGGTCATGGCCTTGCGCACGAGCTCGTCGTACTTGGCGTTGTTGTAGAGGCCGTCGTTGTTGCCGGAGCCGACGATGAACATGTCGAGGAAGGTGTTCGGGTCGAGGTAGTCGCCGACCCAGCCCGCGCGGGCGACCACGAAGTCGTGGCTGTTCGAGCGGGTGTCGAGGAAGGTCTTCCACTCCTCGTTCTTGAGGCTGACCTCGATGCCGAGGTTGTTCTTCCACTGCTCCTGCACGAACTCGGCGATCTTCTTGTGGCCGTCGTTCGTGTTGTAGAGGATCGTGAGCTTCGGGAAGCCCTTGCCGTTCGGGTAGCCGGCCTCGGCGAGGAGCTTCTTGGCCTCCTCGACGTTGTAGGGGTTGCCCTTCGCGGGGGTGTAGCCCTCCATCGCGGGGACCATGGCGCTCGTGGCGATCTGGCCGCCCTTGGTGACCTTCTCCACGAGGGTGGTGGTGTCGATCGCCATGGCGAGGGCCTTGCGGACGAGGACGTTGTCCGTGGGCTTGCGGGTCGTGTTGAAGATGTAGTAGTAGGTGGCGACCTGGGGGGCGACCATGTAGTCCTTGCGGAGCTTGATCTCGTCCAGGAGGTCGAGCGCGACGCCGGTGTTCCAGTCCATCTCGCCGTTCTTGTACATGTTGTAGGCGGTCTTGTTGTCCTCGATGGGGAGGAACTTGATGGACTTGAGCTTGACGTTCTTCGCGTCCCAGTACTTCGCGTTCTTCACGACGAAGAGGTGCTGCTGGGGCTTCCACTCCTTGACGAGGTAGGGGCCGTTGGAGACCCAGTTCTCGGGCTTGATCCAGTCGTCGCCGAACTTGGCGATGGCGTGCATCGGGAGCGGGGAGAAGGCGTAGTGGGCCATCATGTCGACGGCGTAGGGGGCGGGGCCGGTGAGGCCGACCTCGAGGGTGCGGTCGTCGATCGCCTTGACCGCGACGCCTTCCTTGGGACCGGTGCCGCCGTTGAACTCGTTCGCGCCCTTGACGACCATGCCGATCATGTACGCGTACTCGGCGCCCGTGGCGGGGTCGAGGGTGCGGAGCCAGCCGTCGACGAAGTCCTTGGCCGTGACGGGGGTGCCGTCGGACCAGGTGGACTTGCGGAGCTTGAAGGTGATCGTGAGCCCGTCGGGGCTCGTGGTCCAGGACTCGGCGACGCCGGGGACGGCGTAGCAGGTCTTGGGGTCGTTGAGGACGAGGCCGTCGAAGAGCGCCATGTAGATGCGGTGCTCGGGGACGCCCTGGATGTGGGAGGGATCCAGCGACTGGGGCTCGGCTCCGTTGTTGATGATGAATTCAGCCTTGTCGGCGGTGAGCTCTTTCTGTCCGCAGGAGACGAAGAGCAGGGACGACAGGGCGATCAAGGCGAAAAGGACTGCGAATATCCTCTTCATAGATACCTCCTATGATGCCGATGCGAGATGCTAGTCGTTATACCCCGCTTTTTTCCCGAGCGCAACCGCTTTTTTCGCGAGCCCTGGGAAAGGCCCCTAGGCAGACCTATGAGACGGCCTGCTCATATCTTCGCGCAGAAACAAGATAGCCAAATTGCCTGACTAAACCGATCAACGACCCCAAATACGTGATATTTCTTGACAGTTTCCCGGACCCGTGCTCATCGCCCTGGTCCGGGCGGGCGGGAGGGGCGGCCAGCCGTCCCTCCGCGCCGCGGATCCCGGGCGGCCGCAAGGCCGGGCCCGGAATCCGGCTAGGATCGAATTACTTCTTGGAGATGAACTTCCAGTTGTGGATGTCCAGGGGGTTGGCGTACCAGCCGCCCCACTTCTCCGTGTCCACGAGGTTCTGGGCGACGTAGAAGTAGAAGGGCGCGATCGCCTGGTCCTTCCCGACCAGGAGCTCCTCGGCCTGGGAGAGGACCGCGAGGCGCTCGGCGCCGGCGGGCATCGTCATGGCCTTCTTCACGAGGTCGGTGTACTCCTGGCTGCCGTAGAGGCCGTCGTTGTTGCCCGAGCCGATGATGAAGAGGTCGAGGAAGGTGTTCGGATCCAGGTAGTCCCCGGTCCAGCCGGCGCGGGCGACCGTGAAGTCGTGGCTGTTGGCGCGGGTGTCGAGGAAGGTCTTCCACTCCTCGTTCTTGAGGCTGACCTCGATGCCGAGGTTCTGCTTCCACTGCTCCTGCACGAACTCGGCGATCTTCTTGTGGCCGTCATGCGTGTTGTAGAGGATGGAGAACTTGGGGAAGCCCTTGCCGTTCGGGTAGCCGGCCTCGGCGAGGAGCTTCCTGGCCTCCTCGACGTTGAAGGGGTTGCCCTTCGAGGGGGTGTAGCCCTCCATCGCTGGGACCATGTTCGCGGTGGGGAGCTGGCCGCCCTTCGTGACTTTCTCGACGAGGGTCTTGGAGTCGACCGCCATCATGAGGGCCTTGCGGACGCGGACGTCGTCGACCGGCTTCTTGGTCACGTTGAAGATGTAGTAGTAGGTGGAGAGCTGGG
>JAMIIV010000037.1:0-3643 GCA_035913415.1 Fibrobacteria bacterium | reverse complement strand
CAGCACCCCGAACAAGGCCCGCCATGGAGCCCGAAACCACGAGGGCGCGCGATCGGCCTCGCGCAGTGCCAGTCCGACGAGTCGACGCCGCACCCATCCGCCTTCGCGCGCGCCGACCTCGATCTTTTCCAGGACCTTCTCGAGCAGTCGGGGAACCACCGTGAAAACCGTGGGCTGCTGCTCCCGCAGGGCATCCCCCACCGTCTGGACGCTTTCGGCGAACACCAGACGAACCCCTGCGGCCAGATGGTAGAGGACAACCGCGCGTTCGAAGACGTGTGCCAAGGGCAGACACGTCAGGCAGACGTCGGACTTGGGATCGAGCGGGAAACGATCAAAGATGGCGCGCACTTGGGTGGCTAGGGCTCCGTGGGTCAGCTCCACGCCCTTGGGCACCCCGGTGCTGCCCGATGTGTAGATGATGGTGGCCAGATGCTCCTCTTCGAGGGACATCGCGATTTTCCAGATGGCGTCCAGATCTTCCGGGGTATGTCCGCGACGGAGTTCATTCAGCGCGGTCGCCCCTTCCGTCCTGCCTGCCTGTTGGGTGATCACCTGAATTCCTGGTGGACAGGTCCGACCAACCAGAGCCTGTTGGGCCGGGTCGGCCACAAAAACGGCGGCCAACCCGGCATCGGTGGCCTCCAGGCGGAGGTGTTCCTCGGTGAGATTGTCGAACAGCGGAACGGTCACCGCCCCGGCATACAACGCGCCCAGATCGAACAGGAGCCAATGCACCGAACTGGGCACCAGAATCCCCACCCGGTCCCCCGGCCGAATCCCCAAGCGTCGAAGGCCGGCGCCGATCTCGAGCACGGCGGTTTCCACGGCATCGGTAGACATCTCCCGCCATTGCCCCGCCTCCTTCCAGACCAGGCAGTCGGTGCGCGATTTGAGTGTCCGCGCTTGGAAGAGGATTTCATCGACGGTGCGAAAATTCGGAGCCATGGAGAAATGGTACCATCCTGGCCGGGTTCTCGAGCACCGTGTCCGTTGGAAACCATGCTAGACACGGCAAGTTTCCCAACATGCGTCCCTGTTGCTCCACGCGGGAACCCATTCCCTACGGCACCAATGCCTCCGAAGTGGTAGAATCATGATCGGCAGAGCCCGCATAACGGTCTTTGCCGGATGCCTCCTCATCGGGAGATTGGTTCCATGCAAGCACGACGAAAGATCCATCCGCGAGGATCGACGGTACTGGAAGGACTGATCGCCATCGGGCTGCTGACGATGGTTTTGCCAGGTCTTGTCCTCATGACAAAAACCTCCGGGCGCGTCCAGAAGACAAGCATTGTCCTCGAGAACGCCGTGGCCGTGGGCCAGTCGGTGCTCGACTCGCTGTCGCTGGTGCCGGCCCAGCTCTTGCCCAGCTCCGGATCCACCGAGCGGATCGCGTACCACGCGGGGTACGAATACAAGACCATCTGGTGGTACACCCCCAGCACCAGCCTGAACGGCACCGTCCATGCCGAGGTCTCGTGGGTCCAAGACCCGCAACAGCACAAGATCCATCTGGTCGGAGGAGCTCGATGACCCTCCACACCCCATACGTCAAGCCCCAACGGCGGGGTGTCACCCTCATCGAACTGTTGGTGGGCATCTTCATCGCGCTCATCGCCGGCGGCATCGCGTTCCTGCTCCTGAAGGACGAACACTCCAACTACACCAGCTTGAAAGCCCGCGTGAAGCTCCAATCGGACGCCCGCGACGCGGTGCGCATCATGGAAAGCGAGCTGGTGAATACGGGTTTGAACGTCGGCAACATCATGGCCGGTGGCGACCTCATGACCCAGGCCTGCCCCCACGCCTTCGTTTCCTCCTCCGACTCCTCGTCCTTCAGCTACACCGACGGTGATCCCGGAGACATGGTCGCCTTCGGTCAATACCTGCTGGACGAAGACGGGCTCCCCAACTGCGAAAACGCCAACAGCCGCTGGACCCGCTACCGCCTGGTCGGCAGCACCCTGCTGCGCGCCACCGCACCCACCCACGCCATGCTCGTCAACGCCGCGGAAATCCCCCTCCTGGGAGATGTGCTGGCCTTCCAGATGCAGTACGGCATCCAAAGTCCGCAAGACCTGCTCTGGGATTCCACCAACGCCAACAAACCCGCTCCGACAGGTGCCTTGACGGTCACCGACAGTGCCGGAGGCTGGAATCTCAAGGGCTGGACGAGCGGCCTCGAGAAAGTGCAATTCCCCGAAATGGCACTGGGCATGGGCGACCGCATCAAGATTTCGCTGCACTGCACACCCAACGCGGATTTCGCCAATACCACCACGGGGTGGGAACGTTTCGTCGTGGGGCTGGACGACGGCGACCTCGACACCATCCGGATCTATCCGGGCATGACCGGTGGTCGGCGCGTGGAGGTCGACGTGGTCAGCGCGGAAGCCGCCAACCAGAAACTGATCATCGCCGGCAACATGAAGGTGTCCACCGGCGCCCCCTCCATTCACATCTCGAGCCTGGAGGTCCGTCGCACCTCCCAGGCCAGCTACACCTGGATCGACGCCCCGACCCAGGCCCAGAAGAAGCAGGTCCGCGCCATGAGGCTGTTCCTGCTGGTGAACTCCAAGGACAAGAGCATGACGGTGCGCAACGCCCCTTGGACAGGCGTGGGGAATCTGGGTCCGATCGATCCGACGTCCGCCGCCACGGGCAAGGCCACGGTGCTGTTCGAACGCATGATTCCGGTGGTGAACAATGGAAACTGAACTCCGTTCGCGACATTCTTCCCGGCCTTCCCCGCGTCGCGGTGTTTCGTCGATGATGATGGCCCTGGGCGCGATCCTCCTGGTCACGGCCTTGGGCGTCACCTCGCTCACCCTGGCCAGTTCCGACAACAAACTGTCGGGCTCCACCCTGGACATCAAGACCTCCGAAGAGGCCGCGATGGCGGGACTTCGCGAGGTCCTCGGGCGCATGGAGGCCAACCCCGTCACCGCCGTGGCCCAGTTGCAACAGTACGTGAACGAACTCGACAAGACGCCCAAACACGAATGGTTCGTGCCTTCGGGGACCACCGTCACCCTTTCCACCACCGAGCCGAGCCCCTACCCCATCGACGGGACCAACAATTCGTGGAAAGCCCGCGTTCTGGGTGTGGATGTGGGCGGTGCACACGGCACCAGTTCGGACCGGGGCATCCAACTGGCGATCGAAGTCGAAGGCTACGGGCGCAACGGCTCCGTGCGCCGCATGATCGGAACCTACCGCATGCGCGGCATCGCCATCGATGTCGTCACCAACACCCCCGGCGAAACCGACCAATACGCCCTCTACGTCAACGGCACCATGGGAAACAGCACCATCGCCATCAACATCAAAGGCGACGTCTATGTCTCGGGCGACATCTTCCTGGATGCCGGGATGGGCAACACACTCACCATCGACAGCACGCTGCGCTCGGCCGGCAACTTCAAACCCCTGTCCGAAGTGCTCGTGAAGGGGAACGCCTACATCGGCGGCTGCCTGGACCAGGGCGCCAAAGGCACCACCACCTTTTTGTCGCATCTAGGTGTCGAAGACGGTTTCTGCACCATTTCGGCACCCTTCACGGTGGGGGGCAGCTTCAACCTGTACGGTAGCCAGAACAAGAACTGGACAGTCCCCCTATCCGTGGGAGGCGAGCAATTCT
>JAMIIV010000036.1:0-8193 GCA_035913415.1 Fibrobacteria bacterium | reverse complement strand
TATGCTGCCGTGAACAATGGCTCTTAAGTCACTATTTGAGCCGAGGAATTCAGTATATTTGTCTTTGTTTGCCTGGAAATATGAAGTCAGAAGATTGACATCCAGGTTGTTTCTCGCGAAATAATTGATCCCCTCAAGCAGCGAAATATCTGTAATCAGCCAATCGAACCCCCACGGCTTCAAGTTTTCTGTTTTGTTCTTATATGCGACAAGGGGATTGATTCCTAGAATATTGTAAATCACATTAGTATCAAGAATTACTGTCATATATTTTCCGTTCGAAGATTTAATGTTGTTTGTTGTTGTTGGTCACGTGGCGGAATCCCCCGCGGAGCGTGTACCTAACAGTCTATTGTGCGCAATTGCGGGAAATACGCAGAATTGCGCGCAAACGCCTGTTTGTGTCATTTTGAAACGCCTTGCGTGTCGTTTATGCGCAGATTTACGCGTAAACGACGGTTTACGCGGGTTTGTGCGATGCTCTGGTCGACCCCCGTCCATGGTTGCTTCGCAACCGAGCTCAACCCGGCCGGTGAAGCGGAAGGTGGCTCTTACCCTGCTGTCAGATCCTCTTGGGATGGAGAGGTTGGTTCGCATGGGGACGGGTCCAACTTTGGGGAAAGAAGTGGTCCTGGGTGTTCCTCTCGAATGGTAGGTCCACCTTGGGGTGCTCGCAAGGATGGACCGATGGCCCCGCGTGGAAGTGGGCTCCAAGGGAGATGTTTTCGATCCTGGGGAAAGGAGCCTAGGGGCAGCCCACCGCGGGTTTTCCCACTCGAGCGATGTCCCTAGGTCTGTTGGGTCACCGGATTTCCGCTGAATTGGCGTGCGCTGCGCTGGTAGAGGAAGATCCAGGCGGCGGCCCCGATGGCGAAGAGGGGGGCGCGGAAGGAGAGGGTGTCCAGGTTCAACGACAGCAGACTGAGGAACAGCAGTCCGGAGGCGAAGTGCAGGGAGCTCATCAGGTACCGCTCGTTCCACAGGTTCTTCTGCGCGGCGTGCCATAGGAGGGTCTGGCAGAGCAGGCCTTGCACGAAGGTCGAGACGCCCAGGGCGAGGACTCCGCCTAGGGCTCCCCACAAGGGGATCCACCAGAGGCACAGGCCGACATTGACCACGAAGCCCGTGATTTGGGCGACCATCCACGCGCGGGTGCGGCCCAGGCCTTGGAGCATGAGGCCCGCGAGGTCTCCGTAGACGCTGATCCAGGCGAAGAAGGTCATGGTGATGAGCGGAATCCATCCGTCCTGGTACTCCTGGTGCAACAGGTGCAGGAGATCGCGTCCCCAGAAGACCACCACCAGCAGGGCCAGACCCATGAGGTTTCCGACGGCCCAGACGGAATGGTTGAACAGATCGCGCAGGCTGGCCGTGAGTTCGCGGGCTCCTTCGCGGGAGAACGCCGAAAGCAGGAGCCCCTCGAAGGATTGTCGGATGGCGATGAGGGATCGGCCGATCATCATCACCACGTTGTAGACCTCGACCGACTGGATCCCCGCGAGGGCGCCGATCAGCATGAGGTCCAGGCGACTGGTCGCCCCGGCCAGGAGGTCCGATCCCACCAGGGGGAGGGCGAATCCGCGTAGCCCCTTGGAGGGTGCGCTCGGAAGGAGGTCGGTGGCATGAACCGAGTGGAGGCGCAGGAAGGCGAAGGCGGCGACGCCCCCGTTGGCCAGCGCTCCCAGGAAGAACCAGAAGGGCAGGCCCGGCCCCCCGAAGAAGTGGCCCAAGACGGCGCCTCCGAAGGTCACGAGAGGAAGCACGATGTTCTTCCCCACGATTCTGGCCAGCATCTCCTTCTGGTTGAGGTTGGCCTGGTAGGCCAGATCGGCCAGGGCCAGGAAAGGAATCGCGGAGCCCACCATCAGCAGGCTCGGCAGCGGAAGCTCCATCCCGCGCACCGATCCTGCCGCGGTGAGGGACAAGCCCACCAGGAGGAGCGCCGCCACCAGGGACGCGGCCAGCACCCATCGCAGCGAGGCGAACAGGTCGTGTCGGTATTCCTGGGGTCTGGCGTGGCCGAATCGCCAGACGATCCCGCGATTCATCCCCAGCAGGCTCAGGCGGTACAGCAGGTAGGCCAGCGACTCCGCGAGCTTGAAGGATCCCCAATCCCCGCCCGCGTAGAGGCTCGCGCAGCCCAGCACCAGCAGGGGCTCCACCGGGCGCAGCGCGTTGTCGAGCGCCACCATGCGCATTCCCCAGCCAAGGCTCGTGGGGTGCCGCGCGGGTCCGGGAGGCGTCGATTCCTTGGCCTCGACGTACGTGCCCGGATTGGCGGTGATCGGCGCGGCCGTCAAGGCCTCGGCTCCTCGCGGGCGATGGAGCGGAGGTAGGCGCTGCGGGCCAGGCCGAAGCTCTTGCGGGCGTCGATGCGCTGGTCCACGCTCTTCTGGCGCAGGGCCTGGGCCTCGAGGAGGTCCGACAATGCCGAGAGTCCGTTGCGGCGCAGGTCCGAGGCTTCCGTCAGGTTCACCTCGGCTTGGGTCACGGCGTCTTCGGCCACGAGGCTCGCCTGCCAGGCGCGCACGAGGTCGTCCCAGTCCTTGTCGATGCCCATCGCCATCTTGCGCTTCGTCTCAGCCTCGTTCAGGGTCGCCACGCGCACCTTGAGACGGCTCGCCCGGGTCTCGTGGGTTCCCGACCAGAGGTCCGAGACGGGAACGCTCACCATCGCGTAGCCGACCAGGTTCGTGACGGGATCGATCCCTTCGATGTCGGCGCGCCTGGCCGCGGCTCCAACCACGACGCTGGGGAGCATGGCTCCCAATTCCATGTCGGCCTGGAGCTGTTCGGCCCGCACGCCCTGGGCCAGGAGGCCCGTTTCCAGGCGCCGTTCCAGGGCCCCCGTCCGTCCGTCGGAGAGACCTTGGGGGTCCGAGGGCGTGGGGAGGCTGTCGGCCAAGGCCAAGGCGGTGTCTTCGTCCAGACCGAGGTGGCGGCGCAGGTCGCGGGCGGCCAGACGTGCGCCGCTTTCGAGCTCGAGCCTCTGGACTCGCAGGTGGCCGCGCTCGAGCGAGACTTTCAGCTCGTCGTTGCGGCTGGTCAGACCGTTCATCACGGCCGCCCCCACCTCCCGCTGCAGGGCCGCGAGGAGGGAATCGTAGGCATCCAGGGTGCGGCGCTTCTCCTGCAAAGACACCAGGGTCCAGTACTTCTCCTCGGCCTGGGCCACCGCATCGCGTTCGGCGAGCTGCTGTCGGCTGGTCGCGACCTCTTCGCCGAGCTTGGCCAGGCGGTTGCCGTTGACCACGCGACCGCCCACGAAGAGCGGCTGCTGGATCGAGAGCTGGACCAGGTTGGCCGTCTGGCCCGCCTCGAGATCCAGCGAAGGCACGTAGGCCGCGCTGGTCGCGTTGGCGAGGTTCGCGGGATTGCCGTCGTACACCGGAAGATTGGTCTGCGGGGTCTTCGCGCTCACGAGGGGATCCCGGGCCGCCATGGTCGCGGCCGTGGCGCTCACCTGCGGGAAGTACTTCGCGAAGGCCGCCTTGCGCGTTTCGCCGGCGCTCTCCTGCTCGAGCCGGGCGGTCGTCACTTCGGCGCTCTGCTCGCGGGCCAGGCGGCGGCACTCCTCGAGGGTCAAAGGTCCCTGGGCCTGGATGGCCACGACGCCTCCGGCCAGGACGAGGGAAAGGATGGCCTTACGCATGGCGAGCCTCCGTGGGAATGCCGGCGAGGGCGGTTTCGTTGCGGGTCAGAAGCCAGTAGGCCACGGGCAGGACCAGCAAGGTCAGGATCATCGAGAACACCAGCCCGAAGGCCGTGACCGCGCCCAGCGGTCCCCAGAGCGTGGAGCCCGAGGTGATCATCGGGATCACGCCCACGGCGGCGGCCATGGAGGTCAGGAAGATGGGGCGCATGCGCCTCTTGCCGGCGGCCAGGGCCGCGTCGAAGGCCGTCATGCCCTCGGCGCGCAGGTCGTCGGCGTAGCCCACCAGGATGATGCCGTTGCGCACCACGATGCCCATCAGTCCGATGACGCCCATGAAGGCGGTCATCCCGAAGGGGTACCCGGTGGCCATCAGCCCCAGGGCGGCGCCCAGCAGGGAGAGCGGCATGGTCGTCATGATCAGGATGGACTTGCGCACGCGGCCGAACTGGCACAGCAGGATGAAGAAGATCAGCACGATGGCCGTGGCCAGCGACGCGAGCATGGGGCCGTAGGTGTGGGCCGAGGCCTCCTTCTCGCCGCCGTAGCTCACCGAGACGCCCTCGGGCAGGACCTTGCTTCCGACCAGAGAATCGATGCGGGCCTGCAGCGCGCTGGCCAGCACGTCCCGGCGCGGATCCACCCGTACGGTCAGGCAGCGGGTGCCGTTGCGGTGGTGGATCCCGCCTTCGGTCCAGTCGACCTCGACCTTCGCCACCTGCGAGAGCGGCACCGACATCCCCAGCGGCATGGAGGAGACGAGTTGGTGACGGAATCCGTCCAGGGTGCCCGACCGCAGGGAATCCTCGCGCACCAGCAGCTTCACGGCCCGGTCGCCTTCCCAGATGGTCCCGGCGGGCATGCCCGTGGTGCCCATGGCCAGCGAGGCCCCGAGGAACGACGGCGAGATGCCCAGGCGGCCGGCCTCGTCCCAGTCCATGTCCACCCGAAGGCCCCGGACGGGTTCGTCCCAGTCGGTGCGCACCCACTCCGCTCCGTCGAGGGTGGCGATGTCTCCGGCCAGGAGCTCGCCCGTCCGCCGCAGCAGCGGCAGGCTGTCGCTCCACAGCCGCACCTCGATGGGCGTGGATCCGATCTGCATCTCCAGCTGCTTCCAGCGCACCCAGGCGTCGGGGAACATGCCCTTGGAGCTGGCCGAGTACTCCTCGACCATCTCCTCGGCGGAGCGGCTGTCGACGGTGTTCACCAGCAGCTGGGCGTAGGCCCGCGAGGGCATGTTGGGCGCGTAGACCGTGTGGAAGCGCGGCGAGGAGGCCCCGACGAAGCTGGTCACGCCCGTCGTGCGCGGGTCCTTCCGCAGCAGGCTCTCGAGCTGACGCGTGACGGAATCCGTCGTGGCCAGGGAGGTGCCGCCGCGCAGGTAGACCTCGATGGCGAACTGGTTGCGCTCGATCTTGGGGTAGAGCTGCTGCGGGATCATGGCGAACAGGCCCACCGCGGCGACCACCGAGAGCACGCCTCCGGCGAGGGTGGAGACGGGGAAGCGGAACGCGAGCTCCGCGGAGGCGTCGTAGAGTCCCTGCATGCGGTCCAGGAACGACTTCCGCCCCTCGGTCCGTCCGTGGCGGATGCCCTTGCGGATCAGGCGGGAGTTCATGAAGGGCACCAGGAAGGCGGCCACCAGCATGGAGACGAACAGGGCGACGGCGACGGTGGCGGGAAGGCTCTTGATGAAGTCCCCGGAGGTCCCCTCCATGAAGAACGCCATCGGGAGGTAGCAGACGATGATGGCCAGGGTCGCGGTGAACACCGGGAGCATGAGCTCCTTGGCGCTCTTCCAAGCGGCGTTCCAGGGGAGCGCGCCGTGGTCGAGCTTCTCGAGGTGGCTGTCGATGACGATGATGGCGTTGTCGACCACCATGCCCAGCACGACCACCAGGCCCGCCAGCGAGACGGTCTGGAGCTCGATGCCCATCAGGTTCAGGATGCCCACCGTGGCCAGGATGCACACGGGGATGGTGACGGCCGCGACGCCCGCGACGCGCAGCGGCAGGAAAAGCATGGTGACCAGGACCACGGCCGCCACGGCCAGCAGGAAGTCGCGCAGGAAGTGGTTGATCGAGGTGGCCACGGCCAGGGGCTGGTCGGCGATGCGCGCGATCTCGACCCCGGCGGGAAGGCGGGTGCGCACGCGTTCGATGGCGGCGTCGACCTCCTTCCCGTAGTGGGTGATGTCGTTGCCCTTGGACATCTCGATCGAGAGCACAAGGGCCTGCTTGCCGTTGGAGCGCACATGGGAGTCGTTGTCCTCGAAGCTGCGCTCCAGGGTCGCGACGTCCTTTAGCCGCACGATCGAGGTTCCGGTGGACAAGAGCACCGTCTCTCCCAGTTCCCGCTCGGAGTGGAGCACCGGCGAGACGTGCAGGGGCATCTCGATGCCGCCCGCGTCCAGTCGGCCCGCGATCGGCAGGACCCCGGTGCCCTGGAGGGCCTGGAGCACGTTCAGGTGGCGCAGGCCGTACTGGGCCAGGCGGTCCCTCGAGACGTGGATGCGGATGCTCTCGTGCTGGGTGCCGCTGCGCTTGAGCTTGGAGGTGGCGGGGAGGCGGCGCAGTTCGGCCTCGAGGTCGCGCAGGTACAGGTCCATCTCCGCCCAGGTCCGGCCTTCGGCGGTGAGCGTCAAAAGCAGGGCGCTGGTGTCGCCGAAGTCGTTGGTCCCGATCAGGGCCACCACCTGGCTGGGCAGCTGCATCTTGAGTTCGGTCAGTCCGTGGCGCAGCTTCGCCCAGAAGTCCGCGGCCTCGGTGGCTCCGACGTCCTCGCGCAGCTCCACGAAGACCACCAGCTGGCCGTCGCGGGAGTACGAGTAGGTCTTGGACTTGTCGACTTCCTGGAACCCGAAGAGGAAGCTCTCGACCGTGCGGGCCAGTTGCTCCTCCACCTGGCGCGAGTCGGCCCCGGGCATCACCCCGATCACCAGGCCTTGGCGGATGGTGAACTGCGGGAACTCCTGGCGGGGCATGGTCCACAGCGACCAGGTGCCGAAGGCCACCAGCAGCAGGGTCAGGGCGGCCACGATCCGCCAGTGGATCATTCCCCCCTCGATGAGGTTGCGCGCTTTCATGATGGACTCACTTTCCGGCCTGCACGCGCAGGCCCTCCGAGAGCATGGGGGTCCCCGACACCACGACCGTTTCCCCGACGGCCAGGCCGGAGTCGATCGCGATGCCTTCCTGGACCAGGGACCCGGTGCGGACCTCGCGCCGATGCAGGACGGAATCCGTCACGATCCACACGAAGTGCCGGCCCTGCGCGTCCACCTGCACGGAAGCGGGAGGCGCGATGGGCGTGGGGGCGGTGCCGGGCACCGACAGGCGCACCTGCGAGACCATGCCCACCTTCAGGACGCCGGAGGGGTTGGGGAGGGCCACCTTGACCTTGTAGGTGCGGGTGAAGGGATCGGCTTCCACGCCGATCTCGCGCACCACGCCGTCGATCCTGGACCCGGTGGCCGACACCTCGACATGCGCGGTCATGCCCTTGCGGACGCGGGCGATGTCCTTCTCCGCGACCTGGACGGTGGACAGCATCGTGGTGGTCTGCACGAGGGTGAAGGCAGAAGCTCCCGGCAGGGCGCGCTCGCCGGGCTGGAGGTTCTGCCGGGCGACCAGTCCCGAGAGGGGCGCACGCAGGACGGCGTCCTCGAGGTTGCGCCTGGCCATCGACACGGCGCTGCGTGCCTGGTTGCGGCCGGTCTCGATCTCCACCCAGCGGATCTCGGCGAGGGTGCCTCCGCGGTGCATCGGTTCCATGCGTCTCCAGGCGTCCTCGGCCTGGTCGGCCTTGGCCTGCGACATCGCCAGCTGGTCCTTCAGGGCGCCCGCGTCCAGGATGGCCAGCACCTGGCCCTTGGAGACGGCTTGGCCTTCGTCGACCAGCACCCTTTCGACGGATCCCGGAACACCGAAGCTCACCGCCACCGAAGTCTCGGCCTCCAGGTGGCCCGAAAGCACCAGGTCCTGGGCGGAGTCGCTGGCCACGACGGTGGCGACCCGCACGACGGGGGACTTCGCCTGGGCGTTGGGGGTGTCCTCGGAGCATCCCGCTACCGCCAAGGCGATCAGGATCGCCGACAGCGGCGGCAGACCCTTGCGGATCACCTCGGACGACAAGGGCGCGGGGTTCGGGCGTCCCACGGGGTGGACCAGCTCCTCCAGGGTCAACAAGGGTTTGGCGGGCCGGGGACGGGGTGTGGGCTGCTCGAGAGTCAGGGGCTGCTCCTGCTCCTTTGGTGTTTCCTCGGGGTTTGGTGTATTGGAGGGCTTCATTGTGTTCCTTTCAACTAAAAAGGGTGAATGGTCGAAAACGCGGCAAAAAAAGGGTCTACCGTGATTCTCATGGGTCACCCGGAAACCGGGACAGCTGAGTGCGGACTGCTGGGATAGAGGTCGAGGCCGCCCAGATGGAACAGCACGCTGTTGCGGAAGGCTTGGAAGTGGCGATGGCCACGGCACTTGACCCGCACGGCCTGGATGCGGGCGTTGAGGCTTTCGGCGGCGGCGTTGGTGACCCCCAGGCGA
>JAMIIV010000035.1:0-16247 GCA_035913415.1 Fibrobacteria bacterium | reverse complement strand
TCGAGACCCCCGGGGCTGGTCTCTACAGGACCGACCACCGGACGTTCCCGACCTCGTTCCGCCGGATCAATTGACAAATTCCGGCAAAACGGACGGCGATGTCCCTGAGGTCAGCCGTCCATCCGGGGAGCGCGTTCCTGCTGCTGGCGAGCGGCGACCATCCGTTGGTCGGCCAGCCGCAGCAAGTTGGCCGGATCTCCGTCGTCTTCGGGGGTCATGGCCACACCCAGGCGCGTCTCGAGGGGAGTGGGGTGCCGTGACAAGGGCAGAGGCCAGGCGAGTCTGTCCTGGATCTGCCGAAGCCGCAACTCTGCGGCATCCCTGTCGGGGGGGCCTTGGAGCACGACGACGAACACGTCGTCGGACAGGCGGGCAGCCAGATCCGTGGAGCCCAGCTCCATTTCCAGGCGGCGCGCGGTCTCGATCAGGATGAATTCCGCCGTGGCGCGGCCCAACAACTTCTGCTGGGCGTGGAAACCTTCCAGCGACAGGCTCGCCACGACCACCATACCGCCGTCGGTCTGGGCCGAGCGCAGCGCCTGGGTCAGGAACGCTTCGAGGTGGCGGTGGTTGGCCAGGCCGGTCACGGGGTCTTGCAGGGCGAGACGTTCGTGGCGGCGCGAGCGGTCGTGGATCTCGCGTTGTGCCGAAAGCAGCCGGTTGATGGTGGAGGGAATGATCAGCAACAAAAGTCCGAAGAGGATCAGGTAGGCGGTGCGATACCCCTGGCCGAGGGGGTCGGCGCAGACGAGTTGGGAGGCGATCGAGGCATCGAAGCGAGGCAGTTGGACCCAGAACAGGAGGTTCATGGCAAACGCCGTCAGCGCTGTGGCGAAGAGGATCAGCCAGCGATCGAGATGCAGCGCCGCGACGAACAGGAGGATGGGATAGACCAGGAGGGTGGCGGTGGTGACCGGAACCAATGGCGAGTTGAAGTGCGCGTCGAGGGCGTTGTAGGTGGTGAGGAACAGAATGTCCAGCGCCATGGACGTGTAGCGAATCCAGGGGGCGGTCCGGCGCTGGCGCAAAAAACGCGTCAGCATGAGGTTGTACCCCAGGCAGGTTCCGGAGAGCAGGATGCCCCAAAGGCCGACCTGGTCATCCTGTACCAGCCAGACCACCCAGGCCAGGGCCTGCACCAGGCCGAGGAAGTACCACCGGAAGATCCAGGCGATCTTCTGGCCGTGGAGAAGCTCCTGGTGGCGGAGTTCTTCCGGTAGGTCGGGCGAGGAAGGAGGCACGAGGTGTATTCCTGCGGCGCAGGTCGGTGGGCGTGGTGAGAGCCTGGGCCGTTCCCCAAGGTCTTATTCTGGCCCTCCTCATGCAAGGGGAACGGTGCTTGTCCACAGGGGTTACCTTTCCCACCCAATGACAGACCGTGACAAGCCGTTGATCGTCCAGGGCGACATGACCCTCCTTCTCGAGACGGAGAGCTCCGGCTACCTCGCCGCCCGTGATGCCATTGCCCCATTCACCGAGCTCGTGAAGAGCCCGGAGTATGTGCACACCTACAAGGTGTCCCATCTGTCGCTGTGGAACGCCGCCGCCACGGGACGCACGGCCGAGCAGGTGCTCGAGGCCTTGTCGGCGCACAGCCGCTTCCCCGTGCCCCAGACGGTGGTTCGCGAGATCACCCACTACATGGGCCGTTACGGCACCCTGAAGTTGGAGAAGGACGGATCCGACCTCTATCTGACGGCCAAGGATCCCCTGGCCCTGGCCGAGGCGCGTACGGTGAAGTCGGCGCGCGACTGGCTGCTGGACGACGCCGGCGACGGACGCATCCGCATCGATTCGCGATTCCGCGGGCACCTGAAGTTGGCTCTGACCATGGCCGGTCTGCCGGTCGAAGACCTGGCCGGATACGCCCTGGGGGATCCGCTGTCGTTCGGTCTGCGCGAGACCACGGTCGGTGGGCGCCTGTTCGCCCCGCGCGACTATCAACGCGAGGCCGCCGAGATCTTCCATGCTTCGGGCTCGGCCAAGGGCGGTGCGGGCACTGTCGTGCTTCCCTGCGGCGCCGGCAAGACGATCGTCGGCATCACCGCGATGCACCTGTGCCAGTGCCACACGCTCATCCTCACCACCAACGTGGTGGCGGTGCGCCAGTGGATCCGCGAGATCCTCGACAAGACCACCCTGACCGAAGACCAGGTGGGCGAGTACACGGGCCAGACCAAGGAGATCCGGCAGGTCACACTGGCCACCTACCAGATTCTGACCTACCGCCACAAGAAGGACTCCGAGTTCCCGCACTTCGACCTGTTCGCCGCCCGCAAATGGGGCCTGATCGTCTACGACGAGGTCCACCTGCTGCCGGCACCGGTCTTCCGCGTTTCGGCGGAAGTGCAGGCCACCCGCCGCCTGGGCCTGACGGCCACGTTGGTGCGCGAAGACGGCAAGGAAGGGGACGTGTTCGCGCTCATCGGGCCCAAACGTTACGACGTGCCCTGGAAGGTTCTGGAGAGCCAGGGCTGGATCGCCACGGCCACCTGCACCGAGATCCGCCTGCCGCAGGCGCTGAACCGCTACGTGGAATACGCGCAGTCCTCCGACCGTGAAAAGGTCCGCATCGCCGCCGAGAATCCCGGCAAGAAGGCGTGTGTGGAGGAACTCATCGAGGCGCATCCCGGAGAGTCGGTGCTGGTGATCGGGCAATACATCCAGCAGTTGCAGGATCTCTCGGCCGATCTCGATGTGCCCCTGATCACGGGAAGCACACCCAACCGCGAACGCGAGCGCCTCTACAAGGAGTTCCGCGAAGGCCGCATGCGCGTGCTGATCGTGAGCAAGGTGGGCAACTTCGCCATCGACCTGCCCGAGGCCAGCGTCATGATCCAGGTTTCGGGAACCTTCGGCAGCCGTCAGGAAGAGGCCCAGCGCCTGGGCCGCATCCTGCGCCCCAAGGAAGACGGTCGCCAGGCCCACTTCTACAGCCTGGTCACCCGCGACACCCGCGAGCAGGACTTCGCGATGCACCGCCAGTTGTTCCTGATCGAACAAGGGTACCAGTACCACATCGAGGTGCGCTGAAGCCCTTGCCGGACGGTGGTCAAGCTTGTCGAGACCAGCCGGGTGGGTCTCGACAAGCTCGACCACCGGGGGGCTGGTTATGCCTCGACCGCCGAAGTTCATCTGGTTTCGGCGTGTGATCCCGGGGGTTGCCAAACCTCGGGACCGTGCTGATGTCCATTTGAGAAACTGCCGCAAAGTTGCGGGTGTTCGTGGTTGCGTCGGGGGTACCCGAGGGGATAGATTCAAGGCTGGACCTGAATCGTTGTTCCCCGTGACGGGAGGGATCCATGGATGAAACACGCCTCAGCGCTTTGACGTTGCGGTTCACGGAGTGTGTGCGCGACTGCTTTCGCGACATGCTGGGAATCGAGATCGCGATGCAGGAACGTGCCGTCGAGATTCGGGATTTCGCTCCCGCCTGTTCCACCGTGGTGCTCATCCATTTCACCGGCCCGATGCAGGGCGACTACGCGCTTTCCCTCGATGAAACGACTGCGGCGCGTTTGATCGGTGCGTGGAGCGATGGCATGGGGGCCTCCGAGCTCCGCGCCTTGCGGGGGGATTTCGGTGGCATGCTCAAGGAGTTCCTGAACACGGCGGTGGGCATGGCGATCCCGGCGCTCGAGGACATCGTGGGGCGGCTCACCTACCATCCCCCCATGATCGTCTATGGCGAGCTGGACACCCCCGCCATCCCCAGCGGCAACCTGGTCCTGGAATCCGACGCCGGTCCCATCTGGTGCAGCCTGGTTCTGGACGCTGCCGGCACCGACGCCGAACGCATGTTGTTGCAGGCCGTCGCCGATCTGCGCAAGGCGCGGCGCGAAGTCGAAACCTGCGCCCGGGTTCTCACCGACATGCTCCAGCAGTCGCGTGCGGGGTCGTTGCCTCCAGTGGTCCTGGAAGAGGCCGAGCGGGTCCTGGACGAAATGCGCGTGTCCATCGACGCTGGTGATTCCTTCACCTGACGGAACTTCCGCTTTTACTGGAACACCGAGGCCAAGGATCCGGTCGTGTACGAGTTTCCGGTCGGGAACTCCCAGGAACGAACCGCATGGTTTGAGGGACGGACCGCTTGGTCCCCGCGGGTGCGGCCATGTACCTTTGCGGTCCCATGAAGAAGGTCAACGCCGCTCTACTGACGGGCATCGCCCGCGAATACGGAACCCCCACCTACGTCTACGACGCCGAGACCATTCGGGCTCGGGTCGCACGTCTGAAGGGATTCGACACCATCCGCTACGCCCAGAAGGCCTGTTCCAATCTCCACATCCTGAAGCTGCTCAAGGCCGAAGGTGTGGTGGTGGACGCCGTCTCCGGAGGGGAGATCGACCGCGCTTTGGTGGCGGGGTTCAGTGGCGGCGGCGAGCCTTCGGGCATCGTATTCACCGCCGACGTATTCGATCGCACCACCCTGGCCAAGGTCGTCGAGTTCGCTATTCCCGTCAATGCGGGCTCCCCCGACATGCTCGACCAGTTGGGTGAGGTCTCCCCGGGGCACCGCGTGTGGCTGCGCGTCAATCCCGGTTTCGGCCATGGCCACAGCCGCAAGACGAACACGGGCGGCGAAAGCTCCAAACACGGCATCTGGCACGAGAACCTCGAAGATGCCCTGCAGCGCCTGCGCAAATACGACCTGAAGCTGGTCGGGCTGCACATGCACATCGGCTCGGGCGCCGACTTCGAACACCTGAAGCTGGTCTGCGACGCCATGGTCGCCCAGGTGAAGCGCTTCGGGCAGGACCTCGAGGCCATCTCCGCGGGCGGTGGCTTGCCCATTCCGTACCGCCTGGACGGCGAACACGTGGACACCGAGTCGTATTTCAAGCTCTGGGATGCGGCCCGCAAGCAGATCGAATCGCACCTGGGCCACGAGGTGCGCCTGGAGATCGAACCCGGCCGCTTCCTGGTGGCCGAAAGCGGCAAACTCCTGGCCGAAGTTCGCGCCGTCAAGGATTCCGGGGCCAACCACTTCGTGTTGCTGGACGCCGGCTTCAACGACCTGGTCCGCCCCAGCATGTACGGCTCGTGGCACGAGATCTCCTTCTTGTCCGCCGAAGGCAAAGAGCGCGTCGAAGGCGGGCGCTTGTCGGTGGTGGCGGGACCGCTCTGCGAATCCGGCGACGTCTTCACGCAGGAAGAAGGCGGACTCGTGGTGCCGCGTATGCTGCCCGACACCCAGGTGGGCGACATCGCGGTGCTGCACGACGCCGGCGCCTACGGAGCGGCCATGGCCTCCAACTACAACACCCGCGGCATGGGCGCCGAGGTGATGGTCGAAAACGGCGCGCCGCGCCTGATTCGCCGCCGCCAGACCGTCGCCGACCTGCTGTCGTTGGAGAAGATCTGATCGGCGGGTTCGCGGCCGCCCTCATGGTGGGGGCGTTCGCGGCAAGCTCCGAGGGCAGTGTGGACAGCGCGGCACGCGGCTGGTCGACCTCCGACTGGGTCTTGCTGGGCGCCCTTCCCACCGTGACGGTGGGCTGCACGTTTCTCGACGACGGGGTCCGCTCCTTTGCCCAGGAGCACCGCAACGCGGCGAGCGAACCCGTCGCGACCGTGTTCAACCTGGTGGGCGACGGACGTGTGACAATTCCTGTCGTGGGCTTGTTGTGGTGGGGCGGCGCCGCGAAGGCCCCCCGGTTGGCCCGCGCCTCGCGCAACGCCCTGGAGGCCTGGACCCTGACCCAGGTGGTGGTGCAGGCGGGCAAATACACCGTGGGCCGCGCGCGCCCCTTTCGCGACCAGGGACCGCTGGACTTCTCCGGCGTGGTGCTCACCGACGACTCCCGGCATTCCTTTCCCTCGGGTCACACCGCGACCGCCTGGGGTCTGCTTCCCGCCTACGCCCTCGAATACGGTGACCATCCCTGGATCGCGGGCGCGTTGTGGGGGGCGGCCGCCGCCGTGGGCGCCAGTCGCATCCACGATGACCAGCATTGGCTCTCCGACGTGGTCTTCTCGGCCGGGACGGGGTATCTGTCCAACCGCGCCGTTAGGGCCTGGAATGCCTCTTCCGATCGGGCCGTCCAGGTGATCGCCTTGCCGGTCTCCGACGGATGGTTGGCTTTGGGTTCGATCCCGTTCTGAAGCGGGGGGAGCAAGGAGAGATTGCAGGCAAGGACGGACAGCCCGGATTTTAATCCTTCGCATTCGTGGGATTAAAATCGAGATGGGCCTGAACCGATGATTCGTCTCGAGGAAGACTGCCGCAGGCACAGACACCAAAACAGGGCATTAGAGCCCAGGGCGGTGGGGAGCGCGACGCCGCTTCAGAACTGGTCGGGGTCGGGGTCGCGTCCGAAGATGGAAAACCAAGTCTGGTAGAGCGCGCAGGCCACGCAGAAACCCAGGGTGGCTTCGAGAGTGGAAAAGAACATCAGGATGCCGGTCAGACCCAAGGCGGGTATGGTGTGGCCCAGACCCGAGAGAACGGCGATGCCGATGGCGAACAAGACGGTGATGCGGGCGGCGAAGCGCTTGGGGCCGGCGTCGACCTTGCGGGTGCGCAGGTCGAGGATCGCCAGCAGGGGGCGCGAGAGGTGGGTGGAGAGGCTGGCTTCGGGACGCGAGAAGGCGCGGGGAAGGACGTCCACCAGCAACACCAGGGCGATCCAGACGCGGGTGGGGTTTTGGACCGCAAGCCCGAACGAGGCGAGGATCATCGTGAAGGCCGCCTGGACGCGGGCCATGTTGGGGTCGATGGAGTAGCCCGCGAGCGGACAGCGTGAGGACATCCCTCAAATGTACGCACGTACGCGCCCAGCCCGCAGGAGACTCCCGGACGTTTCCCGGGCAAACGCCGGCCGCCGACATTTTCCGTGCGTTCCCTCACACCCTCGACAGATCCTGCTTGCAGGATACTGAAACGGTGGGGTAGGATCTTGACGAGGACAGGATTTTCCTGCCCCCGGTCCCAAATGGGGTTCTCATGGAAACGAATCGTCCTTCCAAGGAAACCGGAACAGTTCCCGAGTGGCTGCGCGAGGATGTCGAGGGCGAGGCGAACCGTTGGGGCGCACTGGCACCGTATCCGTTTGTCCATCCCGAGGAGCTCACTGGCTACATCTGCCTGCATCAGAACGACTACCTGCGGTTGTCGTCGCGGCCCGAAGTGGTCGAGGCCAAGGCCGAGGCGTTGCGTCGCTACGGCAACTCGTTTCTGGCCTCGACGGTCTTCGTGGGGGGCGAGGGTGCCTGCGAACACGACCGCCTGAAGGAACTGATCTGTCGGACCATGGGGGCCGAAGACGTGTTGTTGGCCACCTCCGGGTATGCCGCCAACGTGGGGCTCCTGGATGCCATCGCCAAGGAGGGAACCCCCATCTACATCGACCGCAAGGCCCATGCGTCCCTGTGGGACGGAGCGCGCTTGTCGGCGGGACGCCCCATCATGGTCGGGCACAACGATCCGGTCAGCCTGGAGCGGCGCGTGCGCCGCGAGGGACCGGGCATCATCTGCATCGACTCGGTCTATTCCACCACCGGAGCCATCGCGCATCTGCCGTCGTACGTGGAAATCGCCGAGCGCACGGGCAGTGTCCTGGTGGTGGACGAGGCCCACGGCTTCGGGATGTTCGGTCCCAATGGCGGTGGTTTGGCCGAACTCCAGGGGGTGGCCGACCGCATCCCCTTCCGGACCCTGAGTTTCTCGAAGGCCTTGGGGGGGCACGGAGGGTGCATCGCCACCAGTCGGCACTTGGCCTGGTTCCTGACCCATCGGGCGCGTTCCATGGTGTTTTCGTCGGCCACGCTCCCTTGCGATTCCGCGGCCCATCGCGCCGGGTTGGAAATCTTGCGTGCCGAGCCGGAACTGGCTTCGCATTGCCTGGAAATGGCCGAGGTGCTGCGCGAAGAGCTGGAAATTCGCGGCATTTCCCCGGGTGCGTCGCGCAGTCAGATCGTGTCGGTGGAGCTTCCCACCGAAGACCTCACCTGCCGGTTGTACGGCCTGATGCGCGAGCGTGGCGTGCTGGCGGCGGTGTTCCTGGCACCGGCGGTGGCCACCGGGACGGGGCTTTTGCGCTTTTCCGTGCACTCGGGTTGCACGCGCGAAGACATGGTCCGCACGGCGGCGGTGTTGCAAGAGGCCATGGAGGTTCTGAACGTGCACCTGGTGGACGATTCCCACCACCATCACGGAGAACGTCACGCGGCTTGAACCGCGGGACAGGCGCTCCCGTCATCGGGGAGCGGGGGGTGTCAGGGGTTGGTCTCGATGTCCGTTTCGGCGCCCAGTCCCGGGTGGGCGAGGTCCAGGATGGTCTCGACGAGGTCGGTACGGTTGAACGGCTTGCCATGGATGGCCAGTCGGGAATCCGGGGCCAGACGGTCGGTCAGGGTTTGGGGGTCGCCAGTCAGCACGATGACCGGGGTGTTGGCGATCACGGGGTCCTGGCGGATGGCGGCCAGAAGCGACATGCCATCCATGGTGGGCATGACCAGGTCGGTGATCACGATGTCGGGTTGCAGTTCGACCACCAGTCGGAGGGCTTCGCGGCCATCACGTGCGGTGGCGCAACGGGCCACGCCGGCCAGCAGATCCACCAGCACATGCCGCAGGAGCATGTCGTCTTCCACCACCAGGGCCAGGATGGCCCCGCGCGAAGGGCGCACAGGTGCGGGAAGGACCGGGGGCGGCGGGGGCGGCGGAAGGGGGAGGGGGAGGTGTTTGGTGGTGTCGAGGGGGTCGTGGTCGTGCGACAACGCGCCGGGTAGGCGGATCTCGAAGAGGGAACCCAGGCCTGGGGTGCTCTCGACGCGGATGGAGCCCGAGTGGGCTTCGACGATTTCCTTCACCAGCGCCAGACCGATTCCGGCACCCACGGTGTAGGTGCCCGGGCCCCGGTCGACCTGTTGGTAGCGGTCGAAGATGGTGGGCAAGGCGGCGGCGGGAATGCCCTCGCCGTCGTCGATGACCGACAACACCAGGGTGCGGTCGGGTTCGCGCGCCACGTGCACCTCGATGTGGCCGCCCTGGGGGGTGAACTTCAGGGCGTTGCCCACCAGGTTGTGCAGCACGGTCTCCATGCGCACGGGGTCGAAGCAGGCGCGCAGGTCGCGATCGTGGTGGACCACCTGGAAGGTGAGGCGACGTGTACGGGCCAGGCTGGTGAGCCCTTCTTCGAAGCGCGCAAGCCAGGTGCAGGTGTCCAGCTCGACGGGATCCAGGCGCGCCACACCCAGTTGGAACCGCTCCAGGTCCAGAAGGTCCGCGCTCTGGCGGCGCATCTGGTCCAAAGCCATGGCCAAGGAGTCCAGACGGGTGCGCGCCACGGGGGATAGGTCTTCCTTGCCCAGGTCTTGGGTCAGGCTCAGGGCCACGGTGAGCGGGGTGCGAAGGTCGTGGGCGATGGCGGCGGTGAATTCGTTCTTGGCCCGGTCCAGGTGCTGGAGCTTCTCGTTCTGGTGGCGGATCTGGCGATTTTGGATCTCGATGCGGCGTCGGGCGCGGCGCAGGGCCTGAATGACCAACGAGCCCATGCCGCAGGAGATCGCGAAGACGGCGATCATGCCCAGGTCGATGGAGGCGGTGGGTTGTTTGCCCGTCAACACGATCAGGGCGACACCCAGCAGGACGGTCAAAGGGAGCTCCCAGGCCCGTACGAGCAGACCCAGGACGGTGCCGAAGAACGAGAGGCTGGCCACCCAGTAGGCGGCCCGGGCGGAATCGAGATACAGCGCCCACGGAAGCCACACCATGCCGTAGGCGGCGGCGAGGATCCAGATCAGGTGGCTGCGCCCGCCGAAGCGTCCGGCGCGGGCCAGCAGGCCCAGGGACATGTAGGTGAGCCCCAGTCCGATACGCGGGATCATCCGCTCGGGGAGGTCCAGCACATATTGGCAGAACAGACCGTAGACGGGCCAGAGGATCGCGGCGACGAACCAAACCGACAGGGCCAGCTCGCGGTATTCGCGGCGATTGCTCGCGCTCTGCAGAGCCATGTGGCGACGGAGGCGTTGGAAGTTCCCCGCGAGTGTGTTGGAAACGGGCCGTTGGGTGCTCGTCGTGGACTCCTGGATCCTGGGCGTCGTCGGGGAATCCCGAACATACCTCGAGTGCCGGGAGGTGGTCAACCTTCTCGGGGGGCCGTTTCCTCGTGATGAACGCAGGGATGCCACACGTGGAATCCGCCGCCGCCCGCCCAGCCGGTGGCGGCCGTTTCGCCGGTGGGATCCGTTCCGGCCACCACCGATGCCAACCGGTCCAGGGCGCGTGCGGCGATGGTCGGGTCGCGTTCACACGAGAGCCAGCCTCGGCCGGTCTTGTGGGCCACCGCGGCGGTGGTTCCCGAGCCAGCCCAGGGATCGACCACGAGGTCTCCCGGTTGTGAGCACAATTCCAGCAGGCGGCGCACCAGGGCCTCGGGCTTCTTGCTGGAGCGCAAAGGCACCGCCCCCTCCTTTTGGACGTTGATCGTCGAGATGTCGGTCCAGAGATCGCCCAGGGGTTCGTCGAGGTGGTCGGCCAGAAAGAGCATCTGCTTGCCCTCCCACCACACGTATTCGACATCCCACGGCGAGCGCAACCGGGCAAAGCGGGTGGACGGCCGGTCGGACTCGGGCAAGGTGTCGAACCAGCGGTTGTTGGTGCGGTAGACCAGGCGTTCGGGGTGGGCCAATCGGAATTCCCGCTGGGCGTCGCGTCCCGGTGGCAGGCCACGGCGGGCCATGGCCTCCACCAACGGGATCACCGACCACTCTTCCACCGGGGCGTCGGGGTTTTCCAAAACCTGCGCGTAGTAGCGCAGGTAGCGCTCCAGGGCCGCACCGTCCTTGCGGCGGACCACCGGGCGCAGGCGGGAGGCGGGGCCGCGGCCGTAGAGCAGCACGTATTCCTTCAGGCGCGGGAGCATGCGGTCGCTGTAGCGCATCTTCACCCCGGCCAGCTCGCTCATTTTCACCACCACCGTGTTCAACCGGCGCTCCCGGCCCAGGATGCCGTCCAGCAGGACCTGCAGATAGGCGTGTTCGGAGTCGTCGATGTGCACCGCCAGGATGCCGTCGGGCCGCAGCAGCGGGACACACAGTTCGATGCGCTCACCGATGGCCTCAAGCCACGTGCGGTGATCGACGTCGTCGAGGTAGTCCTTGCGGTTGCGGGCGTTGTACGGGGGGTCGGCCAACACCAGCGCGGCGCGTCCGGCGTGGTTTCCCCCCCAGGTGCGCAGGGCCAGAAGGTTGTCGGAGACCGCGAAGCCGCGCACGGGGGCGGTCGGGGCGGGGTTCCCGATGACGGATTCCGTCCACCCGGGAAGGGGGGAGGGTTTTGCGCCGGCCTGGTGGTCCATCGCGGCAAAGGTACCCTCGGAGCCGGTTGGCAACGCCCCATGCCCTGATTCGTGGCACTTTCCGCGACATGGACCACGGCGACCTCCTGGAAGGCCTCAACGACGAACAACGGGCCGTGCTGGAGCACGACTTCGCCACCGAAGGGCCCCTGCTGGTGCTGGCGGGGGCAGGGACGGGCAAGACCGCCACCCTCACCCGGCGCCTGGCCCTGGAACTGCGGCGCGGGGCGGCACCCGATCAGGTCACGGCGCTCACCTTCACCCGCAAGGCCGCGACCGAGATGCGCGAGCGCACCGCGCGCCTGCTGGGCGAAGGGGCCGGGTTGCCCGACATCCGCACCTTCCATGCGCTGGGTCTGCGCCTGCTGTCGGAAGGTGGTGGAGAGGGGTGGTGTCTGGCGGGATGGTCGGGGGAGCCGGTGCTGCTGGACGATGCGGCCGCCTCGGGGTTTCGGGCCGGGTTCTGGGCCGACCGCTTCCGGCGCGATCCGGCTCCGGCGGTGCCGGCCCGGACCCTGGATCTGTTGCAGTCGGAATTCGGCACACCTTCGCGTCTGGAGGAGACCCAACCCGACCACCCCCATCTGGCCGCCTGGACCGACTGGGAAGCCGCCAAACGCCGCGCGGGAGTGGCCGAATTCTCCGATCTGGTCGCGGGGGCGCTGGTGGCGCTGGAAACCGGAGGCGAACTGCTGGAGCGCTGGCGGCGCCGGGCCGGAACCCTGCTGGTGGACGAGTACCAGGACACCGACCGCACCCAGTACCGGCTGGCCAACCTGCTGGCGGGCGATTCCCCGCGGCTTCTGGCGGTGGGAGACGACGACCAGTCCATCTACGGATTCCGCGGCGCGGACGTGCGCAACGTCCTGGACTGGGCGCGCGACCGCCCGGATGGACGGATTTTGTCGCTGGTGCGCAACTACCGCTGCCTGGCCCCCATCCTGGAGGTCTCCAACCGGCTGTTTCCCGACAAACCCGAACGGTTCCGCAAGGTGCTGGTGGCCGCCCGCGCCGCCGAAGGCGGAGTCGTGCCGGTGTGGCGCCGGTGTCGCGACGGGGCCGAGGAGGGACGGTGGTTGTCGGCGCAGATCGGATCGCGCCTGCGCCAGGGATTGCCTTCCCGCGACGCGTGTGTGCTGTTTCGCGCCAATCGCGAGGAGGCCAGCCTGCGCGCGGGGCTGCGCGAGCTTCCCCAGTCCGAAGACGGGGAAGGCGAGGGGGTGCGTTTTTTGACCATCCATGCCGCCAAGGGCCTGGAGTGGCCGGTGGTCGCGGTGGCGGGCCAGGATGCAGCGGAGCCGGAGTCGCTGTTGCCAGCCGATGTCGACGAGGAGCGGCGCCTGTTCTACGTGGCCTGCACCCGCGCCCGCGACGTGCTGCTGCTGACGTCGTGTCGGTTGCGGACCTTGGACGGGGCGGAGGAGACGCGGGTCGTGAAGCCCTGGATGCGCCTGGCGCGCCCAGGGCTGCGGGTGCTGCCGGGCTGGAGGGAGCGCGTGCTGGGGGCGGTCTCGGCGCAGGCGCGCGAGCGGGGAGTCCGCAAGGACGCGCTGGCGGCCGACTCGACCTGAAGACCCCGATCGTTGCGCTGGCCTCTTGGATGTCGATTCACGTTGCTCGCCCTTCGAGACGCGCCTTCGGCGCTCCTCAGGACGAGCGGGGGGGAACGACCCTCGGAGGATGCTCCTGCGTCAGGCCTTTTCGCCCAGGCGGATGGCGTCGACCATGTCGCGTACGGCGCGGTCCATGCCCACCAGCACCGAGCGGGAAACGATGCTGTGCCCGATGTTGAGCTCTTCCATGTTCGGGATGCCCGAGACGTAGGCCACGTTCTGGTAGTCCAGGCCGTGGCCGGCGTTGACGCGCATTCCCAGGCGGGTGCCCAGGGCGGCGGCGTCCACCAGGCGGGACAGTTCGGCCTGCCAGGGGTCTTCACCGGGTTCGTGGGCGAAGGCGCGTGCGAAGTGCCCGGTGTGCATCTCGATCATGTCGGCGCCGACCTTCTGGCTGGCCCGCACCTGGCGCGCTTCGGGATCGATGAACAGGCTGACCACGATCCGCTGGGCACGCAGGTTGGCCACGATGCGCTCGAGTTCCTTCTCGTGGGCCGCCACGTCCAGTCCACCTTCGGTGGTCAGTTCGGCGCGACGCTCGGGGACCAGGGTCACCATGTCGGGTTGCAGCTCCAGGGCGAACTGGACCATGGCGGCGGTGGGAGCCATTTCGAGGTTCAGTCGCGTGGTCACGCACTGGCGCAGCAGGCGCACGTCGCGTTCCTGGATGTGGCGGAGGTCTTCGCGCAGGTGCGCGGTGATCCCGTTGGCTCCGGCGAGCTCGGCCAGGAGGGCGGCGGCGACGGGGTCTGGATTGCGTTCCTTGCGCGCTTCGCGCAGGGTGGCGACATGGTCGACGTTGACTCCGAGTTTGACCATCTCAATCTCCGGTGCCGGTATGGCGGTGTAGGGGCTGGGGAGGACGGATTTCGACACCGCGTTCGGCCAGGACGGGCCGGGACGAGGCGAGGTGGGACGACGTGGTGGAATCGAGGGGCCACACCAGGAGGGTCTGGCCGGACTTTTCGGCGCGGGCCAGGGCGGCCTGGATGGCTTCGGCGAAGGGTTCCCGGCCACCGGGGCGGGTGTCGGGAAGGATGTCGCCGCCCTTTTCGAGGGTGGTGGAGGCCAGGCGCGACGCGGGGGTGCCGGTGGCGTCCAAAAGCCAGAGGGATTTTCCGGAGGCGTAGCGCGCCAGACGTTCGGAGAGACCCGGGTCGGCGGCGCCGCGATCGCCGTCGAGGACCACCAGGCCGACGGGTGCGGGGGACGGCTCGGTCGCGAAGGCCAAGCGGCGGCGGATTTCGTCATCCTTGTGGTGGAGCATCAGGCGTTTGTCTTCCTGGCGGACCACGGGGAACCGCGAGGTCTCCAGGCGGGTGAGCACGGCCAATTGGAGGTGGGCCCCACGGGCCAGGTCGCGCAGTCGGGTCTCGGAGAGCGCGGGCGCCGGCAGCGCGAGCACCGATCCCGCGGGCAGGTTCGCGATGGTGGCCAGCACCGAGGCCGAGAGGGAGTCGGCCCAGAAGATCAGACCCAGCGCGTAGGCCCCTTGGGCGGGTGCCAGCCCGACACGGGCGCGCAGGATGGCGGCGGGTTTGCCCTCGTGGGCCAGTCGGCAGGCCCAAGGCCAGGTCCCGCGGGGGTTTTCGGTCGATTCCAGGATGGTGAAACCCATGCGCTCGAGGGAGTCGATGGCCTGGGCGACCACCGCCGAAAGGGGGCGTCCGCGGTGGAGGGTCAGGGAGTACAGGGGCAGATCGCCCAGAGGCGAGTGGATGGCGCCCGTGGTGCGTTTGGCGACGCCCAGCTCGGGCTCCAGGCGGGCCAGTAGCCCCGTGAGCGAGGAGTCCTGCGTCAGGGTGGCGGTGTCGGCGCTGACCGCCGAATCGCTCTGGAACAGCGAGGAATCGATGCCGGCCACGGGGGCGGGAGCCTGGCCATCGCGGTAGTGCGCCCACATCGCCGGAATGTGGGAAAGGGCGTTCCGTCCGACCCATCCGAGGAGGAGGAGCGCGGCGAGTCCTGCAAGGAGCCGTCCTGGGCGCATCTTTGGTGACATGGAGACAGCGCAATCTAGAACCCGCGCCGACGATCGGGCGCCGGGCGCCGCGGGAGGACCGCCCCGAAGACGGATCCGCGCCCTGCTGGGCGGGGCGACCGGATCGGGGAAGACCGAGGTCGCGCTGGCCTGGGCGCGCCTGCGCGGCTGGGAGATCCTCTCGTGCGATTCCGGTCAGGCGCGTGTCGGGATGGGGGTCGGGACGGCGGCGCCCTCGGCGGCCGAACAAGCGTCGGTGGTCCACCACGGCGTGGGGGTGCTTCCTCCGGTCGTGCCCGATTCCGTGGCCGATTTCCTGCGCCGGACCCGTGACCTGCTGGCGACACCGGGGTCGGATCTCCTGGCGGTCGGGGGGACGGGACAATATCTGTCGGGACTGCGCGACGGCCTGGACCCTTCGCCCGGCACCGATCCCCTCGTGCGGGCCAGTCTGGAGGAGCGCCTGCGGTGCGAGGGTCCGGAGGTGCTGTTCGCCGAACTGTCGGCCCGCCAGGTACCCCCGCACGACGCCCGCGCCAACCCCGTGCGGCTGGTGCGCGCCCTGGAGAAGTGCATCCTCCGGGATCGGGGCGAGGTGGGGGAAGGGTTCGAGGCGCTGGCGCCGGGGGTTCCGGCCTTCGCGTTGTGCTGGCCCCGCGACGTCCTGCACGCGCGCCTGGAGCGGCGTCTGGACGCCATGCTGTCGGCAGGCTGGGTGCAGGAGGTCGCCGCCTTGAAGGCTGCGGGAATCGGGCCCGAAGCTCCCGGCCTGCGAGCCATCGGCTACCGCGAACTTGGCGGTATTCCCGCTGCCGAGCCCGTGCCCGGGGCGGTGCGCGAGGCGATCCTGGTGGCCACCCGCGCCTACGCGCGCCGCCAGGAGACCTGGCTGCGCAACCGCCTGCGCGCGCGTTTCATTGCGCCACTGGACACCGCGGAGGCCACGGCGGCCCTGCTGGACTCGCTGCTGGAGCCCCAGGCGTGAAGAAACCCGCACCGCGCACGGGGTGGTTCAAGCCCCAGGCCACCATCGACCTCCACCGCCTGACGGTGGCCGAGTCGGAGGATGCCCTGGAATCGTTCCTGCACGCGCAGTTCCAGGCCGGCCGCGAATGGGTTCTGGTGGTCCACGGCGCCAAGACGCTTTCCGGCACGGTCCAACGGATCCTGTCGCGACACCCCCTGGTGGACGACCACGAGCCCGACAACCCCGGGGCCACGCGGGTGCGGTTGGGGCGCCGTCGGTAGGGACATCGTTGTTCGTCCAGGGAGGCCGGGAAAATCTGCTGGCCGATCCTGCACTCCGGTGGTCGAGCCTGTAGAGACCCAACCCGCAGGTCACGACAG
>JAMIIV010000034.1:0-35428 GCA_035913415.1 Fibrobacteria bacterium | reverse complement strand
GAAGCGTTTGGCCTGATCGCGATCGACATCGATGCGCAGTTCGGGCTGGGCGGGATTGAAGTCGGTGGTGACGTTGGTCAGTTCGGGCACCTGGCGAAGTCGCGCCGCCACGGAGTCCGCGTAGCGTCCCAGCACCTTGAAGTCTTCGCCCTGCACCAGCAGCTCGACCGGTTTGCCTTGCGGCGGACCGTCCTGCTGCTTCTTCACCTTGATGCTCCAGCCCGGCAGCAATCCGGGGAGGTTGTTCTCCATCCAGAGCTGACTCGTGCGGGAGTCCACCCGACGGTGGTCGAACTTCGCGAACTTCACGTCCACGTACGCTTTGTTCGACTCGTCGCTCGACCCACCCAGGTTGTTGTCGCTCTTGCCGCGCCCCACGACGACGGACACCGAGGCGATGTCGCCGGAATCCTTGGGCATGGCGCGCACGGCCTTCTCCAGGACCATGATGGCAGAATCCGTCCGAGAGATGTCCAGGCCCAGCGGGCCTTCGATCTCCGCGGCCACGACTTCGGGCTCGGTCTCGGGGAAGAACGCCACGCCCTTGCCCAGGATGCCGTAGGCGGCGATGCCCGACACGACGAAGACCATGCACAACACCAGCACCAGGATGGGCTTGTGCAGGAATCCTTCGAGGGTGCTGCCGTAGAAGGCCTTGAAGCGCTGGAACAGGCCGCCCCCCTCGTCGTCGTGGTGATCCGGATTGTTGTGCATGAACAGCGACGAGAACACCGGATTGAACACGAAGGCGACGAAAAGGGATCCGCCCAGGGTCACCGAAACCGTGATGGGCAGGTACTTCATGAAGTTGCCCATGATTCCGGGCATCCACAGGATGGGCACAAAAGCCGCCACGGTCGTGAGGGTGGCCGTGGCGACGGGAATCGTCACTTCCCGCGTGCCGTCGATGGCCGCCTGGAAACGCGACTTGCCCATGGCCATGTGCCGGTAGATGTTCTCGACCACCACGATGCCGTCGTCGACCAGCATGCCCAAGGCCAGCACCAGGGAGAACAACACCACCATGTTCAGGGTGATGCCCATCATCTGCAACACGATGAATCCGAGCATCATCGAGAACGGGATGGCCGTCGAGATGAAGAACGAGTTGCGGAAGCCCAGGAAGAACGACAGGATGCCCACGACCAACACCAGACCGGTGATGATGTGGTTGGTCAACTCGGCCACCATCTCGCGAATTTCGGTCGACTGGTCGAACGAAAAGTCGGCCAGGGTTCCTGCGGGCCAGTCGTGGGACTGTTCCTCGACCACCACCTTGGCCGCGTCGATGATGTCGATGATGGATTCACCCGTGCGTTTGGTCACGGTGATGGCCAGCGAGGGCTTCCCGTTGAAACGCGCGATGGCCGACTGGTCGCGCGTCCATCCGAAACGGACCGTCGCGACGTCCTTCAGACGCACGATCTTGCCGCCTTCGGCGCGCACCACGATCTCCCCGAACGCATCGGGATCCTTGATCTCGCCGGTGAGCTTCAGGCTGAAGCGGTTGCCGCCGGCCTTGAGCGAACCACCCGGGATGTTGCGGTGCTGCGACTGCACGGCCGCCGAGATCTTCCCCAGATCCAGATCGTAGGCCCGCATCCGGTCGGGATCGACATCGATGGCGATTTCCTTCTCGCGCTTGCCCGTGACCTTCGCGTCCAGGACTCCGGGAACCGCTTGGATACGGTCGCGGAGCTCCTCGGCCACGGTCTCGAGCCGTTCCATCGGGTACTCCGAGGTCAGCGAAACGATGAACACCGGCACGTTCGAGAAGTTGAGTTCCTGGACCAGCGGATCTTCGGCGTCGGAGGGCAGGTCCCCTTTGGCCATATCCACCTTGTCCTTGACCCGCCGCAAAGCGGTCTCGACGTCGACACTGGTGTTGAATTCGACCTGGATGGCCGAGACCGACTCCATCGACTGGCTCGTGACCTTCTTCACGCCGTCGACGCCGTCGAGCTGGTCTTCGATCTTCTCGGTGACGAGCTTCTCGATGTCTTCGGGCGACGCGCCGGGGTAGATCGTGTTGACGAAGATGTACGGGATCTTGATTTCCGGGAACGATTCCCGGGGAAGGGAGATGTAGCTGAACACCCCGGCCACCAGCAGCATGACCGCCAGGACCAGGGTGGTGACGGGATTGCGTACGGCGAACTTGGTCATGGTCGGACCCGGATCACTTTCCGACCCGCACGCCGTCCGACAAGCGGAAGGCACCGCGGGTCACGAGTTCGTCTCCGGCTTGCAGACCGGATTCGACCAGCACGGAATCGCCCGATGCCGAGCCGAGTTCGACACGCCGCTCGGATGCCTTGCCGCCGACGACGACCATGGCGAACACGCCGTTCTCGCGCCGCAGCAGGGCGTACGACGGCACCAGGATGGCCTCGGGCAGACGCTGCTTCAAGATGCGGATCTTGCCCGCCAGTCCCGGACGCAGATTGCCGTCGCGGTTGGATACGATCACCCGGGCGGATACCGTCCGGTTGCGGGTGTCGGCGGCCAGGTCCACGGTGGAGATCTTGCCCGTGTAGACCTCTGCGGGATTGTCCAGCAGGTAGAACTGGGCATCCTGGCCGGGTTTCAGCGCCGAGGCTTCGGTTTCCGGCACCGCGAAGGTGGCTTCGAGACGATCGTTGCGCACAACCCGCAGCGTGGGCGTCCCCGCTCCGACCACTTGCCAGCGATTGACCAGGCGCGAGGCCACCACGCCGGCGAACGGAGCCTGGCAGCGACTGTCCTCGTACTGCTTTTTCGCACCGAGGAACATCGCCGAAGTGTTGTGGAACTGGGACGAAGCGGCATCCAACGCGGCCTTGCCGAGGCTGCCCGCCTCGACGTTCTTGCGCGCGACCTCCATGGCGGCCCGTGCGGCCTCCATGCCGGAACGGGCCGCGTCGAGCTGGGCCTGGTAGCGGTCGCTGTCGATGTTGCACAGCGCCTGCCCGACCCGCACGCGAGCGCCCACCTCGACCACCGAGGAAAGGGTGCCGGCTGCGGACGTCACCAGGATCGCGTCGTCGGCCCCGCGCAGGTCGGCGGCGTACACCCCCCAGTCCTGGAACGGCGTGGTGACCAGCTTGCTGGTCACCACCTCGATGATCGAGGTGTCGGCGACGGACTTCACCTGCTCGACCTCTTCGTGTTTGCCTCCGCAGGCGGCAAGGAGCAGAGGGAGGGCCGCGAGAAGGAGTCGGCTGTTGCGCATGTTCATGGTTCCTCCGAAAGAGCGATCAGATCTTGTCCGCGGACGAGGGCGAGCGTCGCCGCGGCGCGTGTGCGTTCCAAGTGGGCGGCGGCCAGGCCGAATTCGGCCTGGCGCAGGACTTCTTCTGCCGAGAGCAGGTCGGCGAGCGACCCCGACCCCTGACGGAAATCGGTTTCCGAGAGGCTGCGCGCCTCGAGCGCCGCGGCCAGGCCCTCGCGAGCGGCCTCCACCGTGGAATCGGCCGCCTGGCGATCCATCAAGGCCTGGTCGATCTCGATCTCGACCAGGCGGGAAAGGTCGTTGCGCCGGATCTGCAGGGCGTGCACGGCGGCTCGTGTCTGCCCCGCCTTCGCGGACTGCTCGAAGCCGTCGAAGAGGTTCCATTGCATGGCCAGGCCCACGGACCATTCGTAGTTGTCGCGAACGTTCCCGGCCTCCTTGAAGGCCTCGCCCATGTCCGTGTTGGCGGAAACGACCCCGACCTTCCCCAGCATGGCGACGTTGGGCAGGTAGTTGGCCCGGTAGATGGTGATCAGGTCCTGCTGCATGCTTAGGACCTCCTTCAGGGACTTCAAGTCGTGACGGTTTTCGACCGCTTGCCGCAGAAGATCGTCCCGCGACGGAGGAACCAGAGCCTCCAGTTCGGGAAGGCCGGTGGTATCGAGAATTGCGGCATCGTCGGCAGGGCGTCCGAGGGTGCGATTGAGCATGCGCCGTGTGGACATTTCATCCCGGCGGGCGGCCAGGAGCTCCTGCTGCAGCCGCAGTTTCTGCGAGCGGGCCATCAGCAACTGGGCTCGGGCGCCGGTCCCACCCACGATGGCGCGCTCCAGGAAGGCCACTGTCTCGGCCTGACGCCGTTGCGCCCGCTCCAGGATGTCGACGTTGCGCCGCGCTAGCACAGTTGCCGTCCAGAGCTTCAGGAAATCCTTCTGCACGGCGACACGGCTGGACCGGACCTGCAGATTGGTGATGCGCTGCTGGGTGGAGGCCATCCGCAGCGCCGTGGTCACCTTTCCGAACGTGAACAGCGGCTGCGTGGCTTGTACCCCGTAGCCAACCGACCAGGTGGGCTGATCGGGGTCGGTGTCCAAGGCCTGGAGAGCCGCGAGAGGACCGAGGCTGGATCCCGTGGCCGAATCGATGGCGCCGACCCGTCCATCCAGGCTGCCGATGGACTGGCCCAAGGCACCGAAACCGGCGGCGAGCCCGCCCAGCATGGAGGGGGAACGCCCCGCTCTCGCGTTGGCGTATCCCGACACCGAAGGCCACGCCACCTTGCGCACCTCGCGGACGACTTCCTCGGCGGAATCGACCGAATTGCGGATGAGCTCGGCCTCGGGGCCTCGGGTGAGAGCCTCCTGCAAACCCTGTTGCAAAGTGATGGTCTGCGCCGCCACCAGCAAGGGCGACAGCAGCAGCGCTCGGGCGAGTCTCATGGACGATGCCTTTCGGTTAACAGCGCTAATGAATATCGGAAACTTCACGAATCTCGACCAGTGCCCGCAACAAGAATGTGCTCGAGCCATTGGAGCGCCTCTTCCTCGAGGGCGTCCACCATGGCAGGCTCGACCCAGCAGATCCGGAACATCCGGTCGTAGCGCAGTCCCGCGACACTGCTGGTCAGAAGTCGGGAGCGGACGGGTTCGAGCCCGTCGAAGTCCAGGCAGCGCTGGACCCGGTCGAGCTGTCGGCGGAGGAAAAGGATGTGTTCCGGACACGAATGGACCATCGAGAACAGGGCGGGATTCTCCAGATCGTCGAGGCGGCGGAGCCCTTCGAAGGTCGCCTGGATCCAGGCGCGATGCCAACGCCCTGGACGGCGAGAATCGGCTTTCCAGAAGCGATGAAGGGTATCCCAGAAGCCCAACAGATGAAGACGCATCATCCCTTTGATGAGCTCTTCCTTGGAGCGGAAGTGGTACAGCACCCCCCCTTTGCTCATCTTCGCTTCGCGTGCGACCCCGTCGATCGTCAATGCCTGCGCCCCCCCCTGCAACGCGAGGCTGCTGGCCACCACCAGAATGTGCTGGCGGGTCTGGACGGAATCGGATCGAAGGTGAAGTGCCATGGGGTAGAACATACCGACCAGACGGTACAAAGTCAAGAACATACCGACCGGACGGTATAAAGTTCAATGCACCCCGATGACCCCCATATCGGAAGATTCCGGATCTTCGACAGACGAAGCAGGGATCCAATTCGGAGAGATCGCTTGAATCAGCTCTCTTTTGGAAACCGGCTTGGCCAGGAAGCCATCCATGCCGCTTTCGCGGCACTTGCGGCGATCGTCTGCGAAGGTGTTGGCGGTATAGGCCAGGATTCGGGTTCGCGGTGCTCCCGCCGCCTGCTCCAGCCCGCGAATGGCCCGGGTGGCGCCGAAACCATCCAGGATCGGCATCTGGCAATCCATGAGGATGACCGGGAAACGCTGCTGTTTCCACAGTTCGACCCCCTGCTCACCGTCGACCGCCGTGGCCACCTCGAAGCCCTCGCGACGCAGGAGCTTGGCCACCACGAGCCGATTGACGGGATCGTCTTCGACCAGCAGGATGCGCGGACGCGAGGTCTCGGGAAGTCGCTCGGGTTCCGTGGGCCGGAAGGCCGCGGCGCGCTCCAGGTATAGGCGTACACGCACCACCGTCCCCAGGCCGATTCGGCTCTCGACCTCCATCGTTCCACCCATGGCCTTGGCGATGCGTTGCGCCATCACCAACCCCATTCCGATCTCGCCGGACCCGGTTCCCGGCGGAAACAACCCGCCGGAAGATCCCTCGAGCAAGGATTCGAGCCTGTCCGGGGCGATCCCCAACCCTGTGTCGCGGACCTGCAGGAGAACCGGCACGAACCCGTCGCAGGCCTCTCCCGCCTCGCGCAGAGCGATCTCGATGAATCCCTGGTCGGTGAACTTCACCGCATTGGAAACCATATGCATGAGCATCTGGCGCACGCGGTCGATATCAGCCAGGACCCTGGGCAGCTCGTCCGACATCGACATCCGGACCGCAAGCCCCTTCGCTTCGGCCTGGAGTCGGTAGGGGTGGATCAGGCGCGGCAGTTCCGCCTGCAACCGGGCCGAACGACGCTCCAGCAGCACGCCCCCCTCCTCCAGCCCCGTGAATTCGCTGATGTCGCCGAGGATGGCGCGAATGACGCTTCCTGTCGAACGAGCGATCTCGAGGTGGTCTTTCTGCTGGTAGGAAAGCGGCTCGCAGGCCACAAGGTCGAGGGAGCCGACCAGGCCATTCAGCGGCGTTCGCAGTTCGTGGCTGATCATCATCAGGAACTGGTTTTTCGCTTCGTTGGCGGCCACGGATTCGCGCAGCGCCCTCTCCAAGGCGCTCTCGACTCCTTGAGCGTGCCGGATGAGCAAAGCCAGCGGCCCGAGCACCAAAGCCACCGTGGTCACACCGAAGAGTGCCGACAAGATCTGGAGCTGCCACGACTGGTAGGGGTATGGCACAACCAGTTCCGCGAGTCCGAGCCGGTAGGCTGCCCAGGCGGCCAAAGGCAGCATGGCACATCCCACCACATGCCGCAACAACCGCATGGGGAAGTAGAAGAAGGGAGCGGCGACCAGGTACAAGAAGACGAATTCCGCCCCACCCCGAGGTCCCAGCAGCAACGAGCCGATCAAGATGCTCGTCGAGAGGGTCGCGACCAGCAGGTAGCGTGCGGTGATCGTCCAGCCCACCCGCAGCAGCACATGGGTGCCGAGGAATCCCAGGAAGGCGGGGAGCATGGGCCATGACTCCTCCCAAAAGCCCCACAACGGCAGCATGACGGCGAAGGGCGCCACGGAAACCATGTGGAAGCTCAGGGCGAGGTTGGTCGCGTACAGGCTCCTACGTTCGTCCCGTGGCCCCCCTTCGGGCACTCGATGGACGGCGATCTTCCATAGGGCGTCGCCCAGGCGGTTCCCGATCACAAGGAGGATGTTGGCGATCCAGGTCATGGAGGCCCATCATACCACAAAGGTGAGCCGCGGAGCCAACGCCCCGGCGATGTCGACCCCCCTCACCGCAGTCGCGGTTTGGCCCAGGCGGGAAAACGCGCGAAGTCCTGCTGGTGCCAGGTCATGTCGTGGTCCGCTTCGGGATCGAGGCGTGATTCCAGCGGCACGGAGGCGGAACGGAGCCGGGACCACCAGGCGGTCACATCGGAAACCGGGTACAGCCGGTCGCGGCCTCCCGCGGTCCAGCGCACGGGAATCCCCTTCAGGAGCGAGGGGTCGAGTACGGCTCCCCTGGACACCAGTACCGAGGGATCGGTGGACCACACGGCCACGCCGCGCAGCGCTCCGGTGCGCAGCGCAGGCATCTGGGCCGCCAACCAGAGCGCACCGCTTCCTCCGTCGGACACGCCCGCGAACACGATCCGCCTCGTATCGACGCTGCGCCGTTTTCCGACCTGTCGCAGATGTGTCTCCAGACGGGAGACCGCCGAGGCCGACCACCAGGGAGATCCTGGCCAGGCCGACGGGACCAGCAACGCGAACCCGCAGGAGTCGGCCCAGGCCGCCAGTCCCTGGGCCGCGAGCAACCCTTTGGATGGGTTGTTCGCCCCGATGCCACCGTGGAACCACACCACCAGGGGCCGGGGAGCCTTGGCGTTCACGGAGACCACGAGGGCGGCACGGCCTCCGTCGGGAGATTCGAGGGTGTCGATTTTCCAGGCTCCGCACCACAAGGACAGAGCCAGCAGGAGGTTATTCACGGAAGGCCACGCGCGCGGCGAAAACCGGCCAGACATGGCGCTCACCCGGGATGTCGGAGACCTCGACTCCTGCCTCGAGAGTGCCTCGCCACTGCCCACCCAGACGCAACTCGGCCCCCGTGGTGGCGATCTGGCGCGTCCAGGCCAGGCGTCCCAGCCACCTCTTTTCGGAGTGGGCGACCACCCACGCCCCCGAGGAATCCCGCCAATTCCGGTCGGACACCGAGGAACCGGGGCCCGCGCCTTTCCATTGCGCCCGCAACGACGACAGCCAGCTCCACCGCTCCGACAAATCCTGTCTGCGCTCCCACGAAAGGGCGAGCGAATTGGGCCCCAGCGCCGAACCCAGGGGGCTCCCGAAGTGGACGGGGGCGTTGCTCTCCTCGCCCGGCAACACCGCCGAGGAAGGTCCACCCGTCCAGGGCTCGATCCGCGCGGCCTGCAGGCGATCCAGGGTGCGACGGCCCGTGAAATTCCGCGCCTCGAGCCCCACGCCCAACGCCCACTTGTTCCCCCATCCGTCGGAGAGGAACCCCAGGAAGTTCTGGAGATCGTCCAGGAAGAGTTCGGCGGAGAGCTCCAACGCGGGGATGGGGCGCCAGGAACCGTCGAAATCCATCTGGCGGTTGTCGGGATCGCCCAGCATGTGTTCGGACAGGATCATGGGGAAGACGGGCACCAGGTAGAGAGGCTCGAGCCCCCGTCCGACGGAGATGGCGGCTTCGCTCCAGGCCACGGACCAAGTGCTTCCACGCCACCGCAGGCGGTGCCCGTAGAGGTAGCGCCGTTCGTCGAAGGTCTCGCCCACCAGGCGCGCCCCCAGCACCGAGGCCTCGATCGGACCGACCTCGGCGGCCACCTCCGTCAGCGGCATGGCCCCGGTGCGTCCGGAGAACATCAGCGGTTCGGGGAGATTTCCCCAGGTGGTGCGCAACAGGCCGCTGCGCACTCTCACCCCCACCAGACGCGCCTCGATTCCGCCTTCCAGACCATCCACCGTGCGCGCGGGTGCCGCTTCCCCGGGTTGGGCGAAGAGCGCGGTCTGGTATTCCCCCTTGCCCGGGTCCATCGACTTGGTCCAACGCGCGCGGTCGGAGACCTCGGTGAGCTGGAAGGGTCGCGACCACAAGGCCAGGCGATCGCCCAGGAGCACTTCGACCCGCGGGCGCAACCGTCCGCCCAGGATGCCCGAAACGCGATCGGAATCGGAATTGGAAACGAGATGTCCCTCGGCGCCCAGATCCAGAAACAGCCGATCCGTTCGTCCCTCGCGCTCCTGGCTCCACGCCGGACGCATCCCCCAACCGGCATCCGCCGTGCCGCGCAGGTCCAAGCGCCGACGCAGCCGCGCCGCGAAGACGGAATCCGTCCGATCGCCCGGTTGGACCAGGAACGCATCGAGGCAGGCCAAGACGGTTTCGCCCGGCCACGGGCGGCGATCCGGAAGACGGCAACCTGGTGTGCCATCCATTCTCTCGAGGAAGGGGATCGCGGGATCGTCCTCGGGAAGGGACGGGAGAACCTCGGCGATTTCCAAAGCCGGACAGGACAGGGAGTAGGCCAGGATCGACGGGAACAAGGTGCGAAGTCGCATCGGGGGCAAGGTAGAACCCCCGCCCGCCCCCCAATGTCGCTCAGCGCAGGCTCATGCTCCCGTAGGCGCGGGCCGCGCGATTGCGCCGATCGGAGTCGGCGGCCTGCCTGCGCCCTTCGTCGATGCGCTTGCGCAAACCCGTCTCGAGCTGGGTCTCGAACCGCGACGCTTCGAGAGCGAGGTTCACCAGCCGGTTGCGCGCCGAGAACACCCGTGCGCGTTCCTGGTCGGCGGGACGGGATTCTTCCCATTGTTTCCAGCAGAGCTGCACGTTCTCCAACAACGGGGCCGCTCTGGCGAGGGACTCGTCGCGGGAGTCCATGAGATTCGACAAACCCGTGTCGGTGGTCCATTCCACGACGGGATGGGCGAAAGGCTGCCACACCTTCTCGAGCTCGGTGAGCATGCCTTCGAGTTTCTCGGTCAGGGGGGCCATGTCGATCATCCCACCAAGGCGAAGGAGCGAGCCTGCCCCGCGACGGCCGAAGGCTGCGTCTTGCGGACATTCTCGGCGGCCGTCTGCCAGGCCACGCGCAGTTCGGCGAGCATGGCGCGCACGGCCGTGATGCCATCGTCCACGCGTTTGACCAGGCACTCGTGCAGCTTCCAGGTCATGAAGTCGTAGAGCCGCCACAATTGCTTGGCGATGTCGCCCCCTTGCTCCATGTCCAGGGCGCAGGTGAGTTCGGCGATGCCGTCCTGGACCTTCGTCAAGGCCTTGGTCCGCGACTCCAGGTCGGAGGAGGCCTCCAACGCGCGATCGCACCAATGGATGCAATGGTCGTAGACCATCACGACGAGCTTGCCGCGATCGGCAGTCTGGATGGCGGCGTTGCGATAGGACTCGTGGGCATTGTTCATGGTAGGAACCTCTCTGGTCAACCGACGGAGCCGATCTGGGACATGAAAGCGCTGCTCTGGGACTTCAGGCGCAGCATGGCTTTCTCCAGCCCGCTGAACTGCGCCACCAGGTTCTCGCGGAAGCGATCCACCCGCGACTGGGCGGTATCGACCTGCTTGCCGTATTCCGTCACCTGGTTCTGGGCCGCCGTCTTCGCGTCGCGAAGACTGCCGCCGATGCCCGTGGCGTTGTTGTAGAACTGTTCGATCACGCCCGCGATGCCGCGCGAGAACGTGGCCGTGAAGGTGCCGAGCGAAGCAGGGGCGGTGATACCCAGCCCCTTGGAGTTGCCGGTGTCGGACCGCAGCACGTCGCCGTTGCGCGTGCCCGCCACACCATCGATCATGTTGGTGGCGGCATCCACCGTCCACGATCCCGACTTGGTGTCCTGGGTCCATCCGCCCACCGTGGCCGCGGAATTGGAGGTCCAGGCCGAATTGGAAAACAGCCGACGCACGCCGTCGAAGTCGTTGTCCATGGCCTTCTGGAACTTGGCGTCGTCCAGGGCCAAGGTGCCATCGGCCTTGGTGGTGGTGATCCCCACCGAAGCCAGCGACGTGTAGGCGGTCTTGCCTTCCAGGCTGGACACCGCCGAGGTCATCATGGTCTGGATGGCCATCTTCATCGTCTGGACGGCGCCGTTGCCCGTGAGTTCACCGGGCACGTAACTCTTGATGGTCTTGCCGTCGGCGTCCTTGGTGTCCTTGATCTCGGCTTTGCTCTTGGAATTGATGAAGCTCATCAATCCGTTGTACGCATCGAGGAAACTCTTGACCTTGCCTTTGATTCCGGCGTCGTCGCGTGCCAAGGTGAGCTGGACATCGGGATCGGTGGCGGCCGAAACGTTCTTCAAGAGCACCTTGGCGCCCGAGAGCGTTTTTTCGTCCGTGTTGGACTCGGAGGCGATGGAGAGCCCGTTGATGGTGTAAAAGGCCTTGCGCCCTTCGGCGACCACGTTGGCGAAGGCTGGTTGGTCCTTGGAGGCGCCCAGGTCGAGTGTGCCCGTGGAGCCTGCGGTCATCCCCAACGAGAAGTCGATGGCCGTGCCCGAGGAGTTCTTGGCGATCAGGCGCCCCGAGGAGTCGACATCGACAGTGACATCGGCTCCGAGTTCGGATTGCATCCAGGCGGCGAGATCCCCTACGGTGGCGTCCTTCAGGAACCCCGAGGCGGGAAAGGTGGCGCTGACCGGCCCGCCACCGGACGCTGTTCCCGTCATCGTGATGCTGTCGGTGTCGGCGAGGTTGTTCGCTCCGATGCCCGTGAACAGCTCACCGAGCTTGGTGGTGCTGGTGGCCGCGCCGCCGGCGGCCTTGCGCAGGGAAAACTCGGAGACCCGCGACTGGGTGTTCGTGCTGAACAACCCCAACGCGGCACCGATGTCGTCGGTGCCCGAGCTGGTCATCGTGAAGGCGTCCGTCCCGGCATCGGCGGACGTGAGCATCAAGCGCACATCCCCTGGCCCGATGGTGACCAAGGTGGCCGAGACACCGGCGCCGTCGGCAGCATTGATCTTGGACGCGATGTCCTTGAGGGTGTCTCCGGGTTTGATTTCGACGTCGACAGTGGGTTTGGTGGGATCGGCTTCGATGGCCGCTTTGGTGCGCGAGAGGGTGAGTTTTCCGTCCAGCGCCAGATTCGTGGTGCTGTCGGGGAATTTCTTGGAGGTGACCTTCCAACTGGAAGCCAACTGCTGGACCCGCACCCCGAAGGAGCCCTCGAGCCCCTCCGATCCACCCGAAAGTTCCGCCGTCTCGGCCTTCGAGGAGGTGGCCTTGTAGAGGTCCCAGTCTTTCATGTCGTTGAGATCGCGTGCCAGCGCGGCGAATCCCATGAACTTGCTCTGCAGGTCGCCCAAGGCCGAAACCGTGGACTGGGCGGTGGTCTTGCGCTTCTGGACCGCCGCCACCTTGGACTGTTCGATGTTCGAAAGCCCTTCGATGAGGGAATTCGTGTCCAGGCCCGAGACCAGTCCTCCGACCGAAAATGACGATGCCATGGTTCCCTCCCTCTAGAGCCCCTATGTCTGTGATATCGGCAGACTTGGAGCGCAACTTGAGTCAAGCAAGAGGAATGCCGAAAGCTTCGAGGGCGGCGACATTCGTTCCACCGCCCCCCTCCCCCCTACAAATGGGGGAAACTTTGCCTGCAACCCCAGAAAATTGTGCCCAGCTATTGACTTTACCCCTTTCCGGAGCGACATTCCCCACTCGTTGGGGAGATTTCGTCTGTGCGCAAACCTGCGCTGCGGACTGGTCCCCACAGTGCTCAGAAACAGGAGAGGATCCCAGGTGGACAGTTCCGACGATACCCTTCGCCGGTATTTGGATGATATTCGCAAGACGCAGCCCATCGACCGCAAGGCGGAGCAGCTTCTTTTTCGCAAACTGGACCCCAAGGACCCCAACTTCAACGAGCGTGACGCCCGGCGTGCCCGGGAGATGCTCATCCGCGCGAACATGCGTTTCGTGCTCAAGGTGGCCCTCCAGTACCGCGGTTGCCCCATCCCCCTTCCGGACCTGGTTTCGGAAGGAGCCATGGGTCTCATCCGCGCCATCGAATCCTTCGACCACTCCCGTGGCCTGAAGTTCATCTCGTATGCCGTGTGGTGGATCAAGGCCTACATCACCCGTGCCATCAACGAGCAAGGCAGCTTGATTCGTCTTCCCGCCAACCAGCACCTCCGTGTGCGGCGGGCCCTGAAGAACAAGAGCAAGGGCGAAGAACTGACCGACGAGATTCGCGAGCTGATCCAGCTCGGCGAAGCCGGCATCTCCTTCGACGCGCCGCTGAAGGCCGACACCAAGACCACCTATCAGGAAGTCTTGGCCGATCCTCGCGCCGCCAATCCGGAAAACGACGCCGAGATCAACTCCGTCGAGACGATGGCCCACGAGCTGTTGGGCGAATTGCCCAAGCGCGAGGCCGACGTCCTGAAGGGCCTGTTCGGCATCAACCACGAAGCCCCGCAGACGTTGCGCGAAGTCGGCGAAAGCCTTCAGATCAGCCACGAGCGCGTGCGGCAATTGCGTGACCAGGCTCTGCGACGCATCAAGAAGGCCCGCAACCGCGAGGTCTTGCGCGAGAAGTACGAAGCCTACATCGCCGCTTTGGGCTGAAGCCCAGGTCGCGCCCCAGACACCAAGGCCTCCTCCGGTTTTCCCGGGGGAGGCCTTTTTTGTGGCGTCGGAGCGATCTGGAAAATCTCGGCAGGAAACGTCTCTCCCGAGTCGGAGGCCGCCAGCCTCCGACCTCCGATTGGTTCAGTTCAAATCCGTCCGCTGGATCAGGGACCAGGCAAGTCCAGACACCGTCTCGTAGCTGGCCGGAAGGCCGGAGCAGAAGGGCTCGGGTTTGTCGAAATAGGCCACATGCCCATCACCATAGGCGATCTTGGCGCTCCACCAAGGGGCGTCGGCACATAGAGGTGCGGGCTCGGTCAGAGGAATCGGCCAGGCCACCTTCGCGTCGGAGAGCATCATGCGCACCGAATCCAGGGCAACTTTGGACAATTGGACGGAATCTTCGCGGACGATCGCCATCGCCAGGCAGACCTCGCCGTCGCAGGGCGGGGTGGACGTTCGGGTCACGGTGAGCATGCCGGTGGACAGCAGCTGGACGGAGAACGACGCGCCATCGACTGTGAAGCCTCCGCCCTGCTGGAAGCTGAACGCCACGAAGGTCCGTGCGACGATCCCGGGATCCACCGGATCGATCCCGGGATCGACCGGAGGAATGCGGATCTGGCGGCCCTGCAGGTCTTCCACCACGATCTGCTCGGCGGTCGTCCAAGGCTTGTAGACCAACACCAGCTCGCGATACTCCGCAGTGCACATCATCTTCGTCATGGGTCCCCGGTTCACCAGGACCAGGCGGACCACGCCGTCGGGGCGGACCACACGCACCAAAGTCGGGCGGGGCGCATTGCAGTTGTAGGGCGTGCGGATGGCGATATACGGCCCCATCCGTTCGGCCCCGACCAGTGTCTGGGCCACGGGGGAGGCAAGCACCCCCGACGAATCCATGGGATTCCACAGTGTGTCACCCGGGATGCCAGGGTAACCGGGGTCCACATCGCCCGAATCGAGGGTAATCCGCACATGCACCGACCCGGTGGCCTTGCGTAGCACCACCACCAGATCGATCGTCTGGCCCGCCACCACCTTGGCCTGGCCGTCACCGGCCCACTGGATGGCTCCGCTCCGATCGTACGCGGCCACCTTGAAGGTCCATGCCCCCTCGGCGAGACGCTCGACCAGGACACCCCGATCCAACGTGCCGGAGGCAGAAACCACGCGTCCGTCGCGCCAGGCCTCTACGCGCAACGAATCGGACGTTTGCGAGAGCACCACGCGTTCGGCTTCGGCCAGCCGGAACGCGACCCCCCCCGCGGAGGACTCCGGCGCCACAATCGGGGCGGGCTCGGATAGGGACTTGTCCTGGCAGGCCGCCAGGAACAGCAAGGGGGCGAGAGCTAGAAGGGTTCGTTTCATGACAGGAATCTCCACCTGGAATCGTTTGGACGGACGCTCGGGAAGTGCGCCCGTCACTCCTTCAAGATGATCCCGCCACCCCTGAAGCGTACCGAGAATTCACTCCCCGGAAGTCGACTCCGTACTCTTTCGGAGAACCTGTCCAGGCAGGATGCGAGGTGGCGGGCCTCGCCCCCTTGTTGCGCGGCTTCCTAGATTCCCTCCGGATGTCCAGTCCCACCCAAGCCGCTCCGAGTTCCCTGGTCGACTGGTTCCGGAGGCAACTCCGCCCCCTGCCATGGCGAACCGCACCAGGCCTGCGCCGCGATCCGTGGGCCACCTTGGTCAGCGAAACCATGAGCCAGCAGACCCGCATGGAAGTTGTGGTTCCCCGGTTCACCGAATGGATGGCCCGATGGCCCACGGTGGAGAGTTTCGCCCGGGAGTCGGAAGAGGGCGTGTTGGCGGCCTGGGCCGGGCTGGGATACTACAGCAGGGCACGCAACCTTCTTCGGGCCGCCCAAAAGGTGGCGCAAGAGGGGTGGCCGCAGACGGCGATTGCGTTGGGAGCTCTTCCCGGTGTGGGGCCCTATACGGCCGCTGCGGTGGCAAGTCTGGCTTTCGGGCAACAGGTTCCGATGATCGACGGCAACGTCTTGCGCGTGCTGTCGCGGGTGCGAACCCTGGACGGAGACCTGCGTGTCGGACGGGGAGCGCGACGTTTGGCGGAGGTCGCCACGGAATGGATCTCCGCTGGGGACGCAGGCGAAATCAACGAGGCGACCATGGAGCTGGGCGCTCTGTTGTGCCTGCCACGCAATCCGCGGTGCAGCGCATGCCCGGTGTCGGCCGATTGCCGCGCGCTCGAGCTGGGAATCACCGCGGACTTCCCCGTCGCTCGGCCCCGCAGAACGACGATCGACATCGAAGGCGACATCGGAATTGCGGTTTCGGAGGAGCGAGTTCTGTTGCGTCGCGCCGGAGCCGAGGAACTGCTCGCCGGCCACTGGACCCTCCCCGAACTCGGCATGCTCCCCCATACATGGCGCAGGTCCGCGGTATCGACAGGATCCGTCAAACACGCCATCACCCACCACAAGATCGTCTGGCGGGTGCACCGCTGCGATCTTTCCGGCGCATCAGAGCCACCTGCCGGCATGTCGTGGATTCCGATGGTGGATCTGCCCCTGCGACTGGTCAGCTCGCTTCCCCGCAAGGCCCTGGCCGCGGCGGGCATCGCGCGCTTCGAGGGCATCTAGAACAGCCGCATGCTTCCAGTGGTCGAGCCTCCGGAGGTCGAGTGTTCGATCAGGCGCCGAAAGAAAACCGCAGCAGGGTCTGGAGGCTGTACGGGTACCGATGGATCACATCTTCTTCCAGGCTGCGCTTGACGCTGTAGCGGAAGTCGGCGGAGAGATACCGCGTGAGATGGAACGCCAGCACCGAGGTCATGGAGAATTCGATCTGGTCGCGCGGCCACAGGCTCCAGAACACCCCCGGGGAAGCCGTCATGCTGGCCGATCCACCCAACCTGGCGCGCAGGTCGGCCGTCGCCTCGACACCGGTGCCGTGTTCGAAGTCGGCCTGCTCCATCACCACCGCGTTGAACGACGTGGCTGTCGAATCGACGCGACGCAGCTCGGCCTGGAGAGTCGGGCTCTCCAGGTCCTTCTGGAACCACGACCCGAAAGGGAAGACCTGGCGCGACGCCAATCCCGCCTGCACCGACAATTCGACCGCAGGCATCTGGATCGCCTCGACATTGAGGCCCATTCCCTGGCGCAGCTCCAGCGGAGCGAAGGAGTTCGCGTACTGCCATTGCGTCACGCCGGAGGCCTCGCGGCGGAGGTTGCCGGTCCCGGGGTCGCGCAGGAACAGACGGATGGGTTCGGACTCGGCGGAAAGATCCAGATCCGCAGGGAATACGTGGCTGGTTCCGACGAGTCGGCCGTAGGGACCGATACGCGGCGTGACGCGGCGCACCATGAAGACCTGGCCCGTGATTTCGTCCGGCGCGACCCGCCAGTGGTCGGAGCTGAGCTTGGCCGCGCCTCCCACGAACTGGAGACGCGCGGACGTGAGCCACGCATCGCGCTCCTTGCGGGCCCGCAACTGCGAGTACCCGGTGATATTCGTGGTGGTGCGCAGATTGGACTGGCGGGAGAGCTTCTCGCGGATCCAGGCCACCGACCCGCCCAGATCGGCTCCCAGCCGCCATTGGTCCCGACGACTGGTGGCCGCGACCTGCGAGAGCATCCCTCCGCCCAACACCTTGCCGTCGTCCATCACGAGGGTGTATTCGATCCACTCCCCCGGCAGCAGTCGGACGGTGACGAAATTCGTCAAATCGTCGGCACCTGCGGCCAGGCCGGTGATCTTGTACACGCCTGGGGGGAGGATCCACGTGGGCAGGTCCGCCAGGCGGTCTTCGGTCTGCCCGAACCCTTCGCCGTAGGCCTGGAATTCATCCTGGCGCACGAGTTTGTATTCGCCGCGCACGTGCTGCCGTTCCGGCGTGATGGTCGCGATGGTGAGTCCCGACCAAGGAGTGGGCGTCAATGCCGTCTCGCCGTCGCCCACCACCACGGGGATTTCCAGACGTTGATCTTCCAACCCCGAACCGAAGCGCACGCGATACGCGCCGGGCGGCACCCGCAGGCGAAGTCCGGAGGCGCCCAGCGCGGCGACGCGCCCCTTCTCGTCGAGCACCGTGACTCTCGGTTCGAGCCTGCCGTGGGTCATGGACGGCACGAAGATCGCGCCTTCTCCCATCCCCAGGAGCACCTCGTCGGCGGCGAGCTGTTCTTCAGCGGTGGTCGCCGGCCAGGCTCCGATCCCCTCGGCTCCGACCTTGGCCTGGTAGGCCCGATGGATCCTGGGGGTGGTGTCGCCCCACGCGGGCCCCAACTCCCGCACGTCGACGCCGGGCAACTCGGGCGCGGGTGCGGCACCCGCCGCCAGGGCCAGGGCGAGCAGGCCCGCTGCGAAGCCTCTCACGGCGTCGCCTCGTGCGCCATCGCCGAATCCATACCGCTCACGGCGCGATCCATCGAGGCTTCCAGCAGCGCGGAAAGCGCCCGGACCACCAACACGGGATCTTCGCCCTTCACTTCCTGCCTCACGTCGATGTCCTGGCCCCACAGCACGCGATTGTCCGACATGCGCACGAAATCCAGGCGCATGTCCAGATGCGCGAAGCGGGCCGATTCGGTGACGTACTCCTCCAGCGACACCACCCGCCCCCGCAGCTCGTGCGTGGGCTCGTGTTCGTCGTATTGGTTCTGGACGGTCTCGAACAACCGGATCTGGACGAGATGCTTGCGCACCATGTCGGACACCACGTGTTCGGGCCGCAGGGCCCAGCGGTCGCGCCATCGGTAGCGCATCTCGTGGGCCGAGGTGCGGTACACGAGTTCGGGCCGGTGGTAGGCCTCGCCCATCTCGAAATTGCGCACCAGCACCGTCGCCTTCCAAGGCCCCTGCTTCAATCGCACCTTCGACGACTCGGGGACGTAGTCGAGCAGGTAGTAGCGATGCTCGGTGGAGGTGCCAGAGAAGCAGCCCGACAGCAGGACGGACATCAAGCCGATGGCGGCGAAGTGGGTTCGATTCATTTGTCGCTCCTCTCCCCGCCGGACCGAATCAGGGCGGACGGGTTGTCGCGGATGCTCTGGCTGAAGTCGGAGAGATTGCGCATGGTGGTGCGCAGATCCTCCAGGGTGCGGTAGATGTCGCCCTGCGAACGCCCCAGCATCAGGTCGGCGCGTTTGGACACGTTGGTCAGGGCCACGGCGGCCGTGTCGATTCGGGCGATGGCCAGATCGGGACGGCTGCCCGCGATGGTGCTGTCGATGCGATGGATGGTGACCTGGATTTGCTGCGACACCCGCGTGAGCTGGCTGTCGAGGCGGGCCTCGCGCAGATTTCCAGCCATGGCCGCGAAATCGCCCGAGGTGGCCTGGAGGTCCATCAAGATGGAATCGATGCGACCCTGGGTTTCCTTGCGTGTGAGCTGGTCGAGATTTTCCAGCACCCGGGTGCTGGACTTCGCGATGGTGTCCAGGGAATTGAGCAGCGACGTGGTGAGGCTCTGGCGCACACCGACCACCGCACCGGCGGCGATGCGCCCCTTGGCGGGAGATCCGGGAACCAGTTCCAGGTATTTCAACCCGGTGATGCCGAAGATCTCGAGGGTGGCGGTGGCGTCGCGGTACACCGGAGCATCCGGATCGATCTCGATGCCGATCAGGATGAGCTCAGGGTCTTTCGGATCGAAATCCATCGAGGTGATGCGGCCGATCTCAATGCCCCGCAGCAGGACCTTCCCTCCGGCGGTCAGGCCGGATACAGATTCGCCTCGAACGGCGCATTCCAGGGGCAAGGTCTTGCGCGAGAGCCTGGAGCCCAGGAGAAATATGACGGAGACGACCACGAGGGCCAGGCCGGCGACCAGGAAAAGGCCGCTCCATCGCAACTGTGAGGCGGAAGGATTCATGGATGGGAACTCGTGGCGTGGCGGAGGACGGAAGACCGCCCGCGTGTGGAGGACCTTGTGGATCTTTCCATCACCGGTGGGATCGGGAGGCGGGATCGTGGAATGGGCGTCACGGGAGGATCTCCCAGGTGGTGGGGACAATGGCGTCGGCGGGATCGAGGCGTCGGGCGAAGAAGTCGCGAATTCGGTCGGGCCCTTGGTCCAGGGCATCCTGGAGGGTGCCGTCGAAGAGCACATCGCCCAGGTGAAGGTACAGGATCTTCTCGGCCAGGGCGCGGATCGAATCGAGTTCGTGGGTGACCAGGACGATGGACAGCCCGAGGGTGTCGCGCAGCTCCAGCAACAGCTCGTCGAGTTCGCGGGAGGTGAGTGGATCGAGCCCTGCGGAGGGTTCGTCGCAGAACAGGATGCGCGGCTCACGCACCAAGGCGCGCGCCAACGCGGCGCGTTTGCGCATGCCTCCCGACAGCTCGCCGGGATAGAGCCCCCAGGCGTGGGAGAGGCGCACCCTGGAGAGCCGAGCGCGCGCGATCTCCTCGGCGGCTCCGTCGGGACGGATTCCGTCAAGGACCAGGGGGAGCATGACGTTCTGCCCCACCGTGAGACTGGTGACCAGAGCACCCTGCTGGAAGAGCACGCCCAGGTGGTTGCGGGCCCGGTCGGCCGCGACACCCCCGGCGGCGAGGTCTTCCCCCAGCACCCGGATCTCGCCCGACCACGGGGTCTCCAAACCCAGCACGTTGCGGAGGAACGTGGATTTGCCACTTCCCGAGCCACCGAGGACCACGCGAATCTCGCCCGGGGCCACGTCGACGGAGACCTTCTTGAGGATCTCGCGTTCGCCATAGCCGGCACGGAGATCGCGGACAGACAGCACAGGCCCGGCGGAAGCGGTTCCCACGTTTGCCTTCGCGTCCGTCACAGGTAGAGGGCCAGCGCGAAGGCGCAGTCGGCGATAATGGTCCAGAAGATGCCTGCCACGACGGTGCGGGTGGTGGCACGCCCCACGGCATCGGATCCACCGTGGACCGACAGGCCGATACGGCAGGCCAGGAACACGATGATGAAGGCGAAGACCGCGCTCTTGGCGAAGATCCAGAAAATGTCTTCTGCCACCACCGCTTCCGACAGGATCTGGAGGTAGATGTCCGGCGAAAGCCCCAACTGGAAGACGGCGATGAGCATGCCGGCGAAGATGCCGCAGGCGCTGGCGAACAACGCGAGGATGGGCATCGAGACTATCATGGCCAGCAGGCGGGGGGCCACCAGGAAAGTCGCCTCGCGGGCCCCCATCGTTCGCAGGGCGTCCACTTCCTCCTGCACCTTCATGGACGCCAGCTCGGCGGTGATGGCGCTGCCCGAACGGCCCGCGAGAATGACCGCCGTGAGCAGGGGGCCGACTTCGCGCGTGAACGCCACGCCCATGAGGGTGGCGAGGTGGATGGAGGCTCCGTAGGTGGCCAGTTGCTGGCCCATCAGCAGGGCCAAGGTCAGCCCGATCAGCCCGGTGAGCAACAGCACGACGGGAAGCGCCGTGGTGCCCAACTCGTGGAGTTGCCTCCAGGTGGCGCCGGGCCAGGTGCGATCGGTTCCGCGGGCCATGTGCCCCACCGCGAGGATCATCTCCAGCGCGAAACGGGCGCTTTCGACGATGACATCGAGTTGCCGCCACACCAGATTGCCTTGCCTCTCCAGAAACGGGGCGGGTGGGCGGACGGGTGAAACGGGAGCATCGGGGCCTGGATCCAGGGCCTCCAAACGTTGGCGCAAGCGCTCGCTCGGCGCGCGCAGGGCCAGGCGTTTGCCGTGAAGTCCCGCTTGCCGACGCGCGTGGTGCAAGGCGCCGGCAGCCAAGGCATCGACATCCTCCACACGATCTCCGACCAGGACCAAGTCGTCTCGCATCGCGCGATCCACCAGCCCGCGCCCTTCGTTCAGGGCCCAGGCCCGGTCGAGGTGGGCAGGGAGAGGGATTTCGATCACGCAGGACAAGGTAGCCCTTGCTCCCCCCTGTGACGGATCCTGCACGGCTGGAGGTGCGGTGTTTTTCCACGCCTCTCGCACCTTCCCTGTGGACGAACCGGCGGCAGTTTCCCACCTTGTGGGAATTCGACCCGATCCGAGAAAGCCTCCAGACATGCTCGAACTCGCCGCCGCCCAGAACGCCGCCCAGGATTCCGCCAAGGGAGTTCGCTGGGACCTGTCCGCCCTCTATTCGGGGGCCACCGATCCCCAGCTCGATGCCGACTTCACCGAGGCGCGGCGTCTGTGCGCGGAATTCGCGACCCGCTGGAAAGGGCGCGTGGCCACGGCCACCCCTTCCGAAGTCGCCGACCTGCTGGAGCAGTACGAAGCCTCCACCCTGGTTCAATGGCGCATCGGATCCTGGACCTCCCTGGCCTATTCTGTCGACAGCCAGAACCCCGTGATCCTGGCCATCCAAGCGCGCGCCAAGGAACTGTTCTCCGATTTGGAATCGCAGACATCGTTCCTGTCGGTGGAGATCAGCTCCCTCACCGACGACCAGGTGGCCGCGTGGTGGACGGATCCACGCGGCGCGCGCCTGCGCCGCTGGGTGGACGAGGTCCGCAAGTACCGCAAACACATCCTTTCCGAGCCCGAGGAGCGCCTGGCCAGCCGCAAGGACCTCACGGGCCGATCGGCCGCCGCGCAACTGTTCGACGACCTCACCAACTCGCTGGTATTCCCTTTCGACGACGGCTCCGGCCTGCGCGACCGCACCGGCGCCGAAATGCTGGCCTTCAGCCGCCATCCCGACCCCGCCCTGCGCAAGTCGGCCCACGAGGCCTTCCTGGGAGTGTACGGGAAAAACGGCCTGGTGCTGACGCACGTATTCAACACGTTGTGCCAGGACCACCAGATCGACGGCGAGATCCGCGGCTACGAACACCCCATGCAGCGCACCCACATGAACAACTCGCTGCCGACGGAAACCGTCGACACGATGATGCGCGTGGTGCGCGAGAGCTACCCCATCGCCCAGCGTTTCTGGAAGGCCAAGGCCAAGCTGATGGGTCTGCCCAAGCTGGCCAACACCGACCTGTACGCGCCCATCTCGCTGCGCGAGCGGCCGTTGCCCTGGCCCGAAGCGATCGACACGGTGCTGTCGGCCTACGACGACTTCAGTCCCAAGCTCGGCGCCTTGGCCCGGCAGTTCCACACCGAAGGTTGGATCGATGCCGAAGTCCGCCCCGGCAAGGAAGACGGAGCCTTCTGCTCGGGCAGTTGGCCCCAGCACCACCCCTACGTGTTGCTCAACTACACGGGCCTTTTGCGCGACGTCTACACGCTGGCCCACGAACTCGGCCACGGCGTCCACTACTGCCAGTCGGCGCGCCAACCCCTGTTCCTCTACGACGCCCCTCTGGTGCTCGCCGAGACGGCAAGCGTCTTCGGTGAACAACTGCTGACCCTGAAGTTGCTCTCGCAGGAGACCGACCCCGAACTGCGCCGCGCCCTGCTGTGCAGCCGCATCGAAGACGCGCTGTCCACCGCCTACCGCCAGAATGTCCTCACCGAGTTCGAACTGTCGGCCCATTTGGGCCGCCGCGAAGGCCTGCTCTCGCAGGAGAAGCTCTGCGACCTGTGGTGGAAGGCCAACGCGGACCTCTATGGCGATGCGGTCGACATGAACTCCGCCTACCGCTGGGGCTGGAGCTACATCCCCCACTTCATCCACACCCGGTTCTACTGCTACGCCTACACCTTCGGTCTCCTTCTGGTGCTGGGACTCTACCAGCGCTGGCGCGAGGAAGGCGACGCCTTCGTGCCCCGCTACCTGGAGCTTCTGACCAAGGGCGGCTCGGAAGACCCGGCCAAGGCCTGCGAAGCCGTGGGAATCAAGCTGGACGAAGACTTCTGGCGCGCGGGGAACCGGGCCATCGAGGCGTTGGTTTTGGAATTCGAATCTCTGGTTTGATTGATTCCCGGGGGCTGTCTGCCCCCGGTACCCCCGGTGACCCTCCTCCCGGAGGCGGGTTCGCACGGGGGCTTCTCCCAGCCCCCGTGACCCCCAGGGCCAAAGGCGGCCATGTGCCTGGCCCCTTTGGAATCCCGGGCACCAGGGGATTGGGCATCCCCTGGACCCTGCCGCGCCGCCGCGCGAAGATTGTCCGTCTGCGCCAGACACCGAGATCAGGACCCGGCCAAGGTCGGCGATGCGCCGACCACGCCGGGGCGCGCGTCGGGCCTTGGTGGGCGAGAATGAGAAGCAACTGACCAGAGTGGAAGGAGTCATGCTTGGCGGTAGGCAAGCGTCGACCATACCGTGCACGCCCTACCCGGGGGCCGACCGGGTAAGCCGGCGCAGGCGGCGCCTCGCCGCCGTCAGCCGGCCGAAAACCGCGACGCCCCTCCATGGACAAATCCTGGCACAACCCTCCACGATTCGCGAACCAAATGTCTAGGGTGCAGGGAGCGCAGCGTCCCTGCTGGCCGGGGTTCCAAGGGGGCCGGCCAGACGGCCCGCCTTGGCCCTGGGGTCCAGGGGCTGGGAGAAGCCCCGGTCGGGGTTACCAGGGGCAGACAGCCCCTGGGCAACGGGGAATGAAAACGGGGTCACCAGGGGCAGACAGCCCCCAGGCAACAGAAAATGAAAACGGGGTCACCGGGGGCGGAAAGCCCCTGGGCAACAAAGAACAAGTCGAAGGGGTCCGGGGTGTCCCCGGAGAGAGGGGAGCCCGAGCTCTCTCGGAGAGAAGCGGAGGGCGCGGGGGGAGGCTTCCCCCCCGGACAAACCCACCGCAACGGAGCGTCACATGGATTGGTCGATGAGGGCGAAGAAGCCCTCGGCACGTTCCAGTTCCTGACGCAGGGCTTCACCCAGTTCGGGGATGTCCAAGGGTGTGAGGCCCAGGACTTCGAGGATGCCCGTATCCACCGGCCACTGGCCGATGCCGACGAAGGCGGCGAAGCCGCTGACCTCGGCGAGATGGCTAGCCAAGTGGATGATGCTGGCCTGTTCCACGTGGTCCTTGGCCTCGCGGGGTGTGATGTGGCAAGCAATCGGGGTGCGCAGCTCTTCCGGCAGCCCCCAGCGTTCGCAGAGCATGCCTCCCAACGCGCCGTGGTCGGTGCCCAGCACGGAGCGTTCGATTTCGGGGAGGGCGCGCGCCCCCTCTTTGGCGGCCTCCTGGAGAACCTGTTCGTATTCGGCCTGCACGGCCGAATCGAGGATCATCACGCCGATCTTGTGCAGCAGGCCCGCCATGAACAATGCTTCGGAATCCAGCCCCATGCGCCGACCGAGCTTGCGAGCCAACAACCGCGCCGCCAGGGCACAGGCCACCGAGTGTCGCCATACTCCGCGGCGGTCGAGTGTGCCGCGGCCGCCCTTGCCGAGGATCTTCATCACCGACGCGGACATCACCAGGCTGCGCACGGTCTGGAAACCCAGGATCACGATGGCCTGATCGACCGAGGCGATGGTGCGGGGGATTCCGTAGAAAGCCGAGTTGGCCAGGCGCAGCACCTTCGCCGAGAGAGCGAGATCCTGGCCGATCAGCTTGGCCGCCTGGTCAGCGCTGGCGTTGGGCTGGTTGAGGATCTCCAGGGCGCGGGCGGCGATGGCCGGAAGCGTGGGAACCTGCCCCAGGCCTTCGACGATGGCCTTGAACTTGTCGGGTACGGCTGCGGTGGTCATTGGGTCGAGTTTCCCATTTCACGGCCCAAGTGGCAACATCCGAACCTGTTCATCCGCCTTGGTAGCGGTTCATCGCGCCCGTATCGGGAGGGACCGGAGGGGGAGGCCCGTTGGGTCCGGGGATCGGGCGCCAGGGATTGTTGGGACCTCCTGGCAGATAGCTCGACCAGGGCGGAAGGGAATCGGTGATGGGCAGATGGTAGGGCGGCAGAAGGGAGTCGCCGGGGATGGCGACCAGACGGCGCGCCCCTGCGGGAACCAGGACACGGAAGCTGTCCAGACAGGTCTGGGGCGCCTGCTGGAGGAAGTGCATTCCCGGAGCCATGAAGGAATTTCCCGCCTGGCCGCTGCAGGGCAGTTGAAGCACCCGTGTACGGCGAAGCGTCACGCGCACCGTGTCGGCGGAGGCGGGATCGGTGACCGCCGCGAACCCGAAAAGCGTGTCTCCGGACCAGGCCTCGACACCCAGGCGGGGACCATGCCTGCGGATGTTCGGGAATACGCCCGCTCCCGCAGGACCGACGAGGAGACTGTCGAGAGAAGCGGGAGGTCGAACCGAGTCCAGGTCGGACTGGACGAGCCAGATCCGGGCCCCCAGCACCTGCGTTCCGTGCGTATCGACGGCGACGGCGGTCAGGTCGGAGGTCTCGAACCCACCTCCAGCCACATCGTCCGAACTCGACTGCGCGGAGCAGGCTCCGAGCATCGAGCTCGCCAGCAGCAGCAAGAGTCGTTTGAGGTTCATGACTCGGACCTCCGGTCCGCGATCGCCAATGGGAACGCCTGGATGTTCACCTGGATCACCCGATCGGCCTCGCGGTCTTCGCGAGCCATGTCGAGGATCTCCCGACGCATGTGTCGGAATCGGTCCCTCAAGCGTTCAAACGTAGCTGGCGAAAGGGTCACCGTGAGCGTCGAGATGGAACGTTCTTCGGGGCCGAAGCGATCGATCGCCTCGGCGGCCAACTGCAGGGTGTCCTTGCGGAAGGTGTCGATGGCCGCGGCGGCCAGATCCCCGGTGCTCAACACTTCTTCGGTCTTGCGCCAGATGCCCGATTCGTCGCGGCGCACCAGGCTCAACCGTTCCAAAACCTCCAAGGCATGCCGGGCCTGCACCGCGGTGATCGCCGGACGCATCATCTTCGCCAGCACCTTGGGGTCGCCGTCGGATTCGACCAGATCGAGGAGCTCGCGCACCACGACCACCCACCAGTTCTCGCAGAATTCGACCTGGTCGGCTTCCAGGCGCGGGACCTTGCCCTTGCGCCAGACCACGATGCGATCCAGGAACAGGGCGCGTTCCTCCTGGCTTCGGGCCTGGTCGAACAGGACCAGATGTTCGAAGTACCGCGTTTCGGCCCGATTCAACCGGAAGATCTCGGCCAGGCGCAAGGCGGCCGTGGGCGTCAGGTTCGCCTCTCCCGACAGAATCCGCCCGAAGAACGCCGAAGAGGAGAACCCGGCCTTGGCGGCGATCAGCCGATGGGAGAACCGCCTGTCGGCAGCCTTCCGCTCGGTCCACACGTCGGAGAGCCATTTGCGGAAATCGGTGTAGGCGAAGATGTCGGGCATGTCAGCGAACCTCCGCTGCCGGAAACCCGGCGCGCGGCATCTGCGACTTCATCGCTTCCAAGGCGCCCTCGGCCTGACCGAAACCCCAGTCCACGGGCTCTCCGGTGGTGTTCTGGCAAGCGGGGTTGTCGAAGGCGACCACGGCCCGCACCTCGGGGAACGCCCCGTCGCGCAGCACCAGGGACAGATCGCGCCACCAATCCTTGCGCGATCCTCCATGCCCGGAAGACCCCACTTCCGCGAGAATCACCGGTTTGCCGTACTTCTTCACAGGCTCGAGCTGATGCTCGAGCAGTACGCGGAAGTCGTGCCAGGTGCCGGTCTCGGTCATGGTTCCGTAATTGAAGATATCCAGGCCGATCCAGTCCACATATTCCCGCCCTGGCCAGGCAAGGGTGTCCATGGCGTCGTAGGGAGTCCAGACGAACGCCGCGTTGCGGGCCCCCGCGGATCGAAACACGTCGACGATGTGCCGCCATGCGGCGATCTGGATGTCGGGAGCATTCCCATGGGGAGTGGACCAGCCATACCAGGGGTTTCCCAATTCGTGCATGGGGCGGATCAGGATGGGCTTGCGGGCGCGCACCACCGCCTTGGCCCACGTCCGGATGTACGCGTCGTAGTCGCCACGGGCCACGCGCACCATGCTGGATTCGGGGTCGAGCACCGCCCCCTTGCGGAAGGCATTCAACCAGGGCTCCCAGGTGATCATCGGGATCAGGCCCGCTTCGGACGCTTTGGTGATGGCCTCGGACTTGAACTGGTGTTCACCGCCATCGCCCCAGGACTGGTACCACGAGGCGATCCCGGGTTCGATCCCGAGGCTGTCGGCGATGGTGTAAAAGCGCTCGTAGTTCCAAGGCAGTTCGGGACGGTACATCCCCCACAGGCGCTTGCCGCGCGGCGGCACAACCACGGCGTGATCCTCCACCAGGCGGCACTCCACCTGCCGGTACCACAGCTCGCGCCCCAGGCGCGAGGCGGCCTTGAAGCCCGTGGCGTACAGCCCTCCCAGGCTCGCCAGCCCCAGGAATCCCCACACCACCGGTGAACGCCGGAAGACCCGGATCATGCCGCCACCTCCCGAGCCTGGGGACGAACAAACCAGCCCCGGATGCCCAGCCAGGCGGCGGGCAGCAGCAGTAGGGCGTTGAGCGCAGCGAAGGCCATCATGAGGATCGTCCCGTCGTCGACGCGATGGTAAGTCAGGGGCACCCAGAGGATGGCCAGGAGGGACAGTACGATCACCGCCCAGTGGGGGGCGACCAGATGCGGGATGGGTTTGGACGACCCTTCCTTGGGAGTGGGCAGGTACGGAACCTTGCGTCCGATGGCCCCGTACACGAACCCAAGGAAGTTCACGTGCCAGGTGGCCTTCTCCAGCAACATGGAGCGCCAGGGGATGCCCATCTCCTCGCGATGCGTGTACCACCGCTGCGCAAGGGCATGCATCACGGTGCTCACCACCAGGTAGGGCATCAGGTGCACCAGGAATCCCGACAGCGGAACTTCGATGGCATAGACCTGAAAGAACAGGCACAGGATGGGCAGGACGAGATTCAGCATCTGGGCCACACCTCCCAGGTAGTAGGTGCTGGCCGCGGCGTAGTGCAGGCGCGCCACCGGGCTGAAGCGACGGTACAACTTCGGCACCTCGGTTAACATGAGGTAGGTCATGCCGGTCGACCATTTCAGTTGCTGTTTCCAGAATGTGCCGAGGTCGGTTGGCACGATGCCTTCGGATCCGCGCCAAGGCAGGTAGACGCTCTTCCAGCCTTCGGCGTGGATGCGCATCGAGGTCAGGGCGTCTTCTGCCAGGTGCTCGGCATGGCCGCCGATCGAATCCAGGGCGCTGCGACGGAAGGTGCAATTGGCACCGATCGCCGTCGGGATGCCCAGACCATTGAGCCCCATCTGGGTGGTGCCGTAGAAGCCGAAGGTCTGTTCGGCCGCACCCCAGGCCACCCAGTTTTCGCGCAGGTTGTAGTAGGCCTGCACCACCTGTACGAACCCCACGTCGGGCTCCTCGAACCAGGCCAGGGTGCGGGTCAGGAATTCTGGCCGGGGGATGTGGTCGGGATCGATCACCAGCACGAACTCCGCCCGGGAATGTTCGCGCAGGCAGTGGTTGACCTTGCCCGCCTTGGCTCCCTTGACGTCGCGGCAGTCCACATGCTGAACCCCCAGGCGTTCGCACAAGGCCTGCAACGCAGGGTCGTTGCCGCCATCCAGCAGGTAGGCTCGGTTCAGGCGTTCCAACTTCACGATCGCTTCGAGAGTCGTCTCGAACATCGCAAACGGCTCGCCGGGCATAGCTGTCGTGAAGACATCCGCCGTGCGATCCCCGGCCTTGGGTTCAGCCTTCTTGGGATGGAGGTCGCGCGGGTGCGCGGCCCAGAGATAGATCCACCAGTTGTAGAGGTTGCGCACCGGATTCCAGAACACCGCCGCCGACAGCAACACGAACAACAGAGGCGAACGCCGGACGGTGGAGAAGAACCAGTATTCGGAGAAATACAGGAATGCCTGCACGCCGAGAGCCGCCAACAGGAGCATTTCCAGCCGCTCGCGCCAAGGAACACGAGGCTCGAATTCCTTCGAGGGCCCCGCGTGGCGTGTGCGGATTTCGGGCCGGGTGCGTGTGGTCACGTCACTTCACCCAGGACAGTTTCTCGAGACGCTCGCGGAGTTGCCAGTTGTCCGGGTACTTCTGGAGCGAGGCGGTGTAGGCCGAACGCGCTTCGGCGTACTTGCCCTGCCATTCGAAGACCTGTCCTTTGATCAGGCTGGCCTGGACGTTTCCCGGCGAGATCACAAGCACCGAATCCGTGATCGCCACGCATTGCGCGAACTCCTTGTTCCAGGCGGCCAACTGCGCCAGGTACACCTTCGCCGTGACCACGTAGGTCGTGGGCGATTTGGGGTCGGAAGCCAAGGCCAGGAACGCCTGGCGGGCCTTGGGCAAGTCCTGCAGGAACACGTACAGGCTGGCCCGGCGCATGGACGATTCCCAGGGGCGCGGCTCCTTGAGGATGTCCTTGACCGCGACCGCCTCGACGATGCCCCGCGCCTTGGCGAGGCTCTTCTTCCAGACCAGCGCCTCGGCCATGCGCAGCATGACCCGTGGGTCCTTCTCGCCGGCTTTGACGGCCACGTCCAGGTACTTCAGGGACGAGTCGGCGATGCCCGCACCATGGAACACGAACGCGTTGATGCGTGCGAGCTCCACGCCCTTGGCGCCGCTCTTGCGCGCCACCTCCTGGGCTTCGCTGAACTTGCCGCTCTCGAGCAGCTCGACGACCTGCTCCTCGGTCTTTCCGGCGCAGGCGGTCAGGGCCGCTCCCAGCAGGAAGGCGATGACGAGTCTCATGGGTGCTTCTCCTTGTCCAAGGTTTCCTGCAATCCTTCGGTGAGACGCACCTGCGCCTTCCATCCCGTCGCGATCTCCAGACGGGAGGCGTCAACGGCGTAGGTCCACACTTCGTTCTCGCGGTAGGCCAGGTCACCGATCCCGAGCAACTCGGGGTGTCCCGTCATCCCGGCCAGGGTGCGACCGATCACCGCCATCGCCACGCCCTCACCCGTCCCGACGTTGAATACGCCGTCGGCGCCGCCTTCGATCGTGGCCAGGATAGCGTCGGCGGCATCGCGCACATGCAGCAGGTCTCGGGTCTGCTCGCCGGCCGTCATGGCGAAGCGCTCACCTGCCACCAGGGATCGCACCAGCGACGGGACGAACATGCCACCTCCCTGGCCAGGTCCGTAGATCACCGCCGGGCGCAGGATGGTGGCACGTACCGCACCGCGCCGCATCGCGGCCGACACAAGCTCTTCGGCCAGCAGTTTGGAGATGGCGTATTCGTCGGCAGGCCGAGTGCCCATGCCTTCGCGAAACGGCCCGGGCTGGTCGCCGTAGACCAGGGCCGACGAGGCCAACACGAAACGAGGTGCCGTTACCAGGTGCGCGGCCGCCACGGCATCCAGCGCATTCCATGTACTGGTCACGTTGGCCGCCAGCAACTTGGCGCGATTCTCGACGGATCCGCCCTTTCCGGTCCATCCCGCCAGATGGACCACCGCTTCGGGACGAAATCGCGCCACGACCTGGCGCAGGAACACGGGATCGGACAGGTCCGTCGCAACGGATTCCGTCACATGTGCGCCGGGCATCCATGCCTCGGGGAAGCCGAGGTCGAGGGCCATCCATGTGTGGCAGCCCGCCGCCGGTCGCGCCAGCAGAGCCCGGCCCACGAATCCGGCCGCCCCCGTCAGAAGAATGCGAGCCATGCTCAGATCCCTTCGATTCCCGCGGCGCGTGCGTCGCGGACGTAACGTTCGATGTCGGCGCGGCTGCGCAACTCGGAGCGTTCGGTCCAGGCGCGGTACCACGCGGCCGTGATCTCGACGGTGTCCAACCCGCTCCAGACCGGCTTCCAGCCCAAACGCGACTTGGCCTTCGCGCAGTCCAGCTTCAGCAGGCGAGCCTCGTGGGGGGCGTTCGCATCCGGACGGAATTCGACATCCACCTTGTCCCACGCCGTCTTCATGCGCGCCACCACCGTTTTCACCGGAACCACGCCATCCTCGTCGGGGCCCATGTTCCATCCTTCGGCGAACTCGGGTTTCCCTTCCAGCAATCGTCGTCCCAGAAGCAGGTAACCCGCCAGGGGCTCCAGCACATGCTGCCAGGGGCGCGTCGAATCGGGATTGCGGATGGTCGCAGGTGAATCCGAAGCGGCCGCGCGCATCAGGTCGGGAATCAGGCGATCGGCCGCCCAGTCGCCACCACCCACCACGTTGCCGGCGCGCGTCGTCGCCAGCAGGGTGTGATGCTTGCTCCCGTAGTCGCACAGGTTCCAGAAGCTGAGACGGTAACTGTCGGTGGCGATCTCGGCGCAGGCCTTCGAGGCGCTGTAGGGATCATGCCCCCCGAACGGGTCGTTCTCGCGGTACCCCCATTCCCACTCGTTGTTGCGGTACACCTTGTCGGTGGTGATGCTCACCACGGCGCGCACCGAACCCGCCTTGCGGCAGGCCTCGTAGACGTTCACCGAACCCACGACGTTGGCTGCGTAGGTTTCGGCGGGGATGCGGTAACTCTCTCGCACCAGGGGCTGCGCCGCCAGGTGGAACACGATCTCGGGCTGGAACTCGGCCACGGCTTTCCCGATCGCCTCCGCGTCGCGGATGTCGCCGAGGGTCTCGTCGATGGACAGCCCCAACAGCGACCAATGGGAGGGGTCGGTGGGGGTCGGAAGGGAGAAGCCCGCCACCTTGGCACCCAACTCCGACAGCCACAGAGCGAGCCAGCTCCCCTTGAAACCCGTGTGTCCGGTGACCAGCACCCGCCGCCCGGCGTAGACGCCTCCGAACGGATCCGCCATGGCACTCACCAGACCTTCCAGGGCGCCTGGCCCTGCCTCCACAGATCGTTGAGAGTGGTGTAGTCCTTGTAGTGATCCATCGCGTGCCAGAAACCGCCGTGCTGGAACATCCCGATCCTGCCCGCATCGACCAGATTGCGGAAGGGTTTGTTCTCCAATACCGTCGCGTCGCCTTCGATCTCGTCGAAGATGGCCGGGGTGAAGCAGAAGAATCCGCCGTTGATGAACCCGGGAAGGACCGGCTTCTCGCGGAAGCTCGTGATGCGACCCGAGTCTTCGGCCTCGACGATGCCGAAGGTCGTGGGCAGGTGCACTCCCACCATGGTGGCGGTGTTCTTGGCGGTTACGTGCCGCTCGAAGACATTGCGGATATCCACATCGGAGACCCCGTCGCCGTAGGTGGCGAAGAAGTGGTCCTGGTCTATGTAGCGCTCGATGCGTTTGATGCGCCCACCGGTCATGGTGTCGGCTCCGGTGTGGGCGAAGGTGATCTCCCACTCGTCCACGTCGCTGTCCACACCGCGCACCAGGTCGGAGTGGCTGGTGCGGGCCGCGGGCGTCCCGATGTGCATCGTGAAGTCGTGGTTGTAGGCGTGGTAGTTCTCGAAGTACTCCACGATCTTCTCTCCCTGGTGCCCCAGACACAGCACGAAGCGCTTGATCCCGTAGTGGGAGTAGATCTTCATGATGTGCCACAGGATGGGCCTCCCCCCGACTTCGACCATGGGCTTGGGGCGATCTTCGGCGACGGCGCGGATGCGTGTGCCCTGGCCACCGCAGAGGATGACGGCCTGGTATTTCGAAAGATCCTGCGTGCTCATGGATGGCTCCTGGTCAGATCAGGGGTGGTGAAGCGAGCGGTGAGGCTGAGGCCGAGTCGGGTCCAGGCGTCGTCGGTGAACCAGGCGCGAGACTCGTAGGGAAGCGAAAGGGCCGATGCCTCCAGTCCGAAGGCGATCGTATGGAAGGCGACCAGATCACCTCCCAGCTTTACTTCCGCCATGGCGGCGTTCTCCAGGGTGTACCAGTACGGGGTGTCCCACTCGTACACGGACTCGACCCGCTGCCGGGAGGTCGACCACAGAGGCCAGGCGGTGGACGCCCAGACCGGGCCCCACGAAAGGCGCAGCAGGGAGTACGCACCGAATGCGTCGTGTGGACTGCCATAGGGGTAGTCGATCCACTGGAGGGTGTCGTTTTTCGTTCCCGAGGGCTGGTGTGTTTCCATCCGGGAATCGGCCCAATTAGCGGCCATCCCCACCTGCAGCCAGGGGGTCCAGGCACGGGTCGCCCAGATCCAGGCCTTGGGGATGCGATTGTCAGGAAGCTCCATGCTCCTGGAGCCACCAGGCTGGATCCCACCCGATCGATCTTCCACCTGGGCTCCGATCTCGGCCCAGGTCCGGGGGCCGTCCCAACCCAGGGCCGCCGTGACGGCCGAGGTGCGCACCTCGCGCGAATGCCAACCATCCAGCCAACCCGATTCGGCGCGCAAGGTGGTACGAACATTCCCCAAAACTCCCGGGAACCAGTCGGCCTTCAACTCTCCCCGCCACGAACGCGGTTCCGCAACCACATCGAGACCTGCCGCCGCCGTGCCGCGCACCCGGCCGAACCCGGCGATCCATGTGCCCTTGATCGCCACGTCCTGTCTGGTGCCCCCGGGAATTCCTGCCAACTCCGGGGTACCCAGGTGATGCCCGGAAACCTGAACCTGGGGCCACCCCAGCGGGGTGCCGTCGGAATACCATGTCGCAGAGGTTCGCCCCTCGACCAGTCCGAAGTTGTCACCGGTTCCTTCCGACCGAAGCATCCACGAGCTGGCACCTGCAGGCCCGACCAAGAGTGCCCAGGCGGCGAAGGCGAAAACGCAGCGAACGGCGAAAACGGGATGCCGAAGATGTGGGTTCCGTGTCATGGTGGTGGCCAGAACCTACCGGAGCGCGTGCCTTGGCAACGACGTCACCCAGGAAAAGCGTTTCACGAAACTGGAACAAACTGGAATCACACGTTTCCAGCTAGCACCTTGAAAAGCCCCATTTTCCTGGCATTTTCTCACCAGGCATCAGAAATTTCGTTTCTTAATAACTGAATATCACCCCTCCTTCCAGCCATCTCGCGTCCTTCCACCCGCACCCCTCCGACATCTGGCGCCAGGACGCCCGCCCTCGGATCCTGTCCCACCCGGCTTGCGGCCTGCCCATCGTTGTTCGAAAGGGGACTGGATTCCTGCTGGAATGGCGACAGCGTTCTGCCCCCCTGTTGCCAACCCGTTGTCGTTCCTATATTTCGCAATTCCGCACCAAGTTCAAGGAGACCGCAGGTGAAAGAGGGCATCCACCCGAAGTACCAGGAAGTCGTGATCAAGGACATCTCGTCCGACTTCCAGATGATCACGCGTAGCACCAAGGGCGCCAAGGAGAAGGTCACCATCGGCGGGGTCGAGTACCCCCAGATCGTGGTCGAAGTCTCTTCGGCTTCCCACCCGTATTACACCGGCAAGCAGATCCTCGTGGACTCCGCTGGCCGTATCGACCGCTTCAAGAGCCGCTACAGCGAGCTGGTCGGCGCCAAGCGCAAGACCCGCGACGAAGTCAAGGTCGAAGACGCTCCCAAGGTTCTCTCGAAGACCAAGCTCAAGAAGCTGGCCGCCGAGAAGGCCGCCGCGGGCGTCAAGGTCACGGCGGCTCCCGCTGCCGAGGCCACCGAAGCCGCCGAGTAAGATTCCGTTCCTGTTCCTGGAACGTGCGGAAGCCTTCCGACCCGGAGACCCTCCGGTGGAAGGCTTTTTGCGTTTGGGGAATGAGCCCGATCCGGAGCGCCCAGCATGATTCCAGAAGCCCGACGCCTCCTTGACGAAGTGCGTGCCCTCGAAGAGGAGCTCGCCCTTCCCGAGACCGTAGCCGATGCCAAACGATTCCGCGAACTGGGCCGCCGCCATGCGCGTCTGCAAGCCGCGGCCGGCTTGGCCCGTGACTACCTGCGTTTGCTGGACGACCTGACCGAGTGGACCGAAGCGACCCGCTCCGGCGACAACGACTTCGCCGCCGAGGCGCGCCGGGAGCTCGAGACGCTCGAGGCGGCGCGCGAGCCCCTCGAGAAGGAGCTGCAACTGGCTCTGATTCCGCGCGACCCGGCCGACGAAGGCGGATGCGTGCTGGAAATCCGGGCCGGCACCGGTGGCGACGAAGCCTCGCTGTTTGCCGGAGACATGGTGCGGATGTACCTGCGCTGGTGCGAAAACAACGGGTTCAAGGCCTCGATGGTGGATGCCTCCGAAGGCACCGCGGGCGGTTTCAAGGAAGCGATCCTGCAGGTCGAGGGGCAGGGCGCATTCGGGAAATTGCGTTTCGAAGCCGGTGTGCACCGCGTCCAGCGCGTGCCCGCCACCGAGGCCCAAGGCCGCATCCACACCTCGGCG
>JAMIIV010000033.1:0-1047 GCA_035913415.1 Fibrobacteria bacterium | reverse complement strand
CGTCGGGGGAGAGCTCGTGGCTGACGAGGGGCAGATGGTGGTTGTCGGCGACGAGGCGGAGGAGGCCCCCGGTGGGCATGGCGTCGCGAGCGTTGATGCAGAGGTTGAGGAGGATCTGGTGGATTTGGGTGGCGTCGCCGCGGATGGACCACAGGTCGGTGGGGAGTTCCTGTTGGTAGGTGATGTGGCGGGGGAAGGTTTCGCGGATGATGTTGGCGATTTCCTGGACGAGGCGGTCGAGTGCGATGGATTCCTGGTGGGCATCGCCGCCGCGGCCGAAGAGGAGGAGTTGCTGGACGATGTGGGCGCCGCGGTGGGCACTGTCGTGGAGGAGCTGGAAGATGCTGCGGTCCTTGCCGTGGGTGGCGAGGGGGCGGAGCATGTCGACGCTCATGAGGATGGGGGAGAAAACGTTGTTGAGGTCGTGGGCGATGCCACTGGCCATGGAGCCGATGGTGTCGAGGCGCTGGGCGCGGAGGAATTGGGATTCGAGGCGTTTGGTTTCGGTGATGTCGGTGCTGACGATGAGGACGGATTGGGGCTGGTCCTGGTCGCCGCGGAGGAGTGTCCAGCGGGATTGTACGAGGACGGGCTGGCTGTCCTTGGTGGTGTGCCAGAACTCGCCGGACCATTTGCCCTGCTCGATGAGGGTGGCCCATGCGGCGCGGAACTCGGGGGATTCGTTGGCGAAGACGAGGGTTTCCCAGTCGCTGCCGAGGGCTTCGTCGGCGGTCCAGCCGTAGATGGTGCGGGCGCCCTGGTTCCAGTATTCGACGGAGTAGTCGAGGTTGAGCACGCAGATGGCGTCGCGGGAGATGTCGAGGAGGGCGGCCTGGCGCTGGAGCTGGGCCTGGGCGGCGTGCTGCTGGGTGATGTCTTCGAGGCAGATGACGACGAGGTGGCGGTCGTCGACGGTGATGCGTGCGGTGGAGATGCTCAGCAACGGTGCCCAGTCGCGGGTGGCGGTGGAGATGTGTGGGCTGAGCTGGATGCGTGGGTGCGGGGTGCCGGTGGTGAGCGTTTCAGTGACGTAGTGCTCAATCTGGC
>JAMIIV010000032.1:0-4802 GCA_035913415.1 Fibrobacteria bacterium | reverse complement strand
TTTCGAGGTCGAGCAGGATCAGGTCGACAGGACCGATGCGGTCGAGCTCCTCGAGCCCCTCGAGGCCGTCTCCGGCCTCGAAGAATTCGGCGCCCACGACCTCGACCATGCGGTGCACCGCGTGGCGGATGGCCTTGGAATCGTCGATGGCGAGGATCTTCATGGTTCACCTTCCCGCGTTGCGCACGTAGCAGGTGCAGTTCTTGTGGACCTGGACATCGTACGCGTCCGACATGCCTCGGAGAGATTCCGTGGCGCCCAGCAGCAGATGGGAACCCGGCTTGAGCACACCCGCCACCCGCGCGAAGAGGTCGCGTTTGACCTCCTCCTGGAAGTAGATCGCGACGTAGCGGCACAGGACCAGGTCGAAGGTTCCGAGGGAACCCAGGCTGTCCATCAAGTTGAAGCGGCGGAACCGGGCGCGTTTGCGGATTTCCTCGTCCAGGACCCAGACGCTCCCGTCTTCGCGGAAGTAGCGCTTGCGGCGATCGTCGGAGAGTCCGCGACGTATGGCCAGGCTGTCGTAGCGCCCGGAGATGGCCAAAAACAGCGCCGCCGACGAGATGTCGGTGCCGACGATCTCGACGCCCTTGGCCAATTGGGGTTGCCCCATCGCCCGGGCCTGCTCGTCGAGGAGCATGGCCAGCGAATAGGCCTCCTGGCCGGTGGATGCCGCCGCCGACCACACGCGCGCCGCACCCGTGGCGGCCACCCGGCGCAGAAGTTCCGGGGCGGCGACCTCGCGCATGTACGTCCAGAGGTTGTCGTCGCGGAAGAAGTAGGTCTCGTTGGTGGTCATCGCGTCGACGATGCGGTCGCGCAGCTTGCCCGTGGAATCGTCCAGGGCCAGGCGATGGAACTCCCCGAAGTTGCGGCAACCCTTCTCGAGGACAAGATCCGTCAAACGCGTCTCGATCAGGTACTCCTTGCCGGGCTCCAGGTGGATGCCGCAGCTCTTCTGGACCAGGTTCTTCATCTGCTCGAATTCGTTGCCCTGGAGCTTCATCGCATGCTCCCCCGTCGCGCAAGTTCGATGATCCGTCCGGCGATGCGGTCCAAGGGGAGGATCTCGTCGGCGCATCCCTGCTGGACCACGGCACCGGGCATCCCCCAGACCACCGAGGTGGCCTCGTCCTGCACGACGCTCCAGGCGCCCCGGGCGCGCAGTGCACGCACTCCCGCGGCCCCGTCGCACCCCATTCCCGTGAGCACCACCGACACCACGTTGCCGCCGACCACGGCGTCGACCGATTGGAACAGGACGTCCGCGGCGGGGCGACACGAATTGACGGGTTCCCCCTGGTTCAGCGCGATCCGCAGCAGACCGTCCTTGCCGCGCACCACCACCATGTGGTATCCACCCGGGGCGATGTGGAACACCCCGGGTTTCACGACCATTCCCTCGGCTCCTTCGATCACCGAAAGCGGCGAGGCCCGATCGAGACGTTCCGCCAACGAGGCCGTGAACATGGGCGGCATGTGCTGCACGCACAGGACGGGGAACGGAAGGTCCGCAGGCAGCGACGGCACGAACTGCTGCAACGCGTTGGGACCACCCGTGGACACTCCCACCACCATCACCTCGATGCGGGCAGGGGGGCGCCGTGCCAGCCCCCCCACCGAGGTGGAGGAAGGCGCAGGCGCAGGCGCGGGAACCGCGGAACGGACCGGCGGAACGATGGCGCGTGGTGGCGGTACGGTGGGCAGGGAGGGATTGGCCGTGGGTCGCAACGAGGGCAAGGATGCACCCGGGGTCGTCGGCGGGAGCGCGACGACGGGTGCAGGACTGGGGGGGATGGCAGGTCGGAGAGCAGGGGCGCGAAGGGTGCGGCGGCGTTTGCGCTCAAGGGCCAGTCCCAGCAGGGGCAACAAGGCCGAGGACAGCGCCGCGAAACTTTCGGCGGGAGTGTCGCAGACGGGTTTGGGAACAAAGTCCAGGGCTCCCAGCGACAGGGCCTGCATGGTCAGTCCGGTCTGGCCGGAATCGACGCCCGAACACATGATCACATCGACATCGGCCCAACGCGCGCGGATGCGTTTGAGGGTCTCGATGCCATCCAGGACCGGCATGGTGACATCCAGCAACACGAGATCCGGCTTGACCTGCGCGATGAGGGCCAACGCCTGCTCCCCGTCACCCGCCGAGCCGACAGGGTTTCCGGAGGGCCAGGACTTGACCGCCCGAGCCAGCAACATCCGGTAGGTGGCCGAATCGTCGACGACCAGGATGTCGAGAGTGTCAGGGGACGGGGACGACATCTGCCGATGCTACCACCTCTGCCACTGGCGCGCCAGCCCATCGGGGATGTATCTTCGATGAGGACCTTGTCGCTTCCGGTCATTTGCGCTCTGGCCTGATACTCAGTTCTCTCGGTCCCGACTCGCACGGCTAGAGGATGCCCACCATCGTAGTGGGAACCTCGAATCGGACGGAAAGGGCCCATTTCATGAAAGAGAGGACCAGAGGGAAAAATCCGGTGTCAGTCGACAGGTCTTTTTGCCCCCCTTTGAGTCTTCACGGTCCATGTGATCCATTGGTAGGGCCGGCCTCCCCCCGAGACGGCTTGTATTCCCTCCGCACACACGAAAGAAGTCTCATGCGCAAGCTGTTTGCTCTGTTGCTCCTCGCCGCCGGCGTGGCCTCGTCGGCCATTCCTGCCTACATGACCATTGCGGGAATCCCTGGCTCCGTCATTGTCGCCGGTCGGGAAGGGACCGTCGAGGTTCTCGAGTTCAACCAGACCATCGAGGTCCCCCTCGACGCCACCAACCTCACCCCGACGGGCAAAACCCGGCATGGTCTGGTCACGTTCCACAAGGCCTTCGACAAGTCCAGTACCCTACTGATCGCGCGCGCCCTCAGTAAAGCGATCATCCCCTCCATCACGATCTCCTGGTACGAAATCACAAATCAAGGAACGGAGCAGGAATACATGCGACAGACGTACACAAACGTCCGAATCGTGAAATTTCGGCCGTATATGCACAACGTGAAGGACCAGACCAAGGAACGATTCGTTCATCAGGAAGAAATCACCTTTTCCTACCGGGTCATGGCACAAACATTTGTGGATGGAAACCTGACCACGGGCGCAACCTCGTCTGTCGCCTAGTAACCTCGAAACAAATCCATCGGAATTTGATAGCAAAATCACGACACTTGCCGGATTTCAACACAAGCTGTTTTATCCGGCAAGTATCCTGGATTTCTGGATGTCAAAATATGCGAAGTCTAAGGAATCAGTCTCGGACACATCGCAGTGGGAACTTGGCTATTTTGGAAGGGTTCTGGAATCGCGTTTCAGGCTGACTACCGAGGATATAAAAGCTATTTCCTTGTGTTGCACTGAATTCATCTGCTAACCAAATTTCGAACTGAGCCTTGTCATCTATGGGATACGAATACCCACCGGTACTCGAAACTCGCCCTCCCGGCACAGCGCTGAAACCGACAGGATCCAAACCTGCATAGAAATACGGATCACGTTCGTCTCCACGCATTCCACCCCACGAACGGGTCGACTTCAATAGGTAGGCGACATTGATGTAAGGGGCATCAAGAGTCGGATCGAATACCGCTGCGAGGTAGGCTCGAAGCGTCGATATATCGGCGCGCGACGGAATGCGCCAACCCTCGGGGCAGATTCCTCGAACTTTCGATTCTGGCTTGGTGCAACCCGCAACGGACACGCAACTGTCCGCCAAGCCCTGGGCAGTCACCCAATCATAGAGGTATCCACTCCCACCGAGATACGCGGGATCGAAAACTGGTCGATAATTCGAAACCACGGAGCCATCACTCCTAATCGAATCCACTTTTACCATGCGAGCCTGATAACTGACATGCCCCTCTGCGACCAGAGTGTCATAGGCAAGGCCCTGGGCCATCCAAGTCTGCCCTCCGATCGAAACAAACGGGTATCGTTTCCCGTCTCGAACGTCGTTCAACCAGTCCTTCACGAAGAACTGCATGCTGTCAACTCTGGACACCCCCGTTCGAGTGGTGAGAGTCCGGTAGACCGTTTGGCGACCCATCCGAGTCCAGACATGGGGCAACGACAGATCCATTCCCGAGCGAAGTGTATCCCGCAGCGCGCGTCCATCCAATGAGTCGCCGAAATCCACGATCACACGGTTGAAAATCGAGGTATCGAGCACCATGGAGAGCGACATCCGGTCGCTGAGATAGGCATTTGTGAATCCGAGTGAATCGTTCCACACCAAAGGCGGTGCCACCGCAGTATCCACGTAGACGCGTCTCAGGGCCGAGTCGCGGTTGCCTTCGACGTCGACCACCTCGACCTTCAGGCGCTGCTCACCCCGCTTGGGCCAGGTTCGCTGGATCGTGCGCCCGGTCGCGGACCAGCCCGTGCCGTCCGACCAAGTGATGGAGAGGATGTCCTTGCCGGCGTCCTGGGGATCGACCACGAAGGTGTTGGGCACGTTGCGCGCCGCGGGCGAGCCCCCGGTGATGACCGGGGTGGGAATCGCGTTGCCGAGACGGAAGGTGGGAACGGTGATCTGACCGAAGTCGGAATTGAAGTTCACCGTATCGGAGACACCGACCTTCTTCAGCCCGTTGCCCAAAACGTCGATCCACGTGCGGTAGGCGATCTGGCCATTGTTGTCGTCGCGTATGGTGAAGAACATCCCCGAGAATTCCTTCAGCTCCGGCGAATACCCCACGCGCGCCCGGCGCACGCTGGTCATGCGGCCGCCATCGAAGTAGGCGTAGACGGTGTCCAGATTCACCCGCGGGTCGAGCAGGACGTTGCCTTTGATCAGATGGCCCTGGATCCATT
>JAMIIV010000031.1:0-6321 GCA_035913415.1 Fibrobacteria bacterium | reverse complement strand
GGTACGTCCGGTGTCGGCGCTCCAGTGGGGGTTGGCCGAACCCGGGGCGCACCAGAGAACGGTGCTGCCCAGGGCGCTGACGGCCAAGGCGCGGGAGCCTCCACCGGTGGTGCCCACGGGCTGGGTGGCAAATCCTGTCCAGGTCTTGCCCGAATCGCGGCTCCAGGTTCCCCGCGTGCCGAACGACGAGGTGCCGCTATGGGCCTTGGCAAAGAATTCCGGTCGACGCCAGGCGATGGCCAGGGACATGGTGGAACCCATGTCGGGTTTGTGGGTCGAGGCCGGCGAACGGTCGAGGCGTTCGTGACGGAATCCGCCCTGGTCTCCCGCCGAGGTGATCAGTGGGGCGCCCGCCGGAGGGGCGATCACCTGCACGGAAACGAGTTCCTCGAGGTTGGAGTCGGCCACCGCCCAGGTGGGAGCCGTCGCCAGGAGGTTGCGGGTGCGGTACACGCCGGCACCGGTGCCGTAGAGCGCCACGCTGGAATCGAAGGGGTCGATCGCGACTCCGGAGATCCAGTGGGGGCCGCGGATGCTCTTCCAGGGGGTCGGGGAGTTGTCGATGGTCCCGGCAGCGGGGAAGTCGTTGGTGGGGGTGGCGAATTTCCAGGTGGCGCCTTTGTCGCGCGACAGCCATATACCGTCGCCGCCGTACTTGACCCCCCCGTTTTCCCAAGCCCAGCGCGAGATCGTGCCCACCGCGACGATGGACGGATTCTGACGCGACACCGCGATGCTCCCGAATCCCGAGGCCATGGGCGGCGTGCGGTCGTGCCAGGTTCCGTCGGAGAGGCGGTAGCTCAGGATCTTGCCGGTTCCGGCGTTGTTCTGGTCGGCGTTCTTGTTGAACGAGATCCACAGGTCGTCGCCCACAAGCGTGGCGTTGGTGCCCTTCAGGCTGTCGGGCTGGCCCGGCAGCAGACTCCAGGTGGCTCCGGCGTCGGTGGAGTGCCAGATGCCCGCCAGATCCCCGCGGGACTTGTCGACGCTGGCGAAGATCCGCTTGGTGAGGCCTCCGAGTTTGCCACTGGCGGGATCGAGCACCACGAAAAATCCCGACCCCGTGGGGGCCGTTGTCAGGGAGTCGAAGGTCTTGCCTCCATCGATCGTGCGCCAGATGCTCCCCTTGAACTTGGTCGTGATCGTGGTGGCTCCGTAGTAGACGGAATCCCACGACGAATTGGCGATGTAGAAGGCGTCGGAGTTGTTGGGGTCCCACGCCATCCGTTCCCCGGCGTTGCGCCCGGATTCGTTGCCTCCCACCTTCATGTGCACCGCGGTGCGCCGAAAGGTGCGGCCCGTGTCCAGCGAGACCAGCACGCTGCCCATGCCCCCCCACGAGGCGGTGTATTTGCCCGTGAGTAGCGCCACACGAGAACCATCGCGGGGATCCAGGGCGATGGACTGGATGCCCATGTCGTTGGAGGCGCCGGAGGGGAGCCAATCGGTAATGGGCATCCAGGAGTTTGCCGAGGGGTTCCAGCGGTAGGCTCCCCCCATGTCGGTGCGCGCGTACAGGAGCCCCTTGACGGTTGGATGTGTCACCAACCCGGGTACGTAGCCGCCGCCACCGATCACCACGCTTTTCCAGTCCATCTCGACGGCGGAGGCCGGCACCGAAAGCACCGCGGCGATCAGGCTCGGGAGTACCCAGGCCCGTGGGCCGGGGAATTGTTTCGAGGGGTGGGTCTGGGTGAGCATCGTCTGTGGTCCTCCGGTTCGGATCGGTGGGTCCAGCGCCCCGGGAAGGTGGCGCCGGACCCTGCTTCGGTAGGGTACGGGATCCACCCGTCCCGGGCCCCGCGTTGGTCGCAGGAAACGTTGGCATCGGTGCCAACGGGGTGGTCCAGGTATGGGGGCTACCGGGGGATTCAACCTGGATCCCGCCAACGCCCCAGCGCGCGCCCGGCGGCGGGCCGCGCGCCAGGCTCCATCGCGGGCTGTAGGTTCAAGGACGGACGCGATGGACGCCCAGTTTCCACACCTGGTTGATCATGGTTTGCGAAGCGTCGACTGTCGTGCCGCGCAGGACCAGGCGCATGAGGTACACCCCGTCGGCGACGGGTCTTCCCGAAGCGTCGGCCAGGTCCCAGCGCAACGAAAGGCGCGCGCGTCCCAGACGGTCCATTCCCAGGGCTTCCAGCATCCGTTCGTCCACCACGACCTCCGTGCCCGTGACGTGGGTTCCCAGCAGGTCGTAGACCACCACCGCGACGCGGGCCGGCCGGTTCAGTTCCAGCTCGGGACCGGTGCAGCGCTCCAGAGGGCACGGACGATCGGGGGAGGGGGAGGCCGTGGCCGGATCGATCACCAGGAGGTGGTCTCCCGAGCCGCCCAGGATCTGGATTCCCGGCACGAACCCCGACGGGGTCTCCTCCACAGGAAAACGATTCATGGTGCGAGGGGAGACCAGGCGCAGCAGAGGGGGACGGACGTTGCCCGTCACGACCACGCGGGGTGCCAGGGGCGAGGCGCCAGTGCCCGAGGTGTCGCGCACGGTGCCGTCCGGGGCCCACCGGAGGCTGTCGCCGGCACAAATCCACGGGGTCTCGTCGGGGGGCAGAAGAACGCGCAAGGTGTCTCCCCGACGGAGCGATCCACCGGCGGGCGTGGCATGGATTTCGGTGCCGCGGATCGGAAGGACAAGAAACGACCAAGCCGCGTCCTGGAGCCGCTCGCTCCCCACCACGACCAGCGTGTCCGGAGCGTCGTAGGATTCCGTCAGCAGGATCCGGGCGGTCAGCACCACCGGGGCGGCGCTGTCCAACAGGGCGAAGTGGTCTTCGCGGGACGTGCCGCCCTCGAGGGAGGGGAGTCCATCCCGCCGGATCGCCCCCGAAGCCAGGATGAAGGATGTGGTTCCGCGAGGAAGGGGGTGCTCCAGCTCGACATCCAACAGGTCGTTGCGTCCGCTCACGCGGCGCGGTTTGAGACCGCGTCGGGACAGGGGGCCCGAGGATGTCTGGAAGGTGAATTCGAAACTCCCCGGCAGGCTCGTGTCGACGGGTTCGGGGTGGATCACCCGGACCAGGTCGATGGCTCCGTCGCCGTCGCGATCCAGGGCCCATCCTCCACTCGGGGCTGCGGCCGCGACCTCCACAGGCGCGCCCAAGGCGTTCGTCGAAGGGGTGTTGCCACCCGCATCGAGGGTCGATCCGGGCGCCGTGCGCACCGAATCTCCGCGTGTCGGCCCCATGGTGTTGGGCACCAGCAGCGTCATTCGGTTGGACGACGATCCGGCGTCGGTCGTGGCCAGGGAGGTCCACCTGCCGCCCGATCGCACCTCGATGGCCGGTTCGGAGGATGCCATGGTGACGGATTCCGTCAACAACAGGTGCAGGGTGTCGGGGGCATCGCTGGATCCGCGGGAGAGCACTGCGCGCCGGACCTTGGCGGGAATGCGGTCAGCCACGGAAAACGGCAGGGCGGGATCCGTTGGACTCCACTTCCAGATGCCCGAGGCTCCGGCTCCAGGCGCGGTGGCCTCGGTGGTGGTTTCGATCGTCATCCGGATTTGCAGCGAGTCGGCGCCCACGACGGCGTCGCCCAGGATGGTCGTGGACGTGTCGGGCCAGCGCAGCGCCACCTGGTTGGAAGCGTTCCAGCGCTGGTGGAGACGAATCGATAACCGATCCGCTCTGCCGTCTCCGTTGTCGTCGTGGACCGAGGCGGAATCGGGCGGGAAGACCGCGACCGCCAGGGGCGACCACGTCGCGCTGGAGGCGCTGTCCTCCAACACACGCACGACGATCGAGGCTCCCGAAACCGGGGCGAAGCCCCCCACGACGACCGTGCCGCGCCCTCCAATCAGGTCGACCGTGTCGGATTCGCCGGACGGGGCATCTCCAACCTGCAGAGCCTGGGCCGAGGCCGTGACGACCACGCGCGTTCCGCAAGTCGTGCACGTGCCGTTGCCGGAAAATGTCTCGAAGCGCAGGCGCAGGGTGTCGCCGGGAAGACCTGTCCAGGGCCCCGGTGCCAGGGGAACACCCCGGTCGTCCAGGAAACGCAGACCCTTGTCTCGAATGGGCGGTGACGGGACGGTGAACGGGATCTCCACCACCGCGGTCGAGTCGAGTGTGGAGATGGCCACGAGTCGATAATTGCCCGGGGCCAGACCGACGAGCTTCGTGGAGTCGATGGTCGCCGAAAACCCGAGGGCGTCGAGGTCGATGCCGCCGTAGTGGAGTCTCCCCGACACCAGGGGTGTCGATGGAATCTTGTCGCCTCGCAGCACGAATCGGCCCGTGGTCCGGGTCACCTGCATCTGCGCCTTGCAGCCCTGTCCGGAGGTCTGCGAGACCCAAAGGTCGTGCGCCACGCGCCCGGGACCCAACAGGGAGTCGCGGACCTGGAACCCACTGCGGGTGCGCATGTTCATGTCCGTCTGGATCAGAATGCTCGAGCCGCCGCTCTGCCGTTCGCAGAAGAAGAAGTCGAAGTTGTAGGTGCGGCCATCCACCAGCGGGGTGCGGAGGGAGTCGCGCAGGGTGTCGGTGACGGTCACGCCTCCGACGGTTCGTTTGACGTATCTCCATCCGATCTGGTCCAGAAGGACGCTGTCACGCGACGGGCCGTGTACACCTCCCAGGTCCACCACCAGGTTCCCGTCGATGAAGAACCAGACGTCGTCGTCGCCCCGGAACCGGAAGACCTGGCCTTTCCGATAGTCGAACTCCCCGTGGCTCTCCAGACAGAATCCGTAGTTGTGCGGCTTTCCGTCGCTTCCTGTCAGGATGTTCCGTCGGGGGTTGGGGGATCCGTCGTCGAGCGTGGTGAAGTCGTCGATGGGGTAGAAGTGCGGATTGTCGTACACGTACGATCCCGAGGAGGTGTCCAGGGCCAGGGGGATGTCGCGACAGGTTTCGGCGTTCGTGGCCGGATTGGTGTGGAACCAGTCGATGCCGATCCGACGGGAGATGGTGTCCCCGACATGGGAACCACCGGTCACGACGTAGTGCACCGAGGGGTTCTTGATCGGCTTGCGATGGGCGTCCAATGTGGGGAGGACCATGCCCTTCTTCACACCCGACCATCCCTTCTCGAAATCGGGATGGGTGGTGTCGAAGTCGCGCACGGTGGCGGCCAGCAACGAGAACGTGCACATGCCCGTTTCACCGGTGTAACGGGGGCGCACCACGGGAAGGCCCGAGACGGGGTCGGGAACGATCCACGCGGTATCGTGCGCGGCGAAGGCCGAAGCGAGATCGATGGCACTTCCACCCGAGGTTCCGAGAGCGCCGTAGCTGGCGCCGGCCGAGTTGCGGAACAGGACCTGGGGCGCTCGTGCGTAGGCTTCCTTGCGGTACCATCCACAATGCTCGGCGGAAGGCTCCATGCTCGAGAGGCGGGAGCCTTCCCACGAGATCGCGGGTTGCCGCACGGGACGCGTCCCTCCCCAGGGGTTGAGGAACATGATCACCTTGCCGCGGGGCCGACGGGCGGTGGCCACGGGTGGTCCGGCCGTGTCATGGGCCGGCCGGATCCACAGGGTGTCGGCATACGCCAGGGAGTCGGCCAGAAATGGCACGGGCAGGGGCGTCAGGCCCGCCGCGCCGAAAAAGGTGGAACTGTCGGGGCTGCGCAGCAGGAGCGAAAGGCTGGTGAATCCCATCAGGTGGGTCGTGGTCCATCCCGGGTGGGTTGCGGCGGGTTTGAGCTTGCGCCAGGGGCCTGCCTCGATCTGCACCGAACCGGGGGTGGACCACGGATCGAGGAACATCAACACAGCTTGGCGGGGCCGTGTCCCGCTGAGCCGCGGAGGGCCGTTGGGCATCGGAGACGGCACGATCCAGACGGTGTCAGAAGCTGTCAGATACGGAGCGATGTCGATGTCGGACTGGTCTCCGAAACCCTTGGCCCCGTATTTGGCGCGCCAATCGGAGGTCGAGAACGCGATGTCGTTGGTGCCCGCCGTGGCGGACCACGTCGCGGGAAGTTGTTTGACGTACCAAGGGCCTTCGCGCCGCAGGTCGCCTGCCGAGGATTCGGGTCCTTGCCAGGAAATTCCGTTCCATCCACCGATGATCCGGAACGCATGGGCCGCCTCCGGCCAGGCGTCGTAGAGCATCACGACCTTGGCGGCACCGGCTTGCGGGGCGCTCGACAGCAGGATCGCGGCCATGATCGCGCCCGGTGTGCCGCGGCATTGGCAAACACGAAGGACAAACGCACCGAGGTGGTGCGCCCAAAGCTGGGCAGACATGGAACATTCCTTCCGGGATCGGACGGGTTCGATGGGTGTTCTTGGTACTGGTGGTCGAACCGAAGCCCGGTGGTCGAGCTTGTCGAGACCAGCCGGGTGGGTCTCGACAAGCTCGA
>JAMIIV010000030.1:0-11794 GCA_035913415.1 Fibrobacteria bacterium | reverse complement strand
CGGATCCATCTACATGGCGGGTGCCGATGCCAACATCCTGGGGGCCAACAAGAGCCAACTGACGTTGATCTACGACCAGGATGTCATGAAGGACATCCAGGACAACCTGAGCCTCATCTGGAAATACGGCACCAAACCCGACGACGACGTGACGGAGTCGTCGTCACGCACCTTGAGCCTGAAGGAAACCTGGGTCCAGTTCGACCTGATCTCCCTCACCCGCTGACCCCGGGAGAACCGGGCTCCCGTCGTGCGCGGGCCTGTGCAGATTTGCCGCCACCACGAAAAAGCCCCGCCAGGACAAATCCTGACGAGGCTTCGTGTTCGGGGCTTCTTCGCGAAGGCCTCCGGTGCGGACCGGAGGCCGTGGAAGAGGCGAACCTTACTGGTTGCTGGCCTGCTGCGCGGCGCGGAAGACGTCGCCGAGCGTGGTGCGGTTGTCGTCGGAACGGCTCGCACCGCCGCCCACGTAGGAGCGCCAGTCGGTGGACGAGTCGACGCAGGACAGGGTCAGCTTGCGGCTTTCGACGTCGTGTTCGACGACGGTGGCCTTCAGGCTCTGGCCCACGCGGAACGACTCGGCGGGAACGCGGATGGCCTCGTCGGTGAGCTTGGAGAGGGGCACGAATCCTTCGATGCCTTCTTCGAGCTCGAGAACCACGCCGCGGTCCAGAAGACGCACGATGGGCGACTCGACCTGCTTGCCGAGGGGGTACTTGTTGGGGACGACCTTCCAGGGGTCTTCGCCCATGGCCTTGAGGGACAGGGAGATGCGACGCTTCTCCTTGTCGACCGACAGGACCATGCAAGTGACGGTGTCGCCCTTCTGGAGCACTTCGGAAGGATGGTTGACCTTCTTCGTCCACGACATGTCGGAGACGTGGATCAGGCCATCGATGCCTTCTTTGATTTCCACGAACGCGCCGAACGGAGCGAGGTTGCGCACGACACCGGTGATGACGGTGTTGATGGGCAGGTCGTTCTCGATGGTGGACCAGGGGTCCGGCTCGATCTGCTTGAGACCCAGCGAGATCTTCTCGGACTCGGTGTCGATGCGCAGGACCACGGCCTCGACGACGTCGCCGACCTTGACCACCTGCGAGGGGTGCTTGACGTGCTGGGTCCAGGACATCTCGGAGATGTGGATGAGACCTTCGACGCCCTGCTCCAGCTCCATGAAGGCGCCGTAGTCGGTGATCGAGACGATCTTGCCGTTGACGCGGCTCTGCTCGGGGTACTTGCTGGCCACGGTCTTCCAGGGGTGTTCCTGGAGCTGCTTGAGGCCAAGCGAGATGCGCTCCTTGCGATCGTTGAAATCGAGAACCTTGACCGTGAGCTTCTGGCCGATGTGGACCATCTCGGAGGGGTGCTGGATGCGGCCCCAGGTCATGTCGGTGATGTGCAGCAAGCCGTCGACGCCGCCGAGGTCGATGAACGCACCGAAGTCGGTGATGTTCTTGACCACGCCGTCGCGGACCTGGCCGCGCTCGAGGGTGTCGATGATCTGGTCGCGGAGGCGGCCGCGCTCTTCTTCGAGCACGATGCGGCGGGAGACCACGATGTTGCGGCGGGACTTGTGGACCTTGATGACGCGGAAACCCATGTTCTGGCCGATGAGGGCGTCCATGTCGGGGATCTGGCGCAGGTCGATCTGCGAGCCGGGCAGGAACGCTTCGATGCCGAACAGGTCGACGACGATGCCGCCCTTGATGCGACGCAGGAGGGTGCCTTCGACGACTTCGCCGGTCTCGTAGGCGTCGCGGATGCGCTCCCAGACCTTCATGAAGTCGGCGCGCTGCTTGGACAGCATGATCTGGCCGTCGTCGCCTTCGATCTGCTCGATGTAGACGTCGACGTGGGCGCCCTTGACGAGCTCCTCGGGGTTCTTGAACTCGTGGCGGGGGATCACGCCCTCGGACTTGAACGAGATGTCGACGATGACTTCGGTCTCGTTGTAGTCGAGGATCGTGCCGGCGACGATCTTGCCTTCTTCGACACCGTCGAGGGTGGCGGAGTAGGCTTCGAGGAGGGCGGCGGCGTCCTCGGGCGAGCGGGTGGAGATCTTGCCTTCGATCTCGAGGAGATCGGCTTCGGTGCCGTACAGCAGCTTGGACATTTTAAATCCTGTTCTGGAAAGAACACTGGGCGCGCGTCCAACAGAAGGGACTGCACCGGATCCACATCCCGGAATTGGGACGCGTGCGTTCTGGAGTTGCGAAATAGTAGAAAACCTTGGTTTGTCCGGATGGAGCCGTTTCTAACCCAGGACGGACGTTCGCAGGTCCCCGAAATGAAAATGGAAGGTGGCCCCCACTCCAGGCTGGGCTTGCGCCCGGATCGCTCCGTCGTGGTGCTCCAGGATCCGGCGCACCGTGGCCAATCCGATCCCAGCCCCTTCGAATTCATCCACACGATGAAGACGCTGGAAGCTTTGGAACAGCCCGTCCGACTTGGCCATATCGAAACCGGCGCCCTCGTCGGCCACGAAGAGCCAGCCGGAGGAATCGCGTCCGAACCGAATGACGGTCTTGCCCTTGCGGGAGGAGTACTTCCAGGCGTTGCCCAGCAGATTTTCCATCACGGCCCGGGCCAAGGTCGGGTCGCACAGGGAGCACACTCCGGATTCGATGGTGATGTCCGTTTTTCGCGCGGGCTCCTGGCGCGCCCATTCGCCCAGGATCTCGGTCGCCAACGCGGAAAGGTCGACCTCGCGGCGCGCCACAACCGCCTGTCCCGTACGCGCCAGGCGCAGCAGTGAATCGATCAGCCCTCCCAGCCGTGCGGCAGACGTGCGGATGCGCCCCAGCCACTCGCGGGCCTGGGGCGGCAGGAGCGGCCCGTGATCTTCTTCCAGGGCTTTCGCAAAGCCCTCCATGTTGTGAAGCGGGGCTCTCAGGTCGTGGCTGGCCATGGCAGCGAAGGACTCCAGATCGCGGATGGTCCGGCGCAGGTCTTCGGTGCGTTCCTGGACGCGGCGCTCCAGCCCCGCATTGGTCTCGCGGAGTTCCTGCTCCAAGGTCAGCAACCGCAATTCCCGTCGCCTGGCCTCGTCCACATCGCGTGTGACACACTGGATTTCGAGAATGCTCCCATCCGGGTGGCGGAGGGCTCGTGCGATGGTCTCGACCCATTGTCCCTCCCGCCCCTCCGTTCGGATGCGGAAACTGACGCGCACGACATCTTCTCCGGCATGCAGGCGGAGAAAACCCTCTTCCACCTTCTTCTGGTCTTCCTGCTGCACCATCCAGGTCCAATGCCGCCCTGCGACCTCGCCGGGAAGGAGCCCCGCGAAGGCCGCGACGGAATGCGACGCCCAGGTGACCACCCCGCGGGAATCCAGGCGGGCCACCAGATCGGTGGCGTGTTCCACCAGGGCGGCGAGCATGGACTGGTTGGCTTCCAGGTCCATGCGCAGGCGGGCCGTGTGGGCGACGTCGGATTGCATCTTCCAGGCCAGCATCAGGACCACCACACCCATGACAGGTTCCGTCAACCAGGGCAGGGGAAGCATGCGAAGGACGATCACGGTGTCGACGATCGCCGAGGTCAATAGCAGACTGGAAACGACGCAGAGCACCAGAGCTTCCCGATGCCCGCGCGACGTCCAGGCGCGCCAGGAACGGCCGACCATCAAGACGATCACCCCCAGGAACAGGGAGGTCAGGAACACGGATCCAGCCAAGGAACTCTCCGCATCGAGGATGGCGATCCGCTCACCCCAGGGCAGCACCCGCTCCGTCAGTCCCCGTACCTGGGTGAAGACGTAGGTCCAAGGGTCGGACAGCCGTACAAACGGCTGGACCACCAGCAGCGCGACGAGAACCCGTTCGAATCTCCCGGCACGATTGTCCCCGGACATGTCCCGGGCCACACCCACCAACCCGACCAGAAACAAAGGGGTGGTCCAAGTCTGGATTCTCAGGACGTAGCGATAGGTCTCCAGGTCCGGCGCGGCATAGAGGAGTGATGTGCATGTCACGTATCCGAACGCGCCGAGGCCCATCATGGCGTACCACAACTGGCGCAGATCGGAACGATCGCGTACCCACAGGGAGGCATGGACCAGCACCGGAAGCGTGCAGGCTCCCGCCACGACCATCAGCAGAAGGCCGAACGGACCGGTCACGAGGGTACCCCAGGGACGTCGTGGGAATTCACGACATGATCATAGCGTTTCCATCGCGCCTGAGCACGCGAGCGATCCACGGAACCCACCGGAGCGGGATTCCCCGGCCCCCAACTCAGCCGATGCCGATCCCGCTGCGAACGATTCCCAGAATGCGCTCGACCTGCTGCTCGAAGGTGATGCTGGTGGTGTCTATCACCAGGGCGTCGGAGGCGCGCCGCAGCGGGCCCACGGCACGCGTGGAATCGAGGCGATCGCGTTCCAGGAGATTGGACAGGACCTCGTCGAAGTCGGCCTTCATGCCCATGGCGACCAACTCCGCGACCCGGCGCCGCGAACGCTCGCGAGGATCGCAGTCCACATAGAACTTGAACCGGGCGTGGGGGAAGACCACCGTTCCGATGTCGCGACCATCCAGGACGCACGAACGCCCCTGGCCGTACGCGCGCTGGCGAAGCACCAGGGCCTCGCGAACGGCGGGCACCGCGCAATCGGTGCTGACGCGGCCCGAGACCTCGGGGGCGCGGATGGCACGGCTGATGTCGCGACCGTCGAGCACCACCGTGCCGGGCTGCGGAAACAGGAATTCCAGCCCCTGCGCCAGGCGTGCGAGTTCTTCGGCCGAACCCGGTGCCACACCAGCTTCCAAAGCCTTGAGGGAAAGTCCACGGTACATCGCCCCGGTGTCCAGGTAGTCGATGCCCAGGCGCTTGGCGAGCTCCTTGGCGGTGCTGGACTTGCCCGTGCCCGAAGGACCGTCGATGGCGATGGTGTAGGGGCTCACTTGAGCGCCACTCCCGCCGCTGCCAGTGCCTGACGGATTCCGTCTTGCACCGCGTTCACTTCGGCGTCGGTGAGGGTCCGTTCGGCGGAACGGTAGGTGGCGCGCACCAGCACGGCCTTGTGGCCTTCCGGCACCCCCGCGCCTTCGTACACCGAAACCAGCGAGACGTCTTCGACCAGTTCGTGGCGGGATTCGGGAAGCTCCGCCACCAGGCGGACCACCTCGGCGGCGGGGCGCGAGACGGGCACGAGGACGTTCACTTCGCGGCGCGTGGCGGGAAATTCGCCGATGCGGCGGCTGGCGACCGGAGCCGCGGTGTCGAGAATCTCGACCAGCAGGTCGAGATCGAGCTCCCAGGCGAATCCGGCATCGCGCAGTCCGAAGGACTCTTGCACCTTGGGATGGATCTGGCCGAAGACACCCAGCAGGCGATCGCCCAGGCGAACCTCGGCCTGCCGCCCCGGATGCAACCAGGGTTCGGTGCGGCAGGGATGGAAGGACGCTTCCAGGCCCAAGTCGCGCAAGACGCCCTGCAGCACGCCTTTGGCGCGCCAGATCTCGACGGGCTCGTCGGAACCGGTCCAGGCGCGATCGTTCCAGGGGCCGCCCACCAGTCCGACCAGGCGCAGGGCCTCGCCAATGCCCGTGGCGCGGTGCGCCGCGAACCCTTCGGACAGATCCCGTCCAAACACGCGGGCGCATTCGAAGAGGCGGATGGAGCGCTGCTGGCGCTTCTCGTTGTGGCGCGCGGCGCGCAACAGGGCCAGGATGCCCAGACGCGGCAGGCAAGCGATGTCGTCCGAAAGCGGATTGAGCAAGGTCGCCAGAGACGCGCGCGGATCGTCGGTCGCGAGACCGAGGCGATCGTGGTCGGCCTGCGAGGTGAGCCGCAGGGAGAGCGTCTCGGAGAGGCCGCGGGCCGCCAGGGCACGCCGAAGCCGGCGCATCCAGCGCTCCCGTGCGGGCAGGCGCACGGCCGAGACGGGGAACGTGGGGAATTCCGTGGGGAGGTTGTCGTAGCCCACCAGGCGAGCGACCTCTTCGACGAGATCGGCCTCGATGGCAAGGTCGGGACGCCAGCCGGGCAGGCTCCAGGTGACGCCCTGATCGTCGGAACCGACGCGCACGCACCCCACACCCTGCAGATAGCCTTCCACCTGGGCGGCAGGAACCTGGGCCCCCAGCAGCGACGCCACACGATGGACACCCAGACGGACCGTGCGGGCTTGCGAGGGATGATCGTCGGTGCGCACGTCCACCGGAGTGTCGGCGGTGCCGCCGCAGCACTGGAGAATCAAGGAAGCCGTGTAGTCGGAGACCGCGCGGGTGGCGAAGGGGTCCACACCGCGTTCGAAGCGGTAGGAGCTGTCGGAGGCAGCCTGCGTGCGGCGAGCCAGGAATCGGACCGTGGAGGGCTGGAAGAACGCGGTTTCGAGGAACACATCGGAAGTGGATTCCGACACACCCGAGGCGGCTCCACCCATGACACCACCCAGACACTGGGGGCCGGAGCGATCGCAGATGGAAAGATCTCCGGCCGACAACGGCAGATTCCGTCCATCCAGGAGTTCGAGGGTCTCGCCGGCGCGTGCGCCGCGCACCTCGATGGCGGGTCCGGCGGGCTTGGCCAGATCGAAGGCGTGCAACGGCTGTCCGGTCTCGAGCATCACGAAGTTCGTGACGTCGACCAGGGCCGAGATGGGACGCAGACCGACCGCGCGCAGCAGATTGCGCATCCAGTCCGGGGAAGGGCCGTCCTTCAGCCCACGGAGGGTGCGCCCCACGTAGCGGGTGCAACCACAGCCGGGCTCGATGGTCACGGGAACCGTGGTCGTGGCGCTGGTTGCCGGCAGCACCACGGCCTCCAGGGGGTTGCGCAACGGACGTCCCAGCCGCAGGGCCAGTTCACGCGCCAATCCCAAGTGGCCGGTGGCGTCGGGGCGGTTGGGGGTGACGTTGATCTCGAAGACGACGTCGGCCAGGCCCAGGGCCGCCGAGAACGGGGTGCCCACCACCAGGGAGGGATCCAGCTCGAGGATGCCGGCATGGCCGTCGCCCAGTCCAAGTTCGTCTTCGGCGCAGAGCATGCCGAACGATTCGATGCCACGCACCTTGGCGGCCTGGATCTCGATGCCACCGGGCAGGACGGTCCCGACCGTGGCCAGCGGGGTCTTGAGCCCGGCTCTCACATTGGCGGCCCCGCACACGACCTGCAGTTCGCGCGTCCCGTCGAAGACCGAGCACAGCGACAGCTTGGTGCCTTCGATCTTTTCGCAGGTGCGCACTTCGCCCACGACCACGCCGGGAAGTTCGTGCAGATGCACGACGTCCTCGACCTCGAGGCCCACGGCGGTCAGGTGGGCGGCGATCTCCTCGGGAGTCTCCCGCAGATCGACCAGTCTCTTCAGCCAGTTCAGACTCGCTTTCATGGCATCCTCTTCGATTCGATCAGCAAAGACCTCGGAACTGTTTCAAGAACCGCATGTCGCCGTTGGTGAGCAGGGCGATGTCCTTGATGCCGTGGCGCAACATGGCCATGCGATCGAGGCCGAAGCCGAAGGCGAAGCCTTGGAAGACCTCGGGATCGACGTCGCCGTTGCGCAGGACATTCGGGTGCACCATGCCGCAGCCTCCGATTTCCATCCAGCCATCACGGTCCAGTCCGACGGAGCGGCAATCGACGTCCATCTCGGCGGAGGGTTCGGTGAACGGGAAGAACGACGGACGGAAGCGCAACACGGCTTGGGGGCCGTACAGGGCCCGAACCATGGTGAACAACGTGGCCTTCAGGTGCGCGAAGGTGATTCCCTTGTCCAGCACCAGACCTTCGACCTGGCAGAACATGGGAGCATGCGTGGCATCCGCATCGCAGCGGTAGACCTGTCCACAATTGAGCAGACGGAAAGGCGGCTTGCGATCGCGCAGGGCGTGAATCTGATAGTTGGACGTATGCGTGCGCAACACGACCGCCTCCTGACCGGGCTCGCGGGCCAGGAAGAAGGTGTCTTGCATGTCGCGGGCGGGGTGGTCGTCCGGGACGTTCAAGGCCGAGAAGTTGAACCACTCGGTATCGATTTCCGGGGCATCGGCGACTTCGAAACCCATGCCGGTGAACATGTCCAGAATCTCGTCGCGCAGGGCGAGCAATGGATGCAGCGCGCCGGCATCGGCCGAGTCCCCTTCCAGGGAGAGATCCAAAGACTCGCTTTCGAGGCGCTGGGCAAGGATTTGCTCCCGTACCGCTGCCTGCAAAGCGTCGAGGGTACCTTCGACTTCCTGGCGCAATGCCTGAACAGCCGCGCCGTAGACGGGCTTCTCCTCAGGGGGGAGACTCCCCAGATGACGCATGAGCCCCGGTATTTCGCCCTTCTTTCCCACAAAGCGAGAACGCAGCTCGATGAGGGTTGACTCATCGGCTGCGTTCAAGGTGGGCGCGAGCGAAGCCCAGGATGACCGGACCTCGTCGAGCGGAGTCATGTTCGACTCACGCGGCCTTGGCGATGTCGGCGATCTTCTGGAAAGCGACGAAGTCGCTGACGGCGAGGTCGGCGAGGATCTTGCGATCGATCTCGATGCTGGCCTTGTTCAGAGCGGCGATCAGACGGCTGTAGGAGATTCCGCACAGGCGGGCTCCGGCGTTGATGCGCACGATCCACAGACGACGGGCTTCGCCCTTCTTGTCGCGGCGGTCGCGGTAGCTGAACTGGCGGGCGCGGTCGACGGCCATCTTCGCGAGCTTGAAGACGTTCTTCTTGCGTCCGAAGTAGCCTGCGGCGGCGGCGATGATCTTTTTGCGGCGGGCGCGGGACGGAACCCGCTGAGTCGCTCTGGGCATTTCCTGTTACCTCTCGATTCTTGTGCTGGAAGGCGGCGAAATTTACGCGTAGGGGAGCATGAAGTCAATGCGGTGCCGGTCGGCTGCATCGACATAGTCGCCCTGGCGAAGGCCGCGCTTGGCCTTCTGGCTCTTGTTCTTCTGCAAGTGGCGCATCTTGGACTGCTTGCACTTGACCTTGCCGGAGCTCTTCACGCTAAAGCGCTTCTTGGCACCGCTGAGGGACTTCATCTTGGGCATGGATTCCTCGTGGATGGGATTAGTTGGATACTGCGACTGTGGGGGCGGCGGACTCGGGCACGACTGCACCCTCGGCGTCCGTCTTGCCAGCACTCTTTTTGCGGCCAGGAGCCAGCAGGAGGCCCATGGTACGGCCTTCCATGACGGGCTGCTGCTCGACCACGGCGATGCCGTCGAGGTCGCGGACCATCTGGTCCAGGAGGCGCCGACCGTAGTCCATGTGCGCCATTTCGCGACCGCGGAACATCACGCTGGCCTTGACCTTCCATCCCTTGTCGAGGAATTCGAGGGCGTGCTTGAGGCGATAGTCGTAATCGTTGGAGTCCGTGCGGGGATGGAACTTGATTTCCTTCACCTTCACGATGTGCTGCTTGGCCTTGGAAAGCTTTTCCTTCTTGGCCAACTCGAACCGATACTTGCCGAAATCCATGATACGGCAGACCGGAGGACGCGCCATCGGCGCGACTTCGACCAGATCCAGGCCCTGCTCCTGCGCCATCTGCTTCGCGATGTGCGTGGGAACCACACCGATCTGCTGCCCATCTTCACCGACAAGCCGCACTTCGGGAATGCGGATCATGTCGTTGACGCGCGTGCGGTTTTCGTTGGAGGGCATCTCGAAGGAGTGGAATCTGGCCAATGAGGATCCTAGGACGATGGAGGTGACGGCACGGCCCTAGGTCACCTGACCTAAGGGCGAGTCCGATAGAGGCGGAATAATAGAAAAAGCTATCGGATGGCAAAGGGGAAAGAGTCAGAAAAACGTGCTCGGGCTCCACTCTGGCGATGGAGCAGGACTCCGGTGATCGAGCTTGTCGAGATCATCGGAGTGGAACCACGACTCCGTTCGGCTGATCTCGACAAGCTCGATCACCGAACGACACACTCGACCACGGAACGATGGGCTCGATCGCCCAACACCAGCCCGATTGCCGCACCCTTAGCGCCGTGCGGCGACTTCCTCGGCCAGGAACGCGACGAATTCCGCGACGGTCTTGGTGCCGAGGTCGCCGGCACCACGCTGGCGGACGGATACGGAGTCCGAGGCGGCCTCCTTTTCGCCCATCACCAGGATGAACGGGGTGCGTTTGCCTTCGGCCTCGCGGATCTTGTACCCAAGCTTTTGGTTCTGCTCGTCGACCACCACCCGCACACCCGCGGCGCGCAGCGTCTTGGCAGTGGCCTGGGCGGCTTCGAGGTACTTCTCGGACACGGGCAGGATGACCGCCTGTGTGGGCGAGAGCCAGGCGGGGAACGCACCCGCGAAGTGTTCGATCAGAATGCCGACGAACCGCTCCAGCGAGCCAAGGATGGCGCGGTGCAGCATGATGGGGCGATGCTTCTGCCCGTCTTCGCCCACATATTCGGCGCCCAGGCGCTCGGGCAGGTTGGGGTCGACTTGGATGGTGCCGCACTGCCAGTGGCGGCCCAGGCTGTCGCGCAGGGTGAATTCCAGTTTGGGACCGTAGAAGGCACCTTCGCCTGGATTCAGCTCGGTGACCAGTCCGGCCTTGTCGCAGGCGTCGGCCAGGGCCTTTTCGACCCGATCCCAGCTTTCGTCGGTGCCCACGCGCTTTTCCGGGCGGGTGCTGAACTTCACGAGAATGTCGGTGAACCCGAAGTCCGCGTACATCTCCTTGAGCAATTCGCAGAAGCTGGCGACTTCGGACGGAATCTGCTCTTCGGTGCAGAAGATGTGGGCATCGTCTTGAACGAAGCCGCGCACGCGCATGATGCCGTGCAGCGTGCCCGAGGGCTCGTTGCGCACGCACGAGCCGAACTCGGCGATGCGCAACGGGAGCTCTCGGTACGAGCGAAGCCCCTGGTTGAAGATCTGGATGTGGCCCGGGCAGTTCATCGGCTTGATGGCGTAGATGCGCTTCTCGGACTCGGTCACGAACATGTTGTCCTGGTACTTATCCCAGTGTCCCGACTTCTCCCACAGCGTCTTGCTCATCACGCTGGGCGTGTGCACCTCGACGTAGCCGTTCGCCTCGACCTTGGAGCGCACGTAATTCTGCAAGGTGCGGTAGAGGGTCCAACCCTGGGGGTGCCAGAAGACCATGCCGGGCATGTCTTCCTGCATGTGGAACAACTCGAGCTTGCGGCCAAGCACGCGGTGGTCGCGCTTCTTGGCCTCTTCCAACGCGGTGACGTGCGCCTCCAGAGCCTTCTTGTCGTGGAAGGCCGTCGCGTAGAGACGCTGGAGCATGGGGCGCTTTTCGTCGCCGCGCCAGTAGGCACCAGCGACCGACAGCAGCTTCGCGAACTTGAGGAAGCCGGTGTGCGGCACGTGGGGTCCGCGGCAGAGATCGAAGAACTCGCCCTGGGTATAGACGCTCACCGTGGCGTCGGTCCAGTCCTGCATCATCTCGACCTTGTAGGTCTCGCCCTGGGCGCCCCACTTCTCGATGGCCTCGAGCCGGTCGATCTCGCTGCGGCGGATGGGCAGCTTGGCATCGGCGAGCTCCCCCATCTTCTTCTCGATGGCCGGGAAGTCTTCCGGGGTGAACTTGTGGGTGGAATCGATGTCGTAGTAGAAACCGTTCTCGATGACCGGACCGATCGCGAGCTTGGTGCCCGGAAACAGCTCCACGATGGCCTGAGCCATGAGGTGCGCGCTGGAATGGCGCACGATCTCGAGGGATTCGGCATCGCGGGTGGTCAGGATGCGGAACGCGCCACCCGAGGGCAGAGGACGATCGGCGTCGAGCTGGACACCATCGAGAACCACAGCCACGGCGGCATCGGCCAACCGGGGGGAGATGCCGGCAGCGATGTCCCGCCCGGTAGTGCCCCCGGTCACCTG
>JAMIIV010000029.1:0-24368 GCA_035913415.1 Fibrobacteria bacterium | reverse complement strand
AAAGATGAGGCTTCCCTGGGGGCAACCCCCTGAAGGGCCGTCCGAGACCAGGACGTCGATAGGTCACAGATGTAAGCACCGCAAGGTGTTGAGTCGAGTGATACTAATCGCCCGTGTGGCTTCCAACCTCGCTCCTCCCTCCGCAAACACACACATAGTCCGGCATAAAGCCGCGACAAAATCATCTGCTTGCTCCTCTACCGGCTTCCAGCCCAACACTTTGTGGTGTTGTTAGCGAGAAGGTCACACCTGTTCCCATCCCGAACACAGCAGTTAAGCTTCTCAGCGCCAATGGTACTAGGACTATAAGACTCCTGGGAGAGTAGGTCGACGCCACAATACCTTACGAGACCCGCCGGACAACTCCGGCGGGGTTTCGTGTGTCTTGGACAAATTCCGGCAAAGTGATCCACGCGGGCTGCGCGCACCAGGTGCTCGTGAAACGAGACCCCTGGCCCGGATATATGAGCTGCGGAAGATCGCGACGGGCATGAGTGCTCGAGGGTGCATGGCCCAGATCCAAACCGGAGAGCGGCGAGAAAAGCCTCTGTGCGGTCAAAATCCACCGCTCGTCCCGAATTGCGAGGTCATGCCTCGCACCTCGAAGGAAGAGGGTGGTGGGGGCAGCTCTTTTCGACAGCAGTGCCAGCTCAGCATGATGACGAATATCGGGGAGCCTCCTCTCCGCCCGCCCTTCGGCACGCGCCTCTGGCATGTCCTGAGTTTGTCGAAGGGACGTGTGATTGGGAACGGCCGAGCATTCGCAAGCCCCTTCTGGGGGCCGGCGATTCGGGGCGCGGCGCGATGGATCATCCGGCGCATCACCTTCGGCGCGAATCCTCTGATGGATGCCGTGATCCGCCATTGGACGGCACGGGAGGCTCGGATGAAGCAAATCATCAATGTGGATGTGCCGATCCTGTGAGTTTCGTACTTTGTAGGATGTGAAGTACGGAATCTTTTCGGACATCCACGGCAACTTGGAGGCACTGGAAGCCGTTCTCGCAGGCATGTCCAAGCTCGAGGTCGAGCGCCGCGTTTGTCTGGGGGATGTGGTCGGCTACGGACCGAATCCCAACGAGTGCGTGGAGCTAGTCCGCAAACACGCCGACCTCACCATCCTGGGCAATCACGACAGTGTGGCGCTGGGCTGGGAGGCATCCGAAAATTTCAATTTCTACGCGCGCCGAGCCATCGAATGGACCAGGGAGAACCTCACCGCGCAGAGCAAGGAGTTCCTCAAGAGTCTCCGCTACATGGAGTGCGAGAACGACCTGTGCTTCGTGCACGCATCGCCGCACTCCCCTGCGGACTGGTACTACATCACCGATCTCGAAGATGCCGCGGACTCGTTCAACTTCTTTCGTGAACGCATATGCTTCATCGGGCATACCCACTTTCCCGTGATCGTGGTGCGCGAGGGAGAGCAGGCCTTCCGGATCTGCGACACCTATTCCTACACCCCCAAGCCCGGTGAACGCATGCTCGTGAACGATGGCTCGGTGGGGCAGCCTCGCGACCGCAATCCCCTGGCGTCGTTCGCGGTTTGCGATTCCGAGACGGGTGCCGTCGAAATCCATCGCGTGGGCTATTCGGTCGAGACCACTCAAGACAAAATGCGTCAATTGGGGTTCGCCGACTTCCTCGTGGCCCGGCTTGCCGAAGGGCGCTGACCCGGCCCTCTAGTCGGAATCCGGCGGCAAACGGCCGCCCGCGATCCGGAAAACCTTCCGGGGGCTCGCTCCTCCGGACTGGAGCTCCACCGACGAGCTGGACACGCCGAAGTGGTCTCCGAGGAGTTCGCGGATGGCCGCATTGGCTTTGCCGCCCTCGGGTGGGGCCGCGACCTGGATCTTGAGGTGCTCGCCGAGCGCGCCTTGGATCCTGTTGCGGGACGAACCGGGGACAGCTTTCACCCGCACGGTCCACACGTTTCCGTCTTGGTGCGCCCAGGACGGAATGCCCATCAGGCTTTCAGGTCCGCGATCGCCTGCCTGCGGTCGGGAGCGCCGAAGACGGCCGTGCCGGCCACGAGGGTGTCGGCGCCGGCGTCGCGAACGAGGCGCGACGTGCGCGCGTTGATCCCGCCGTCGATCTGCAGCCGAGTTGACAGATTCCGACGAGAGATCTCGTCCGCCAGGACCTGCAGACGGGCGGGCGCGGCCTCCATGAAGGATTGCCCACCGAATCCCGCCCAGACGCTCATCACCAGGACGAGGTCGACACGGTCGAGGTAGGGGAACAGTTCCTCCGGCGAGCGTCCGGGGTTGATCACGAGCCCGACTTGAACCTTCTCCGCGCGGAGTCCATCGATGACCGCGCCGGGATCCATGACCGCCTCGAGATGGAACGAAACGAGATCCGCTCCGGCCTTGGCGAAGCGCCGACCGTATTCGAGGGGGTCCGAAACCATCAGGTGGCAGTCGAGGAACATGCCGGAGGCCTTGCGCAGGCTTTCCACGACGACGGGGCCGATGGTGAGATTCGGGACGAAGTGCCCGTCCATCACATCGACATGCAGCCAATCGGCCCCGGCCTCCTGAACGGAGGCGCAATCCTCCGCGAGGCGGGAGAAATCGGCGGACAGGATGGAGGGAGCGATGACCAACGGATTCATGGGTGGCAAAGATACCCCACCACGCGGTGGACATCCATCCTTGACGCCATGGAAAAGGCCGCGCCGTGGAAACGACGCGGCCTCGAGCGCTTGGGGAAGCGGAGGGCGAATCAGAGCCGGGCGCGTAGGGCCTTGGCCTGGGCTTCGAACCCGGGTTTGCCGAGCAACGCGAACATGTTCGCCTTGTAGGCTTCGACGCCGGGCTGATCGAAGGGATTGACGCCCTGCATGTAGCAGGAGATGCCGGTGGCCCGCTCGAAGAAGTGGATCATCTCGCCGAGGGTACGAGTGTTCATGGTCTCGACGATCAGCGAACTGTTGGGCATGCCGCCATCGTAGTGGGCCAGGGAAACACCCTTCCAGGCCTCGAGGTTGATTTCGGAAAGATCGCGGCCGGCCAAGTAGGCCAGACCGTCGAGATCGTCGCCGGTGTCGGGAACGACGACCGAGGCCGAGGACTTTTCTTCGATCAGGAACGTCTCGAAGGCGTTGCGCTGGCCTTCCTGGATCCACTGCCCCATGGAGTGGAGGTCGGTGGAGAATTCGCACCCAGCGGGGAACAGACCCGTGCCGTTCTTGCCTTCCGACTCACCGTTGAGCTGCTTCCACCACTCGATGAGGTAATGGAAAGCGGGTTCGAAGGTGGAGAGGATCTCGATGGCTTTGCCCTGCCGGTAGAGAGCGACGCGGGAGGCGGCGTAGCGCAAGCAGTCGTTTTCCAGGACATTGGAGGACGCGCCGTATTTGACGAAAGCCTCGTGGGCTCCGGCAAGGAGCACGTCGATGTCGTAGCCGGCGGCCGCGATGGGCAGGAGGCCGACGGGGGAGAGCACGGAAAAACGCCCGCCGACATCGTCGGGGATCACGAAGGTGGCGTAGCCCTCTTCGGTGGCCAGCTTGCGCAAGGCGCCCTTCTTGGCGTCGGTGGTCGCGTAGATGCGGTTTTTGGCCTCGTCCTTCCCGTAGCGGTCTTCCATGTAGGCCTTGAGCAGGCGAAAGGCGATGGCGGGTTCGGTGGTGGTGCCGGACTTGGAAATCACGTTGATCGAGATCTCGTAGTCGTCCAGGTGATCCAGCAGCATCTCGGTGTCGCGAGCCGACATGTGGTGACCGGCGAAATCGATGTCGACACCGTTTTCGGTGGCTTCCTCGAAGGGAAGAGCTTCCAGCACGGCGCGAGCGCCCAGGTAGGAGCCGCCGATTCCGACCGTGACCAGAAGTTCGGACTGGTCCTGGATGCGCTTTGATGCTTCTTTGATGGAATCGAGTTCAGAGGAAGGCACAACCTTGGAGGGATCGTACCAGCCAAGGAAGTCGCCGCCGGGACCCTTGCGGCTGGCGAGAAGATCCGAAGCCGAGGAAACTTGGGGCTGGAGGGCCTTCAGGACCTCGTCGGAAATCCAGGGCTTGAGATTCTTGTGCTCGTAGCGAATCATGGGAGGCTCCAGAGTTGAAAGGAAGCGACAATAGTAGCTCCGAGGGGAGACTGGCCGGAGGGGGCGCAAAGCCGCTGCAACCGAGTCCATACGCGATTTCCGTCGATGGTTCGGAGCCCATCGCTGTTCCCGACCTGGGATTGTTGCTGGGACGGGCAAGGGCATGCGACGTCGTGTTGCCGGACGAAGACGCCTCGCGCAGGCATGCGTTGCTCCGCGTCCTCGGAGACTCCCTGTGGGTGGTCGACGAAGGATCGATGAACGGCACCCTGGTGGACGGCGAGGCCGTGTCGCGTCGCCGACTCGAGAAGGGAGCCATCGTGCTCCTGGGCAATACCAGAGTCGAAATCCTGGAAGAGGAGGGAGGGTGGCCGGTCGAACTCCTGGCAGCCTGGCAAAGATTCCTGGACGCCTACGGGAGGCGCTCCATGGATGCCGTGGAAGCCTTGCGGGTGCTGGCCGCCGCCGAGGATTGCCGAGCGGGCTCGGACGGCGCCATCGCGATCAACTGGGCCGATGGAGAGCGAGGAATGGACGGCCTGGGGCCCATGCGGATGAGATTGGTGCAGCGAGCCCTGGGGCTCCTCGCCGGCTCGGACGAAATCTGACGCGCTTGCCGATTCCGGATCGATTCGCCTTCACAAGCTGTTCACGAATTCCGGAATTGGCCAACGAAGTCGCTCGTTCCTTCGACAAGCTCAGGACGAGCGGGATGATCTGCGCGATCCTTCGTGAACACCTTCTCGGGAGCCGGTAAGCAGCGAGAGGATTTCCATGTGCCGGCGCAGGGCGCAGGGCTGGAAATCGCCTAGGAGGATCGCGTTGCGGAACGCCTGGTGCTCCGATTCCAGCGCGTCGGTCCGGGGGACGGGGATGGACTCCGCGACGCCACCGCAGGGCAGGAATGTGGCCGACAGCCCGCCCAGATCGACATCCAGCAGACCGGCATCACCTTCGAGCATCCAACGCCGTTGCGTTGCGGGGAAGTCCCAGGCGTAGTGGAGCTGGATCGGAAAGGGGTGCTCCACGGAGAGAGCGGCGGTGCCGTCATCCGCGGAGAGCTTCCATTCCATGCGGCTCGGAATCCTGCCTAGCCAAAGGTGAAGCAGGTCGAGATCGTGGATGGCAAGATCGAGGAGGATGCCGCTTTCCGGGTGGGGGGCTCGGCGCCCGAGGCGGGTGATTTCAAGCCGCCGTGGAGTTCCGACTCGCGCCGCGTGTTCGAGGAAGACGCCCCAGGCTGGATTGAAGCGTTCGACCAGGCCGTCGCGCAGGATCCGGCCACGACGCTGCGCATGCTCGATCAGATGTTGTGCCGACTGCAACGTGGGGGCGAGTGGTTTTTCGACCAGCAGATGAAGCCCTAGGTCGAGCGCTTGCAGGGAAATCTCGAGGTGGGTGGTGTCCGGAGTGGCGACAATCGCACCGTCGGGGGCTACGTGATCGACGAGGCGAGCGAAATCGGAGTCGACAGGACAGGAAACCTGGGATCGGAGGTCCGCACACCGGATGAGGTCGAGCTCGAGGATGCCGGCCAGAGTCAGATGGGAATTCCGGAGCATTGCGCGGATGTGGTGCATGCCCATGCGTCCCGCGCCGACAACCACAACACGAGGCGCTGACGGATCCATCACCGAAATGTATTCCTGGTGCATGCATCTCGAGGTGCGTCGTAACGCCAATTGCCCCACGGACATCAACTGCATCTTCTCCGAGGCGGGGGAGACGCTCCGCGCCTATGCGGTTCCGGTTGAACGCGAGGGGCGCGACATCTGGGCCCAGGTGGTCGGATGGGACGCCGAACGTGGCTGCGCAGTCCCCGCTTGGACCACGCTCGTGAACGATTCGGCTGATGGCCATGCGGTTCTCATCCATGGCGGGACGGGCGGGCTCCGCTTGCAGGAGCTCGAGTCCGGGCGACCGTGGGGGTTGACCTGTGCCACCCAATGGGGCGAGCCATTCCTGCTGTTGCGCCATGGTGTGCGGGTGGTCTTGTGGGACGAGGCCCATCCGATTCCCGTGGATGCGTCTCCACAATAGCGGTACAGTAGGAAAGAAGGAGCACTCCATGGATATCGAAGACGAGACTCGGCAGATGCTGGTGCGCCGGCCGCTCAAGAATTTCGTGTTCTACCCCGCCATCCAGTGGCCGCAGATCATGCGCAACTGCATGCTCGTGTCGGTCACGGCCATCCTTGCCGGTGCGATGATTCTGGCCCTGTACCACTGGCAGTACGGATCCACCAGCGTGTACGTGATGGATCGGCAGGCCGCTTTCTACCCACTGGAGCGCCAGCAACTGCTCGCGCTGCTGATGCCGGCGTTGCTTTCGGCCGTGACGGTGGCGATTCTCCTGGGCTGGCTTCTGGCCTTGTCCGCATCGCGCCGGATTGCCCTGCCGATCTACAAGATCATCCAGTGGAACCGCAAGGTGGCCGACGGCAACCTGCGCGCCACGCTGGGCTTCCGTCCCGGAGACAGCCTCGACGAGCTGGCCCGCAGTTGCAATTCCACGATGGACTTCGTGCGCTCGGGATACGAAGACCTTGTCGAAATCGAGCGCGATCCTTCCGTCCCCGAAGAAGTGCGCGAGCGCATCCGCATGATCCTGGCACGCTACCGGATCTGATCTCGGGACGGCAGCATTGAGTAGAACGAAAAAGCCCGCTGGTTCGGATTAGGAACCAGCGGGCTTTTTCGTCTGTGCCCACCGTCGAGGGAGGCGGAGCCTCCCGGAGGTGAGCCTGTCTTCCCCAAGCCGAAGCCTAAGGAAGATCGATCGTCACTTCTTTTTGTGACGATTCAGCCGACGGCGCTTCTTGCGCTTGTGCGTCGCAATCTTCTTGCGCTTGCGCTTCTTTCCACAGGGCATCTGTAAACCTGCCTGGTTGAAGGTGGAACGATCTGGTGGAGAAGGGGAAAGAGACATTCGTGAACCGAATGTTTCAACCCCTTTCCGTTCAAGGAGTTGCGCGCACTGTGCATCACGGCCGGAAGCGGCCCACGACCGAACGGTAGCGGGTGCCGATTTCGGCGTCGCGGAGGATCAGTGCGCGCGCGGCCTCGAGGGAGTGGGTGACCGTGCTGTAGTCGCGTCCGAAGTGGACACCGATGGAGTGCAGGGTGTTGTCGGTGAGTTCGTGGATGAGCAGCATCGCCAATTGACGAGCGATCGCCACAGGGCGCTTGCGTGTGCGGGAACGCATCAGGGCGATATCGATCCCGAAGGATTCCGCGACGGCCTGGGCGATGGCGCCCGGGGATGCCTGGTTCTTGCGGTTGCGCAGCACGTCACGGAAGACCGCTTCAGCCGTGGTTCGGTCCACGCGGCCGCCGCACATGTCCGAGAAGGCGCACAGCTTGAGCAGCGCGCCTTCGAGCTGGCGCACGTTGCCGGTGAATTGTTCGGCGAGCAGTTCCAGGACGTCGCGGGTGATGTTCCAGCCGCCTTCGACGGCCTTGCGCTGCAGGATGGCCAGGCGGGTTTCGTGGTCCGGCGCGCCGAGGTCGGCGACGAAGCCGGACTCGATGTGGCGCAGAATCTGTCGATCGAAGTACTGGATCTCCTGCGGAGGCCGATCGCAGGTGAGGACGATCTGCTTGCGCGCGGCCTGCAGGGTGCTCAGTACATAGACCATCTCGCTGCGGAACCGAGGCTTGTCGACCTCTCCTCCGAAGAACTGGATGTCGTCGAGGAGCAGCACGTCCGCGTTCTGGTAGATGCGGTGGAAGGCTTTGAGGTCGTGTTTCTGGACGGCGACTTCGAGGTACTCGCGGGCGAATTCCTCCGAGGTGCGATAGACCACCTTGCGGGCGGTTTCACGACTGAGCGCGAAGTTGCCGACCGAGTTCATGAGATGGGTCTTGCCCAAGCCCGTTCCGCCGATCAGCAACAACGGATTGGCACGAGGTCCACCCGGGTGCTCGGCGACTTGGCGCGCGACGGCCAAGGCCAAGCGGTTGCACTCTCCTTCGACGAAATTGTCGAAGGTCATGCGGGGAATGAGGCGTGCCGCTTCTTTTCGAACCGATTCCCCTGCCTGCTCGAGCTTGGGGGAAACGAGACGGCTGCTCGCCCGAAGAGGCGTGCCCGAGGGCGAAACCGGGCTGGCCAAGCGTTCGGGTTCACCGCTGCCTTGGGGATCCAGAGCCAGGTGCACACGGACGTGGGCGCCGAGCTCCTGGGAAATGATCTTCTCCAGGAGGGGCTTGTGGTGGAGATAGACGAAATCCTTGGCCACCGAGTTGGGGGCCAGGAGGGTGATGGTGTCGCCTTCCCATTCGCCCATCCGCAACGGAGCCAGCCAAGCCGCGAAATGGGTGCGGGACACTTCCCGGGCAAGATGCTCGAGGCAGGCCTGCCAAAGCCCCTCCGGCTCCGAATGGATCAACAATGAATTCACGTCAAGGGATCCAAATGTGGATACGAGTGGAGGTGGCGGGAGGCAAATCGACTGAAATCCCCACAGAAATCAACAGTCTATCCACATTTGTGGACCTGGGGGAGAGGAAAATGGTGTGGAGGAGCAGAATTGGATCCTCTGAGCACACGGTTCCCTCATGGAAAGGCCGGTCATCGGCAACCCGTTGAATATAACACGATTGCAACGAATTGGGGGGTCGTACGCCGGGCTCTCCAAGGTGAGAATTCAGGAGGATCGATGCGTCGATGGAAATGTGGTGAGGCATGGCCTCTGCTTGTCGAGGAAGGGGAGGAGGGATGGTGTCTCCGACTTGCCCACGAAGGAGAGGACGCACCGCATCCTTCCCGGTGGCAGGACGGGTCGGGCGCCTTTGGTGCGCCTTCGGAGGAGTACTGCCTGGAGGGTCTGGGAGGGCGCTGGCGTCTGCGCGTCTTTGGGCAGCAGCGGGTGGTGGCTGCGGATCTCGTGCCCGGAGGGATCTTGAGGCTGCCTCCGGATTGGTGGGCAGGAATGGAGGGCGATGCGGAGTACCCACTTGGATTCGGTCCACCGGGAACGGACTTCGCAGACCTGCTGCGGTGCGAACGAAGGGGGTGGCAGGAGTCGGAAATGGAAGGGTTGCGCCTGGTCCGCCATTGGCACGGGTATGATCCCGGGCACGGGGACACCGAAATTCTCCATCGTCTGTCCTGGGTGGGGGCTCCAATCCCACGGGACGCGGGTTTGGTCCTGGATTGCCGGGACTGGGTGCGTTCGGGGGATTCGGAAAAGGATCTGGCCGATGGCTTCTTGTACCTGCACCAGACCCACGGGGTGCGGTGGCTGGGTCTGGAGCCATTCCCCTCGCCGACGGTGGTGCGTGCGCTGGATCGCGCGCATTGCGACTGCCAGGGAGACCTGTTCGCCGTGTGGCTAGGGGCCCCGGCGCCGGGGCGACGGACCAATTGGATGCGGCTTGGGCCGTGGATCATGGATATCCCGGACGCGGAGCGACGGTGACCGGATTTGAACCTGCCATGTGGAGCGAGGCGCCGACAGTTACGTTTTGCGGGAAATGACGCTCACCTTCCTGATGGCGGCCTTGTCGACGGCCGCTACCCTTCCTCGTTCTCTCGACCTCCCGGACCGGCCACGCTTGCGCGAGGCCCTGGAGCGTGTCGGGATGCGCGCCGGGGTGGGGTTGCCCAGGGCGGGATGGCCGTTGACCTCGGCCGAGGCGGAGGGCTTTCTGGACGAAGTACGGGCTGCAGACTCCCTGGCCATCACCTCTGCGGATTCCGTGGCCTTGAGGGATCTCCTGGACGGGCCTCGGGAATTGTGGCGGTGGGAAAACGGGCGGGGTGGTTCTCTGCTGGCCCTGAACGTCCGCACCCATGGAGACGCCGATCTCCCCGACACCCTTGCGGGCTCGGATGCCCGCTGGAAAGGGAGTCTTGGCGGAACCGCTTACGGGTCTTTCGGGGGTGAGGTCTGGTTTTCCAGCGATGCGCGGATCTTCACCGAGTGGAACACCGACTACAGCTACCAGGATCGCTACGTCCTGGGGGACGCCGAGCCCTCGGGAGTCCCCTTCGACGACCCCTCCGAGTCTGGGCGATACAAGTCGCGGACGGGGGCTCGCTACACCGCCTGGGCGCAATGGTCGCGCGACTGGATCAGCCTGAAGTGGGGACGAGACCGCGTCCGCTTCGGGCCGGGCAAGTGGACCGGGCTGACCACCCGACTGGAGTCTCCGCCCTACAACCTGTTCGACACGCGGCTTGAGCCTTTCCGGTGGCTGTCCATCCAGGCCACGGTCCTGGAGGCGCGTCCCGGCGAACTCGAGCTGGCCTTTCCCGGCGACCAGCGCAAGTGGGCGCACGTCCACCGCTTCGAACTGCGTCCGGTACGCGGCCTGGAGCTGGCCTTCCAGAACCAGGTCCTCTACCGCGATTCCGGCGGCATCCAGCCCACGTACCTCCTGCCTCTGGTGCCGATCTTCTTCTCGCAGGACTTGGCGGGAAACCGCGACAACTCCGCGATGCAGTTCGACGCCCGATTCGACCGCATCCGGGGGGCATCCCTCTGGGGGGCGCTGTTGCTGGACGACCTCAACAGCCTGACGGACATCTTCGGTTCGCACTGGCTGAACCGCTGGGCCGTCCTGGCCGGCGGGCAGATTCTGTCGCCTTGGCGCGGCTTCGACGCCGATCTCGCGCTGGAATGGAGCATGGTGCGTCCCTGGACCTACACCGGCGGACGCGAAGAGTCCTACACCTTCGCCCACTACGGACTCCCCATGGGGTCCGAACTCGGGCCCGACAGCCGCACCCTCCGTGCCCGCCTGGCCTGGCGTCCTCGCCCGGGGTGGGAGCCACGGCTGGAGGGGTTCGTCCTCGAAAAAGGCGAAGGGCCCCAGGCCACGATCGGCCGGGTCCGCCGCGGGATGCCCGGCAACGATGCCATGTTGTTCGGCGACGGTTGGACCGGGCGTTCGGGCGGCACCTTGGGGGTGCGTTGGGAGCCTTGGCGCGACGTGTCGATCGACATCTCGGGGAGTCTGGTCGCGCAGGACGACGGCGATGGCCGGGAATCGTTGCGCAGCATCGCCGGTTTGGGCTGGGAGGCCGATTGGTGAAACGCGTCCGCCGCCGCATCTCGCTGCGCGAGGCGCTGACCGCGCTGCAGGTCCTGGGGGACCTTGCGGCGGTGGTGCTGTCGTACCTGTTCGCCGCGTTGGCCTGGGAATGGGGAAGCTTCTACCTGCCCCCCGAGCTCCACGAGGCGATCCCCCGTGTCAACTACGCGATCAACGCGTTGGTCACCGCCCTGGTGCTGCTGCCCGTGTTCCACGGGGTCGGACTCTACCGCGAGCACCACAGCCTCCTGAACATTCGCGAGTACGAAGATCTGTTCAAGGGCTGGGGACTCACGGCCGGCATCTCGCTGGTCGCCCTGACGCTCATCGAACGCTCCTTCCAGAGCCGGGGCATCTTCCTGGTGGTGTGGGGTGTGTTGCTGGTCGCCTTGTTCCTGTTGCGCTTCGCCGTGTACCGGCTGGGCATCTGGTTGCGGCGCAGAGGATGGCGCGACCGGCCGGTCCTGATCTACGGGGCCGGGGAGATCGGACGGAAATTGGTCGAGCGGGTGCGGCGCTCGCCCAAGGCGGGAATCGACGTGCGCGGCTTCCTGGACGACGCCCCCGATCTGCGAGGGCAGAAGGTGTTGGGGGTGCCCGTCCTGGGGGGATACACGGAGCTGGCCGAGGTCGTCGAATTCACGGGCGCCGAGGAGGTGCTGGTGGCGATGTCGCGGGCGCCGTGGAGCGCCGTGGGCGCGATCCTCGACACCTGCCGACGCCTGGGAGTCGAGGTTCGGGTGGTACCCAGCTTGTTCGACATCGTGTTGCAGCAAGTCGACATCAAGGACATGGACGGGATCCCGCTGATCGGCATGGACGCCCCGCGCATCCCGCCGGGATCGGCTTTCCTGAAGCGCGTGTTCGATCTCTCCGTCAGTGCCGTCCTGCTGACGCTCCTGGCGCCTCTCATGGGAGTGCTCGCCCTGGCGATCTGGTGGGTGGACGGCGCGCCGGTGCTGTTCCGCCAGACGCGCATCGGATTCGGGGGCGAGCCGTTCAAGATCCTGAAGTTCCGCTCGATGTACGTGGACGCTCCCAAGTACGCGGTCACTCCGGGATCGGGGCACGATCCCCGCATCACGCCCATCGGGCGCTTCCTGCGGCGCACCAGCCTGGACGAACTGCCGCAGTTGTTCAACGTGCTGCGCGGGGAAATGTCGCTGGTGGGGCCGCGGCCCGAGATGGCCTTCATCGTGGACACCTACACGGAACTCCAGCGCCAGCGCCTGAACGCCAAGCCGGGCATCACGGGGCTGTGGCAGATCTCGCCCGACCGGGCCCAGGCCATCCACGAGAACATGGATTACGACATCTACTACATCCGCAACCAGTCGTTCCTGCTGGACCTGGCGATCCTGGCCAAGACGGCCGTCTCCGTGGTCCACGGCGAAGGGGCCTGGTGATGCGAGATCCGAGGAGCGCGACGTGAGGAAGGCCTTTCCGTGGGTGCGTGTCGGCGGGGTGCGCGTGGATGCCCTGGATGTGCGTCGGCTGCACGCGTACATGCACCACGCGATCCTGCGGGGGTGGACGGTTCCTGTCTTGAACGCCAACGTGCAGGCGGTGGTGCTGGCACGCAAGGACAAGGAATTCGCCCGCATCCTGGAAGAAGCGCCGGTGGTGTTCTGCGACGGGTCGGGCGTGCGCCTGGGGGCGCGCCTGCTGGGTCGCGAACTGCCGCCGCGGATCACCTACGCGGATTGGATCCACGAGCTCGCGCCGTTTCTGCGGGACGAGGGGCACACGTTCTACCTGCTGGGTGGCAAGCCCGGGGTGGCCGAGCAAGCCAAACGCAAGCTCGAGGAACGCTACCCCGGCATCAAGGTGGTGGGCACGGGGCACGGATACTTCCACAAGACCGGGGCCGAAAACGACGAGGCCATCCGCCTGGTGAACGAGGCCAGGCCCGACGTGCTTCTGCTGGGCTTCGGGATGCCCCTGCAGGAAAAGTGGGTGGCCGCGAACCTCTCCCGGTTGGACGCGCGCGTCATCCTGTCGGGAGGGGCTTGCATCGACTACGTGGCCGAGACGGTGCGCCGCGGGCCGCAGTTTCTGGTGGACCACCACATGGAGTGGCTCGCGCGGTTGATCGTGGAGCCGCGCAGGCTCTGGAAGCGCTACGTGCTGGGCAATCCGAAGTTCCTCCTGCTTGTGCTGCGCGAGAAGTGGTTCGGGCTCACGTGACGGATTTCGTCCCCTCCATCCTGCTGGAGGTCTCGCCCCTGGCCCAGGGGGCGCAGGGAATCTCCACCTACATTCGCGGCCTGCTGGGCGGGCTCGCGGCGCTGCGTTCCCGTGGCGAGATCGCCGCGCGCTTCAAGCTGGTGTACATGAATCCCCACCACGAGGTCCCACCACCTCCCGGCGAGGGGTTCGAGAACGTGGTCTTGAAGTTCCCCCGCCGTCTGGCACAGGCGCTGTGGGCGCGCGTGCCGGTGCTGCCGCTGGACGCCTTCGTGCGCGGCGACCTGTTCCACGGGTGCTCGCACATCGTGCCCCACACCCGGTGCCCTGCCTGGGTGACCATGCACGACGTCTCGTGGCGGGCCTTCCCGGATTCGTTCGGGGCATCGCAACGATCGTTCAACGAGCGTTTCTGCGGCCCCTCCCTGAGGCACTGCCTGGCTTCGGGGGGCGGAGTCCTGTCGGTCTCGGATTTCACCGCCTCCGAGGTGGAACGGCATTACGGAATTCCGCCCCAGCGGCAGGTCGTGGTCCACGAAGCGGTCGAGGAGCGCGCGCGTCCCGTCGAGCTCGCACGGAGGACCGAGTTGCGCGCCTGGCTCGGCATCCCCGACGACCGACCCTTCCTTCTTTGCCTGGGGTTGCTGGAGAAGCGCAAGAACATCGAAGGCGCCATCGCCGCCTGGGAGGCGTTGCGGGAGCGCGGCGTCGATTGCACCTTGGCGGTGGTCGGCAAGGACGGCGAAGGCGCCGACGGGATCCGTCAGCGTGCCGCGGCCAGCCGCTGGACGCGCGACATCGCCCTACCGGGTCGGGTTCCAGCCGAACTGCTCCCCGCCTTGTACGCCGAAGCGACCGCGGTGCTGTTCCTTTCCTGGTACGAAGGGTTCGGACTGCCCGTATTGGAAGCGATGGCCGCCGGAACTCCCGTGCTGGTCTCGGACCGGGCCTCCCTTCCCGAGGTCTGGGGCCCCGCGCCGGTCGATTCCCCGCGCCTGGTGGTCGACCCGCAACGGCCCGATGCCGCCGCGGACCTCCTGCAACCGATTTTGGTCGACCCCGATCTTCGGCGGCGCTGCATCGAACACGGCGTCTCGCGAGTGCGCGACTTCTCGTGGGAGAAGACCGCGCGGCAGACCTGGGCTGCCTGGACCTCCTCACTCCAACGCTCCGGGCGCGTACGCGTCGCGGAATCCAATCCGAAAGCGACCTCGCCGTGAACGATCTCGCGGAATTCCGCCCCCTGTTCCTGTTGACTCCGCTCCTTCGTCGCTGGGCATGGGTGGCCGCCCTGGCCGTCGTGGGAGGGCTTGTGGGCGTATCGTCCCTGGTCCTCGATCCCGCTCGATTCGAGTCGCACGCGGTGCTTCTGCCGGCGAAGACCGGAGAGGGGGGCGGCGGGGATCTGTTCACCCTTGCGTCGAGGCTGGGCATCGGCGGGGGCGGCGGGGGCGGCGACATCTCGGGGATCTACGACGAGGTGTTGCGCTCCATCTCGTTCACCGACAGACTCTCGCTGCGCCATTTCCCCATCGGGTGGAAGGGACGGAACACCACTCTCGAGGCGCAGTACCGGCTACCGGCGCCGACCGACACGCTGCGGCATGCCCTGGCGCTCAACGGGGTGTTGGCCGGCCGCAAGGGGCTGGCGTGGAAGGTGCAGCCAAACGGGACGGTGCGACTCTCGTTCCAGTCGGAAGATGCCGTTCTTTCCGCGGCGGTGGTGCTGGCGGTGATGGACGAATTGCAGAAGTACACGATGGAGGTCCGTTCGAAGGGAACGACCCAGCGACTTCAGGTCACGATGCGCAACCTGGACAGCATTTCGACCGACCTTCAGAGAGCGGAAGAGCGCGTCGCGAGCTTCCAGCGCGCGAATCAGGCGCTCTCTCCGGAAATCGCCGTGCGCCTGGTCCGCCTGGAGCGCGAGGCGAGGGTGCTGGAGCAGGTCTACGCGACGCTGCGGCAGTCGAAGGCCACACTCGAGGTGGAGCGCGACAGCTACATCCCCACGTTCCAGGTCATCGAGACGCCTCGGCCTGCCCTCGAGCCCACCTTCAAGCCCCTCAAAAAGTGGGTCCCGGTGGGTGTGGTGCTGGGTGGGATGATCGGATTCCTGCTGGTCGCTCTGGTCGCGTGGCGCAAAGGGGAGTTCCGCGGGGCTTTGGCCGCCGCGGGTGTCTGAGGCTGTGGTGGATGCGGCGGAGCAGCCAGGCCTGGTCTCGCGGCTGGCTGGCTGGCTGACCTTCGAACGACTGGTCTGCCTGTACGCGGCGGGCATTCCCTGGATGCCGTTCCTGAACGCGGGCTCGGCGCCGGTGAATACCGCGTACTTGGTTTGCATGGCGCTGTGGGCATTGCTTCTGCTGCGGCGCGGAGCATCGCTTTCCGTGCCACTGACCCCGGGACTGGTCATGGGCTGTGTGGTGTTCGTCTGGGTTGCCGGTGGCGCCGTGTTGGCGGGGGCTCTGAAGGGGGCGTTGGTCGATCTGTTGCATTTAGGGAACTTCCTGCTGGGCTACGCGCTCATCGTGACCGCGGTGCGGACCCGCGACCTGGTACGCCGGGTGCTGAGGGCGATGCTGGTGTCGTCGTTCTGCGTCGCGGGAGTCGGAGTAGGCTTGTCGTTTCTTGTCAACGCTCTGAATATGCGGTTCCTGCCCGAGTTCATGGTCAACGTCATGGGGGCATTCCTGTATGGCGCCCGTGGCCAGGAGGCGCTGATGGGGTGGGGGTGGGACATGGGCAACTGGTACCGCGACGGGTTGTTCCGGACAGTGTCCGTGTTCTTCAACCCGATGCAGAACTCGGAATACACGATGTTCTTCCTCTTCCTGACGGTGTCCCAATTGCTGGTCGGGTCGACGCTGCTTCCCCGGAAGGTCCTGTGGTCGGGCACGATCATCCTGGCCCTCCAACTGTTCGTGAGTTTCTCGCGCACCGCGTACTTCGGAGCCGTAGCGGGTGGGGCGGGATTCTTCGTCCTCCTGATGGTGCTGGGTGTGGTGCCGCGCAAGCAGGTTCTCCGGATGGTCCTGGTCGGAGGTCTGGTGGTGCTCCTGTTCACTCCGCTGGCGGGAGCGTACGTCTACAAGACCGTGCTGTCGATCGGCGACTTGAAGCAGTTCTCCAACGCCGGGCGTCTGGTGGCGATGACCGCGGGCGTGCTGGTGTGGATGCACCATCCCTGGTTCGGGACTGGGTGGGGGAACGAGCGGGCCATGGCCTTCGGGAATTTGGATCTGTCGCAGCCGAATTTCCTGGAGTCCCTGGTGCTACCCCACATCCGCGAGGCACTGTTGTACGCGAAGGCTGTGGTGTTCGGCGAATTGTTTGAGCAGACCAACTACCACTGTGGACATCTGCAGCTACTCGCGCAGCTCGGGCTGATCGGCAGCCTGGTGTTCTGGGCCTGGCACGCGGTCTGGGTGCGGCGCGCCTGGCGGCTGGCCGTCGCCGGGGGGGGACCGATGTTCGTGGCCCTGGGGCTGGGATTCGTGGGGGCCTGGGGGACGTTCTTCGTCACCAACGCGATCGACGACAATTTCCTGTATCCCAAGTACGGTTTGAACATCCTGCTGGTGGCGGCCCTGTGCGAAGTCGCCTGGCGGGTGCGGACGGATTCGCTACCTTCTCCCCTTTGCCCGAACCGGAGCCAACGATGAATCCTCCTTCCCTCCTGCGGGTGCTGCCCGCGACCTTGCGGATCTACGCGGTCAAGTACTGGTACGCGCGCCGCATGGAGGCCTGGATGCCGTTGTTCACCCACAAGGAGCTCGAACTGGCTCCCGGGGTGTTCATGGATGGATTGGTTCCGGGCGATCGCATCTCGAACCAGATCGCCTTCACGGGGCGCTGGGGCGGACATTTCGGCGAGGTGGTGCTGGCCAAGGGGCGCGAGGGTGGTCTGATGGTGGACGTGGGAGCCAACTTGGGGTACTTCAGCCTGTTGTGGGCCGCCGCGAAGCCCACCAACACCGTGGTGGCCGTCGAGGCGTCCCCGCGGAACCACCCTTTGCTGCAGCGCAACATCGAGGTCAACGGCATGCAGAACCGCATCCGGATGCTGGGATGCGCCGTGGGCCGCGAAAAGGGCAAGCTGTCCTTCGCGTTGGGCAGCGATATCGAGACCGGCTGGGGTGGGTTCACCACCCGGACCGACGAGACGAGCGTCGAGGTGGATGTCGAACGTCTGGACGCCTTGTTGGCCGACGAGGCCGTCATTGATCTCATGAAGGTGGACATCGAAGGGGCCGACACCTGGGCGATCCAGGGTTGCGAGGCGCTCCTGAAGGCCAAACGCATCAAGGAGCTCTGGTTCGAGGAGAACAAGCCGCGCATGAAGCGCCTGGGCATCGAACGCGCCGAGGTCATGGACTTCCTGCGGGGATGCGGGTACGAAGTGGAAGCCATGTCGGAGCCGCGGTTCTTCCAGACCGTGGAATGGCGCGCGCGCCCGCGCTGACGCTTGGATGAAAACCATGGGCAACTCTCGATGACGACTCGGGAATCCAATTCGATTGGATTCGCCCCGGATTTGCCTCGTGAGCGGATTGCGTGGATCGATCTTGCCAAGGGGGGGGCGATTGGCTTGGTGGTGGTGGGGCATGTGCTGGCAGGCCTCATGGATGCCCGTATTCTTGATGCCAATGGCGTGGCTAAGACGGTTTACGAGGCCATCTATTTGTTTCACATGCAGCTCTTCTTCTTTCTCTCGGGGTTGAATCTGCCTAGTTCCCTCGAAAGGAACTGGCCGTGGCGATTCGCTGAGCTGCGATGGAGAGGCTTCCTGTTTCCGTGCATCGTCTGGGGAACATTCCAAACAGCTGTCGCCGCGGCGTTGTCGGGGTCCACGAACCATCCTGTTGGTTGGAGCGAGCTGCTCCACTTCTTTGATCGCCCCCCTAAGCAATTCTGGTTCACCATGGCTTTCGGCCTGCAGCTTGTCGTCCTGTGGGGATTGTACGGATGGCTTCGCAAAAAGACCTTCCATCTCCTGCTTCTGTACGGTGTCATCCTGTGGTTCGTACCGATCCGCACTGGGGTTGTGGCCATCGACACGGGGCTCGTCTTCTGGGGATTCCTGGCGCTGGGCATGCTGATGGCCGAGCATGCCCGAACCCAGTTGGCAATCCGAATCCGCTGGGGAGTTCTCTTATTCGTCGCCTACGGCATTGGCCTCTATCTGCTGGCGGGATCTGCAGCATTGAACTGGACTCCCGCTCGGCTGATGGCCGCTCTGCTGGGCATCGTGGTGTTCGTCGTTGTTTCGGTGAGCTTGGCAAAATTCGCTGAAACTTCCCTACTCGGTGGCTGGGCTGCCCGTGGATTGGATGCCGCAGGAAAGGCTTCGCTGCCCATCTTCCTGGTTCACATCCTTGTCGCGTCAGGCTCTAGAATGGTGCTGTCGCGAATTCCGTGGCTGGGAGCGATTCCTTGGCTACACCTCGTGGGAGCATCTTGCTTGGGGATGGTCTTCCCGATCGTTCTTTGGCGGGCCACCAGAAGGGGATGGTGGGCAGTGATGTGGGGGTTGCCGACACGGAGCTGAAGCTACGTTCCAGACGCAATTGGAACGAACAAGTCCTGGGCGCTCTCCGGGAGTTGTAACTGCTCTGCCGAGATTCTCGTGGGTCACACGCCGAAACCCGCGTGGTGAGTGAATCGCCTCGGAAAATGAGTCGACTCCTACACTTGAGAAAGAGGAGTCATCATGGAGGTGAGCAAGTTTTCATCTGTGGTTCGTGAGCGCTCGGTGCATCTGGTCCTGGAGCAGGAGGCACAGCACAAGTCGCAATGGCAGGCTGTGACATCTGTTGCTCTGAAGCTGGGCTGCCATGCGGTCACTGTGTTGAGTTGGGTTCGCCAGTATGAGCGTGATGGAGGTCGCCGGGAAGGTTCGACCAGCACGGAGAAGGAGCGGATCAAAGCGTTGGAACGGAGGTCAAGGAGCTTCGTAGGACCAACGAGATCCTGCGCTTGGTCAGTGCGTTTTTCGCAAAGTCGGAGTTCGACCGCCAGAGCAAGTGAGCGAGTTCATCGTAGCTCATCGGGCGGAATTCTGGGTCGAACCGATCTGCAAGGTCCTGCAGCTTGCCTCATCTGCCCACCGGCTAGTTGCGCATTTCGGCGAAAGCGACCGGTGTCCGCAGCGAGCCTGACCTGACCGCCCCCCCTGAACCTCTCGTCGACAATTCTTGTCGTACGACGGCATGGCAAAGCGTTGATGCATGCCTAAGTCGAAGCCGGCAGTTTTCAGCCGGATCGTTTCCAGGATGAGACAGAAATTGCCTTGCAAGCGAGGGGGCGGCCGTTATCTTTAAGCAGTCTTCGCAAACCCACTGCTTCCCTTTTGAGAGTCTGAAGTGATCAAACACCCAGCCGGATGATTTCTTGACTTACAGAAATTGGTTTCCCCTCTGCGCGCGATTTGGTTACAATCAAGTCGCAGCTGGTTCAGGCTAATAAGCACCGCTATTGGTTTGAAGTAGTGCCGCAGGATCGTTTTTTAGGATGCACACCTTTGTAAAGGGGGTGATCTAGGGATGGTTTAATCTTTTTGTAGATCCAGGATATGAGTACAAGTGGCGATAAAAACGAATATTGCATGCGTGAGTGCTGCAATTCATAAAGAGAGGTCATCAGATGAATATCAAGGCAACTATCGGAGCAGTCATTGCTCTTTGTGCTTCTTCTATGGCTGACGGGGCATTTTACGGCATTCCGAAAAATGTTCGCGTTTATGGCAGTGACAAAATCTTGATCAGCTTCAGTGGCTCGCATGGGAATAATACCTGCAATTCAAACTCGGGCGCCATTGTGACGGGTTCAGCGGATTATGTCAAGGATGTTTTGACTGTCGTTTTGATTGCTCGTCAGGAAAAAATCCCTGTGAGTGGGTGGAGCTACACGAATTCTGGGTCTACCGGGGTTTTCGTGGCTCACGCGGAAACTGGGCATGACTCCCCCCTGGGTCGAGGGTAAAGATCCAGTCCGCCAAGATGGAACAGTACGCTGGTCCGGAATGCTTGGTAGTGGCGATGCCCTCTGGCTTTGACCCGGACCGCCTGGATGCGGGCATTGAGGCTCTCGGCAGCGGCGTTGGTCACCCTCATTTCGATGCTCCGGACGATGCCAACTAGGTGCTTGGCGATCGTTTTGGACACCTTCACCATGGGCGCAAGGGTGCTCTTCTTGGCCTCTTCGATCCAGTCCAGCAGATGCTTGCGAACCGACGCGGCATCAGGTAGCTCGTGATAGATACGAAGCAGCTCCTTGAGCTTGTAGGCTTCTCCGGTCTGGTAGAACCAGTCGCACACGTTGGCCACGGCCTCCTTCGATCGCCCCCTCTGATTGGCCGGGGACCGCAAGATGCTGAAGCGCGCCGACTTCAGGATCTTGGCTCCCTCCTTGTCCTTCATGGACAGGTAGTAGTTGACCTCGCCGCGACGCACCGTCTCCATCGCGTCGTTGACAAGCTTCACCACATGGAAGGTGTCGTAGACAATTTTCGACTCACCGATTTCGCGTCGGGCCGCAGTCGCAAACGGGCCATGGAGATCCATCGTGATCGACTCCACCTTTGCCAGAATCACCTTCCCAAGGGCTTTCAGAGCCGACTGGGCGCTGGCTGTGGAGTTGCCTTCGACCATCTCCTCGACCACCCCACGCCGTGCATCGCCCACCACCGTGGCGCAGTGACGACCACGCCAGTACTTCTCGTCGAGAGTCAGGTGGCTCGACGTCGACGTCTTGCCCTCCTCACGTTCCTTCGCCTTGCGAGCGAGCCCTCGATCCACTGCACGCCGCGCGATCGACGCAAGGCTGTCCTCAGACACCCCCATGATTTCCGCCGCGCGCCGCCGTGCGCAGTGAAGCTGAAGGTCGATCGCCAAGGCCTCGAACAAAAGCGTGAACCGCGATTTCGCCTCCGCCCACGCGACAGAGACCTGCCGAGCACCATGCTCGGGGCAGGTTACGCGAGGAACAGAGCAGACCAGGAGCGTCTGGAACTGGCAGGTGTCCAGGTGCCGCCAGGTGCGCTCCGGAGCATGGTCGTGAAGAGGGCCGCCGAGGCCGCATTCCGGACAGGTCAAAGCGTCCTCGGATGCGTGGCGGACATGGACGCGCACTTCCCCGAGATCCGTATTCAGGTCTACCTTGGAGACCAACCAGGGAGAGTTCAGACCAAGGATGTGGGCGTAGAACGACGTGCTGTCCAAGGGAAACTCTCCTACAAGGGGTGCGCTCGGAAAGGTGCCTCAGCCACTAGAATCCCGGTAGACCCCGAATTCTGGATCCTGTTCATACATTGGGTCTAATGGCTACATCACAGTTGGCGACTTGGGGTTGGTTTCTCCTTGAATCAAAACGTTAACCACCCTCGCATTGTTCGCGGGGGGTGGGGGAGGCTTCGATGAGTCTAATCACAATGCTGATCCTAAGCATTTCGATTCTTTGTTCGAGAATGGCGAGCTTTTCCGGTGTTCCGGTCCCAATACCGCCCGCTCCAGCTCAATCATGGGATTGGACTAACGATGACTCGTTCTCGAGTTATGGTTCGCCGTGGGATCCTGCGTCCTCTAATTTTGGGACTATTGTCGGAGAACGTGATCTCCCGAAGGATGGCTGGATACTATACGATCGGCGATTGTTTGTTGGAGATAGGAATATAATTTCGGGGCAGACTGTTCCGGGAGCTGGCTCGCTATATTTCATTCTTTACAATAAGTTCTCGGGGGTCCTTCGACTGTTTTATCTTTCTTCGGACCCCCTCGCTCCTTCAACCGGGGTGTATGCTTCCTTGAAGGTTACTGATGGTGGGACGAGGATTAGCTCGCAGAGCGGAGTCCCGCTTCAGATGGGACTGTTTAATTCTGGGACGAATGATGGCTATTCTTACGCTCTTGATGGAAGTGCGCCCGCTATTGTTAAGAAAGCCTACGCACCGCCTTCGTCAAGCGGTGGAAGTGGAAATCCTTGGTGGGTTTTTGACTTCCAAATTGATTACGATCCGAATAGCGCCGGTGAGCGCAGGTATTTTTCCATCGATATCCGTGCAGTATCTAGTAGCTCCATTACTCTAAATGGGCAGCTTTCTTCTACTCTATATAGCATTTCCACAAATCGTGATCTTGGAATGATGATGATCCCGCTAGCGCTCGGGTTTCAGGCACTGAATATGGTGGCGCCAACGATAATCTCGAAATCTTTTGGCCTGATGTTTAATGGGTTTTCGGATGGAGGCGTTTTGGGTGAATTGCTTCGTGACAACAAGGACGAGATTTCGAAGGAAATTGCAAAAAAAATGGTTGCTGGTGGAGTTGGATTCGCTCAAAGCCTTGTGGCAAAGACTGAAACATCACTTCAAGCTGCGAGCTTTCTTGAGGGAAATTTCAATGCCTCCGGTGATTTTACGACCGACTATTCGACCGGCGCTGCCGCGGTTGGATTATTCGATCCAGAATTTCCGTCGTCAGATTTGTATGCTCCAATCATTTCGAAAAATTCTGGATCCTACCCGGAACTTCAGCGACTTGGCCTCTTGGGCGTAAAACGAGTGCCAAAGGTATGGGTGTATACTGGCTGGAGTCACATTACCAACGAAGGTTATGTTTTCGCTGGGGCGAATACCATGGCATTTGTTCCTAATGTTCACAAATTCAAAGTCGAGGATCCGTTCTGTGCAGATCTCGTAGCGGTTAATCCTGGCTCTGATAATCTGTTGTATGACGTCTCAACGGCTGTTTCTGAGCTGAATTGGAATAGTGTGACGAAGATTTCGACTGATAATTTCTACTTTTCGTCCCTTGAACGAAAAGTGACCGCATTCTCCTCCTCTGAATGGGAAAATGCTTGGCCGGGCACATTCACGTCATCCTACTCCACAAAGTCTGCAGGACCATTGGCGCCGCATGTGACACAATTGAAATTCCATGATAAAGATGGCGCCGTGAGTGCCGCTGGGTTCGACGATGGAGGAGAGTATTGGAAGGCTGTTGATCGAGTCGATCCTTTGAAGCCTGCTTCGATGTGGCGAAGTTCATATCTCTTCAAAGATCGTGGAGGCAAAACACCTGATGGCGCACTATATAGTCAACAAGTTCCTCTGGCTGTTTCGCTTCTGGCGAAGATGATTTCGCCAGTCGGGTCTCAAGATGTTTTAGTCACATTGCCTGTCAAAAATGTCGTATATGTATCTGATCTGGCCGCATTCAATAGTATTGACATAGGGAACGGTTGCGGAAAAAGAGAGAATGTGGCGAAGCGTAGTCCGAACTTCGTCTACACCTCCCACCTCTAGTCAAGCGTATTGACGAGCGCTTTCCGAAAGCGGATTCGTTTGGTGATCCGCTTGGTGGCTTGTTACTAGGGATTTGCTCTGTTCGAGATGATTTCCATTGTGTCTGAAAGAAAAAATGTCAGTATGGGTGGGGTGTGGGCCGTGACTCTCGCGACATTTTCTGGCGGCATCAATCATACGATCCCTTTCTGCTATATCGGTGCTGACCGATGCATCCATGACTCCCGTTGGAGTCATGGATGTGGAGTCCTCGCCTCAAGGTGGAGTCCCCCGAATCATGGGGACACTGGACGATTTAGGAGCGCCTCCTCGTGTTGCGCCCTTCGCGGGCAGACGACCGCGACACGACTGGGGATGATGGGGGGAGGCGAGCCCAAAACCGGGCAGAACTACGTGGGACTGGACAGGTGGCCGCACTAACAGGACGCTGAAAAACCATCTTGAACAGCGAGCGAAGCGACAGATTCTGTCATAGATTTGTGTATGCGCGGTAGAATTGATCCTAATCCCAGCTTCATCGCCATCGTTGACTTGGACGCACGAGTGCGCGCCAACCATCCGCTTCGCCGAATCAAGGAGGTCTGTGACAAGGCGCTCCGGGAATTGGACAGCGATTTCGATCGGGTCTACAAGGACGGTGGACGCCCCTCCATTCCTCCGGAGCAGCTCCTGAAGGGCTCTCTGCTGCAGATCATCTATGGAATTCGCAGCGAGCGTCAGCTGTGCGAACGCATCGACGACAGCCTGACCTTCCGTTGGTTTCTCGATCTACCTCTGGATCAGG
>JAMIIV010000028.1:0-11059 GCA_035913415.1 Fibrobacteria bacterium | reverse complement strand
AATTTTCGGCGCAGGATCACTTGACCAGTGAGCTATTACGCTTTCTTTAAAGGATGGCTGCTTCTAAGCCAACCTCCTGGTTGTCCGAGTAATCCCACATCCTTTTACACTGAGCATTCACTTGGGGACCTTAGCCGATGGTCCGGGTTGTTCCCCTCTCGCCTGCGAAACTTATCTCACGCAGGCTGACTGCCACAATCTAAAGTCAACGGTATTCGGAGTTTGTCAGGGTTTGCTAAGCTGGTGTGCCCGCTAGTCCTATCAGTGCTCTACCCCCGCGACTCCAATGTGACGCTATACCTAGATATATTTCGGAGAGAACGAGCTATCACCCAGTTTGATTGGCCTTTCACCCCTACCCACAATTCATCCAGTCAGTTTTCAACCTGATAAGGTTCGGCCCTCCACGAAGTTTTACCTCCGCTTCAGCCTGATCATGGGTAGATCACTAAGGCTTCGCGTCTAGCGCCAGTAACTCAACGCCCTATTCAGACTCGGTTTCCCTACGGCTCCGGACCTGAGGCCCTTAACCTCGCTACTGACGACTAACTCGCTGGCTCATTAAACAAAAGGTACACCGTCAGAGTGCATGCACTCCTTCGATAGTTTGTAGGCTTACGGTTTCAGGTTCTATTTCACTCCCGTCTCCGGGTGCTTTTCACCTTTCCCTCACGGTACTCGTTCACTATCGGTAACCATCGAGTATTTAGCCTTGGAAGGTGGTCCTCCCAGTTTCAGACAGGGTTTCACGTGCCCCGCCTTACTCAGGATACCCGCTCATGATCTCAAGCTTTCGTCTACGGGGGTATTACCCTCTATGCCTGGCCTTTCCATGCCAATCCGACTAGCTATCCATCACTAAATGCAGGTCCTACAACCCCGACACGAATGCCGGTTTGGGCTCCTCCCCGTTCGCTCGCCACTACTGAGGGAATCTCTGTTGATTTCTACTCCTGCAGGTACTGAGATGTTTCACTTCCCTGCGTTTGCTCTCTCCGACCTATGTATTCAGTCGGGAGTGACGGAAAAATTCCGCCGGGTTGCCCCATTCGGACACCCCCGGATCAAAGGCTGTTTGCGCCTACCCGAGGATTTTCGCAGCTTGCCGCGTCCTTCATCGCCTGATGGTTCCTAGGCATCCGCCATAAGCCCTTTTCATACTTCAAACCTCGCATCTCCCTCGCAATCACAAGAATCCATTCCCCCGAAAGGGAACAGACCCGTATCACGAGTCATCTGCTTGCGCCTCTACGGGCGCCCAACCTGTCAAAGAGTGCGAGCGAAGCTCGCGCCCCCCTGCTTCGGAGCCTTTCGGCCGACCATCGCTGGAGGGGTCATGAAACTTACCCCGGAACCCCAAGCACGTCAAGGGTTTGAGCGAATTTTTCTTGTTCGCGACTCAACTCTCGACCAGGACCACTTCGACGGTTGTCTGTGTCTTCATCATGGCCGCGGGCACGACGTTGCCCTCGACCCATACGCCATCCACACGCAACCCCTTCACTCCTTTCTGGAGTCCGTCGGGGTTGGCCACGCGGATGGACAAACGTTTGCCTCGAAACAAGCGTTCCACCGTGAATCCCGACCATTTGGCAGGGATACAAGGGTCAATCCGAAGTCCGCCGAGCACTGGCCGTAGCCCCAGGATGTGCTGCGTGACCGCGATGTAGGTCCAGGAGGCGGTGCCCGTCAGCCAGGGATTGCGACTTTGCCCAAAGCGAGGCGATGTCTTTCCGTGGGTGAACTGGCAATACACATACGGCTCGACCTGTCGAACCTCGGCTCGATCGTTGTACCGCGCCGGAAGATAGGCTCGGTAGTACTCGTGGGCCCGATCCCCGTTGCCGAGCCTGCATTCGGCGACGATCGCCCAGGAGTTGGAGTGGCAGAAGAGTCCCGCATTTTCCTTGTGCCCGGGGGGGTAGACCAGGAGGGGGAGCTGAATGTGCGGGTCCGGCGTTCGATGGGGCGGGTCGCAGAGAAGAATGCCGTGCTCCGTCGCCAAGCGCTCGTGCACCATGTCCATACACCTCTCGGCCTGTTCCGGTGTCGCCGCGCCCGAAAGCACCGCCCACGATTGGGCATTCAAATAGATGGACCCTTCCGGATTTCGATGCGAACCCAGAGTCCCTCCCGTGGCCGAAATCGCCCGCAGGAACCAGTCGCCATCCCATGCGCTTTTCTGGATCGCTTCGAGAATCTCGGCCCCCTGGGCCTCGGCCCATGCCGCCTCTCCCTCCAGGCCTTTGGCGCGGGCAAGATCCGCGACGATCCGACACCCGAGATGGAACATGAAGGAGGTGAACAGGGACTCTCCCGTGGTCCCGAACTTGATGCAATCGTTCCAGTCGGCGTGCAGCCCCTGGATCAACCCATTGCGCCCCTTGTGGTCGATCGCGAATTGGAGAGCCTGCTTGAGGTGGCCGTATACGGAGGCTTCGCCTTTGTCCGCGTAAGGCTGGATGGTGTCCAGGTAGTCCAGTCGGCCCGTTTCGTACACGTAGTTCGATACGGTGATGGGCAGCCACAGGGTGTCATCGGAGCGGTACTGCTCTTCGGACGGGGCACGCACGAAGCCTGGCCGATGACTCCACGGTCGGATCAGTGGGCACCCGCCTCCCGCCGAGGTCTGCCCAGTAAGGATCAGGTTGAGCCGCTCCTCGGCTGCCTCCGGGATGGCATGGGTGATCGCCAGGATATCTTGCACCGTATCGCGGTACCCCAGACCGTCACGGTCCCCCGCTTCGACCAGCGACACCCCTCGCGACCAGTTGAAGGTCATGTGCGTCTGGTAGGCATGCCAGACGTTCAGCATGGAATCCAGTTCGGGGTCGGGCGTCTTCACCTGCAGCGAATCGAGTCGGGCGGCCCATTCCTGCCGTGTCCTCTCCAACTCGGTGTGCAGTCGCTCGGAGGTTCCGAATTCCTTCAGGATTTCGCGGCCAGGGGGGAAGCCATTCCAGGACTCGACCGGCGACCCCATCCCTAGCATGAAGATGGCCTCGCGAGAGGCTCCGGGCTCCAGACTCACCGTGGTCTGGAGGGACGCGCATCCGTTGTCGCCCACCGCCAGAGAATCGAAACTCCGGCCCCGCTGGACCGCCGCAGGATTGGCCAAGGTCCGGTAGGGGCCGAGGAATACGTCGCGGTCGGTGTCAAAACCCGTCACGGGAGGTCCCGCGAGCCCGAACCAGACCTCTTCGAAGCCGGGATTGGTCGCATTTCGCCACCGGATCATCCCCTCGTGGACCGACATCTGGACCGTGTACTGGCTGTACTGGAGGTTTTCCAGGTCTTGTCGCCAGTTCCAGTTGTTGGCCAGCTCCGCAAACGAGAACAGCGACAGCTTGCGCTTCTTCGGCGAGCGGTTGGTGATCTTCAATGCCCAGTATTCGAACGCCTGGCCGTCGGGGATGAAGATGGTGAGCTCGGATCGTATCCCCTTGTATTCGGCCTCGAAGACCGAATACCCCAAGCCGTGCCGAACCACCGCCCGGTACTGGTCCAGAGGCTTGCCCACCGGCTGCCAGGAGGTCGACCAAAAATCCCCGGATTCGTCGTCCCGGAGATAGATGTACCGCCCCGGCTGATCGACAGGAACACCGTTGAATCGCATCCGAAGAATCCGCCCCGTGCCCCCAGATCGCCAGAAGCTGTAGCCTCCGGCATTTTGCGTGACGATCCCGCCGTAGAGGCGCGACCCCAGGTAGTTGATCCAGGACTTGGGGGTGTCCGGACTCGTGATCACGTACTCTCGGGCGGCATCGTCGAAATGGCCGTAGCGCATGGGAATCCTGTCCTGGTTGGGGCGGGTTGGAAACTAGCTCGGGCCGATGAGCCCCAAGGTCCGCCGCAGTGCATCGCGATGAACATCGCCATGCTGGACATGCCAAACAAGGTCTTCATCGACGGTCACACCTTTGCGCGTTTGGGGGTGTCGGTACACCCGAACCCATCCGTCTTCGGAAAGCGATCGGAGCAAGACGACCCACCGCGCGTGCGTTCCCTCCAAGAGGTCTAGACTCGCCTGGATCAAGGTGGGATCTCGCGCGTCGTCCAGCCGTGCCCACGATTCAGGATCGTATGGCTCAACCTTCGGTTCGACTTCGGTGAGTGCCCGTCGCACACGCGCCAGTCCCGCGGCGTGAACATCGGCCAGATGATGGACCACTTGGGCGACCGTCCACCGCCCAACCAAGGCATCAAGCGATACGCCCAACAGATCGTGGCGCAGGAGGGCGGGAAACGACTCGAGACTCTCCAGCAGTTCGCTCCGCGTTCTGGTCTTCGCACGTACAAGGCTGGAGGGCGAGGCGATGGCCTTGTTTCCCCGTCTCTCGACGACAGCCGCCGGCGATCGAACACTTCGCTTGCGCCCCGGAGTTTCCTCTGCGAATTCGACCTTCCCGAACAGAACACACCCGGCTTTGCCGGGCAAACACGTCGTATCCCCCGTGCGTCGGCATTTCTCGAACTGGCCATCCTGCCAGGGACAGAAGAAGCTCATGATGCCCTCCATTTTACACATCCGCGAGGCATTTCGGGCAAGACCGTCGTGTCCCCTCTGCTTTTCGGAAAAAACCGCTTTGCAATGGGTTCGGCACTACTCTAAATTGGAATATCTCAAGCGGGACCATCCTGAAGGGCGCACAACGATGAATCGATACGATCTCGTATTGCTAGGCTTCATCGCCGAGCGCGAATCCAGCGGATACGACATCATCACCGCCATCAAGCGGCGGGAGTTGGATCGTTGGGCCAAGATCAGCACGAGCACGGTCTACAATCGTTTGCTTCGGTTGGAACGCACCGCCTGCATCAAAGGCCGGGTCGAACGGGACGGCAATCGCCCCGAACGCACCATCTACGCCATCACCCCCAAAGGGATGACCCACCTGCGCAAGGAAGTGGTCAAACACCTCGTGGGTTTCAACGACGACCCCCGCCAGCTCGGGTATGCGTTCCTGTTCGCGACCCATCCTCGGGACGTCGCCAAGCAGTTGGAAAAACATGTTCGCGAACTGACCATGCAGATCGCCGCCATCGAGCGGATGATCGAGGAGGAGCCTCGCCCCACATTGTATGCGGACGGCCCGTTCCTCAACTGCATGGCCCGCGACCACCTGCAAGTGGAGCTCAAGTACACCCGCGCCGCCATCGAGATCCTCAACGATCCCGACAAAGCGGCCAAGCTCAACGGCTGGTTCTTCCTGAACTTCGGCAGCCGCAAGTTCACCAACGGCGAGGAGATCCATCTCCCCGCCGAATTGTCCTGATTTCCCAACACGCCAACACCCTCATCCAAACCGGAGAGACAATGTCCAAGTACGGCTACTTCGACGACGCCAAGAAGGAATACGTCGTCACCAATCCCGCCACCCCGATCAAGTGGTGCAACTACGTCGGAACGCTCGCGTTCGGCGGCATCGTCGACACCACGGGCGGCACGCTGGTGTGCAAGGGCGACCCGGCCCTGAACCGCATCACCAAGTACCTGGCCTGGATGCCCAACTCCGACTTCAAGGGCTCCACGATCTACATCCGCACCAAGGACGCCGCGGGCAACATCGAGGTCTTCTCGCCGTTCGTGACCCCCACCTTGATCCCGATGGACACGTGGGAATGCCACGTGGGTCTCTCCTACTCCCGTTGGGTCGTGGAATACAAGGGCCTCAAGATCGAGATCAAGGCTTTTGTCCCCACCGGCTCCTCCGTGTTGCTGCAGGACATCGTCGTGACCAACACCGGCGCCCCCCTCCAGGTGGACGTGGTGCCCGTGTACGAGTTCTCGCACTTCGACGCGCTCAAGCACCTCACCAACGCGGACTGGGTTCCCCAGACCATGACCACCAAGGCGCACAAGGACGCCGCGGGCAAGGTCGTGCTGGAGCAGTACGCGTTCATGAAGCGCGACTTCGAGGTGAACTACTTCACCGCTTCCCAGCCCTGCGCGTCTTTCGAGACCGATCGCCGCAAGTTCCTCGGCAACAACGAGATGGGCTCGTACGCCCGCCCGCTCTCGCTGTTTGCCGGCAACCTCTCCGACTCCACCTGCGTGCGTGGCGACAACATCGCCGCCCAGCAGTTCGCCGCCGGCGTCCTTGCCACCGGCGCCACCTACCGCGTCGTGACCCAACTGGGCAAGGAGAAGTCCATCGCGGTGGCCACCCCGTCCATCGAGAAGTACCGCGACCTCGCCAACGTGGACGCCGCCTTCGCCGAACTTGCCACCTTCTGGGCCGAGTACCTCACCGCCCTGCAGGTCAAGACTCCGGATGCTTCGTTCAACTCCATGGTGAACGTGCACAACCCCCGTCAGTGCCACACCACCAAGAACTGGTCCCGCTACCTGTCGCTGTACCAGTTGGGCTTCGGTTCCGACCGCGGCATCGGCTTCCGCGACTCCTCGCAAGACTTGCTGGGCGTCATGAGCCACATGCCCAAGGAAGCCCTCGTGCTGGCCGAGAACCTGCTCTCGGTGCAAAAGCGCGACGGTTCGGCCATGCACCAGTACTTCCCCTCCACCATGGAGGCCAACGAAGGCGACTCCCGCGAAGAGGCCGATCGCCCCAACTACTACGGCGACGACCACCTGTGGATCATCCAGACCGTGGCGTCCTACCTCAAGGAAACCGGCGACCTGGCCTTCCTGGACAAGTCCATCCCGTTCTACGACAAGGACAAGGCGACCGGCAAGGCCCTCGAGGCCGGCTCCGTCTGGGAACACCTCTGCCGCTCCATCCGGTTCACCTGGAACAACCGCGGTCAGCACGGTTTGCCTCTGCTCGGCTTCGCGGACTGGAACGACACGGTCAACCTGCCCACCGGCGCCGAGTCGATGTTCAACGCGAACCTCTTCGGCAAGGGCCTGATCGAGGCCATCGCCATCGCCAAGGCCACCGGCAAGACCGCCGAGGCCGCCGAGTTCCAAGGCTACTACGACCAGATGAAGAAGATCGTCAACGACGTGGCCTGGGACGGCAAGTGGTGGAAGCGCTACTTCGACGAGAAGGGCAATCCCATCGGATCCAACGAGAACACCTACGGCAAACTCTACACCAACGGCCAGAGCTGGCCCGTGATCTCCGGGTTCGCCGAAGGCGAGCGCGCGCTCACCGCCCTCCAGTCCACCTTCGAGATCATGAACACCAAGAACGGCATCAAGTTGTCGTGGCCAGGCTACACCGGCTTCGACCACAAGCTGGGCGGCGTGTCCACCTATCCCCCCGGAGCCAAGGAGAACGGCGGCATCTTCCTGCACGCTAACCCCTGGGTCATGATCGCCGAGACCATGGTCGGCAACGGCGACCGCGCGTTCCAGTACTACAACCAGATCAACCCCGCCGCCAAGAACGAGATCCTGGACGAATTCGAGTCCGAGCCCTACTGCTACCCCCAGAACATCCTGGGCGACGAGCACCCCCAGTTCGGCCTCGGCCGCAACGCTTGGCTCTCGGGCACCTCGTCCTGGACCTACCAGGCCGCCACGCAGTACATCTGCGGCGTGCGCGCTTCGTTCGACGGCCTCGTGGTCGACCCCTGCATCCCCAAGGCCTGGGGCGAGTTCGAAGTCACCCGCAAGTTCCGCGGCGCCGTATACCAGATTTCGGTGAAGAATCCCTCGAACGTCTCGAAGGGCGTGAAGAGCATGGTCGTCGACGGCAAACCCGTCGCCGGCAACGTCGCTCCGATCTTCACCAGCGGGACACACACCGTCGAGGTCGTGCTGGGCTGATCCCGATCTCTCCCGTCTTCCCGGCGGGAGATGACGGAATCTGTCGCAAGGCCCGCTCCGGACTTTCCGGGGCGGGCCTTCTTTCTTCTCAACGGGACTGCATTGCCCCTCATGCCGACCTTCGACGGAACACATCCGCATCCGGGCCACCTCCAGGTCCCGAAACGCCGCCGATGGCATCCTCTCTTCGCCGTGTTCGGTGTTGCCCTGCTGCCGGGTTGCGCTACAGCTCCTGTGGTCCGGATCGATCTGGCCCTCCAAGGCAAGCCGTGGTCTCCGGCGGCCGGGGAGCCGCGTCCAGCCTGCCCGCAGGTCTCGGTGCCCCCCTTGGCTCCCATCCACCTGTTCCGGGATGTTTCGTGGGACAGTGCGGCGAGCTGGCTGGATCGGGCTTCCGGAGCGACCGGCTCCCCCTTCCTTCCGGACTCCATCCGGTTCTCGCTGACCTTCCACGAAGACCCGTGCGCCGGCCAGGACGATTCGTCCCACCTGGTGCTTCACCTGCTGTCCCAAGATCGCCCTGTGGACAGTCTCCTCATCCCGCATTCCGCACCGCTATGGTCCGGCAACGTGTGGGAATTGGAGCGAGACAGGGAAGGCCCCCGCATCCAAGGGAGATGGTCCGCGCCGTTCGCGCTTGGTCAACCTCCGGTCCGCGAATGGTTTCAGCGGATGGGCCGAACCTTCCTGAGCCCCGAACCCGCGTGGTTCCGATCGGCAATCTGGGATGGCATCCCCCGCCGCGTCCTGCACCTGCGTCTCTACATCCTCCATCACGGTCGCAGGAGCTTGCCTGATGCCGGACTTGTCCTGCAGATCGATCTGGACTCCCTGCGCATCGCCCGCTCGAACGCCGGGGAGGAGACGGAATGAGCACGCGCCGCATTCTTGCAATCCTCCTCGTGTCCATCCTCTTCTCTGGCTGTTTTTCCTGGATGGTCAACGAGTCCGCACGCAGTCTGCGCTCCAGCATCCCTGGGGCCTATGCAGACGCTCTCGCTTGGGCCCCGTTCGAAGGCACGTACCACATCAAAGGGAAAAGGGTTTGCTCCCAATCCGCGATCCGCGGGACGAACACACGCGCGCCGGTGCGGGCGATTGAGGCGTTTGAACTTGATCTGTCACCATCGCCTCTCTACCTGGTCCTGGAAGAAGGCTTCGCCGTCCTGCGAGACTCCCCTCCAACCTGCGCAGAATCCGCCGCCGCGCCAACCCGACTATCACTTCTCATCAGCTCCGACTCCACGCTCCCCTTCCGCCCCTCAACCTCCGACAGTCTGGTCGAGGTCCTTCTACGCTTTCGCAACGATTCCGCCCCCAACTGGCCGGGCAAGTCCACTCGGGTGTGGGAGCTCAAGACGGGCTCACCTCTGCTTGTCGAGCGGAAAGGCACGACCGTGCGTTTGCCGGTCCTCGTACAGACCCAACCCGATGTGCAAGCGATGGCGGACGCCGCCGCACGCCGTCAGTACCTGTGGTACCTCGTTTCCGTTCCCGCCGACATCGTCACGAGTCCCCTGCAGCTTCTTGCCTTTCCGTTCGTGATCTACGTCGCCGCGGCGTCCCATTGCTGCCGATGAGGGGGCATCGGGATCGGGATCAATGCTCTTCGAAGTGCCGTGTCGGTCAGCCGAGCTGGAGTGCGGCCGGATCTGCAACGGGGGAAGCCGCCACCGTAGCTGGCCCGGGAAGCTTTAGCGACTTCCGGGGCCGGGCCGAAGTCGGATCGCAGAACCCGTAGGTCGCAGAAATCCCTCCGGTGTGGAATCGGTCCAGATTCCATCAGGCTTTGCCGGCGGCAGAATTCAGGTCGTCATGACCACCAGGACCTCGGAGCCGGGCACTTCGTCGGCGAGCGATTCCAGGGTCGCGAGGTCGTCGACGTAGACGTCGTAGAGTCCCAGGTATTCCCTGCGCAGATAAAAGGCCTCCCCGGGAATCCCCGAGGCGACCTCGTCGAAACGGCCACTCCAGTCACAGGAAGGGCATCTCGCCACCTCGCTGCCGCGGACGGGGGCCTGACCTGGCTCGAACGCGGAGGGAGCCACCAAGGATTCGTGCAGCTCCAGGAAGGTTTCGCCCAGATCGGCGTCGCAGCGCGGGCACAAACCGTTGGTCTGCGCCTCTTCGGGAAGAGCCGCCGGCAGAGCCTCGCAGGTGGCGCGGTTGCCGCATTCCCCATTGAACTCTCCGAGCCGGCCCTCGAGCAGGAATTCGCCATCGTCCAAGCGCGTGACCAACTCCTGGGCTTCCAGATGCTTCAGAGCCCTCTGCGCGAAGCCTGGTTCGTCGCGATCCTTGGAAAACCAATACACCATGATGTTCGACACGGAATCTCCTGGATTGGGTTGGTAACGAACTCGACGCCATGGAACCATTCGAGGCTCGGGGCAGGCTTGGCCTATGTGGATAGCTGAAGCCTCACGAGGCATCCTGGAGCGACATGGACGCCAGGTGGATGGCTGCGGCGAGCTTGGGCCCGACCAGCTTGGCCAACTCCTCTTCCGAAGCCTGACGGATTCTGGCAACGGATCCGAACTGCTGCAGCAGGAGGCTCCGTTTGGAAGGGCCGACCCCCGGAATGGTGTCCAGCCAGGAGCTCGTGATGCCTTCGGTGCGCTGGGTGCGCTGGAAAGTGATGGCGAAACGGTGGGCTTCGTCGCGCAGGTGCTGCAGCATCTTGAGTGCGGGGGAATGCAGCGAGAGCAGGATCGATTCGGATCGGCCGGGCAAAAAGACCTCCTCGATCCGTTTCGCCAGCCCCAGCAACGGCTGGTCGGGGAAGCCTTCCGCGCGGATGGCTTCTACCGCCATTCCCAGTTGCCCCTTGCCTCCGTCGATGAGGACCAGGTCGGGTGGGTCGGCCTGCTCCTCCCGGATCCGACGGAAATGGCGCCCGACAACCTCGCGCATGGACGCGAAGTCGTCGATGCCATCGACCGTCTTCACGTGGAACCGCCGATACCCCGCCTTGTAGGGCCGACCATCCACGAAACACACCAGGCTCGCGACAGTACCCGTTCCCGAGAGATGGGAGATGTCAAACCCATGGATGCGGCGTGGAGGCTCAGGCAAACCCAGGGCTTCCTGCAGAGCGGCCACGGCCTGCGAAACACGATTGCGCGTTTCGAGTTTGGCCAGATGCTCCACCAGCAGCATGCGCGCGTTGGCCAACGCCATGCGCACCATCCGGAAGGAGTCGCCCTGTTTGGGTTGCACCAAATGCACCTTCCGGGTGGACAAGCTCGAGAGGTGGGCCTCCAGTAGCTGCACGTCGTCGGGCATCGCCGAGAGATGGATTTCCCCGGGAGGCGTAGCCGCACC
>JAMIIV010000027.1:0-4393 GCA_035913415.1 Fibrobacteria bacterium | reverse complement strand
TCGCACCCGATTTGGCCCTGATCGGGTGCGATTCGCCAATGCGTTCGCGCCTGTGGTCATTTCTTGTCGCCACAATCCTGATCAGGAGATTTTGGGCTCACGGCCCCATCCACCCATCGCATCGATTCTCCAAGCCAGCGTCCGGCGCGACAACTCCGAAGCGAATCTGCATCGCTTCCGCCTCATGGTATTGTCCCCCACAGCGCGCACGGGCTTCACTCTGCGACTCCCGATCGAGACCCCCGCAGGTGTGACTCCCGCCCTGGAACCCTGGTGGCCCACAGGCTGCACCGGCACCATCGAACCCAGTGCCATGATCCTCTCATGCCCCGACGCAACGCTGATTCCCGAGACACCTTGGCCCGATGCCATCGGTGCTTCGATCGGGCTTCATGATACGGATTGGCAACCGTGGCCCCAAGGTACGACAGGTATCACTGCGATCGGTGCGGAGTGGACCGAGGTGAGCCCATGATGCCCCGTTCCTTCGTTTTCCTGACGTTGCTCGGCGGCCTCTTGCTGGGCGCAAGTTGTACGTCCACCAAACAACCCACGGAGCCGGTGCCAACACCTGATCCGACCGCTGGATGGCCTCTCGATTCGGGTTGGAAGTCCGCCAATTTTCCTGTCACGGAAAAGGATCGGTACATCCTCAACATGGCGACCACATCCGACGCATTCTTTGTGCTGGTCAACAACTATCGACCGGACAGCGAATACATCCAAGAACTCTGGAAGTCCAGCGATGGCAACCATTGGTTACGCATTGAAATTCCGATCAAAAAATACATAATCAGAATCAGAACTTTTCAAAACCGCATTTACTTCGGCTCTCGCGACTCAGGAATTGCAATCATGAGCAGCGACGCCACACTCCTGCAAAAGTTCACAGTTCCAAAATCAATCCAAGCAGGAGGCTTTTTTTCGGAATCATTTTCTTCGCCCATGGCACTCACCAAATCTGGCGTCCTTGTGAATATTTCCCACCGCGGCTCCCGCGACTCGGTGATCTTGGCCCTGATCTCCGACACTGGGTTCGTGCCCCAAAAAACCAGATTCCCCAATACCCTCCGCCCACCCAGCGACATCTTCGAGACGTCCTCCGGCGAACTGTTGGTCAGCTCCGACAACCTGTATCACGGCGACCTTAACGAGCAGGTAGCGCTCCCTCCGATATCTCGACGCGAATGGTGCGGCATGAGCTGTCCCGCCGAAAACGGCACGGGGATCACCGAATACGACGGCAAGCTCTGGATGCTATATGGCACCACCCCGTTGTTCCGCCGCGACCCCACCACCCTCGCATTCCATGACAGCATCACCAACTTCCAGCACTCCGACACCTTCGACCTCGAGAAGGCCTACCAGAAGACGGGCTTGGTCTATCGCGCCGAGTTCGTGGGGCTGCGCAAACACGACAGTCTTTTGTTCGTCTGCGGCACCAATTCCGTTCTGGGGGACTACCTGGGCGTCTGGGTCTGGAGCCGCAAGCGCGAGCGTTTCCACCACGTGCCCCTCCAGCGCCGCGGCATCCGCTACGCCGACGAAAACTACCGTCCAACATCCTCAGTCCAGGTCTGGCGCGACACCCTCTACGCCGCCACCAGCAAGGGTCTCTACAAACGCGCCCTGACCGACATCCAGCACGACCTCGACCTCGACACACTCCCCTGGAGACCCTGACAAGCTCGGGTTCACAAGATCGAACTAGGTCCTGCAGAATCTCTGCATCGGACTCCGGCCAATCCCAGGGGCACGGAATCCAACGAGATCCTCGCCCCTCAAGGCGATGTATTCCCACCGATCCCCGCAACGTCAGAGCGCCCAGAGCCTCCGGAGCCAATCGGCGGTCATGACCCGGCGCTGGAAGGCGATCCAGTCCACGCGCTGCGCTCCGGCTACACCGACGGCCAGCGAGGTCCAGGTGGGGCGCGCTTCGAGGACACCCGTGGAAAGGCTCGCGACGGTGTCTCGCCCCAGCAGCACCGACAAACGGCGCCCTTCACCAGCCAGCCCCACCTGCTGCTCGCCGAGGGGAAAAGGGATGCCCACGATGCGATGGCGTCGTCCTGCCAGGTCGAGGACCAGGGTATCCAGCCCGTGCCAGCCGATGCGGATGCCCGTGGAATCGGAGCCGCCCCAGTCGAGGGCGACCAGGGGAAGGGCGGTGTCGAGCCGGCGCAGACGGACGGCGATGGCGAACGCGCCGGTGTCCCCCAGGATCCAGGTGGGCAACCCCGCGGGGAGGGGGCGTCCTCCCCAAGGGATCAGGGAGTCGGCGGGGAGGCTGGAGACCTGAGGTGGGAGCGCCTTGGTGTCGAAGAGCGCGAGAGACCGGACGCCAGGAGGAAGCTCCAGGCCCGTGCCGAACGCTGATGTGCCCGCGGCCAGGAGCACGGGAGAGGCCCCGGAGGGCAGGCCGTCCAATTCGAAGTAGCCGCTGGAATCGCAGACGGCGCCGATGCCGATTCCTGTCAGGGTGACGGTGGCCCCCGCGCCGCCATCGACGAGCCCGGACAGGCGCGCGGTCGGACGCAGAGTGTCGAGGATGGCGCCCGCACCCGAGGCCACCGCCCTGAAGGCCAGGTGCTCGCGGACCACCAGCACCGCCCAGCGACCGCCGCCGGGACGCATCATCACGCGGCCATCGACGTCGGTGGTGTCGACGTAGGTGGGATGGACGGCCGAGGAGCCCTCCGGCCGCAGTTCCACGCGAGCCCCCGGCACGACGCCTCCGCCCGGAGCGATCGCCACGACTTCCAGCGCGTTGCCCGCGTCGGAGCCGGATCCGCCGGAAACGGATTCATCGGTGCAACCGGACCAGAGGGTCACGGCCGCCAGGGCTGCCAAGATCCGACGACGAGGACACATGGGGGGCGAATCTAATCGACGACCGGCTGGAGATGAAGTCCCGCCAGCGGGATGATCTGGACCGCCACCTGGACCACCCTGTCCGGGGAGGTCGTCCTTGCCGAGCAGGCAAGGGCGCGCGACCGGAGGTCCTCGACCTGCCGGACCAGCTCGAGGTAGCCGGCGGCATCGACGGCGACAGAAACCGACGAAATGTTCCGCTCGGAGGTCGGGAGCCCCTCGAGGGATTCCACCGCCAGCAGCAGCGACTGGCGGTGGAAGTTCCGCAGCGCCCGGGAAGAGGCCGAACCTCGATCGCGCACGAACGGTTCGACCGGGCGCCAGAAACCGGCATCGTCCTTGGCGACCATGCCCAGGCGCTCCAAGCTTCGCATGGCCCGTTGCACCGTACCCGAGGTTTGCCGGGGATGCAGAAGCCCTCCCATGCGGCCCCAGTCGTCGTCGAAATCGCCGCAGACCAGCAACGAGCGCAACGCGACCTGGATCCAACTGTCCCAATAGGACTCCTGGGTGTCGTCCAGGAGCACCGGCGCCACGCGACGCAGCTCCTGCATCCGCTGGAAACAGGCCTGCGCTTCGCGGGCGGTCTTCGACTTGGCGTGGAGGACAAGATGGCGGAAATATTCCGCCCGGTCGCCCGCCAGACCCGTCAGGTCGCAGATCGGCTGGATACGGGAGGTCGCCAGGTGGCGTTCACCCTGGAAGATCTTCCCCAAGAGGCTCGGGTCGATGGCGATGGTCCGGGCCATGGCGTTCAGCGACACGGAAGGACGTGCCGCCTTCTGGTGGCGAAGCCACGCGGACAGGAACTCCCGGTAGTCGCGGGCGCTCCAGAGCAGTCGATCGAGGGCAGGATCCCGCATGGACCAAAACTGATTCCTCGCGGCCCGTTCCGCGCTCGCTCCCGGCCGGAAACCACGGACATTTTGGCCGGACTTTCCAACGGGGAACGGCTTGCCGGAATCCGGTCTCCACGCGATGTTTCGAGCATCCCCATCGCTACCGGGATCGACTCGCCCCTCCTCCACGATCGGATGCTTCCATGAAGATCCTCCCGTTGCTCACCATGGTTCCCGCACTATCCATGGCGGGGCAGATTTCCGGCAAGGTCTCGGACCTCGACGGACGGCCCCTGGCCGGAGTCGAGGTGCAGGGACGCCACGAGTCCGACATCAGCAAACCCAGCGGAGCGTGGACGGTGGGGGCGGCACTGGGACGAAGCCCCGCGCACCGCGACCTAGCCCCACGACAGACCTCCTTGGTGCACCAACAAGGTCGGCTCTCCTGGGCAACGGGAGGACGTGCCATCGACGGCAGGTCTTTCGGTTCCTTGGGCGGAATCTCACCTCCTGTGCCTCGGATCGCCGCGGCACGGGCCTTCGAACCGGAAACACTCTGGGTGTACTGGAATGGAAAGCGTCTCGCCCAGATCCCCCTGGCCTCTTCCGACACGGCTGGCGTGTCCGTCCGGATCGATACGGGCTGGAGCGACGACAACGGCATTCCCTGGACCCCTCGGATC
>JAMIIV010000026.1:0-1446 GCA_035913415.1 Fibrobacteria bacterium | reverse complement strand
GTAACGGAAATCTCCCGCGACACCGGGATTCCGCGGGGGACGATCTACGAATCCATCAAGAAGCTGCGAGCGATCTTCGAGGACGCCGGACTCAGGGACTACCTCTGATCGTCCGACGGTCCGGGTCCGCCTCCGGTAGGTAATGAGCGGGTCGGATGCACGGACGGTGTCCGAGAGGCAGCCGAAAGCATCCGGCCCGGGCGCGCCCTCCAACAGACCTTACTGAACGGAATGGAGGCATCAAACATGAACCGAGAACTTTACCGATACAACTTCGACTCCAAAGTCCCGATCCGGGACGTCGAGGAGTCCCTGCTCCTGGCGGTGCTCGCCGCCGAGAGCCTTCACGGCCGATCGCTCGTGCGGCTGGACGCGTCCTTCTGCCTGGATTCGCGCAAGCGCTCCTGCATCGTGGATGCGGCGACCGAAGTCGGGCGCGCCATCGCCCGCATCTTCACAGGCTTTCTCACCCGAGAGTTCGGCGAAGAGGCCTTCAAGGTCGAACGCGTGGGTGACGGCCCGGTGATCGGCCCCGAACTCAAAGCCACGGGGGCCGCGTGATGGAAACGAAAACGACCACCACCTATTCGATGTGGAGCCTGTTCCGCAACTGCCGCAAGGCCTGCGAGTGGCGCTACATCCAGGAACTGGTTCCCCTGGAACGGGACCACAACCTGGCCTTCGGCACGGTGATCCACAAGTGCTTGGAGATCTGGCACGGCGGCAGGGACCTGGGGGCCGTCCTCGATTTCATCGACCGGACCTACCCCAACCGCGCACAAGAGGAGGACCAGAAGTGGGACTGGCACCTGGCCGCAGCGATGATGAAAGGCTACGCGGCCTGCTATGCGAGCGAGGAATTCGATGTCGTCGTCCTCGAAAAGACCTTCGAGGGGGGCATCGTCAACCCAGCCACCGGCGCTTCATCCAGAAGCTTCGTGCTGGCCGGAAAGGTCGACGGCGTCGTCAGGATCGGCGACGAGCATTTCCTGATCGAGCACAAGACCGCCTCGCAGGTGGATGCGGACTACCTGGAGCGGCTCTGGACCGACTTCCAGATCGTCCTCTACTCCCGCTACGTGGAACAAACGCTCGGCATCCGCATCGCGGGCGTTCTCTACAACATCCTGGTCAAGGCCCGTCTGCAACAGGGACGCGGTGAAACCGAGGCCGAGTTCGAGGCGCGGCGGGCCGATCTGATCGCAAAGTCCAAGACCGGCAAGAGCAGCGCCAAACGGAGACTGCCGGAGAGCGACGACGAGTTCCAGGCACGGCTGGCCGCCAAGTACACCGAGCCGGGCATGTTCCACCGGGAGATGCTTTATCTCTCCCGTGACCGGTTCGAGAACCTGCAGTCCGAACTCTGGGAACTGACCCAGGCCTTTCTCGACGCGCGCCGACGCGGCGTCTTCTACCAGAACACCGCCTTCTGTTTCCACTACCGCC
>JAMIIV010000025.1:0-80305 GCA_035913415.1 Fibrobacteria bacterium | reverse complement strand
CTTGGGGGTGAACGGTGGGGGACCTCCCCGCGCCAGGCCCATGGCACGCAGGTCGGTGGCCAGTTCCCGCGAGGCCAGGGCATCCCCGATGCTCTCTTCCGTGAACGGCCTGCCGGTGCTCCCCAGCACGCTGGCGCCTTTTTTCAGGCTGCGGTCGGCCAGGGGAATGTCCGAGGTGATCACGATGTCGCCTGGGCCCGCCTGTTCCACGATCCAGTCGTCGGCCGCATCGAACCCGTCACTGACCACCTGCAGGTGGATCTTGGCCTCTGCGGGCACACGCATCCAGGTGTTGGCCACCACGAACACCTCCAGCCCGTTGCGCCCGGCCACCTTGTAGATCTCGTCCTTCACAGGGCAGGCGTCGGCGTCGACGAAAATGGTCAGCATGGGGGGCCTTGGGAGGGGGGTGTGGGTGCGGTGGAAAGGTGTCTGCGAGACCGTGCAAGGGCAATCGAACGTCTTCGCAACGAAGCGTACATGGGAAGGGACAGGATACTTCATGCAGTGATGCCGAGGGAGGGGGGGGGGATGTCAGAGGGGCGGCAGGTCCTGTTGCTTTTTGTACGTCAATGACGTATACTCTAGGTATTGCCAGTGCGAACTCGCCGACCGCCCTCGCCAACGATCCTGCGGAGCATTCCATGAATCGAGAACAAGCCGAGAGTCGACCCAAGATGTGGACCCTCGCCGAACTGCCAAACTTTCGAGCGGGCGCCTCCAAGTTCTGGTCGAATGATGAATTGAATGTCGTGTACGATGAGATTGCTCGGCAGGCTCTAGAGGGTGATGATTTGATTCCGCACTCCAACGGCTGCTGGAAAAGCCGGAAGGCCATTACCGGTGGAGGGAAAAGTGGAGGTGCGCGGCTCATCTATTGCATCGACACCAAGCAACAAAGAATCATCCTGCTGGTCGCATACAGAAAATCTGAACTAGGAAATATTCCAGGGCAGACACTCGCAAAACTTGTGAGGTCAATTCTGTAATACGCGGCCATTTAGTGAGGGGCGCACGCCCATTTTATACAAAATTTAAATTAAAAATAAACGAGTAAAATATGAAAAAAAATAATGCACGCCCATCTGATCCAGAAATCGAAGCATGGGAAAATGGACGAGATTTGCTCAGTGAAATTTCCCAAGGAATTTCCGAATTCAATGCAGAAAAAACAAAAAACGTCCGCGTCGTGGAAGTTTCGGAAGCGATCCATGCACGGCGCATGAGCGGCCTTTCCCAGTCCGAATTTGCGCATCTGATCGATGTTTCCCCCAGAACCTATCAAGAATGGGAGCAAGGTCGTCGCAGTCCAACGGGGGCAGCACGTGTCCTTCTTCGACTGATTTCTCGCAAACCTGAATTGATCAAGGAAATACGGAAGAATCAGCCGATTGCGGTTTGAAGTCCAGTGTGGACGATTCCAGCCAGGCGTTGATCTCGGCGGAATTGGTCATGGAGATCAAATGTCCGCCGTCGAGGAGGGTCGCGGTTCGGACAGGACCAATGAGTCGGTCTCGGCGTCCGTGAATGCGGGCGGAGGTATGGGAAACGTCGACGGGGTGCCAGCGGGCGATCAGGCGGCACAGGGCCCGGACCGAGCGCGGGGGAAGTCGTTCGGCCATGGTCCGGAAGTGGCGCAGATACTCGGGGTCGCGGATGCCGAAAACCCATCCGATGGCCCAGCAGGGCACCAGGCGCAGATCGAAGCAGAATACGGGCAGATGGATCGCGATCGGGAGGAGAACGCGGAAGAGGGGGCGGAGCGCACTGCGGTCGGACAGTGACCCCACCAGGAACACACCTTTCGCGGGTGGGATGCGTTGGGCCATTCCCAGGGCGACCAGACCGCCGAACGAGATGCCCACGAAGCGGAGATCCGGTTTCGTCGGAATCTGTCGTTCCAGGAGTCGCAGGAATTCGTCCCAGTCCTCGGGAATGACCTTGGGCCATTCGACCCAGACGCATTCCGAATCGCGCAGTTGGTGGTAGGCCGCGAGGGTCGAGTCGGCACCCAGGCCGGGGAAGAAGATTGTGGTCGTCACCCTCGGGTCCGCATGGGAAAACCGGATCTGGTCCCGCTCGTCACGCCTTCAGCAGTTCCCCGCCGAAGGTGGCGAAGAGGCTTCCGTCGGCGCGACGCACGCTGAGGGAGCCGTCGTCGTTCACGCGCGCAAATCGCACCAGTTCGTCGGTGCCGGCGGTGGCCAGGCGGAAGGCCCGGCCTTCCAGGTCGGAGAAGGCGCGGTAGTCGTCGGCCACGGCGGCGAAGCCGCCGGACTCGATGCGTTGGTCGATTTCTGTCCACAGGGACAGGAATCGCGCCAGCACGTCGTCTTCGAGCAGGTCCTGGCCGCAGGCCAGGGACAGGCTGGTGGCGGGTTGGCCCACGGCGGAAAGCACCTCGGGCGCGGTGGACACGTTCAGCCCTATGCCCACCATCAGCGAGGGGCCGTCACCGGTGGTGGCCATTTCGGCGAGCAATCCCGCGGCCTTGGCGCCGGAAAGCAGGAGGTCGTTGGGCCACTTCAGGACGATGTCGGGGCAGCCCAGTTCGCGGGCCAGGAAGGCCGCCGCGAGCGCGGTTCCCATGGAGACCACGGGAGCCTGCACGACGGGCCGGGTCCAGGGGATGCGCACGGTGAGGTACAACCCGCCTGTGGGCGGGGACGACCACGAGCGGTCGTAGCGGCCGCGGCCGGCGGTCTGGGAACGGGCCACCACGGTGAGGGGGGCGCCGCAGGCGGGAGCCTGGCGCGCGACATCCATGGTGGAGCCCACCACGCGATAGCGGTGCAGGGGGCCGGCGCCGAATCCCGCACCCGGCGTGATGACAAAATCCGTCACGCCAGTCGTTCCCGCACGGCGCGGGCGGTCTCGCGGGCCCGCAGCGAAGCGGCCTTGATGACCTCGTCGTCCTTGGGTTCGGGGTGCACGGCGGCGTAGTCGTCGAAGACCGCCTTGCCGCGCGACGAATCGCGGTCGCGGCTCTTGCGCACGCGCCGGACCCACAGACGCTCCAGGCCGGGCAAGTGCACCAGCAGGCTTTCGGGGGAGGATCCTGGGAATTCCTGCTCGAGGAATTCCGTGGCCCACGCCCGCAGGGGCGAAGACTCGCCGGCCAGCACCGAACGCAGGGCCGCCAGGCGCAGGCATTCGGTGTAGGCGTCCACACCCGCGTTGCGGTCGGCTTCGGTGATCCGGCACATGCCCGCGGCGGGGAACGATTCGGCGCCGACGGTCTTCCAGGCGGGTGATCCCAGCAGGGCGGTGCGGGCGTGTTCCACCTGGCGCAAAAGGCCTTCGTGCAGGAGCGGTCGGGTGCACAACCGGCCGCGGGTGCGGTCGCGCGAGGCCAGTTTGGCTTCGGCGCGCTCCAGGGCCCAGGCGTTGTGTTGCCACATCCATCCGGGAGTGGCCAGGGGACGGTCTTCCAGCGGTTCGGAGCGGATGAGCGAGAAGGGCAGGCCGAACCGACCCGGCGCCACGTGGGCGCCCGAGGCGATGAGAGTCCAGGGGGCGTCTTCGAAGTTGGCGGGGAATTTCACTAGGCAGGAAAGCCCGAAGAACTGGCCTTCACCAGGGCGAAGTTCCTGGTCGGCGGTACGACCGGTGTGGTTGGACCCCAGCGCGGCTCCATGGCCCACGTTGCCGCGGCCTTCGGGCCACAGCGCGGCGATGAGTAGCGACTGGTGGTGGAACCCCACCAGGGGGCCCACCAGGCAACTGGTGACCTCGCCTTCCTGGATCTCGGTGTTGTAGCCCAGCACCGCGTGGGTGACCTTGGCGTGGCGCGACACACCCGAGCTTTCCAGCAGCAGAGCGGCACGCACGATGGCGTGGGAACGCGCATGGGTGCCGTGTTGCAAGACGGCGTGTTCGACCATGGCGCCGTCGCGGATCATGGTGGGGGCGTCGATGCTGGAGAGGATGGCCGAATCGCGCACCAGTTGGGCGCCGTCGATGCGGGCATGTGGACCCACCCAGGCATTGCGAACGGTGGCGGTGTTCAGGATCAGGGCGCCTTCACCGACCACGCCGTGGCGGTGGCGCACGGCTTCGGCGTGCTGGGTCAGGGCTTCGTCATAGGCGGCTCGTTCCGGCGAGGGGCCGGGGTGTTCGGCCAGCCAGGCGGCCAGTTCCATGTCCATCTCGGCGAAGATCGGGACGGTGCGTCCGCCGGTCTCCAGGCCCACGCGCACCGGGTAGCCGGTGGCGAACCCGGAAGTTCCCGAGGCCACCAGCGAGCCCACGCGGAAGATCGCGGCGGCGTCGTGGATGACCTGGCGGGCCACCAGGCCCACGTCGTGCAGGCAACAGTTGCCGATCACGGAGTCGCGCACATGGGCGCGCCGGATGCCGGTGGACAGGCTCACGTGTCCGGGCAGCATGACGGTGCCGGAGAACTTCGCCAGCAGGACGTCGCCTTCGAAGGTGGTCTCGCGCACCGAGGCCGCATCGAAGCCCTCCTGGACGCGGATGCGGGTCCAGTCGGCGCATTGGCAGCTCTGGCGTTCCAACTGGAGCGTCTCGGGAGCACTCAGGGGACGGATCTTCCATCCCAGGGGCGACAATTCGCGTCCCTGGGCGGCGGATTCGAGCAACGGCGAGTTGCGGACCAGGCGACGCAGGGCGGCAGCGGGTTGGAAGGACCGGGCCGAGGTGCGTTGGGTCATCGTGGGATCTCCCGGAGAGGGCGCTATCGAGTCCGGTTCGCGCGAGCCGTTCGCGGTCCGAACGCGGAATCCAGTCTGGAAAGATGCATCCGTCCCGGAGAGTGCTTTCCACGAGCAAAACGACGTCGATGTCCGGATTGTAGATTGCGACTCTGCCATGCCTACCCAAGAAGAGATCCTCCACAGCCTCCGGTCGGTCCAGGATCCCGACCTCCACAAGGACATCGTCACCCTCGGGTTCATCAAGAACCTGACGGTTTCCGACCAGGGGGCCGTGGCCTTCGACCTTGTGCTCACCACTCCCGCCTGCCCGGTGAAGGATCAATTGCGAGACCAGGCGGTCGCCGCCGCGCGCGCCGTCGCCGGTGTGACCTCGGTCGACGTGACCCTTTCGGCCAACGTGGCCTCGCGCCCCGGCATGGACAAGACGCAGGTCCTGAAGGGCGTGCGCACCGTGCTGGCGGTCGCTTCGGGCAAAGGCGGCGTGGGCAAATCCACCGTCACGGCCAACCTGGCTGCCGCCCTGGTCCGTTCGGGCGCCACCGTGGGCATCCTGGACGCCGACATCTACGGCCCTTCGCAGGGCATGATGCTGGGCGCCACGGAAGAGCCGATGATGGACGAGAACAAACGCGTGCATCCTCCCACCGCGCGCGGCATCAAGGTCATCTCGATGAGCATGTTCTCCGACGACGAGGCCCCGGTGGTCTGGCGCGGCCCCATGGTCAGCCAGATGGTGGGCAATTTCGTGTCGCAGGTGGAATGGGGCGAGCTCGACTACCTGCTCATCGACATGCCTCCGGGAACCGGAGATATCCAGTTGACCCTCACGCAGCAGACTCCCATCACCGCCGCGGTGATCGTCAGCACCCCGCAGGATGTGGCGCTTCTGGACGCCAAGAAGGGCCTGCGCATGTTCGAGAAGGTTTCGGTCCCGGTGCTGGGGCTGGTCGAGAACATGAGTGGATTCATCTGCGACGGTTGCGGCAAGGAACATGACATTTTCCGTCGCGACGGCGCTCGGCGCATCGCCAACTCGTTGGGCTTGCCCTTCCTGGGCGCTGTCCCCATCGAGCCCGCCGTGGCCCTGTGCGGCGACCAGGGCGAGCCCGTGGTCTTCCGTGCCCCCGACTCGCGCTCGGGTGTCGCGTTCCGCGAGATCGCGGGACGGGTGGCCTCGGAGCTTTCCGTCCTGATGGCCTCCGGGGCCGATGTCCTGGGCGAATTCAGTGCCGAATGGGCCGATCTGCCCGAAGAAACCCTCGAGGTGAAGCCATGAGCACCAGCCAGGCCGTTCCCGTCAAGCTGCATCGCTACCAGGGAGGCTTCTTCGGGGTCGACTGGTCCGACGGCAACTCCACCGTGCTGCCCTACCGCTGGCTGCGCGGCCACTGCCCCTGCGCCCAGTGCGTCGACGAATGGACCGGCGTGCGCCAGGTGGGCGAGGCCGAAGTGCCCTTCAACGTCGAGCCCAAACTCGTGCGTTCGGTGGGCCGCTACGCGCTGCAGATCGTGTGGAACGACGGCCACGACACAGGGTTGTACAGCCACCAGTACCTGCGCGAGCTTTCGGGCAAATACGCCACGGGTCCCCGCAACGGGGTGGCCGAGCCGGCCTGCGGATCCAAGGGCGGATGCGTCTGATCCCGGCCTGGCTTCGGGCCCTGTTCCCGAAGCCACCGGGTCTTCCCTCCGAACGCCCCCTCCTGGCCCGCGCCCTGGCCTGGACGTTTTCCGTGTGGATCGTGCACGCCCTGCTGCGTCTGGCGGTGCTGGTCCGACCCGACGCCTTCGGCTTGCCCTTCGTGGGCAAACCCGAGTGGTACGTCTTCCACGCCCTGTGTTTCGATGCGCGCTGGATCGCCTGGACATCCCTGCCCTTTGTGTTGCACGTGGCCTTCTGGGAGAAACGCGCGCGCTGGTGGGCCCACGTGGGCCACGCGGCGTTCGGTGCGTTCCACGGCATCCTCCTGGTGGCCACCGTTGCCGACCACGAGATGCAGCGGTTCATGGGCGCCCACCTGACCCCCACCTTGGTGGACACCTACGGCAACACGGCCTCCCTGGCGCCGCTTTGGACCTTCCTGGCCGACGACCGCGGAGGACGTTTTCTGCCCCTGGTGCTGCTGTTCGGCTCGCCCTTGGCCGCCTTCTGGATCGCGGTTTGGCTGCGCCGCCTCTCCTGGTTTTCCGATCGTCCCCGGTGGGCGCGTTTCGCCTTGGCCGCGGCGCTGTTCGTGGCGGCGGGATGGATCTTCACCGAAATCGCCTGGGGGGGGCGCAACCGCGCCCGCAAACTGGCTCCCGTCGTGGCCGTGTGGTGGGAATCCTGGCGCGACGGCCGCGAGGCCGACATCCCCGATGACGAATTCCGTCGCCTGGTTTCCGAACACCGCGCGTCCTGGCTGGCCGAGGCCGGGTCCGACACGGCCTGGCGTTTCCCCGACCCCGAACTTGCCTACTGGAAGGTGCCCCGGGAAGGCGAGTCCGTCGCACCGCCCGAATCGGCGTGGAACGTGGTGCTGGTGGTGTTGGAATCGCATCGGGCCCTGAACGCGGGGTTCCTGAAACCCTGGGGAGCCGTGCGCGATGCCACCCCGTTTCTGGATTCCGTCGCCCCCCACGCCGAGATCTGGACCGACTTCCACGTGACGGCACTGCCCACGGTGCGGGCCCTCACCAGCATCCACCTGGGTGTCCCCAACCATCCCGACCGCAACATCGTCACCGACTATCCTGGCCTGGGCAACCGTGCCTTCTCGGCCCTGCTGGGGCAATGCGGCTGGACCACCCGGTTCTTCTCGGCCGCAGACCCCGCCTGGGACAACCAGACCCCGTGGTTGCGCCAGTGGTACCAGAGTTGGGACTACGACCGTTTCCGCGAGACCGACGGTCGTATGTTCGCCCACGCCGCGACCTGGATGCGTTCCAACCTGAAGGCGGGCAAACCCTTCCTGGTCACGCTCATGACCAAGTCCAACCATTATCCCTTCAACCTGCCCCCCGATGCCGACGAACCCTCCCCGGGCACCGATCTCCAGGAGCGCATGGCTTCCACCATGCGCTACACGGAGCGCCGTCTCCAGGCCTTTGTCGACAGTCTCCGCCACGAGCCTTGGTTCGGCCGCACCGTCTTCGTGGTGACCGCCGACCACGGGTTTCCGCTGGGTGAACACGGGTGTTCGAACATGGGCTGCGGCATGTTCGACGAATCGACGCGTGTACCGCTGCTGATCTGGGGAGCCCATCCGCGCCTGCGTGCCGGCCGCAGGCACGACGGCATCGCCTCGCAAGTGGATCTGGCACCCACGCTGCTGGCACTGGCGGGGGTGCGCACGGCCAACCATTTCGTGGGAACCGACCTTCTGCGCTCCGACACCTTGGCCGGGCCGCGCCTGCGGACGGCCAACCACTACCAGGAGCTGTTGGTGCGCACCGATTCGGTGACGATCCACGGAACCATCGACCCTCAGGCGCGGCGCGAGTGGGGGAGCCAGGCCTTCCACCGGCTGGCCGATCCCCGCCAGGAACGCGACCTCTGGCAGACGGATTCCGTCCGCTTCGAAGGGGTTCTGGAGCGCGCCCGCCGCGAGAACTCCCTGCTGGGGGCCGTGCTGCGGCGCGACGCCCTGATCCCGAAGGCTCCCGCCCCGCATTGATGGGCTGGCGAAGTACGGCTCCGAAGGTGTTTACGAATTCGGAAATAGCACTACAACCCCGCTCGTCCTGAGGAGCGAGGCTTTGCCTCGCGCCCTTCGACCTTGCTCAGGAGAGCTCTCGAAGGGCGGGGAGCGATCCTTCGGGCGATAGATCGCGATCCACAAGGAAACAAGATCGGGCATTCCGCCCTTCCGCACGCCCTTCGAGACGCGCCTTCGGCGCTCCTCAGGACGAGCGGTGGATTTTGGCCGCTCCGAGGTTTTTCCTCACGCTTTCAGTCGTTGCCGCGCAGCTCGCCCCCGACCCAGCCGTACAGCTTGGGGTCACCTTCGACGGGAGTCACCAGGACGCCGCCCTGGGTGGATTCCATACCCGACAATCCCGCGATGGACAGGGGGACGGACTGGATGCATTGCAGCTTGCCACTGCGGTCCATCATCACCGCCAGCGTCCAGGCGGTGTCGCGGCCCTTGACCGAGCGCACCGCCACGATGGCATCGTCGGCGCCGTCCTGGTCCAGGTCGGAGATGGCCAGACCCCAGGGGACTTCCTGTTCGTTCCAGAGCGTGAAGTGCCGGCCGCGAGACAGCGCGCGCCCTTTGGTGAAGGGAATCCAGCCCTCGGGTGAGGCCAACATCATGTCCGCCACCTTCACGAGTGCGGAATGGGGGTCGAGGGGCGGGACGTCGCGTTGGGTTGGCGCAGGTCGCGTGGCCGCGACAGGGGCCGCCATGGGGGCCTGCGGCTGTGGGGTGGGCTCGGATTTTTCGGAAGGTTTCGAAGCTGTGGCCGTTTTTGCGGTATCCCCAGACTTCTTGTACGCGGTCCCCGTCGGATCGATGAACTGCTTGGCCTGGTCGCAGGAACCAAGCGTCAGGGGGACCAAGGCGAGTCCGAGGAGCTGGGCGAGCTGGGGTCGATTCATGGAGAGAACGTAGCTTCGGAGGTTCGCGGCGCGCACGTTCCTCAACATGGCAACACTCTCCACTTGGGTCCGTCGAGCGCACGACCTACCCTTAGCGTATCTGGAGATGCCGAAGAGGCCTCCGACGGAGGAATACGATGCGGGTGGAGAGCTGGAAAGGCGTGAATCTCGGGGGCTGGTTCAGCCAGATCGATGCCATCGAAGAAAAGGATCCCTCCACCTTCCCGGGTGTGGACGGTCACATCGAAACCTTCCTGGGTTCGGACGACTTCGAGCGCATCGCCGCATGGGGGTTCGACCACGTGCGCCTTCCGGTCGACTGGCAGATCGTCTTCGACGAGACCCTCTCTCCACGGGAAGACCGGTTGCGCCGCCTCGACAAGGCCATCGCCGACATCCGGGCCAGGGGGCTCGAGGTCCTGCTCGATCTCCATCGTTGCCCCGGCCACGACTTCCACGAAGGCACCACCCGCGACCAGCCCCTGTTCACCGACCCCTCGGCCCTGGCCGGCGCGTGCCGCGTGCTGTCGCTGCTGTCGGAGCGCTACGGGACAGATCCTGGCTGCGCCATCGAGTTGCTCAACGAACCGACAGCCCCCGATGCCGCGACCTGGAACCGCATCGCCAAGACGTTGTTTGCGCAGGTGCGCGCGCACGCGCCGCGTTCCACCATCGTGGTCGGGTCCAACCGCTGGAATTCCGCTCCGGAATTCGCGCATCTGGAGCCCATGGACGACGACAACGTCCTGTACAGCTTCCACTTCTACAACCCCGTGTTGTTCTCGCACCAGAAGGCTCCCTGGATCGCCCACGAGGCCTTCCATCAGGCCCGCGCCTGGCCCGGCGACTACGTGCTGCCGCCCGATGCCGACCATCGCCTGCCGCTGGAGTCCGGGCGTTGGGACCGCGACCGCCTCGCGCAGTGCCTCGAGCCCGTGGTGGCGTTTCGGGAGCGGTACGGGCTGCGGGTTTCGTGCGACGAATTCGGTGTGTACAAGGCCGGACCCGCACGTGTGCACCAACTGGCCTGGATCCGCGACCTCCTGGGTCTGTTCACCCAGCACGGCATCGGTTGGACCTACTGGAACTACCGCAACCTCGACTTCGGTCTGCTCAGTCGCGGCGAGTCGCTGTTCGCCGAAGATCCCTGTTATTCCAACCCCGAGCGCTGCGATCAGGAGTTGGTGGAGCTGCTGCTGAAGTCCTGAACCCGGACATTCCGGGGAGCGGCCATCAGTCCCCGGAGGCCGCCAGCACCAGCAGGGCGGCCCCGAGGAACAGGACCACGGCCCCCAGGATTCCGACGGCGGCCCGGCTGGAATTCTCCTCGCGGGAGAATTCCACCTTGGATGCCCGGCCCGGCTTGATCCGGACATCCACCCAGGTCTCGTTCCAGACGGAATCCGGCATCGATACGGCGGCGGCCACCAGCGCCACGCCCGCAGCGGCCGCGATGGCTCCTCCCACCACCTGGGTGGTCTGGTCCGAATTGCCATCCGGCGAACCTTGTGAGGTGGGTGAGCCATGATGGATGTGGGGGCGTCTCCGGTGGGGGTGGGGGGGGGGAGTCTCGTGGACCACGATCACCGTGGTGGCGTGGACATCGGGTTCATCATCCGACGGAGGCGGGAGCGTCTGGCCCGGCACCACGGCAACGCGGTGCAGTCCCGGCCAAGCGGCGATCCGCAGCGGTGTGGTTCCGGCCTCTTCCCCATCGATCCAGACGGTGGAAGACGGCTCCGAGAGGATCTCGAGGGTGCCGGAATCGGAGGTGGGCACGGACGCGTCTTCGAGCAGTCGCCCCACCAGCAAACGTGCCAGGGCACGATTGGACGAGGGCAAGGGTTCGTCGGTCTGGGCTTCGGCCAGGCGCAGGACCGTGCCGCTGGACACGTCGATTTCGCGCAGGGAAGCGTACAGGACCCCGTTGGTGCGTTCCAATTCGGGAATCAGCAACGACCGCACCCCCAGCAGAGTGCCCACATCGCTGGCCGTCGGGCCGTCGGAGGCGGCCGACTGGAAGGCGCGCTCGGCCATAACGGCGTCTACCCGCTTGCGCTCGAGGAGTTTCCATGCCTTGGCCTTGAAGGCTTCCGCGAACAGGCGCTCCTCGAAGAGACGGATTCCGTCAAGCTCGGGGGACGGGCCCTTCAGGGCGAGGATCGCGGCGGGGGCAGCGGTGTCGCGGACGGAGCCTGAAACCCAGGTGTCCGGGGGGGCTGCGAGGACGATGCGGCTGGCGAGGCACACGAAGAAGCTGGCGATGCAGCCGAGGCGGAGCATGGGGTACGTCCTGGCGACGGAAGGGGTGCCTTCATTGTGCCATTCGCGGACGATTCTGGAAAGGGGGGGTATCGAAGCTCCGCGCGCAGATCGCTCGATCAGTCCTCGACCTTCGACCATTGGGGCGATGGGCACACGTGCACGCAATGGTGGAGCATCGATTCCCATTCGTCGCGACGGGCGTTGTGACGAATTCCGACAATGGATTCGCGGGCAGGCAGAAGGTCCGTGTCGGAGAGGATCTCGACCACCCAGCATTCGGGAATGCAGTCGGAGACCAGTTCGGCGAAGGCGGGGTCCGCGGAGGTGGCGCGGTCGACGATCACCATGAGGGGAGGCTCGCCCATGCGGACCGGTTCGGCCAGCGATGCCCGGGCCAGATCGACGGAATCGAGCAGATACACGCTGCGCTCGATCTCGGCGCCGGAGTTCTCGACCCATTCCAGGATCCAGCGCGAGATGCGGGCGCACCGTTGCGGTTCCCCGGAAATCAGGAAGATGGCACCACTCATGACGGACCCAAGATAGTCTGTGCGACCTCGCGGAGCAGGGATTCGTCGGCGGGGAGGGATTCGTCGAGCATCCGACGGTCGGCCAGGCGGATCGCTTCACCCAGTTGGGGCCCGCGGGGGATGCCGAGTTTCTGGAACGCCTCGCCCAAAGGAGGCGGTGCCGGGGGGATCTTCGATGCGTCTTCGCGCAAGGCCGCGGCGGCGCTCCAGGGCGGATCCAGAGCCGCTTCGATCTGGGTCAGGGCGCCTTGCAGGCAGAGGTACGAACGGTCGCGGACCAGCGGTGCCATGCGACTGGGGAGGCGGGGACGAGGGGTCCAGGCCTCCGGCCAGGATTTCCACAGGAAACGGGCCCCGTCCATTTCGGCACGCGAGGCCTTCAGGAGAGCCAACAGACGCTCCTGGCCTTCGTGCACCTCGGCGCGGTCGCCACGCTCCCAGGGGGTGTCCCACCAAGGCGCGAGCGGAGAGCCCAGAAGTCCGATCCACAGTCCCGGCACGGTTTCGGGAACACGGCGGCACACGGCATGCAGCCGGGTGCGCGAACCGGGGAGCGCGAGGGCTTGATCCAGGTCGGGCAGCAGCGCCGCCAGGGCCCCCGAATCCAGCAGAAGGTCCAGGCAGCGTGCGAAGGGGGCCTGGGCGAACATCCGATCGAGTTCGTCGCGCAGCCGTTCGCCGGACAGGCGCGGAAGGTGGCACGAGAGGTCGCGCATGGCCTCCCAGGTCGCGGGATCGATGCGCAGATCGAAGCGGACCGCGAACCGCACGGCCCGCAGGATCCGCAGGTGGTCTTCGCCGAAGCGATCCCGGGGTTGTCCGATGCACCGCAGCAACCCGGCGTGCAGATCGGCGATGCCCCCGACATGGTCGACAACCTCGCCGGTTTCGGGATCGAGAAGCAATCCGTTGATCGTGAAATCGCGCCGCTGCACGTCGCCTTGTGCGTCGGTCGGGGCCACGTGGGTGGGGCGTCGGCCGTCCAGGTAGGGGCCCTCGGTGCGGAAGGTCGTGACTTCCAGTCGGGCGTCGTTCCACAGCACCATGGTCACACCCAGTTCGGGCTGGACGGGGATGGTGCGGCGGAAGGCCGCCTTGACCTGCTCGGGGGTGGCGGAGGTCGCCACGTCGTGGTCCTTGGGGGTGCGTCCCAGCAACAGGTCGCGTACACATCCGCCCGCCAGCCAGGCGTCGTGACCGGCTTGGCGCAGCGTGCGGACCACCTGCAGGGGGGCGTCGTCGTTTTGCCAATCGAGAGAGATGCTTGTGGTCATGGATTCGGGACCAATGGTACACTCGGCTTCGGATATGAGCAGCGCCACCCCCCCAAGAACGTATCGCAGCGGCCAGTGGATGGTCGTGGAATGCCGCTCCGGCCTCGACGCTTCGTCGTCGGGTTGGTTGCGCGAAATTCTGGGGCATACCCGCGATTCCACCTGGACAGGTGTGGTGGTGGACTTCACCGGAGTCAACGCCCTCGATCCTTCGGGCAAGCTCTTGTTGCAGAATTTCCACCGCAGTCTGGTCGACCAGGGTCGATCCCTCGGACTGGTCACCGATCGGGACGATCTCCGTCGGGAACTGGCGATGGAGTCGGGGGCCACGTTGCTGTCGAGCCTCTCGGAGCTCAAACGCTCCATCCACGAGATGCCCGCCGACCGCATGCGCGTCCTGCAGATCCTCGGAGGGCGCACCAGCAATCTCCTGTCGTTCCGCCTGCGCTGCCCGGTGTGCCGCTATGAAGACGTGAAGGGCTGGCTTCCCGATCCGCACCAGCACCGTCACGAGTGGTTTCCCCACGAGATCACCCGCCAGTTGGTCGCCATCGAAGATCCCGCCAATTCGCTGCCGGTCGACGCCTACCTGGTGGCCGTGTGCCCCGAATGCCTCTTCGCGGCCAGTCGCATCGACTGGTTCGATCTGCCCGGCTCGCAGTTGCCTTCCACCCTCCCCGAAGGTGGGATCGAGCGGCTCTCCAAGGGGTTCGCTCGCCGCCGCGCGGTGATGGGCGAGCGCAACAAGGATGTTCCCTACAACATCTGGTTCGGCATGCCGCGCACCCGGGAAGCCATCCAGATGTCGTGGACCCTCTGCGAAGAGTCGCTGCGCGCCCTCGGCCGGGACCGCGCGTCCACGGATGGTTTCGGCATTTCCGTCGCCATCCTGATGCAGGCCAAGTTCGCTGGTGATGACGACGATCTCAACCGCTTCTTCACGGCGGCCTACGTGTGGTTGCGCCAGGTTTCCGAAGCCATCGGAAGTTATGCCGAAGACCGCCTCGCCGAAGCCCACGTGTACCTGCTGTCGGTCGAACTCGCCTTGGGGCGGGAAGCGGAAGCTCGGGCGGTGCTCCAGACCCTCGAATCCCGGTGGCACGCAGACCCCGATGCCCAGGCCTGGCTCGAACGTGCGCGGAGCCTGCTCAAGTAGGTCGGGATCCGTTGTCGCCCGCGCTTGGGCGTGTGCTGTTCCTCACACGAGAACGAAGTTCAACAGAGGTTGTTCGAAACCCTCCGGATTTGACGGAAGGGGAAGCGTATCTTGCTGAGCGTGCCGATATCTCCCGAAGAACACGCTCGTCTCGTCCCGGAGGCGGTAGCCAACGTACCGTTCACGCGGGCTGTTGGTCAGGATGGCGAGCCCCAGGTGGTTCCCGTTCGTCCACCCCGGCCGCGGAACCTGGCGCGACAGCTTCTGGAGGGCGACGGCCTGAAAGCGGATGCCCGCCGTTTCATCTCCCGTCGTCGCGGGGCCCTTCCTCCCGATTGGGACGTCGAGGGGATCGTGGCCGCCGAACAGGCGCTTGAGGCCGTGGACATTCCGTTGGGGTCGTATCTGGGCTTGTTGCGGTTCGCCGCCGATCTCCAGGCCGATCGCAACATCGGTCGCACCTGGGCCGAGAGGCGTTGGTGGGGACACCTGCGCCGCCGGCTCGCTTCGTCCTCGGGAATCGTGCTTGGGCGCAGTGTCGCCGATGGCATGGAGATGGTCCGGTACCTGGTCGAAGACGCCGACGCCGTGAGCCAGCAGGGATTCACCGATCTGCTGCGCGTGCTGGGTGCCCGCACGGGTATCGATGTCATCGACCAGCCGCGGTTGGCGGAAAAGCCGCTGTGGGATTTCTCCATCCTTCTGGGCTCGCGGGCGCGGCTCTGGAATCGCACCCATCCTTCCAGTGCCCGTCGTGTGCTGCCCCTGGACTTTTATCTCGGTGGGGTGATGGTCTATCTGCGCGATCGACAGACCGAGCCCAGTCTTGTCGATCTTCGCACCCATGTATTCCAGACCGGAGCCGCGCTGGCTCCGGCCCTGGACTCCTGGCTTCGCAAATTCCAGGACTGTGCGGGAAGCTCGCTATTGCTGGTCCAGCCCCCGTCGCAAACCGATCCCCGTACCTGGGTCTGGGACAGCGGGAAATCCCTGGTCCTGGACGATCTCCCTGACCGCCAGGCTCGACTTGCCGCGTGCGAACGCGGGCTGATCGACATCGCCCGGCGTGAAGAAGCCGCCCGGGAAGCCACGGCCGTTGCCGTCGACCGCCTGGTGCGCGAGCTTTTGCGCCGCGAGCTTCCGCTGTCCCGCCTGGCGGGGCCCATCCCCCCCGAGCCGCCGCCCGCGGTTGCCGCCCCACGGACCACGCGCATCCCCGCCACCCCCATCGCCCGTCGGGAATCCGACATCTTCGACCTCGCCACCCTCGATTCGTCGCGACCCGCCGATCCTCCCACCGTACGGTTGCCGCCCCGTCCACCCGCGGCCCCGGTGCCACCCAGGATCACTCCTGGCCGCACCCGACCGGCTTCCCCGGTGCCGGCTGCCGAAACGCCCCCGGTGCCCCTGCTGGTGGTTCCGGTTCCCACCGGCACCGGTGCATCCGCTTCCGATCCGCTCGCCATGGCCATGCAGGAATACGAGACGTCGGCCAACATGAAGGTCATCACGTTGTCGGGGGGCATGAGCGATGCCCACGCCGCGATGGTCGTGACCACTGATCTGCAGAGCCTCGATGCCCTGCCGGTCGGCTTCGACCTTCCCGACCTGGAGCGACAGGCCGTGCAACTGGAGGAATGTCTCCGCACCGGCCTGACACCGTCCGGGCGGCAGTGGATCGAAAAATACCGTGGCCTGCTTTCCGATTCCCGGGTCCGGGAGTTCCTGCGGTTTCCCGCCGACTGGATCGGGGGACTGCGAGATTTGCTGGCCTCCGGCGATCCCTGGATTCTGGCGGGTATGGATGATCTGGTGCGGTATCTGTACCCGGCCGCCCATCGCCCCTTGGAGATCGACTTCCGCTACAACCAGCGTTTGGGAGATCCCAGCCCAGCCCGTACCGGGTGGGATTGGGTCGTGTTGCGGCTGATCGCCTTGGCTGTCGCCGAGACCGCCTCCGGTCAAGGGGATCCCGCCTTTGCCCCTACACCGCTGGTCACGGTCCGGCGCTGGCATTCGTATTCCCGTGCCCGCGACCTGGCGGCGCACACACCGGGTTGGTGGAGCTGGCTGGCCGAAGAAGTCGAGGCCCGTTCGGAGTCGATGCACCAGCATTCCTTCCAGGTACGGGCCGCCGCCGAGCTGTCCCTGTGGCGCGAGCGCTACGTGAAGCCTTGGTTGGCCATCCCGTCGGATTCGAGTGTGGCCGCGTTGGGCCCCTGGGCGCGGATGCCGTTGCACCACCTGCGCCAGGATCCCGCCCCTTCGGCCGAGCGCTGGGCCAACCGGCTGTCCATGTTGGGTCAATTGCTCGAAGAGTCCAAGGAAGACATCCTGAAGGAACTCGCAACCGGCCCGATCTGACCTCACGCCGCGCTGGCGTGGCACCGATGCGAGGTGGTAGGTTTCACTTGGACCCGCGCTCGCATTGGAGGTCGATGTTGAATTCCCTGCCGCACAACCAGCCTGCAAGTCGCAAGAGGCACGCGCGGGTATCCCTGCGCTCCGAACACATGGACTGGATGGCGTCCTGTCGGCAGGTGCGCAAACGGATCGACGATGCCGTGCATGGTGGGGGAGGGCTTCGTCCCGACCTCAAGCGCCACACGCTCGTGCAGTGGTTGCGCGATGCGGGACTGGAGGTGGTGGACGCTTCGCAGCCTTCGGCTCACGAGCGTCTGGCCCAGTTGCAGGACATCCATTGGGATGTCGTGGTCTCGGGGGGCGGACCGGCGGGCATCGGTGCGGCCTGGAAACTGGCCGCCCAAGGCTTGCGCGTGTTGCTGCTGGAGCGGGCGCTGTTCCTCGATACCGACCGCACCTGGGCCGAACCCGACAGCATCGTGCGGGAATTCGGCCTGCAGGAAGCGGTCCGGTGCGCCCACACCGACACCGGATTCAAGGACTACTTCGGACTCGACTATCCCAGCCAGATCGACTATTGCATTCTCGATCAGGAGATCGCCGCCTGGATCCTGGCGCGCAACCTGCCGCACGGGCCCTTTGAACGCGGTCGGAGCGGGCAGGTGGTGGTGGTGGAAAACTGCGAGCTGACCGCCTGGGCGAAAGTCGAGGAGGGCGGCTTGTCGCGGCTGCGGGCCCGCACCGTGCGCAATGGATTCCGGTTGATGCGTTGGTCGCAGGCGCGCCAATTCCCGCGCGCTCTGGCGATGGCCGGGACCAGCGGCTTCTACCACGACGCCCTCGATCCGTGGGTGAAGATCGACACCTTCCAGGAGATCGACGCCCACGCGAAGTCCTGGGACAATCCACGGTTCCACGCGTCGCTTCTGGTGGACGCCGGGGGGCATCGTTCGGCCCTGGCGAGATCGTTCCACAAGGCCCGCTCCGCGGACGTGTGGAAATGCCTGGTCTACGAGTTCGAACACCTGCCCGATCCGCAGGAACAGACCATCTGGGACATGGCCTTCCCGACGGCGGTGTCGGCGAACTTCTGGGTGGACGTCGCCTCCGAGACGGATGTCGCGGCAGGTGTCATGGTGCTCACGCGGGCCACCCCGGAATTCCCCGACGCCCACCCCAGCCGCGCCGAGATGGAAGCCTACATGGGGCGCTGGCTGAACATCCGGAAGCTGACGGGCAGGTTCGTGCGCGAGCGGTCGGGCCTGATCCCCATGACGGATCTTGTCGAACCCGCGGCGTTCCCGGGCGTGGTGTTCATCGGGGCGTCCGCCTGCCGCCAGGTTCCCAACACGGGGTTCGGATTCTTCCCGGGGCTGCGCGAGGCGATGATCCTCGCCGAGACCGTGGCCCCCGAACTGCTCTCCACGCACGGCGTCCCCGACTTCGCGGCCACGCGCGGCTACGACCTGGCCTGGCTTTCCGAGAACGAGTTCCGCTCCACGTTGGCCATGGTCCTGCAGGACTTCCACTACGCCCTGCGCACCGACGAGCGTTTCCACGCCTTTTCGCAGCGGTGCACCGGCGTCGAGGCCTGGTTGGTCAAGAGCCGAATCCTCGACCAGGTCGATCTCGCGTCCATGCGCGAACTGACCCGCGTGTTCACCTCGGCGCCGTGGCTTCTCGATCCCGACGGACTCGATCCCGAATGGATGCCCCGCCTGCGGCGCGACATCGCCTCGATGTTCATGTCGGTGTTCCAGACCGCGCGGGGCCGCAGTCTGTTGTACATGCCCGGCACGCATCCGATGTTCCGCCGCGACCGCGATCCCGAGATGGGCATGATCGGTCGAATGGCCGACGACATGGCCCGGTGCCTCCGCCAGGACGCCCCGCGCTGGTTCCTGCGCGAAGTGGTGGGGCGCGTGATCTTCACCGCGCCGTTTCGCGCCGTGCTGGGTTGCGGCGGCGGGCGCCCCGCGCTTTGGCTGCTGGAGCCGTTCCTGAGGTGGGCCTTCGGAAGCTGGAAGGACAAATTCTGAAGGGTGTCTCGCGGCGGGGTTCAGTCGTCTTCGGAGGGGGCTTCCAGGGGGGCGACGTCGACGGAGACCTTGACGACTTGGCCGCCGCCGCCCAGGACCAGGCCCTTCAGCGGGGTGACGTCGGCGAAATCGCGTCCGACGGCGACGGTGACGTGGCGCTCGGAGGGGGCCACGTCGTTGGTGGGATCGAGGTCGATCCAGCCGTGCACGGGGCACCAGGACTGCACCCAGGCGTGCGAGGCGTCGGCACCGACCAGGCGTGCTTTGCCTGGCGGGGGACGGGTTTCCAGGTACCCGGAAACGTACCGGGCAGGCAGGCCCATGGCGCGCAGACAGGCGATCATGGCGTGCGAAAAGTCCTGGCACACACCACGGCGGTTGCGGAACACCTCGGACAGGGGAGTGGCCACCGAGGTGGCGGTCGGATCGTAGCGGAACTCGGTGTGGACGCGCCGCATGAGGTCGAACGCGCCTTCGAGGGCGGGGCGACCTGGGGGAAAGGAGGGCAACGCGTAGTCTTCCGCACCGGCCACGCGCGGTACGTAGGGCGAGGCGTGCAGGAACTGCGAGATGGACGCCAGTTCACCCATGGGGCGAGGCCGCAACGAACGGGCGACATCCTCCCACGGGGGGGAATGCGACGGATCGGGGGGCAGCAACGGCGCGACGGAGACCACGCTCTCGGCCACGATCCGGAATTGCCGGTGCGATTCCTGCACCAGCAGGAAATGGGTCGCGTTCCCGTAGCCGTCGATGCGCCGGGATACGACCGCGGGCAAGGGGTCGGCTTCCAGCGAAAACGATGACACTTCTTGTCTGGCGGTGCGGCACGGTTCGAGGTGGGCCAGGTTGTGCGAGAGCTGGGCGGGATCCGCGTAGCGGTATTCCGTGATGTGCCGGATGCGGTATTTCATGGCGTTTCCACCCGGGTGAGTTGCCGGGTGGTTTCGGCGTGCGAAAGCCACGAGCGGGTCAGCGAGTCGGAGACGACGGGCAGATCCTGTCGGATGCGCTCGAGGTACTCGCCCAGCCGGCCGCGTTCTTCGCCGGCAGGATCGCGAGCGATGGCCGGGAAGTCGAGAAGCTTGAGGTCGGTGGTGGCGCGCAGGATGATGCTCTGTTCGCGGCGCAGGAACGGCGCGTCCTGGAGCTTGGGCAGGGCCTCGAGATGGCGCCCCACGGCCAGCAACTGGAACAGCAGCGAACGGGGGTTGCCGTCGTCGGCCAGGATGAGGTCCACCGCTTGGGCGAACTGCAGATCGGTGAGGTAGCGGCTGCGGTAGGTGATCGAACTGTCGAAGACCTCCAGCATGGCCTCCAGTCCGAGGGAACCGTCTTCGGAAGACCTGTGGACCAGCTCGAGCGATTCGACGACGAATTGGCTGCGTTCGAGCCGGCGGCCCAAGTCCAGGAAGCGCCACCCCGCGCCGCGCGTGGTGTTTTCCTTGGCCATTCCCGCCAGGGCGGACAGATGGAGCAGGAGGTTGTCCAGAAGCGCCAGGACATCTCCCAGTCCGCTGGAGCCCTGGCGACGGCCGGGCGCGAAGTCGCGGCCCAGGTGGTGGAGAATCCGCCAGGTGTCGTTGGAGATGCGGTCGCGGACCTGGAAACCGGCCTTGTGCAAGGCGCCCAGGGTCTGCTGCAGGCCCAGCCCCCGGTCGGAGAGGAACACCGACGCGACGAGTTCGCGTTCGATTCCCTCGACCCCCAGCGCGCCCGTGGGGGCGATGGGGGTCAGCATGCCGAATTCGCGCATGGCGGTCAGCAACAGGCCGGTCTCGGTGATCTCGGAAGGCGACGATTCGCCGGACACGCGGACCAGGGCCGATCGCGACAGCCGGGCGATGCCCTCGGCTCGTTCCGCGTAGCGGCCCATCCAGTAGAGGTTGTCGGCCACCCGCGAGGGGAGATCGACACCCGAGCGACGGAAGGTCTCGGAGCGTTTTCCGGTCGGCAGGAGGGAGACTTCTTCGACGGGACCGGGGGAGAGCACCCAGAGGTCCTTCGAGCCTCCGCTGGCCTGGAGCACGATGGTGGCGCGGCCGGGTTCGGACGAGATCCGCACCAGCCCGCCGGGCAGGACGTCGAATCCGTTGCGCGAGCGGCAGGCGAAGGCGCGGATGGCCATCGAGCGCGGTCGGAAGTGGGATCCCGACCATTCGACCGTGCCGGACATGGGTGCCAGACTCTGGCCCGCCCACAGTTCGGGGGTGCGTCGCAGCCGATCGGACAGAATCTGTTGGCCCTGTTCGCCCAGGCGGTCCCCGAAGACGGGTTCGGCGCGCAACGACGGGAAGGCCGGTTTGACCACGACGCTCTCGATGTGGTCGATGACCGCATCCAGTCCGTCCTGCTCACCGCACCACCACGAGGGGATGGAGGGAAGCAACAGGTCTTCGTTCAGCAGGCGTTGGCAGAGCGCAGGCAGATACGCCTGCAGGGCGGTACCCTCGGCGACACCCGAACCCAGGGCGTTGGCGACCACGACGTTTCGTGCCCGTACGGCCTGCAGCAGCCCGGGGACTCCCAGGCCGGAGTCGCCGCGCAGTTCCAGGGGGTCGCAGAAATCGTCGTCCATGCGGCGCATGATCACGTCGACCTGGTGCAGGCCCCCGAGGGTCTTCAGGTACACCTTCTCGTCTCGAACCGTCAGGTCTCCGCTCTCGGCGAGGGTGAAACCCATGTAACGAGCCAGGTAGGCGTGTTCGAAATAGGTGTCGTTGAACGGCCCGGGGGTGAGCAGCACGATGTGCGGATCGTCGCGGCCCGAGAGCGATTGCATGGAACGACGCATGCGCTGGAAGTGGGGGGCCAGCCGCTTGACCCGGCAGGCGCGGAAGGTCTCGGGAAAGGCGCGCGACAACACGATGCGGTTTTCCAGCACGTATCCGGCTCCGGCGGGCGCCTGGGTGCGGTCGGCCAGGACCATCCAGCGTCCGTCCTGGGCGCGCAGGATCTCGCAGGCGTACAAGTGGAGCCACTGGTCGCCGGGTGGCCGTGTGCCGTGCACGGGTCGCAGGTAACCCGGGTTGGCGAAGACCACCCCGGCGGGAAGGATGCCTTCGCGGATCATCTGCTGGGGGCCGTAGATGTCGGCAAGCAGAAGATCGAGCAGACGCGCCCGCTGGGCGATGCCTGCGGCCAGCGTGTTCCATTCCCCCTCGGAGAGCACCTGGGGGATGGCGTCCAGGTGCCAGGGGCGATCGGCGCCGCGAGGGTCGGCGTAGACGTTGTACGACACGCCGTTGTCGCGCAGGATCCGCTTGGCTTCGTCCCAGCGATGGGACAGATCGTGTACGGTCAGATCTCCCAATGCTTGGAGGTATTTGTCCCAGGCCGGACGCAGGGTGTCGTCGCGGTGGCGCAACTCGTCCCAAGCTCCACTCAGGGGGCGGGTTTCCCGGACCAGGTCCGAAACCAGGCGATTGTTCAGTGTGTGCTCCATGCTGCGAAGAGGAAAGGTGCAACACCGGGCATCGATTGACCTGCCGGACTCCGGATCGCCGCGCCTACCCCCGGAAAAAAGGGGGGGAGGGGGCAAAATTGCCCGAGCCTGACAGGCAATGAGGCGTGAGACTCATGGGTTGGTCGAGCCCGGGTGCGATGCCCGGGGCCGGAATTGCTTCCGACTCGGGGCATCGGGACGAGTCCGACCGAGTGTGCTCGGGTTTCCCCCGACGCCCCCTCAGTTCGGCAGCCACCGCAGGTCGAGGGTCATCGGGGCTTCCGGGCGGATGGGAGCTTGTCGGGGCACGAAGGGCCCCGGCGTGTGGCCCCACGCCTGGAAGCGCTCGAAACGACGCGCTTCGGCCTCGTGGCCGTTCACCGGGAGCTTGTCGTAGGCGAGGCCTCCCGGGTGCATCACGTGGTAGGTGACACCCTTGATCGCGCGCGCGGCCCACTCGTCGTAGAGGTCGAACACCAGAGGGCTGTGCACCGGGATGGTTGGATGCAGGGCCGAAGGAGGAGCCCAGGCGCGATACCGCACCCCGGCGACGGATTCGCCTTCGATCCCGGTGGGAGTCAACGGGAGGCGAACCCCGTTGCAGAGAATGGTGTGGCGCTCGGGGATCGCGTTGCGGACCTTCACCTGCAAGCGTTCGACCGAGCTGTCCACGTAGCGCACGGTGCCCGAAGCGCCCTGTTCTTCACCGAGAACGTGCCAGGGCTCGAGGGCGGTGCGGATCTCGACCTCGGTGCCCTGGTGCACGAACCCTCCCTGGCGCGGGAAGCGGAACTCCAGGTGGGGGCGGAACCACGAAGGGTCCATCGCGATGCCGTGGTCGGCGAGGTCGGACAGGACATCGCGGAGGTCGTCCTCCAGAAAGTGGGGGAGCATCCAGCGGTCGTGCAGGATGTTGTTCCAGCGCGGCGGCGTCCCTTTCCAGGGTTCGTCCCAGAAACGCGACACCAGGCCGCGCAGCAGCAGTTGCTGGACCAGGCTCATCCGTTCGTGGGGCGGCATCTCGAAGGCGCGCAGCTCGACCAGGCCCAGACGACCCGTGGAGGAATCGGGGCTGTAGAGCTTGTCGATGCAGAACTCGGTGCGGTGGGTGTTGCCGGTGGAATCGACGAGGATGTTGCGGAAGATGCGGTCGACCAACCAGGGTGGTGTCCAGCCTTCGGACGGAATCTGGTCGAAGGCCAGGGCCAGCTCGTGGATGGCGTCGGAGCGCGCCTCGTCGAGACGGGGAGCCTGGCTGGTGGGGCCCACGAACAGCCCCGAGAACACGTACGACAGGGACGGATGCGAGAGGGTGCAGCCGACCAGGCTGCGCAGCAGGTCGGGACGGCGCAGGAACGGGCTGTCCTGGGGAGTGCGGCCACCCAGGGTGATGTGGTTGCCGCCGCCGGTGCCGGCCAGGGTGCCGTCGATCAGGAACTTCTCGGTGGACAGGCGCGTGGCGCGAGCTTCCTCGTAGAGGACGTTCGTCTTGGAGACGAGCTCGTCCCACGACGTGGAAGGATGGATGTTGACCTCGATCACCCCGGGATCGGGGGTGATCGCGAAGGAATTCAACCGCGGATCCCGCGGGGGAGGGTACCCCTCCATGCGTACCTGGACGTGGCTGGTGCGGGCCGCGTCTTCGATGGAGGCCATCAGGTCGAGCCATTGCTCGGCTTTGGCCAGGGGCGGGCAGAACACGTGGAGGATGCCGTCGCGGACCTCGACGCACAAGGCGGTGCGCACCAAGTGGGCGGGGACGGGTTCTGTCATGGGGCGGTTGCGACGGGCGTCCTCGCGTCCCGGGAGCTGGTGCCGGGGCGGCAGCGCGGGGCGCTCGGCGAAGGGATCGAGGGTGGGATCCTGGGGCAGGTCTCCCGGGGCGGCCCAGGGGAGGCTGTCCAACGGGAGCCGGAAGCCCATCGGCGAGTCGCCGGGATAGAGGTAGAGGCGTTCGCGCCGAAGGAACCAGTGACCGGTTTCCCACCCGTTGCCTGTATGGCGAAGCGGCAGGGCGTGTCCCACCACGTGTTTGAGTCCGCGTTCGAACACGCGGGCCAGGCGGCCGCGTTCTTCGGGATCGTCCAGGTTGGATTCGAGGGGATCGACATTCGAGGGCAGGCGCCGTTCGCGCCACAGCCAGTACCAGGTGTCTTCGTAGCCGGGCAGGGCGAAACCGGGGTCGACTCCCAGGCGGTCGGCCAGATGGGTCAGGAAGCGTTCGGCATCCTGGGCGTTGGCCCGGACGGGGCTCTGGTCCTTGGCGAAGAGGGAGGGATCGGACCAGACCGCTTCGCCGTCGGCGCGCCAGACGCATTGGTAGGCCCAACGGGGCAGGCTTTCGCCGGGATACTGCTTTCCCTGGCCGTGGTGGAGGGCGGCGCCGGGCGCGAAACGCCCGCGCAGACGCTCCAGCAGTTCGTTGGCCAAACGGCGTTTGGCTTCCCCCAGCGCGTCGGTGGTCCACTCGGCAGCGTCGAAGTCGTCGATCGACACGAAGGTGGGTTCGCCGCCCATCGTCAGGCGCACGTCTCCGGCTTTCAGGCGCTCGTCGACCTCGCGTCCCAGCGCGTCGATGCGGGCCCATTCCTCCTCCGAGTACGGGCGGGTGGAGCGAGGGGCCTCGGGGAGGCGCACCACTTCCATCTGCACGTCGAATTCCGTCTCGCATTCCTCGACGGCTCCCGAGATGGGGGCGGCCGATTGCGGTTCGGGCGAGCAGGCAAGCGGGATGTGGCCTTCTCCGGCGAACAGTCCCGAAGTGGGGTCGAGTCCCACCCAACCCGCGCCGGGAAGATAGACCTCGGCCCAGGCGTGCAGGTCGGTGAAGTCGACTTCCGGGCCGGAAGGACCGTCGAGGTTCTTGCGATCCGGGGCGAGCTGGATCAGGTAGCCCGACGCGAACCGTGCGGCCAGACCCAAGCGACGCAGGGTCTGCACCAGAAGCCACGCGGAGTCCCGGCACGAGCCGGAATCCAGGCAGAGGGTCTCTTCGGCGGTCTGTACGCCGGGTTCGAGGCGAATCAGGTACTTGACGCGGTCGAAGATCTTGCGGTTGAGCTCGACCAGGAAATCCACCGTGCGCAGCGGGGTCAGGTCGATCTCAGCGACGAATGTCTCGAACGCTTCGCCACATCCGCTGCGGGCCAGGAACGGCGCCAGTTCGTGGGCGAGCGAGGGATCGTAGGTGAAGGGGAACTTCTCGGCGGCCTCTTCGAGGAAGAAGTCGAAGGGGTTGATGACCACCAGATCGGCAACGACATCGACCTCGATGGACAACTCCTTGACCTTCTCGGGAAACACGAACCGTGCCAGGAAGTTCCCGTGGGGGTCCTGTTGCCAGTTCACGAAGTGTTTGTCGGGGCCGACTTTCAGCGAATACCCCAGAATGGGGGTGCGGCAGTGGGGGGCGGGACGCAACCGGACAATCTGGGGCCCCAGGGAGACGGGGCGTTCATACCGGTAGCGCGTGACGTGGCGGAGCGTGACCTGGATCGACATGGCCGAACCTCCTTGCGAAAGGCTGGCCAATCGACGCGGGAACGCTCTTTGTTCGACAATTATCTGAATTGTCTCTGATTGCTTGACATTGTCGTATTGCGTCAATGGCATTGTCTTGATTCCTCCCTGTCTTGGTCTTCGTTTCGATTGGCAAAACCTTTGCGTGACGATGGGATCTGGAGGCGCATATGAGACCGGCACCCGAAATCTTCTCCCGCTACGAACTCGACTCGGCCTACGACGAGATGTTCGATCTCGCCAACAAGCCGAGGCCCCACTACAGGGCACTGCACGACAGGCTCACGGGAATGCCCGAAGATGTCTGGCGAGTGCGACAGGAACAGGCGGACCTGATGTTCCTGAACCAGGGGATCACCTTCACCGTGTACTCGTCCAACGAGGGCACCGAGAAGATCTTCCCCTACGATCTGCTCCCGCGGATCATCACCGCCCTGGAGTGGAACGAGCTGGAGCGTGGACTGGAACAGCGCATCACGGCGCTGAACATGTTCCTCGCCGACATCTACCACGAGGGCAAGATCCTCAAGGACGGGGTGGTGCCCCGCGAGATGGTGGAAAGCTGTCCCCATTTCCGTCCCGAGATGAAAGGCGTGAAGGTTCCCAACGGCGTGTACGTGTCCGTGACCGGGACCGACCTCATCCGTCTGCCCAACGGCAAGTTCGCCGTGCTGGAGGACAACCTCCGCGTGCCTTCGGGCGTGAGCTACATGCTCACCAACCGCCAGGTGATGAAACACGTCTTCCCGCTGCTTTTCGGCTCCTACGACGTGCGTCCCATCGACCATTACGGACAGGAACTGCTCGCGGCCCTCAAGAGCCTGTCGCCGGAGGGCGTCACCGATCCGTCGGTGTGCCTGCTGACTCCGGGCGTGTACAACTCGGCCTACTTCGAACACACCTTCCTGGCGCGCCAGATGGGCGTGTCCCTGGTCGAGGGACGCGATCTGGTCGTCTACGACCGGCGCGTCTACCGGCGCACCACCAACGGTCTCCAGAGGGTGGACGTGATCTACCGCCGCATCGACGACGACTTCCTCGATCCGAAGGTGTTCCGCGAAGATTCCATGCTGGGGGTTCCGGGGCTTTTCGACGCGTTCGTCGCGGGCAACGTCGCCCTGGCCAACGCGCCGGGAACCGGAGTCGCCGACGACAAGGCCATCTACGCCTACGTGCCGCGGATCATCAAGTACTACCTCGACCAGGAGCCCATCCTGCAGAACGTCGAGACCCACATCCTCGCCGAGGAGAAGGCCCGCGAGATGGTGCTGCAGAACCTCGACAAGATGGTGGTGAAGGCCGTCGGGGAATCCGGAGGCTACGGCATGCTGATCGGTCCGCACGCGACCCCCGAGCAGCGCGAGGAGTTCGCCCAGAAGATCAAGGAGAACCCCCGCAACTACATCGCCCAGCCCACCATCATGCTCTCGCGCGCGCCGTGTTTCATCGACGGCGGGGTCGAGGGCCGTCATGTGGACCTGCGCCCGTACATCCTGTTCGGGGACAAGGTGAAGATCCTGCCGGGAGGACTCACGCGGGTCGCCCTGCGCAAGGGGAGCCTGGTCGTGAATTCGTCGCAGGGCGGCGGATCCAAGGACACCTGGGTCCTTTACTGACAGAAAACGTCATCTGCCCCCGGGGGAACCCGCACGGGTTCTCCGGGCGATCCGGGAACAACCGGCCGAGGAGGGCCACGCCCATGCTATCAAGAGTCGCCGACAGTCTCTACTGGATGAGCCGCTACATCGAGCGCGCCGAGCACACCAGCCGCCTCATCGAGGTGAACCTCAAGCAGATGCTCGACGAGAGTCCCGAGGTCTCGGGAAGGCGCTGGGAGCGCGTGGTGTCGTGCCTGCGCACCGATCCGCCCGACCAGGGCGACCGCGAAGCCTGGGCCGTCACCACCTGGATGATGTTCGACCTGAAGAACCACGACTCGATCGCCTCGTGCATCGCCGCGGCGCGCGAAAACGCCCGCCAGGTGCGCGAGAGCATCTCGGCCGACCTGTGGGAGACCCTCAACAAGCTGCACCTCTACGTCAAGAAGACCTTGGGGGACAGCGCCGCTCGCCGCGACCCCCACGAGTTCCTGCGCTTCGTCAAACACGAGATCCACGTGTTGCACGGCATCGCCGATTCCACCGTGGTGCACGGCGAAGGATGGATGTTCCTCCAGGCGGGCAAGTACCTCGAGCGCGCCGCGGCCACGACCGCGTTGCTGCACGAGCACATCCAGGACTTTCTCAAGACCGACATGGGTGCCGATGCGGAAGGCTTCCTCCACTGGGTGGGTGTCCTGCGTTCGTGCACGGCCTTCGAAGCCTACACCAAGACCTACACGGCCGAGGTCCGGCCCGAGCGGGTGCTCGAATTCCTGCTCCTGTCGCCGATCTTCCCGCGGTCGGTGCGCTACGCCGTGGCCACCATCCACAAGAGCATCGAGGCCATCGGCATCGAACACGGCACCCGCCGCGGCGCCAAGGTCCTCAAGACGGCCCACAGGCTGGAGAGCCTCCTGGACTTCCTCACCGTGGAAGACCTCATGGACGAGACCTTGCGCGCCCGTCTGGTGGAGGTCGAGACCTTGTGCGGACAAATCCATACGCAGTTGGAAGAGGCCTACGTGATCTACGAGAGCGCGCCGTCCGAGATCCGCGGAGCGGCGTAGGAAGGAGCGGCCGCGGGAGGTACATTGCGCGGATGCGGCCAGCTTCGAAGTTTCCGGTCCTTTTCCTCGCGGTCCTCCTGGGCGCGGTGGCGACCCCTGCGTTGCAGTTCGATTCGGCGATGGTGGACGGGCGACGGTTCACCATCGTGAAGGTCCTGCCCGGGGTCGAAGACCTCCGGTTGTTCTACAAGGATGCTCGAGGCCGCAACTTCGGAGAATTCCGGGCGGTGGATTCCTCGCTCCCTTCCGGCAAGCGACTGGCCTTCGCGATGAATGCCGGCATGTACGACAAACGCTTCCGGCCGCTGGGGGTGTTCGTCGACCAGGGTATCCAGTACCGCAAACTGAATCTGCGGTCGGGGTACGGGAACTTCTTCCTGCAACCCAACGGGGTGTTCCTCGTCGCCCGGGGCAAGCCCAAGGTCGTCGATACCAGAAGTTTCCGCAGGTACCACCGCCATGTGCGGCTGGCCACCCAATCGGGCCCGCTGCTGCTGGCCTCCGGGCGCATCCATCCGGTGTTCGACTCGTTGTCCACCTCGCGCCTGAAGCGCAACGCCGTGGGGGTGCGCGGCGACACCGCGTATTTCGCCATCAGCGAGGACTCGGTGAATTTCCACGAGACGGCACGCCTGTTCCGGGACGTGCTGCGCTGTCGCGACGCCCTCTACCTCGATGGACAGATCTCCAGCATGCACGCTCCGGAGCTCTCGCGTTCGGATACACTCGACACCCTGGTCACGATGATCGGGGTGATCGAGCGCACCGAGCGCTGAAGGTCTGTCGGGGCTTACGGGGCCGTGTCGGCGCCGGCAGCCTTGGGGGGCGCCGAAATCGTGATCGGCACGATCGGCTGGCCGGGAGGCTCGGACGACTTCGGCTCGGGTTTCGGAGCCTCGACGGAGTCGGATTTTGTCTCCGGAGGGCGACGGACGGCTTCTTCCGGGGTGGGCGGAAGCAACGGTTCGCCCGACAGGGGATTCCACTTCCAGCCGTTGACGCGGCGGTCCATCTCGTCGACCACCTTGCCCGGATCGACCGAGGAGGCGTTTCCGGATTTCAGCACATGCGGCGTGATGAAGATGGCCAGCTCCGTGGTTTCGCGGTTGCGGGTGCGGTAGGTGAAGAGCTTGCCCAGGAAGGGAATGGCCGAGAGCAAGGGCACACCGGCGTTGGATTCCAGATCGAGGGTTTGCATCAGGCCGCCCAACACGATGGTTTCCCCGTCGCGGAGGGTGACGTTGGTCTGCAGGCTGCGCGTGGAGGTGCCGGGGGGCCGGGCGTTGTCGGTGGTGGATCCGCTGGAGCGGGGGGTGCGGACCTCGGGTTTGATCTCGGCGGTGATCTGGCCCGACTGGGTGAGGTAGGGGGTGATCGAGAGCGTGATGCCCGTGTTGAAGGCGCGGTAGTCGGAATTGACCACGCCGTTGCGGTCGGTGGTGGTGACCTGGAAGTAGTCGCTGGTCCCGACGTTGATGTTGGCCGCTTGCCCGTTGAGGGTGGTGATCCGCGGCCGGGCGAGCACCCGCCCCTTGTCGGAGTTTTCGATGGCTTCCAGTTGCAGCAGGAAGTTCTGGGGCAGCAGACCCACGGTGGTGGTCATGTCGCCCGTCGTGGCCTTGAGGACGGAGGGGGTGTTGAAGGCCGTTCCGCCCTGGAGCACGATCGCCGGGCCGATGGCCTCGGTCTGCGACACTTCGTCCTTGGTCTTTCCGGCCTTGACGCCCAGTTGGGAATTGCGCCCCTTGTAGAATTCCACGATGACCGCCTCCAGCACCACCTGCGGAATGGGCTGGTCGATGGTGGTCAAAAATTCCTTGACCTTGGTGTTCATCTCCCCGGTGCCCGAGAGCAGCAGGGCGTTCAGCTCCGGCACGGGCTGCATGGCCTGGGGCGGAAGGTTCTTGGGAAGCAACGGCATGACCTTGTCCACGCGGGTGTGCCGCAGGTAGTAGATCTCGTTCTGGGAGAGGGCCTGTCCGGAAGCCGAACCGGGATTGCGGTCTCCGATGAGCAGGACGGAATCCTTCAGCGCGTAGGTGAACGGTGTGCCCTGCAACAGGAGCGAGAGGGCGGCCAGGACCGGGACGTCGCGGATGTTGGCGTCCACGGTGCCGCCGAGCTGACCGTAGGTGATCATGTTGTAGCCGCTCTGGTCGGCGAGGGTCTGGACCACGTCGTTGATCATGGCCTGCCGCAGATTGGCCGTCACGCGTCCGCGCCGCACCGTGAGATCGGTGCGGTTGCGCGGGCCTCCGCCCGAGCGTCCCATCATCGCGGCTTGGCTTTCCACCGCGGCGATGATCCAGGCGTCTCCCTGCGAGCGCAGCTCGAACCCGTTGGCCGTCAGGATGGCCTTCAGGCCGTCCAGCGGCTCGACACCGCGAAGCGATCCGCTGATGGTGCCCTTGGCGTTGCGGTCGACCAGGATATTCAGGCCCGTGCGACGAGCGTATTCCTCGGCGAATTCGGCGAGTTCGCGGTTGCGGAAGGTGAGGGTGACGGCTCCCCGACCCATCTCGATGGTCCCTTGGGTCCGGATCTGCAGCGGACGCACCACCCAGGCCGAATTCTCCCACGAGAGCTCGTACCCCAGAGGCTGGACGATCAGGCGCAAGGCGTCCAGCACCGGCATGCGGTGCAGGGTGACGGTGATCTTCCCCTTCACGTCCGGATAGGGGAAGATGTTGAGGTCGTAGGCGCGGGCGATGGCCCGCAGCACGTCGCGGATGTCCTGGTCGACGAATTCCGTCGGTTCCATCATGGTGGAGTCGGATACCGTGCCGGGCTCGCTCCCGTTTCCGATGGGTGCCAAGGGGGCCGAAAGCGTGGAGCCCATCGTGGGTGCTTCGGAAGCCGGCGCCGGGCGGGTGGCCGGTTTGCGGGGCGCGGCCAACAGCGCGGCGGTCGCGAGGATCAGAGGAATCATGGGTGGAAGGTACAAACCGCCTCGGGATCCTATCTTCTGGGATCCGATGCGCATTCCGATTCCGCGCTGGCTTGCAGGTCGTTCCAGGGTGGTGCTCGCGCCCTCCCGGATCCTCCAGGCGGCATGCACCACACGCTATGGCGAGGCACCTGGCGACGACGACGTCCACGCCCTCGTCGCGGACCTTCCATCGTGCGGTCCGACCGCCCCGCCCTGGATCACCCTGGGCCACCGCGACACCCCCGCGGGATCGGTCTGGAACCTGGTGCTGTGCCCACCGGTCGATCCCCGGACCGGACGGAATCTGCCCGCTGGAACCGAGCCCGGAACAGGACCGTGCGAGGTCGTGCTTCCCGAAGTCCTGTGGGCCTTGGCGCTACTGGGACGGGGGAACGCCGAATTCCGCCATTGCAGGAGCCCTTCGGGAACCTGGATCTCGAGGTGGGAAGACGGCCAGCCCGCGTCCGTGGACGGACCCTTCGCGGAGTCGTCCCCGCGCCTGGCGGACTGGATGAGGAATCGCGGAGAAGACGGCGAGACCATCCCCTGGCGGGAAGCCTCCGAGCCGGAACTCCTCGACCTTGCCCTCGAAAATCCGGAGTCGCAGATGTTGACCTCCGCGCAGGCCGACCTGCGCGCCGAACGGCTGGCCGACCGCGCGACGCTGGCCCGATGCGCCGCCGTGGTGGTGGCGGGTGTCGTGCTGGCGCTCCTGATCCAGGCGCCGGTGTTGTGGTTGGAGCGCTCGCTGAAGGCCACGGAAGTCCGTCTGGCCGCGGTGCGACCCGACATCGACCGCTTAGACCAGCTCCACGCCGAGGCTCTCCGCGATGCGGCGTACCTGGAGGCTTCCCGCCCCGCGTTCCGTCCCGCCAGAACCCCGTTGCCGTTGCTGTCGGGCTTGGCGCGGGCCCTGCCGCCGGGTGTGCGCCTGCTGACCCTGCACATGGATTCGCCCCCGGGCGACTCCGGATGGACCTTGCGTGCCGATGCCCGCCTGGACGATTGGCGCGGTGTTCCCGTCCTGGTCGATTCCCTCCGACGGGTCCAGGGAGTGGGCGACGTCCGCGTCGGCTCCCAGCAACGCCAGCAGGAAAAGGTCCATCTGGTGGTGGACCTTTCGGGGAGGTGGCCATGAACGCCGCATGGCGCACGTTGCTGCGGCCCTTGGCCCCTTGGCTTGCGGGTGCACTGGTCGCGTGGTGGCTGGTCGCGTGGTTCCTGCCTGCCACGGTGTGCCGTTTCCAGGCCCTTTCCCACGAAATCGAGCGTCTCGAGAAGGTGGCCCCGCGTCCGGAAATCCTCGCCGCGCGGTTGGCGCAGGCGCGAGGCGATTCGTCCGAACGGACCCGCCTGCGCGAGGTCGCGACCCGCCGCCAGGCCGGCGGATCCGATCCGGCCTCGCTGGTCGCGGCCCTGGTGGTGCCGCGCCTGGAAAGCCGCGGCGTGCGGCTGGACCGCGTCTCGGCCCGCGAAGAAGGCGGAGAGGTGCTGCTCTCCCTGGCCGTCCAGGGCGGATGGAGTCAAATCCTGTCCGGGTACGCCGCCCTCGATTCGCTTCCGGTCGCCTGGGTCTCCCGTCGACTGCAGGTCCGTCCCGCCGGTCCCTCCCGCCTGGCCGGCGAGATGGTCCTGGGAGTGCCCGCCGAGCCCAGGAGGTCGCCATGAACCGATGGACCGGCCCGATCGCCGCTGTCGCCCTCGTCGTCTTCCTGCTCCAGTTCGGTCCACGTCCCCAGGCGTGCCCCGCGACCGCCGCCGCGGCGGATCCGCCACCCCCGCCCGCCGCCGATCTTTCCCTCCTGGAACTCGGCGCGACCAACACGGCGCCGGCTCTGCTCGAGGCTCCCGATCCATTCTCCCTGGCGACACTCGCGGTGGTCAACCCGCGGGTACGGTCCGCCGGCGGCGGCACGCCTTCCGGGCCCGCTCCCCTCCGCCCCTGGAAGGTGACAGGCCTGGTGGGGCGGCGCGCCGCGGTCCTGGTCCGCGCCGATGGGCGCAGCATGGTCGTGAAGCTCGGGGAGCGTCTGGACAGCGCCACGGTGGTGGGCATCTCGCAGGAAGGGGTCGAGCTCGAGGATCGTTCGGGGCGCTTCCTCCTGAAGGTTCCGTGAGCCACCCCGGGCCACGTCGCGGGGCGGCCATGCCCTGGGTCCTGACGGGCATGGGTCTCTCGATGCTGGTCGCCACGCTGGCCTGGAACCGCGCCTGGACCCATCGCGAGCGGGCCGCGATCCTTTCCGCCCGCTGGCAGGCCCAGCTTCTGGCGGAGTCGGCGCTGGCCTGCGCGGAAGACGAACTCTGGGCACGGCGCTCGGCGGTGGTCCGTCCCGACACGGGGCGGGATTCCGGAAAGGTGCGCGAGCTCGGACGCGATGCGGCGGATTCCGTTCCCGATGGGGGCGCGGGCGTTGTCGATTCCTGTCCGGTCCCTCCGGGCGTGCACGGGACCATGAGCGCCGAGATCGGGGAAGGGGCCCTGCTCGCCCCGGTATCCGCCGTGGGCACGGTGCGTTTCGGGCGCCGCGACGAGGTCCGGTCCATCCGGGCGGTGCTGGGTGGATCGATCGATCGCGAACTCTTCGACGTGGCGGTCAGCCAGTGGACCACCACCACGCCACCCCTGGACATCTCCAGTTCGTACATCGTGGGCAACATCCGCGTGCGGGTGGACGCCGGGTCGCCTCCGTCGGGCATGTTCGCCCAGCCCCGCGCCCGGCTGGGCATCACGGCCTACGTGCCCGAATCGAAGGCCCTCGACACCACGGTCCTGCAGTCCCGACTGAAAGAGGCCTTCCGCCGTCCCGACGCGTTGCTCGGATCGGCCTGGTACGGTCCGTCCCGGGCGCTTCCCCGGGGCCACGAAGTGGTGCACACCAGCTTCGGGAAAGGCGCGTCGATCGTGGTCCTGGAAGCGTCCCGCGGTGGCGCCGTCTGGAGTCCCCCGGCGCGAACCCTGTTGGTGGAAGGCGATGTGACCGTCCGCGGGGACGTGCTCCTGGAGGGATGGACCATCCTCGCGCGCGGCCAGGTCAGCCTGGAGCGCGGAGCGCGCCTGCGCAACGGCCTGGTGTACGCCGAACGCGGGGTGGTGCTGATGGACGACGCCGAGTTCCAAGGCCAAATTCTGTCGTTCGGGGCTTTCTCCGTCCTCGACAAGTCGCGCATCCTGGGGCCTTCCGTGGCCCTGTGCTGGGGCTCGGACTCCAGCGCTCGCGTGCTGTTCGAGGGGGATTCGCGATCGAAGGTCTACCTGGTGGCGCTCGGCGGAGGCTCCACCGTCGAGGTCGCGCGCGGCGCCTTGGTCGAAGGTGTCCTGGTCTCGGGGGGCACCCTCAAGAATTCCGGGCGCATCCACGGCGCGGCGGTGGCGGGGCGTTTCGACTGCGGACGCGGTGCCACCAGTTGCACCGGCTGGGGTGAATACGACCGTTCCAAACTGCCTCCGGATTTCGCCATCCCCCTGGGATTGCCCGGGTCGAAGGGTCTGCGGGTGGCGGCGTGGGAGGTGCGATGAGGCGCGGATACACGCTCGTGGAAGTGATGATGGCCATGGGGCTGCTCATGATCCTGACCACCCCGCTGGCGTGGATGACCATCCAGACGGCCAACGGCAAGGCGCGTGCCCGGCGCATCGACGACGCCACCTGCCTGGTGCGCGAGGACTGGGGGCTGGTGCGCCTGACCGCACCGAAGCTGCTGCGCGACACCGTATACCCGCGCAAGATCGGCGACCACGAATACCTCCTGGTGAGGAGGGTCTTCGACACCGTCCCCGATCCGGCCACGGCCACCGCGGTGATCGGCCAGGTGGGCACCGTCGCCGCCCCCACGGTGGGGCCGTCGGTGCGCGCGTGCGTGCTCGATCCGGCCGACGACCCGGACGATTCGGTGCGCTGTTTCGGCTGGCGCGTGCCGTTGACGGAGATCCAGCGTTGAGTCGGCGGGCCGGATACACGCTCGTCGAGCTCCTGGTCGCCATGGTCGTCACCGGATTGGTGGTGGTCATGGGAGGCCGGTGGATCGTGCACCAGACCAAGTCGCGTTTCCTTTCGGACCGTCGGATCGATGTGGCCGAGGAGCTTTCCATGCTGCGCGAGGAGCTTTTCCAGGACATCCACCACGGACGGATCCTGTCGTTCTCGCGCGAGCGCCTGCTGGTGCTCCGCAGCCGCTGGGGGATCTCGGACACCGTCGTCTGGACCCTGAGGGACGGCGCCCTGCTGCGCGGCCGCGACGGCACCGAGGCCGTGCGCCTGGGACGGCTGGAAAACCTGCGGGTGGACTGGGAGCCCGTCCCCCTGCCGGACCGTCCCGGCCGCGGGAACCTGTGGTGGGAGATGGACTCGAGCCAGAACGGCAGCATCGACGGGTACGAACTCGACGGATTGCTCTCGATCGCGGTGCGGATCGACGGGGTCTACCGGACCATCCCGGGCATGCCCCAGGAGCCGGAATCCCTGACGGTGCGCGTGCCCGCGGCGGGATTGTAGGCTTGTTCATCGCGACCGGGGGGGGCAAACTCCGGCATGGGGGAGAATCGAACATGGTGCTTGCGATCGATCAGGACAGTCTCGCGAAGATGGCCACCTCGTGGTGGATCACCAACGCCGTGCTCCCCGTGGTCCACGAGGGCCGCCTCCATCTGGCCTTCGCCGGAGCGCGCGACGATCGTGCCGCGGCGTGGGCCGCCTGGCGCCTGGATCTTCCCGTGCCCGAGATCCCCGTCCTGGAGGGCTGCGACGAGGACCTCGCGCACCCGCTGGCCGTGCTGCGCGGGCAGGAGGCCTCCGACCACAGGGGAGGACTGCTCGGCAAGCTCGCCGAGGAGGAACTCGCGGTCTCCGAAGGATCCACGGTGGACGAAATCCGTCGCAAGTCGCAGTCCGAGCCGGTGGTCAAGCTGGTCGACCACGTGATCGACGAAGCCCTGCGCGACGGCGCCACCGACATCCACGTGGAGCCCGACGACGAAGGGGTGGCGGTCCGTTTCCGGCGCGACGGCATGCTGCGCGAGTTCCTTGTGCTTCCTTCGTGGGTGCAGGCCAGCCTCACCTCGCGCCTGAAGATCCTGGCGGAGCTGGACATCGCCGAGAAGCGCCTGCCCCAGGACGGACGCATCCAGCGCCAATGGAAGGGGGAGACCCTCGACATCCGCGTCTCGACCCTGCCCACGCGCATGGGAGAGAAGGTCGTGTTGCGCCTGCTGCGCCAGACGGCCAGTGTCCTGGACCTGCGCTCGGTGGGAATGCCCGATTCCGTCCGCACCGCGTTCGAGCATCTCTGCGACCGCCCCCAGGGCATGGTCTTCGTCACCGGTCCCACGGGCTCGGGCAAGAGCTCCACCCTGTACGCGGCCCTCCAACGCCTGCTGCCGCGGGCGATCAACATCACGACCATCGAAGACCCCATCGAATACCGCCTCAAGGGCGCCAACCAGGTCCAGATCCTCGAGAAGGCCGGCCTGGGGTTCGCCGAGGCCCTGCGGTCCATCCTGCGCCAGGACCCCGACGTGATTCTGGTGGGCGAAATCCGCGACGCCGAGACCGCCGGGATCGCCGTGCAGGCCGCGCAGACGGGCCACCTTGTGTTCAGCACGCTGCACACCAACGATTCGGCGGGCGCCGTCACCCGCCTGGCCGACCTGGGGGTCCCGCGATTCCTGGTCGGATCGGCGGTCCTGGGCATTTTGGCCCAACGTCTGGTGCGTCGGGTCTGTCCCTCCTGCGCCGAACGCGGCGCCCCCTCGGCCCAGGAAAGGGAATTGCTGGCAGGTTACGGTCCGTTGCCGGAATCCGTCGCCATCGCCCGCGGCTGCCCCGCCTGCGACGGCACCGGGTATCGCGGACGGGTGGGCATCTTCGAACTTTTGACCATGGACGACACCCTCCGCGAGGCCATCGTGCGGGGCGCCTCCGACGGCGAGATCCGCTCCCTCGCCTCGTTGCGACCGCTGGTGCACGACGGCATCGCCAAGGCCGCCGAAGGCCAGACCACCCTCGAAGAAGTCCTGCGCGTGGGGCTGCGATGATCGCCCTGCTCCTGGCGCTGTGCGGCGCCCTGCCGGATTCCGTCGATGCGGCGCCCCCCTTCGTGCCCGCCCCCACCGCCGTGGCGCCGTTCGCGGTTTCCCCGCAGACGCCCAGGGTGGCGTCGGGCTCCGATTCCGGGGGCTTGGCGAGACTCTCGCCGATGGCTCCGGTGGTGCTCGCGCCCGTCACGGCGGCGGAGCTCGATTCGAATGGTGGGCAGACTCTCTCGCCAAGCGACCCGCACAAGCCGGGATCCGGGGTGAACACGCGCCATCCGTTCGTGTTGGGGGCCGCAGGCGCGGTGGGAGGAGGATTCGTCGGAGGGGTGCTGGGGTCTTCCCTGTTGAACAACAACGAGGAAGAGATCATAGAGTCAGAGCTGATCGGCGCCATCTACGGGACCTGGATCGGTTCCGCGATTGGCGCGACCTGGGGAGTGGTGCACGAACGAGCGCCGGAGAAATCCGGCAAGTCGGTTCTGGTTCCCTTGCTGGGGGGAGTCGTTGGATCCTCTCTAGGGGTGATCCTGGGATTCAAGGCAAGCTCATTCCCGATTGGATTCCTGATCATGGCTTCGGCATCTTCCCTGGGCGCTCTGCTGTTCGATGGTGACGGTCCCGGTGAAGCGCGTCCCACCACCGCCATCGTCCCCCTCCTGGCGCCGCAACGCACCGGACTGGCGCTGCACACCCGTTTCTGAGCCGGCGGGGCGAGGGTGCCCAATCCTCGACGCCCAGAATCCCCGCCGACTTGTATCTTCCTCCCCGTGATTCCGTACTTCCGCTCGCTTCGCGAGTTCCTGCAACATTGCGATCAGCGCGGGGAACTCCTCGTCGTCGATCGCGAAGTCGATCCCTTCCTCGAGATCTGCGAGGTCGCCGACCGCCAGATGCGATCTCCCGGGGGGGGCAAGGCCCTGCTGTTCCGCAACGTCAAGGGATCGCGTTTCCCGGTGGCGGTCAACATCCTGGGTTCGGAAAACCGCATGGCCTGGGCCTTGGGCGAACAGACGCTCAAGGCCGTCGAAGACCGCATCGAAGCCTTGGTGATGGCCAAACCGCCCAAAGGTTTCGCGGAAGGGTGGGACCTGCTGAAGCGACTGTCCGAAGCCCGCCACATGCCGCCCCGCACCGTGCGCACGGGGCCGGCGCGCGAAGTGGAGCAGCCGCAGGTGGATCTCGGCGCCTTGCCCGTGCTCACCACCTGGCCCGACGACGCCGGTCCGTTCCTCACCTGGCCGATGGTCTTCACCCGCGGGGCCAACGGCGTGCCCAATTGCGGCATGTACCGCATGCAGGTCTTCGACCGCACGACGACGGGCATGCACTGGCAGCGCCAGAAAGACGGCCGACGCCACCTGGACGAGGCTGGGCGACGGATTCCGGTCGCCGTCGCGTTGGGCGGGCCTCCGGTGCTCACCTGGGCGGCCACCGCACCCCTGCCTCCGGAGATCTTCGAGATGCTCCTGGCGGGCTACATCCAGCGCCGTCGCGTGCCCATGTTGCGCACGGCCGCGGGGATTCCCGTTCCCGCCGAAGCCGATTTCATCCTCGAGGGGTGGGTGGATCCCGACGATCTCCGCCGCGAAGGGCCCTTCGGCGACCACACCGGATTCTACTCGCAGGAGGGGCGTTACCCGGCTTTCCACGTGGAACGGGTCACACACCGCCGCGATGCCATCTTCCCGGCCACGGTGGTGGGGCTTCCGCCCAAGGAAGACGCCTACATGGGCCTGGCCACGGAGCGCCTGTTCCTGCCGTTGCTCAAGCGCGTGCACGGCGAGATCCGCGACATGCACCTTCCCTTGGAGGGTGTGTTCCACAACCTGGCGGTGGTGTCCATCCGCAAACGCTTCCCCGCCCACGCCCACAAGACCTTCCACGCGGTGTGGGGCACCGGGCAGATGATGTTCACCAAGGTGGCGGTGGTCGTCGACGAATCGGTCGATCCCCACAACCCCCGCGCCGTGCTGGCCGCGCTGGACAAGAATTGGCACGCTCGCCGCGACACCGTGCTCTCTTCCGGTCCTGCCGATACCCTCGACCACGCCGCCGCGGTGCAGGACATCTCGGGCAAGATCGGCCTGGACGCCACGGCCAAGTCCATTGAGGACGACGGAGGCCAATCGGCGCTTTCCGGCGATTTCGGGGCCTCGGGCTGGACCTTCCCGCGTGAGCGATTCCCCGACGTGCTCCAGGTGGAGCTTCCTCCCGAAGCCGAAGGCCGGGTGCTGCTGGTGGAACTGGCCAAGAATTCCGCGTTCGCCGGGCGGCGGTTCCTGGAGGCCCTTCGGCCTTCGGATCTTTCGCCGCGCATCCTGTTCGTCCTGGTCTTCGACGAGGACGGTCCTCCACGCTCGCTCTCGCTGGCCGTCACCGTGGCGGGCAACAACCTCGATCCCGCCCGCGACTGCGTGGTGCTCCAATCGCCGCGCCCGGGGCTCGCCCTGGGGCTGGATGCCACGCGCAAGACCGCCGAAGAGGGCTACCCCCGCGGGCAGTGGCCCAAACTGGCCCTCCAGGACCCGGCCGTGGTGGCGCGTGTCGACACCTGGGGGATCGGATGACCGATCGGACCTTCGAATCCGTCGTGGAGTCCCGCTCATGAGCGAAGCCGTCCGCACCATGTTCGACCGCATCTCGCCGCGGTACGACTTGCTCAATCGCGTGTTGTCGGGGCGTCGCGACGTCGCCTGGCGCCGCGACGCGGTCCGTCGCCTGCCCGAGCGCCCCTCGCGCATTCTCGATCTGTGCGGCGGTACCGGCGATTTCCTGCTCACCGCCCAGCGCGCCGGCCGCGCCGCGCCGGGAAGCCGCGTGGCGGACTTCGCCTTCGGCATGATGCAGCCACTGCCTTCCAAGGGGCTGCCCGCGGGCATCCAGGCCGATGCCCTGCGCCTGCCCTTCCGGGACCAGGCCTTCGAGGCCGTGACCTGCGGGTTCGGGATGCGCAACCTGGACGACCTGCGCGCCGGTGCCGTGGAGATCCGCCGCGTGCTGCAGCCGGGCGGCGTGTTCATCACCCTCGAGTTCTTCCGTCCCGAGACCATCGTGTCGCGCGCCTTCTACACCGGGATCGCCCCGTTGATGATCCCGCTGGTCGGCGGACTGCTCGGAAGCCGCCGCGAGGCCTACGAGTACCTGGTCACCTCCATCCGCCGCTTCGCCCGGGTGGGGGAGTACGGACAAATACTGTCGGAAAGCGGGTACCGCGTGCGCGAGATCCGCGCGTTGGACTTCGGGCTGTGCCACCTCGTGGTCGCTGAGGCCGTGGCGTGATCCCCGCCCCCCGGCGCGTCGTGCTGGGTGTCACCGGAGCCTCGGGAACCCTGTACGCCACGCGTCTGCTGCACCACCTGCGAACGGCCGGCACCGAAGTCCACCTGGTGCTGTCCCGGACCGCCGTCCTGGTGGCCGCCCACGAGGATTGCGAGTTTCCCAAATCGCTTCCCGCCGGATCCGACGGCCTGCCCGGAGCTGTGGTGCGCCACGCGCCGGAAGACTTGTTCGCGCCTCCCTCGAGCGGGTCGTTCCGCCATCGGGGCATGGTGATCATCCCCTGTTCGGCGGGAACCGTGGGGCGCGTGGCCGCCGGCACATGCGACACGTTGCTCACCCGATCGGCGGATGTCTGCCTGAAGGAGCGCCGCCCGTTGATCGTGGTCCTGCGCGAGGCTCCGTTGAACCGCATCCACCTGCGCAACCTGCTGACCCTCGAAGAGGCCGGAGCCCTCATCCTGCCCGCCTCGCCCTCGTTCTACACGCGGCCCGCCACCATCGAGGAGGTGATCGACACCGTGCTCGGACGGGTGCTCGACCACCTCGACATCGAGATGGACGTGACGCCGCGTTGGAGGGACGCATGAGCCTGTTGTCCAAGGTCCGACTCTGGCTGGATCTGGTGCGTTTCTCGCACACGGTCTTCGCCCTCCCCTTCGCGCTGGCGGGACTGCTGGTGGGCTCGGGGGGCTGGCCTTCCTGGCAGGTGCTGGGGTTGGTGCTGCTGTGCATGGCCACGGCCCGCAACGCCGCCATGGCCTACAACCGCCTGGTCGATCGCGACATCGACGCCGCCAATCCGCGCACCGCCAAGCGGCACCTTCCGGCCGGGCTGGTCTCGCCGGGGGCCGTGGTCGTGTTCACGGCGGCCAACGCGGCCCTGTTCGTGCTGGGCGCGTGGCTTCTGAATCCCCTGTGCCTTTGGCTGTCTCCGGTCGCTTTGCTCCTGGTGCTGGGGTATTCGCACGTCAAGCGCTTCTCCGCGCTGTGCCACGTGGTGCTCGGGCTTGCCATCGGCATCTCTCCCACGGCGGCCGGCATCGCGGCATCGGGACAATTCCTGACGGCTTGCCTGTGGCTTTCGGCCGCTCTCTGGGCCTGGATCGCCGGCTTCGATGTCGTGTACTCCACCCAGGATGCCGGATTCGATCGCGCGCGCGGCCTCCACTCCATCCCTGCCGCCTTGGGCGAAAACGGGGCTCTTCTGGTAGCTTCGGGGCTTCACCTGGTGGTCCCTGTGGCACTGTTCTGGGCCGGACGCACCGCCGGCTGGGGACTGCCCTGGCATCTGGTGGTGGTGGTGGTCTCCGCACTTCTGCTGCGAACCCACATGCAACGCGGCTCGCGCGATCTCGATCTGCAGAGCTCCTTCTTCCGGCTCAACGGTCTGGTCAGTCTGCTGGTGCTGGCGGGCGCCGCCTGGGAAACGCTGGTACGCAAATGAAACTTCGGATCCTGGTCGCCGCCCTCGCGCTCGGTGCCCGGGCGGAATGCCCCTACAGCACCGGCATCCACCTCGAAAACCGCGACTCCGTCGCCCACGAGGTTCTCTGGCACTGTTCGTTTCCCTCCACCCGGGTCTGCGAGGCCGAGCGCCCCCTTCCGGGAGTCAAACGCGGCATCGTGCGGGTGTCGGGGCGGTCCGACAGCGGTGGCCCCGGATTCACCTTCCTGCCCCCGCTTGCGCCCTCCCCATGGGAGTACATCCCCGCGCCGCTGCACGCCCGGATCGATCCGGGCAAGGAAGTCTGCTGTCTGTGCGTGGCGCCCGTCCAGGTGGTTGTACGCGGGGGAGATTCGGTCAAAACCCGGCAAGGCGACAAGATCCGGATCCAGCGCGGAGGCGTGATCCGTGTCACGCCACGCGGAAAGTCCCGCGCCAAGCGCTGACCGGAACGGTTGTCCGGGCTATCTTCGCCCCATGCGTTCCTTCGCGTCCCTGCTCGCCCCCTCCCTCGTCCTGATCGCCCTTGTCGGTTGCGAACCCTCCGGCAAGAAGGATGCGTCTGCCTCGCCGGAATCCGATTCCCTCGTGGGCCACGCCAGCCTGGACTCGTTTCTGGTGCAGCGCTACGGCCTGGTTCCCGACCGAGTGGGAGTACCGAGCTCGGAAGGTTGGGCGCTGCGGATCTGCGCCGACTCCACGGTGGGCATCGATGGAGCGCCGCATCGGCTGGTGGCGATCTGTCGGATCAACGCGGCGGGATCGCATGCCGAGGGAGGCTTGACCGATGCCTACCTGTTCCGCATCGCCGGAAGCCGCCTGATCCCCGTGGCGCAGGACACCGCGCGCGAATCGGGGAACAACGGGACCCCGGGGGAAATCGCCTTCGCGCGCTTGGGGCGCCAGGAGTGGGGTGTGCAGACCGTCTCCGGTTTCCTCGGCCAGGGCAATTACGAAGAGGCGCTGGAATGGCGTGTGTTCTCGGGCGATACGGCTCGGACCATCCTGTACCTGTCCACCTTGAGCTCGAACGAAGGCACCATCGAATGTGCCGAGGACTCCCTGCTTTGCGCTTCGCACACGACCCGTGTCTCGATCGATGCCTCCGATTCCACTCTCGACCGGTATCCCGTGGATCTGCTCGACACCCTTCTCTCGGGTGGTGTGGCCGAGACCCGTCGCCTCCGGCTCGCCTTCGATTCCGCCAAAGGGGCCTGGATCGTTCCGCCCCTGCTGGGCGAAGTCGCTGACGGAAACTGACAACCACCCATCCGGAGACTCCCGTGGCCGACAGCGTCCCCGCCTGGGGCGAAAACCCGACATCCCCCCTCTACCAGGAGCCCTACCGCAAGGGGCTGCGCAAGACCGCGATCCTGTCGACCATCCTGGGGTGGGTCGTGATGATCGGGTCCATGCCTCTTCTGGGCCTTGGTGTGAAGGCGTTCGCCGATGGGCTTCCGTACCGGGCCGAGTGGAAGGTGCGAACTTCCGGGGCCCGATCCCTGTTGCCCGAGTTCGCCACCTTCGCCCGCGAAGCCTGGACCTGGGAGACCGATTCCGGCGACTTCCTGCTGTTGGAGACGGACACATCCGAAGACATCAACGGCATCGCCGAGACCATCCACGAAGCGCGCATGGGCACGCTGGGACACCCCGCCGCGCTGCGGGTCTCCCACACGGGGCTTTCGGGACCGTTCCGCGCGTGGGATTCGCCGCTTCCCGATGGTCGGATCCTGCGCACGGGTTCCGGGTTCCTGCCCGGTCGCGAAATCCTGTGGCAGGAATTCCGGCGCAGCTCGGAATTCGACGCGCTCGAAGAATTCCAGGCTCGGGGATGGCTGGTCCAGGGGGCGCTGGGCTACCCGCTGCGCCGGTGGTTCGAGGTGGGTGGCCTGATGGCGATGGTGACCTTCTGGATGTGGATCGTGTACTGGTTTGGCTTGCGCATGTTCCGCGTCGCACGGCCCGCGGATACGCAGCCTGTCGCACCCGAGTCGCTCGAGGCCCGTCTGTTGGGCATCAATGCCCTCACCGAGCGCTTCCGCCTGGAATCGGTGGCCCCCGGGGTGTTGGAATGCCAGTTGCCTGCCAAGGGAGGCGAATGGGCCGCCCGGGGCCGTCATGGCGACACGGTGTCCGAACAATTCCTCCGGCTTCGGCTGGTTCCCTCGGCGGGTGATGTACGGGTGATCTTCGGCGCGACATCGCGGTCCGTCTCGTCGTCGGCGACGGGATTCGGTGCCCAGTGGACCTGGGGGCGGGGTGCGAGCTACCTGCCCGTGTATTCCGAGCCTCACCCGGCGGTGTGGTGGCAGGACGGGATGTTCCACGCGGCCAAGGGACGCACGCTGACGGACGATTCCGAGTTCCTGCAGGCCTTGGTGCAATGCTGTCTCGAATCGGGCTGGAACCTCCAGCCCGCCATCTGGTGAGGGAACGCATGTCTAGCTGGGACCAGGAATCACCCAAGACCGTGAAGGCCGCCCCATGGCGCAAGGCGAGCCGGCTTCCCATGATCCTGTGGGGATTGTTCGTCGCGGGCCTGTTCCTCTTCGCCCGTTCGAACCAGCGCGCCTACGAGCAGGGGCGTGCGAGCGAACGCTGGCCGGAAGTGCCTGGTCTGGTCGATTCCTTTTCGCTGCTGCTTGACGACATGGGCAAATCCCAGCCCACGCTGTTGTACCGCTACGAGGTCGATGGAACCGCCTACCAAGGCACCCAACTCCACGCGGTCGACCACGATCTGCGGGCCTCCGAGGCGACCTGGCTGGAACAGCGGCTGGTCGTGGGCGCGAAGGTGGCGGTCCGGTACGATCCCTCCGATCCGTCGAAGTCCGCCTTGACGGTCGGATCGGGTGCCGACGAGCTCGAAGGCGTGCTGGCCGGATGGCTCGGATTCGGGTTCGTCGCCATCTTCGGATTCGGACTGTACGGCAACCTGCGCCGTGGACGGGTCCTGTCCATCGGCGACGCCCTGGCGTCGCAGCGGCGCACGTTCGGAGGTGCGGCATGATCGTTCTGGCATTGTTCTTCGGCACCATCGGCTTGATCGTCTCGTGCATCGCCTGGAGCGGCATCGTGCGGTCGTTGCGCCTGCGCTCCTGGCCCGAAGCCGAGGCCGTGATCGTCTCGTCGCGCGTGGTGGCGCTGGGGTCCGGATCCTCCCGATGGGGACGCCTGGAGGCCAGCTACACCTACGAGGCCGACGGCGAGATGCGCACCGGATACGGCATCCATCCGCGCTTTCACGGCGCGGGCCGCCGGGACGAACTGCAGGCTCTCGCCGATCTCATCCCGGTCGGTACCCGGCTGCAGGTGCGCTGGAATCCGCAGCGTCCCGCTGTGGCGTGGTTGAACGTGCGGGTCCTGCCGGAGCAGTGGCCGCTGGTCTGGTTCGGGGCCATGTTCCTGACGGTCGGAATCTTCGTCGGCGCCTACGACGCGATCATGCTCCAGTGGGCTCACCTGTCGGTGATCGGGACGCTGCGGATCCTTCCCTGACGGCAATCGCGACCGGATCGCTCATCCCGTGGGCTCCGGGATGGACCTGGTCGTTCTTGGGTCGAGCCCGCAGTCCGGTGGTCGAGCCGGTCATCCGGTGGGCGAGCCTGTTGTTCGGTGGTCGAGCCTGTTGTTCGGTGGTCGAGCCTGTTGTTCGGTGGTCGAGCCTGTCGAGACCCACCCGGCTGGTCTCGACAAGCTCGACCACCGAGCACCACCGAGCATCACCAGGGTGGTGGTGCTGGAACCGAAGCAAAAGAAAAGGGACGCCCCGACAAAGGAGCGTCCCTGAAATCCATAGGTCTGTCGGGACCGGCGGTCAGTCGGCCAAGCCGACTCGGAGGGTGGTTCCCGCGCTGCGGGCCAGGTAGAGGCCGCGGGGCAGACCGGTCAGGGACAGCTCACCCGTGGCGCTGCGGCGCACCACCCGTCCGGAAGGATCGAGGAGGTCGATCGCCGCGTTTCCGGAGACCAGCAACGAGCCCGAGCGCGACAGCGACTTGCCGGCGCGACGCAGGTCGCCACGGGACACACCCACCGCCGCGGAGAGGTCTTCGCCGTAGATCACGCCGCGGCCTTCGGTGCCGAGGAAGACGCGTCCGAACACGCGGGGATCCCCGACGATCTGGTGGATGGTGCCGAACTGGTGTTCGTCATCGTTGATACGGGTCCAGGTCTTCAGCGAGTCGTCGGAGCGGTAGATGCCGTAGACGCCTCCCACCTTGCCCACGATGTACACCGAGGGGTAGGTGCGTCCTTCGGGCGGGCGCCCGGTGGTCACGCGCGTCGCGCTCGAGACGCCGGTCGCCTTGCGCACCGTGGTGCCACCGTTGGTCGAGACATACAGTCCGCCGCCGCCCCAGGCGTGGTCGGCGGCCACCATCACGTGACCCTCGTAGCCCTGCACGGTGGCGATCTGGGCGTTCTCGGATTCCCAGTCGTCCAGCTTCAGGACGGTGGCGCCGGTGGCGAAGGTGGTGCCGCTGTCGATGCTGGTCAGAATCCGTCCGTTGGGAAGGTCGAGCAGATACACCTTGGCGGGGTTGACCTTGTCGCCGATCGGCGTGACGCCGAAGGCTCCGGGCTTGATGCCGCCCGAAAGCGTCCAGGTGGTGCCGCGGTCGCGCGAGACGTACGCTCCGGCGGTTCCCGGAGCGGTCCACACGATGGACGACCCCGAGGCATTCAGTCCGATCGAACGCGTGCCGCCGCCTTTACCGGCCCAACCGTTGGCTTCGGTGGGAACCGTGATGCCCGCGGGCTGCTTGGCGAAGTTGGTCCAGGTCTTGGCGCTGTCCAGCGAGAATCCGCCGACGGTGCCTGCCGCGTTCTTGGCGTTGTGGGCCCGCACGAACACGGCCGGATTTCCCCAGGCCACGTCGATCGACAACGTGGTGCCGACATCGGGAAGATGGGCCGCGGTGGGGGCCTTCGTCAGGGAGACGTGACGGAATCCGCCCTGGTCGCCCATCGAGGTGACCAGCGGGACGCCGACCGGCGGCACCACGAGCTGCTTGGAGACGATCTCCTCGAGGTTGGAATCAGCCGCCGCCCAGACGGGTTTGGGCGCGCGCAGGCTGGTGGTGCGGAACACGCCGTATCCGGTGCCGAACAGGGCCACGGTGGAATCGAACGGATCGATCTGGACGCTGGCCAGCCAGTGCGGGGTGCGCACGCTCTTCCAGGGAGCGAAGGAGAGGTCGAGCGTGCCGGCCAGCAGGCGGCTGCTCCAGGTCTTGCCGCCATCCCGGCTGAGCCAGACGTCGTCGCCGCCGGCCCACTTGTCGACGGAACTCACCACCAGGTGTCCGGGATTCTGGCGGTCCACGGAAGGGGTGCCGTATCCGAACGCGGCGTCGGGCACCGGGGACACATCGGCCCAGACGTCGGTGCGGGTGTCCAGTCGCATGAGCTTGCCCGCGGTGATGCCGTTGGGGCCCAGACCGTCGTTGAAGCTGAAGTAGGCGATGTCGCCGTCGAACGTGCCACTGGAGGGGATCAGTGCCGCCGGAGCGCCCGGAACCTTCGTCCACGTGGCTCCGCCGTCCTTGCTGCGCCACAGGGCCGCCGCACCGTTGTCGGACTTGTCCATCCCGACGTAGATCGTGGTGGAGGGGGTGCCCTTGGTGCCCGAAGCGGGATCGAACAACACGAAGGTGCCGTTGCCGACCGGGCCGGTTTTCACCGAATCGAAGGTCGCGCCGCCGTCCACGCTCTTCCACAGCGCTCCGGAGAAGGTGCCCTGCGCCACGCCATCCACCGAGCTGTCCCAGGCCGATCCGGCCAGGAACAGAAGTCCCGACTTGTTGGGGTCCACCGCGAGTCTCTCACCGCAGCCACGTCCGTCGAGGTTGCCGCCGTTCTTCAGGTGCAGCGTGGTGGCGCGGAAGGTGTTTCCCGTGTCGGAGGAGACCATGACCTTGCCGTATTCGCCGCTCCAGGCGTTGGAGTACTTGCCGGTCAGCAGGTACACCTTCGATCCGTCCTGCGGATCGAGGGCGATGGAGAGAATGCCCATGTCGTCGGAGACGGAACCGATGTGGTCGGTGATCGGGTTCCACGAGTTGCTGGGCGCATGCCAGCGGTAGGCGCCGCCCATGTCGGTGCGCGCGTACATCAGTCCGCGGATGTTCGGGTGGAACACGATGCCGTCGACGAAGCCGCCGCCGCCGATGACGACGTTCTTCCAGGTGTAGGACGGTGCGGCCTGCAGGACCGCGACCGAGGACACCAGAGCCGCGAGGCTCCAGGTCAGGGATCTGCGCATGGGATGCCTTCTTTCCGAGTGGGTGTGGCGATTGGAGGGATGGGTCGAGGCGATCAGGGGGGGGGAGTCGCGCCCCAGAGCAGGGCCGGCGAAGGACCCACCAAGCGGATGTCGTCCAGCCAGAGGTCTCCCGAAGCCGAAAGCGACCAGGTCAGGCCCACCGCTTGACGCAGTCTTTGGGCACGCGAGGCGGAATCGAGAATTACCCCCGACCACGAGGGAAGTTGCAACGCGGAGACGGGAACCTCGAAGTCCGTCCAGACGGAATCGAGCACCACCGAGGTTTGAGGAATCTGCGCGGGTGTGGCGCCGTCGATGTTGACAAGGATTGCCGCAACTCCGATGCCGCGTGCCCGGAAGCGGATGGAGACGAGCCCGGAAAGATCGAGGGGACGGGGGCCGAAATCGAGGCCGCACTGGGCCCAGGACGTGGAGCTGGCGCCGGCGGGGAACGCCGCCGAGAAATGGAACACCTTGCCACCACCACCGTCGGCGAAGACGGCGCGCCCGGGGAGACGACTCACGCTGTCCGGAGCGAGGTTCACTCCGGAATCGGCGTTGACCCACCACCAGCCGCCTCCGGTCCAGGCGCCGTGGAGCAGTCGGGTGTCGCCGTCCTCGAAGTCGTCCAGGTAGATCTGACCGACGGAATCGACGCGCAGGAACCCCGCATCTCGCGATTGGCCTGCCTCGGCCTGCACGAACGCACGGGCCGCCGAGCCCACTTGGCGCAACACGTGCACCCCGGCGGGCAACGAGTCCAGATGGAACACGCCACCCGCGTCGGCGACCGCCGAGTGCTCCAGGCCGCTGGCGCCGACGCGGGCTCCCGGCGTGGTCCGCCCGGTGATCGAGGCGGGACGGGACAGGCGCACCACGCCCATGTCGGTCGGTCGTTTGCCGTCAGGCACGTCCAACAGCGCCGCCACGCCCGGTGATCGGGCTTCCAGTCGCCAGGCTCCCACCGGCAGCTCGAGGGAAATGCGGCCTGTGGCATCCGACCGCACGTCCAACGAGGAGTCCACAGGTTCACCGGCGATCCATGCCAGAGGGCGCACCCGCACCCGCACCCCCGACGCCGGCATGCCGTCGGCGTCGATGATCCGTGCCGTCAGGGCGTTTTCGGTCTCGTAGCTGGAGCCACCCGCCGAGCGGTCCGCATCGGCGCACCCGACCAGGCTTGCCCATCCGATCAGGGCCGCGCACCCCGCCAGGGCCGTGACGAAACGCATGGGGCGATTCGTGTCCCTCACGGTTTGCCCTCGGCGGTCGAGGCCACGGGAAACGCCGCGAAGGCCAATTGCAGCACCTGGTCCGGACGGACGCAGCGCTCGATGCGCCGCACGATCTGGCGCCGGCATTCCCGCACCATCTCGACGATCTCCTGGCGGGCCTCTTCGTCGACCTCGACGACCAGCGACGTGATGTCCCGCTCCGCTCGCGGGATGTCGCGGATGGCCGCGGAGGCCATGTCGAGGACTTCGCGCTGGTAGTGGCGCACGGCCTCGGAGCGGAAGGCCGTGCCGGTGGTCAGATGCAGGTCGGCGGAACTCCAGCGTCCTTGGCCCTCGGCCTTCAACAAGCCCGCCCCTTCGAGGTCATCCAGGATCTGGCGTACCACCTCGGGTTTCTGGGGGGGGCGGATCCGACGGCCGATCCGGCCCGCATCCGATTCCCCCGCCAGGGCCAGGGCGCGCACAACCGGCGCTTGCCAGCGGGAGAGGGCCTTGAATTGGGCATGGGCGACGGCGCGCCGGTGGGGTTCGCGCAGATCGAGGATCCGCTCCATCAGGCTGGTTCGGGTGCGCTCCGACCGCGCTCTTCCGTACTGCACCAGGAGCTCGAAGTGCTCGGCCTCCCGGCCCCCCAGGCGCAGAAGGTCGCAGACCGAGGGCACCTTGTCCAGGCTCAGGTGGAGGTCCTTGCGCAGGATCCGGTAGAGGTGGCTGACGTTCAGACCCAGCTTTCCGGCCATGAGGCGATAGGAGTACAGCGGATTGTCCGCCTTGCGCTGCTCGTAGGCCTCCTGGAGGAGGTCGCGGTAATCCAGGGTGTCGGTGATCTCGCTCACAACGGTATTGTACCGTCCCGCACCCATGGGGTTCGATGGTTTCCTGAGCCGCGGTAGATTCTGTTGCAGGTTGTTCAACAGGGTCCCCTGGGTGGGGGGAATGGAAAAGGCCCCGCTCCGGGAATCGGAACGGGGCCCAAGGTGCCAGAGGTCGGCGATTTGTTTATTTGAGGTCGACGCTCAGAGCGAAGTTGACCAGCGTTCCGGCGTCTTGGACGCCCGACAGGAAGTACGGACCGTTGGTCAAAAAGCCGTTGGTCACACCGGCTTCGGCAGCCCAACGGCCGCGACCGTAGCGAAGGCCGAGGTTGCCGACCGGGGCCTCGGAGGTGAGGGTCCAGGTGACGTTCTCGTTGTCGCCCACTTCGCTGTCGTTGTAGACAAAACGCACCGGCAAGGTGGCGCCGCCCTTGAGGGTCCAGTACTGGAACAGGGGCAGTTCGAGGGCCAGGTTGGGAGGCAGCAGCAGCCCGGCACGGACGTCGGGATTTTCCTCGGCGTCGACCATCAGGAATTCGGGGTTGATGCCGTACCCGATGATCAGACCGTTCTCGACGTCGCGACGCTGTCCCCAGCGGCCGTACAGGCGCACGTAGTGGGTGAAGACCTCGTCAGCGCCAGGCTGGGCGCGTGTGTAGAGCACGTCCCAGGTGAGCTGGGCCTGCCAGGCGCTGCCGTTGGCTCCGGCGAAGCTGCGGGCACCCAAGGTCAGGCCGCCGCGGCGCTGCACACCCGACCACTCGTCGGAGATGCTGGTGTCGATGCCGGCGCCGCCGCCGGAGATCTTGAGGGAGGAGTCGGCGGTGAAGGTCTTGCCCCAGGAGCGGAAGTGGGCGTTGGCGTAGACACCCAGGTCGCCGTAGGGCTGCGAGTAGACCAGTTCGAGACCGTCGAGCACCAGGGCGGTGTCGGAGTTGGACTCGTAGGTGGTCTTGATCTTGTTCGTTCCGGCGGTGAATTCGTCTTCGAAGTAGACCCACTCGCCGGCGCGGTGGAAGTTGACGACCGCACCAACACCCATGTCGGGGGTCATCCAGTAGCCGGCGAGGTCGCCTTGACCGTTGTTGAGGTGGAAGTTGGTGGCCCAGGTGTCGAAGGCAGCCCACGCCTCGGTTCCGTCCGCCTGTGCCCACTGGAACACGGCGAACTGCTTGCCCGCGTAGCGGTGGGGCACGTACGACAGCGCGTTGATGCCGCCCGGCAGAGCGATGTTGCTCTGGATCATCGTGTTGGAGGCCGGGGTGACCGGGGCGGTCGAGGCGCTGGTCGGTGCCGCGACGGCGGTCGCAGCAGCGGTGGTGTAGGCCGGTTCGGCGGCCGCCACAGGGGCGGGCACGGCCGCTGGAGCGACGGGGGTGGTGGCCGGGGCGGCCAATGCGGCGCTGGCGAAGGTCGCCAGGGTCAGGGAGAAACGCTTCATGGATGGCTCCATTGCTTGTGTAGGGTCTTAAGGGGGACGGGGCCTCTGTGACAGGGATGTAACAATTCCTGTCGCGGATCGCGGCCGGGGTGGGCTCCGTCGTCTCGATCGAGGCGAACCACCAAGGACGGTCCACGATGCCTGCACGTTACATCCAAACGGGGTGCTTGTTTCCGCAGCGCTTGGCGAGTAGGTTCCATGATATGGCAAAGCGTCGCACCACTTCGGGCAGGGCAAGGGCATGGACATTCATGCTCCTGGCCTGGTTTGCGGCTCTGGCGCCGGTTTGGGGCAGCGCGTACGAGTGCCCGATGGCCCGTTCCGAACCTTCCGCCGAGGTTGGTTGCTGCGCTCCGACGGGTCACCTGCCCGCTCCATCCACGTCCTCGGCCCCCTGGTTCGATGTCGGTTGCGATTGCCCCCAACTGAACTGGGAGGCCCTGCCCGCAGACGCCGCGCGCGATCTGCGTTCGGATTCCGTCCAACTCTTCCCCCTTGCGTTCTTGCGATCGCCGCCAACGCTCCGATCTCCCCGATCCGACACGCTCCTTCCACGTGTCCATGTCGCCTCGCGAACTTCCGGTCCTCCCCTTTGGGTGCTGCACCAGTCCCTTCGCTGTTGAGCCTCACCTTCCTGCGCTGATTCGGTCCACCCCCGGAGTGTGACTTCGTTCCACCGCCTTTGCGCCCACGTCCCCTCGCGAAGGGGAGTGCTCCAGGCGGACAACGAGGCCGTCATCCGGGATCCTGTTCCCATCGTGTCTTGGAAGGAGCATCGGCTCCATGTTCACGGAACGAATTTTGTCCAGCGTGGCGCTGGTCGCGGGCTGTGCTTTGGCGACCTCGCCCGCGCTCGATTCCCTGGTTCGGGAAGTCCTGACCCGTCATCCGCGTGCCGAGGAAGTGCGCTGGAGTCCGCGTGCCCAGCAGGCGCGCCTGGAGGGCACCCGGGCCTGGATGGCCCCGTCCCTCCAGGTCTCCGGTCGCTCCGACGGCGAACTGGCCTTGGCCCTCGAGCAGGGGATTCCTTGGCCGGGCAGACGGGCGCGGATGGAAACTGTCGAAATGCGCCGTCTGGCGATGGTCCGCTCCGATTCCCTGGGCGCGATGGTCGACCTGGCCCGTGCCGTCCGCGAGGCGGTGTGGATGGAATGGATGGCCCAGGAAATGTTGAGGGTGCTCGATTCCCAAGTCCTGCGGGCCGAGAACCTGGCGGAAATCACCCGGCGCAATCTGGGGGTCGGCATGGCGACGGCCTCGGATGTCTGGCTTGGTGATGCGCGCCGCACCCAGGCCCGCATCCGTCGGGATCAGATGGTCCAGGATCTCCAGGTGGCGCGGGCCATGCGTGAAGCCTGGACCGGTGCCGGTGAGCTGCCCGAGCTGGGGCCTGCGCGGTGGGCGATCTGGCTCGACGACCCCTCGCTGGATTCGGTCGCGACGAGCCGTCCCGACCTGGAGTCGATGCGCACCGAGGTCGCCATGGGCCAGGCGATGGCCGAGGCCGCCGAAGCCGCACTGCTTCCCGACCTGATGGTGGGAGGCATGGCGATGCGCATGGGTGACGGAATGCCGGGATGGGGGGCGATGGTGGGAATCACGATGCCGTTTCTGCCCTGGGCTTCGGGGATGGCCCGCGCCGAAGCGGCCGCGGCGCGCTCGAAGGCCCGGGTGGACCAGGCGCGACTGGAAGGAATGTCCAGGATGGTCCGTGCCGAGACGGCAGGGCATCGCGCGCGGGCCCGTGCCGCCTGGCAGGCCCTGCGTCTGCTCGACAGCGCGGTGGTCCCGGGGCAGGCGCGAGCGCGGGCCGACGCGCAGGAGCGCTGGAAGCAGGGACGGGAAATGACCTCGATGGTGGTGGCGATGGACGAGATGGTCGGCATGGCCGCGATGGAGCGGATCGCGCAGCGGGAGACGTACGAACTGGAACGGGCCCGTGCCTTGGCGGCGGCGGGTCGGGTGTGGGAAACGGAGGTGGTGAAATGATCCGCAAACGGGCGTGGCTGATGATCGCGTTGGTGTTGCTGGTGCTTCCCGGCTGTTCGCGCGAGGGGAAGGGGGATGACCACGATCATGCCGGTACTGCCCAGGCGGGGAAGGCGTGGCATTGTCCGATGCACCCGCAGATCGTGCAGGACCAACCGGGGTCGTGCCCCCTGTGCGGCATGGATCTGGTCCCCCTGGTCGCTTCCGCGGCGCCGGATTCGGCCGCGGCGGGGGATGTCGTGGTCGATCCCCACATCGTACGCAAGATCGGGGTGCGTAGCGAGATGGTCGATGCGGGGGTGCTGGGCCGCCCGGTGAAGGTGGAGGCCCGCGTGGTGCTCGACCCGGCCGCGGAGCGTTCGGTGACGGTGCGCGCGATGGGCTATCTCGAGAAGGTGGCGCCGTTGCGACCGGGCGACCGGGTGCGCCGGGGGCAGAATCTGGCGACATGGTTCGCTCCCGATCTGGTGGCCGCCCAGGGCGATTGGCTGGCCTCCAGGCGCGCGGGAGACAGCGTCGCGGCGAGCGCGGCTCGGGATCGGTTGCGGGCGCTGGGGGTGGGGGATGCCACCCTGGACGAGATCGCGCGCCAGGGCGAGGTCCGGCGGATCCTCCCGCTGGTTTCGAACGTGGACGGCTGGATCCGCACGCGCGGGGCCACCGACGGACAGGCGGTGATGGCCGGACAGGAATTGTTCCGGCTGGTCGAGGGCGCCGGGCTTCTGCTGGAAGCGCGGCTGCCCTCGGGGTTCGAGCCCCAGCCGGGGGCGAAGGTGGACATCGGAACCTTCGACGGCGGCGCCGGGGGGACCGCGGTGGTCGCGGGGATCCTGCCCACCGCCGACGCCTCCACCCGCACCGCGCTGGCGCGTCTGCGGCCGGAAGGCGGACTCGCCCTGCGCGAAGGCGAGGTGCGTTCGGCCACCTTCCGGCCCCCGGGCCGGATCGGCATCGTGGTCCCGGAGGGAGCCGTGCTGCACGGGGGAGCCCGCGACTTCGTGTTCCTCGACCTGGGAGGTGGCAGGTTCCGCCCCGCGCAGGTGCGGACCGGACCCACGGCCGACGGAAAAACCCTGGTGCTGGAAGGCTTGGAGGCCGGTGACGAGGTCGTGGTGTCGGCCCAGTTCCTGCTGGACTCGGAGAGCCGCCTCCAGGCGGCGCTCGACCAGTTCCAGGCCGGTGCCGACGCCGCAGGTGCCCATGCGGGCCACGGGGTTTCCAAGTGAACGAGTCCGGACACGAATCGTCCTTCCTGGGCGGCGTCATTGCGTGGTCGGCGCGCAACCGCGCGCTGGTGCTTCTGTGCACCTTCGCCCTGGTCATGGGAGGGGTGTGGGCCCTGCGCACCATCCCCCTCGATGCCATTCCCGATCTTTCCGACCCCCAGGTGATCGTGCAGACCGACTGGGAGGGCGCCTCGCCGCAGGTGGTGGAAGACCAGCTCACCCAGCCCCTGTCGCGCCGATTGGTGTCGACTCCTGGCGCCCGCGCCGTCCGCGGCTATTCCTTCTTCGGGCAGTCCCTGGTGTACGTGATCTTCGAAGACGGCACGGACCTGTATTGGGCCCGCTCGCGCGTGCAGGAGATGCTGGCCTCTTCGCAGGGTGAACTGCCCGACGCGGCCCGACCCCGCCTGGGCCCGGACGCTTCGGGCGTGGGCTGGATCTACGAATACGCCCTGGTATCCGACAGCGTCGACAACCGGCAGTTGCGCCGCGTCCAGGATTGGGTGGTCAAGCCGCAACTGCAGACGGTGCCGGGCGTGGCGGAGGTCGCTTCGGTGGGGGGGCAGGTCCGGCAGTTCCAGGTCGTGCTCGACCCGGTGCGGATGCAGGCGCTGGAGCTCGACGCCTCCATGGTCGCGGCCGCGCTCTCGCGGGCCGGTGTCGACGCCGGCGGGGAGTCCATCGAACTGGCCGAGACCGAATGGATGGTCCGAGGTCGTGGGCAGGTGCGCACGCTCCAGGACCTGCGCGATCTCCCCGTGGTGTTGGCGGGTGGGGAGAGCCGGGCCGAACCGGGCATGGCGGGCATGGCATCGTCGTCGTCGGTTCCGGTCGCGCCGGGACGCACGGTGCGTCTGGAGGAGATCGCCCATCTTTCCGAAGGTCCCGCGATGCGGCGTGGTCTGACCGACCTGGACGGCCAGGGAGATGTGGTCGCGGGTGTGGTGGTGATGCGCTACGGCGAGAACGCCCTGGCCACCATCGACGCGGTCCGCTCCAAGCTTTCGGAACTGGCGCCTTCGTTGCCGCCGGGCACCCGGGTGGTGCCGCTGTACGATCGCTCCGAGCTCATCGAACGCGCCGTGAGCAACCTGGGTTGGAAGCTGCTCGAGGAGATGCTGGCCATCGCCCTGGTGTGCGCCCTGTTCCTGTTCCACGTGCGCTCGGCGCTGGTGGCGGTCTTCACCCTGCCGGTGGCTCTGCTGGCGGCATTCCTGGCCATGCGTCTGCAGGGAATCGGCGCCGACATCATGAGCCTGGGCGGACTGGCGATCGCGATCGGCGCCATGGTCGACGCCTCCATCATCCTGGTGGAGAACGCGCACAAACACCTGGAGCATGAACAGAATCTGCCCGCTCCGCAGCGTCGCGATCGTTGGACGGTGGTGGTGGCCAGTTCCCGCGAAGTGGGGCCGTCGCTGTTCTGGTCGCTTCTACTCATCACCGTTTCGTTCCTGCCGGTGTTCGCCCTGCAGGCGCAGGAAGGCCGCCTGTTCCACCCGCTGGCCTGGACCAAGACCTGGGCGATGGCCGCCGCCGCCGCGCTGTCGGTCACGCTGGTGCCGGTGCTGGCGGGATTGTTCCTGGGAGGACGGATTCCGTCAGAGGATCGCAATCCGGTGAACCGGTGGCTGGTGCGCCTGTACCATCCCGTGGTCGGCGCGGTGTTGCGCCATCCCCGCACCACCCTGGCCATCGCCGCTTTGGCCCTGGCCTCGGCGTTGTGGCCCATGAAACGGTTGGGCAGCGAGTTCATGCCCCCCCTGTTCGAAGGCGACCTCCTGTACATGCCCACTGTGTTGCCGGGGATCTCAGTGACCAAGGCCGGTGAGCTGTTGCAGCAGACCGACCGCATGATCCTCGCGGTCCCGGAGGTGGAACAGGTGTTCGGCAAGGCAGGCCGCGCCGAGACCGCGACGGATCCAGCGGGACTGGACATGTTCGAGACCGTGATCCGTCTGAAACCGCCGCACCAGTGGCGGGAGGGAATGACCGTCGAGCGGATCGTGCAGCAGTTGGACCACGCGGTGCACGTGCCAGGACTGACCAACGCCTGGACCCTGCCCATCAAGTCGCGGATCGACATGCTGTCCACAGGAATTCGCACCCCCATCGGCATCAAGATCAGCGGCGCCGATCCCGACACCCTGCAGGCTCTGGCGGCACGGGTGGAAGGGTTCCTGAAATCGGCTCCCGATGTGGCGTCGGCCTTCGCGGAGCGCGCCGCGGGGGGCTGGTACCTGGATGTGCGCCTCGACCGTGCCCAGGCGGCGCTCCGGGGGGTGTCTGCGGAGGATGTCAACGACCTCCTGCGGATGGGACTGTCGGGCATGCCCGTGGCCAGGGCCTTCGACGGACTGGAACGCGTGGCGATCACCGTGCGCCTGGCGCGGGAAAGCCGCCAGGGCAAGGAAGACCTGGAAGACCTCCGGGTGCGGGGTGCACAGGGGCCCGTGCGCCTGGGCGACATCGCCACGGTGGAGTGGACCACGGGGCCCATGGTCGTACGCTCCGAAGCGGGCCGTCCCGATGTCTACGTCTTCCTCGACACCCGGCGCGGGGATCTGGGCGGATTGGTCCGCGATCTGGCGCCCAAGTTGGCCGTATCCGTTCCCATGCCCGCAGGGTACGCGTTGTCGTGGAGTGGGCAGTGGGAAGGCATCGAGCGGGTGCGCGAGCGCATGCTGGCGGTGGTGCCCTTCACCTTGCTGCTCATCGTCGCGATCCTGTTCCTGAACACCCGCAGCCTCGTGCGCACGGCGATCGTGCTTCTGGCGGTGCCGTTTTCGCTCGTGGGCGCCTTCTGGTTCCTGGACCTGGCGGGGTACCAGATGTCGGTGGCGGTCTGGGTGGGTCTCATCGCCCTGGCTGGTCTGGACGCCGAGACCGGTGTGGTGATGCTCATGTATCTCGACCAGGCTTGGGAAAAGCGCAAGGCGGCAGGGCAGAGGACGCTCCAGGGGTTGTTTTCGGCCATCGACGAAGGTGCGGTGCGCCGGGTGCGTCCGAAGGCCATGACCGCGGCGGTCATCCTCGCAGGTCTCCTTCCCATCCTGTGGAGCGACGGCACCGGTTCCGACGTCATGAAACGCATCGCCGCCCCGATGGTGGGGGGCATCCTGACCTCGGTCGCCATGGAGTTGCTGGTCTACCCCGTGCTGTTCCTGCTGTGGCAGGGCCGCGAACTCCGAAAACTTCCGGCGCCCGGAGCGAACGTGGCGCGTGTGTCCGATGATCCCTAGTGTTGCCGAATCGGCTATCCCCCCAACCACGGCGCGCAGGCGCCACCTTCCACAAGGAGACTCTGCCATGAAGAATCTGTTCCTCGTCCTGACCCTGGCCACGGCCACCACCTTCGCCGCCGTCGACACCAGCCTGGTCCTCAAGCCCGATTCCGCCCGTCTGGCCGCCGCGACCGCTGTCGGGAACACCAAGTGTCCGGTCTCCGGCGAAGAGATCGGTTCGATGGGCGACGGCCCCTCCGTGGTCTACAAGGGCAAGGCCGTGAAGCTCTGCTGCAAAGGATGCCTGAAGACCTTCGCCAAGGATCCGGCCAAGTTCCTGGCCCTCGCCGAAGGCAAGCCCGCCGCGACGGCCAAGCCCGCTGCCGGAGCCCAATGCGCGGGGCACGACCACTGACCCACAACCACCCATGTAGCCGAACCAACCCTACCAGCAGGAGCAACCCATGAACCGCACACTCGCCCTCGCCGGGCTTTTCGCCGTCTTCGTCTTCGCCGGGTGCGACAAGAAGATGGACCAAGTGGACCATTCCCGCCATTCGGAAGCCGCCGCCGCCGCACCCGAACAACCCGATCTCCAACTCCATCCCACACCCGAGCAGGCTGCGGCCGCCACTGCCGTGGGCAACCGGATCTGCCCGGTGTCCGGCGATTCCCTCGGCTCGATGGGGGCGCCCGTGCACGTGGTCTACAAAGGCCGTTTGGTCGGATTGTGCTGCAGTGGATGTCCGAGCGCTTTCGGCAAGGACCCCGACGCACTTCTGGCCAAGGCCGAAGCCTCCGTGGCCAAACCGTAACATGCTGGGCGGGAGGGTCTCGAACTCGTATCGTATGCAATTATGAGAACGGGACTTTTTCTCGCCGTGGTCGTGCTGGTTGTCCTCGCCGGGTTCGCCGGGGCTCGTGCCTGGCGCGACCAAGGCTCCAACAAGGTTTCGAAGGAGGCGACGTTGCGCGATTTCGACGAACACGGACAGTTGGGAATTCCGGCCCCCGCCGAGACGGTCGTGCGGTCCGATTCCGACTGGCTGCGCATCCTGGGCAAGGGGCGCCACGCGATCCTGCGTGGCAAGGGCACCGAGGCCGCCGGGTCCGGCGAGTTGCTGGACGTGGAGTCCGACGGTTGGTACGTCTGCGCGGGTTGCGCCCTGCCGTTGTTCCACTCCACGGGCAAGTTCCACTCCGGATGCGGCTGGCCCAGCTTCTTCCGCCCGGTGGCCCTGGAGAACATCGGGCACCGACGGGATTTGTCACACGGGATGGTCCGTACCGAGATCGTGTGCGCCCGCTGCGACGGGCATCTGGGGCACGTCTTCGAGGACGGACCTCCGCCCACCGGCCTGCGTTACTGCGTGAATTCGGCAAGCCTCGAGTTCCGTCCCGGCAAACACGCCCTGCCACCGCTTGTGGACACGGCGGTGTTCGCCGCCGGGTGTTTCTGGGGGGTGGAAAAGCTCTTCCACGAAACCCCGGGTGTGGTCTCCACCAGGGTGGGGTACACGGGGGGGCGCGTGGACAAACCCACCTATCGGCAGGTCTGCACCGGCGGCACCGGGCATGCCGAGGCCGTGGAGGTCGTCTACGATCCGGCGCGCGTCTCCTACGCCGAACTGGCCCGGCTGTTCTTCCTCAATCACGATCCGACCACCCTCGACCGTCAAGGGCCCGACGAGGGCACCCAGTACCGTTCGGCGGTCTTTTTCCGATCGCCCGCGCAGAAGGCCGAGGCCGAGCGGGTGAGGGACTCCCTCGCCGCGGGTGGAACCTGGCGCGAACCCGTGGTCACGCGGTTCGAGACCGCCGCGGTCTTCTGGCCGGCCGAAGACTACCACCAGAAGTACTTCCTGACACATCCTGTCCATTGCCACCCCCGGCGGGGCTGAGATGGTGAGCAAAAGCCTCGGAGCAGCCACAATCCACCGCTCGTCCTGAGGAGCGCAGCCTCTCGAAGGGCGGGCGGTGGATTCGCGAGCACAAGTTGTTGAGCCGAGCTTGGCGCCGCTGCCCTCCCCCTTCGAGACGGCCCAAAGGGCCTCCTCAGGGTGAGCGGGAGGCGGGAGCCCTTCCTCATGACGAGCTGCTTCTTGGTGCATCGGATTTTTCTCGCCCTCTGAGGACGGAAAACGTCAGAACGCCGTGGTTGCCAACAGGCGCAGATCTTCCTGCGCGCCGCTGCGCCAGCGGACCAGGACTCCGGGGGCGAGCCTGCGCAACAGGCCCCACTGGAGGCTCGCTTGGGCGCCGAACTCCGGATCGGGATCCCAGAGATCGGGGCTCAGCAGCAGCAGATCACCACCGACGGCCACGCGTTCCCCCACCGAGACTCCGGCTCCCAATCCCCAGCGGGTCGGATCGGGAAGCGACCAGCCGGCGAACGTGGGCTGCTCCAGCACCAGCACGGAACGCCACCACGCGGTTTGGTAGCGGATCTGCATTTCGTGGATGGCCTGGCCGTCTTCGTAGCCGCCCCCGATGACGGGATGCACCGACAGGTCGCGACCGATGTTCAAAGCCCCCACGGCCAGGGCGCGCGAGCGAGGCATGACGTTCACCAGGCCGATCGCCGCGCCGCGAGCGTCGCCCGAGATGTTGAGCAAGCCCGTTTGCAGACCCCTGCTGGAGCGCGCGATGTTCACCAGCCCCACCTGGGTTCCGGTGAGATGGCCCGCCACGTTCACCAGCGATATCTGCCCACCGCGCAGGGTTCCGGCGTAACTCGAGGCCAGAGCTCCCTGGAAACCGGTCAGGGTGTCGCGGTTGACGTTCATGAGTCCGGCGAATTGCGCTCCGCGCGAACGCCCGTCGTCCAGGTTCAATGCCCATCCCCATTGGCATCCCGTGACGCCGCCGCCCAGCAGGTTCACCACGGCCATCTGGAATCCCGTGGCGTCGGTGCCGCCCAGGTTGGCGATGGTCGAGATCTGGGCTCCGACCACGTCGCGTCGCACGCGCGTCAGCACACCGGCGGCCTGGAAGCCCGTCACCCGGCCCGCGTCGCCCAGGACCAGGTCGAACGAGAAGTTGTTGCGCGCCTGCTGCGGCCGCTGCCCGTTCATGGTCAGCGGCGACAACAGGCCGAAGTTCACGGGGACCGAACGCAGGGCCGTGTCGGGGGGCGGGCTCGTGGCGATGATTCCCACCTCCACGAACTCTTCTGACAATATTTGTCTGGATGCACCAGGAGTCAGGCGGAAGCGGTGGGCTTTGCGGACAGGACCGTCGTGGATCCAGGCGGTGTGCAGGCCCGGTGCCAGATGCAGGCGGGCCACCGCGCTGTCGGGAGGGATCCACGCTTCGCCCGCGCCGGTGGAATCGGAGAGCAGGATGCCCGCGCGCGTGGGCGGCAATTCCACCACCGCGCCTGCCGCGGCGGTGCGGGTGAGCACCAGGGGGCGGTCACCGGCCAGCGACGACGCCCATTGGGGTGTCTGCGAGGCGACCCCGAGGGCGCGGGCGCGGGCGCGCACGCCTCCCGATACGTGGTGGAATGCCTCCTCGAAGGTGACGGCTCCGTCGCGGTCACGGTCGGCGCCGCCCCGCAATCCCGCCAACAGGGTGCGCGTGAAGATGCCGCCCCCGTCGACGTCGGACTCGACCGAGACCTCCTCGGCCCGTGACGAGAGGATCCACGCCTCGCCGGCCAAGGGGGTGGGGGCGGGCAGGACGAATTTGCCGCCGCGTGCGCGCAGGAGCGAACCCGAGGCGCACGCGTCGACGATCGCCACGCGTGCGGTGGCTCGGGTGGAAACCAATGCTTCGCGCAGGCGGGTCCAGGGCAGGACGGACGCGCCGAGTTCCATGCCGGTGGTGGAAGCGTGTCCCGCGTGGTAGAAGACAAATTCCGTTGCGACGTTCGCGGCGCTGTCGGCGCGCGAGACGGCCGCGATCCGATCGAAGGCCCGCAACAGGGTCGTGGAATCGGGGTCGACCAGGCGCAGGATGTCGGACGATCCCACCCCGCCCAGCTCGCGCAGCACGGAGGCGACGGCGTCGGCATCGGGCCCCGCCCCCGTCAGGACCGCCTTGGTGGGGGCGCCGCGCGAGGCCGAGACCACCAGGGCGGTGCGGTGCACCGCCCGCGGTGGATCCTGTCCCGCGGCGGCGCAGGCGGCGAGGGACAAGGCCCACATCGGGATGCGGCGCGCAGGGATCACGGCGCGCGCCTTTCCAGGCTGGACGTCTCGACCCGCAGGGGCGCGGGGAGCGACAGGACACGGGTGCGCGAGTTCCCCGAGGCCAATAGACCTCTCAAGTGCGCCTGGGCCTTGGCCAAGGCGAAGGGGGTATCCGACCACACCAGCACGAATCGCTCCCAACCGCCCGTGCCTTCGGTTTCCCAGTCGCGCGGCAAGGGGCCGGCGGGCAGGGCCGTGGCGGAGTCCCCGGCCAGGGGCCAATGGCGTACCAGGGTGCCGGTTTCGTCGTACGACCAGATCGCGGCGTGGGCTCGGGCGGGCGCCTTCAGACGCAGGACGGCTCCCCCTGCCACGGCGGAATCCGCTTCATCGGTGCTCCCGTCGGGAGCCACCATCAGGAGGGAGAGTCCATCTCCACCGCGAAAGCGCAGACCGGGGTCGGCGGGGCGCGGATCCAGCGCGAGCCGTTCATCGGGAACCGTCGTGCCTTCCCGCGACGTGGTGTCGCGAGGGGGAGTCGAGGCCGCTTTGGCGGAATCCGTCGGGACCGAGGTGCCCAGCGCCACCGGAGCCGGTGGCGCCAGGGGCGAGGGAACCGGAGCCAGGAACAGACCCAGCGACAGGACGCAGGCGGCCAGGGCCAGGGGGATCCAGGTGGTGCGCAACCGGATGCCCCGGGAGGGGCGGTGCGCACGTTGCCGGATGCGTTCGGCCATCCGTTCCGGAGCCAGGCGGCGCAGGACGTCGGCGTCGTTTTCCGTCAATTCCTGCTGGAGTGCCGCGCCTTCCACGCTCGCGGCGCGGTCGCGGGCCTCGTCGCGGCGCGAGGCGGGCACTTCGCCCAGATGCATGCGCTCGTCGAGCCAGTCGGAGGGTTTCATCGCACGTCCTCCAGGATGCGCACCTTCTCGCGCAACAGGCGCAGGCGCTTGCGGACCCCCGAGACGGACAGGCCGGTCTCGGAGGCGACTTCCTCGTGGGTCATGCCGTCCACCCAGTGCAGCACGGCCATCACGCGCGTGCTCTCGGGGTGGCGTTGGAAGATCCGGTCGAGCACGCTGCGGCTTTCGAATTCGTGGTCGTCCAGGGCCGCGATCTGCTCGATGAGTTCGGCATCGTTTTCCTCGGCGCGGCGTCGGCGGGTGCGCAGCCGGTTGAGCGACTCGTTGGTCGCGATTCTCCACAGCAGGCTGGAGGGGAATTCTCCCGACAGGGTCTCGGACCGTTCCAGGGCTTTCACGAACACATCCTGCATGACGTCCTCCGCTTCGTCCATCCGGCCCAGGAGCCGGTGGCAGCGCCGCAGGACCATGGGGCCGTAGCGCCGGTAGAGCGCCTCGACGTCCAACCCGAAGGTCGGAGCGGCGTGGCGCGGGGTGTCGAGAGTGGTGGTCATGGACGGATCAGATGCGCAGGCCCACGAAGACGCCGGGCCAGAGGCGCACGTTGGGGTTGGGGTCCCAGTGGTAGGAATTCTCGGGCTCGAGTAGGCGTTCGCCGTTGGTCTCGTCGGGGGTGAAGAGGACGTTGTACGAGACACCGCCGAAGATCGCGAAACGTCCGAGCAGGTGGCGGCCCAGGGTCAGGCGGGTGCGCAGTTGCATGTTGAGGGCGCAGTTGCGGAAGCTGTCGCGTCCGTCGTCGTGGTTCTGGTCGTCCATGGAGCGCTCCTGGTCCTCCTCGCAGGCGGCCGAAGGGTCGGCACCGGCCAGCACGAGTGCGGATTGGTCGATGGACAGGATGGTCTTGGGGCTGGCGCTGCGGAACCCGAAGCCCAGGCCGAATCCGCCTCCCTCGGGTTCACGGTGGGAGGCCAACAGCTCCACCAAGGAGTACCAGTGGGGGCTTCCGTAGTTGAGCGCGACGTGCGCGGAGCGGGTCTCGTCCACCCACGTTTCGGCGAAGAAGCGGGTGTTCGGTTGGACGTTCACCAAGCCGATCTGCGCGGCTTCGCCGGTGCGCGAGATGTTCACCAGCCCGAACTGGACACCCTTGGTGTTGCCCGACCAATTCACCACGCCCCACTGCAGCCCCCTCAGGGTGTCGGTCACGCCGACGGCGTTGAATTGCACGCCCCGCACCGAGCGCGCCTTGCCGTAGAACGACGAGGCCTGCACACCCGTCACGGAGCCCTTCACGAGGTTGCCGAAGGTGGAGCCTTGGTAGCCGACCACGTTGCCTTCGACACGATTGAGGAAGTACGCGCCCTGGTAGCCACGAACATCGCCGCCCACGAGGTTGACCGCAGCGGCCTGGAATCCCACCACGGAATCGGCGACCCGGTTCAGGCCACCGGCCAGTTGCACGCCCCGTACGTCGTGGTGCACCTCGTTCATGCCGACCGAACCCTGCAGCCCTCGGATCTCTCCGGCCTCTCCGGCCACGAGATCAAGCGAAACCCAATTGCGGACGTTCTGGGGATCCGTCCCGTTGGTGGCTGTGCCAGGGGCGATCCCGAGGTTGATGGGGACCAGTCTCAGAGGACCCCTCGAGGTAGAGGCGACGACCGGGGGTTCCTCGTCGTCGCGGTCTTCGCGAGCGGAATCCCGAACCACCTGCGGGGTGGCCGCCGAGCGGGTCGTGTCGCGGGTGGAGTCGGGCATCTGGGCCTGGGCGCGGACGCCGCAGAAGAAGGCCAGGGCGAGGGTCAGGTGTCTGGGGTGCATCGAAGGCTCCTGTCGTCGGGAGGGAAAAGTGCTTGTCAGAGCCGAAGATCGGGCTCGTTTCTGTCCTTCAAACACCGGTGGAGGGTGCAAGTGTCACCTCCTTGACGCATTTTTTTCGATGCCTGGTACGCACGTCTGAGGGACAGGGTTTTTCTTAAACCTATTGTCGAGATAGGTTGAGTAGGATTATATTCTGCTGCATGCGAGTGACCACCAAAACGATCTATGCGCTGCAGCTTCTCATGGCCCTGGCCGAGCGCGCCAGGTTCTCCAAAGCGCCGCTGCACCTGCGGGAGATCGCCGAGAAACACGACCTCCCGTTCAAGTTCCTGGAGCAGATCGCCATCTCGCTCAAGGGTGCGGGCTGGATCCACGGGCAGCGCGGCAAGGAGGGGGGCTATACCCTTTCCGTCGACTCGTCCACCTTGACCCTGGGCCAGGTCGTGCGCCTGATGGAAGGCGAAAACGGGTCGCTGCGGATCAATCCCTCCAATCCCGTCGAAGAGGCCATCGAGAGCGTGCTGGCCCGCTGCCGCACCGCCATCGAAGAGGTGGTGGATGCCACCAGCCTCGATGCCTTGGCCGCCGAGGTCCACCGCTTCCGTCCCACCGAGCCGGAGTACCAGATATGAGCGCGCCGGTTTCAACGGATGCCGTGCTCGCTCGCGCCGGGGAACTCGAAGGGAAAGCCCCTTCCGAGATCCTCGCTTGGGTGGCGGAAAACGTCGCGGATACGGTGGTCACCACCGCGTTCCAGCCGGGCGGCATCGTCCTTCTGGATCTTCTGCACCGGGCCGGCATCCGGTTGCCGGTGATCTTCATCGATACCCTGTACCATTTCCCGGAGACCCTCGAGCTGGCCCAGGTCTGCCGCGAGCGGTTCGACCTGGACCTGCGGGTGTACAAACCGGACGGGTGCGCCACGGTCGAGGAATTCGAGACCCGCCACGGAGCGTCTCTGTGGGACACCGATCTGGACGCCTACCAGGAACACACCAAGGTCGAGCCCATGCGGCGCGCCTTGGCGGAGACGGCGTCCCGCGGCTGGATCAGCGCACGCCGCCGCGACCAGGGCGGAGATAGACAGGAATTGTCCATCCTCGAGGCCGCCCAGGGGCGGATCAAGGTGAATCCGCTGGCTTCCTGGACCCGCAAGGAGGTCTGGAAACACCTGCTGGACAACGGTCTTCCCTACAATCCCTTGCACGACCGGGGTTACCCTTCCATCGGCGACTGGCCGCTCACCGAACCGGCCGACGCGTCGGAAGGCGAGCGCTCGGGGCGCTGGAAGGGCCGAGGCAAGACGGAGTGCGGCATCCACTCGATGTGACCCGGGAGGGAACCGCCAGCCTCCACTGGACGGAAGCCGCCCCACGTTGTTCGACCGGCTCGCTGGACGCGGCCGTGCCTTGATCTACCTGCAAAGAGGAACCATGAGCAACCGACCCATCATCGATTCCCTGGACGACCACCTCGAACACCTCGAGGCGCTCGAGGCCGAGAGCATCCACATCTTCCGCGAAGTCGCGGGCGAGTTCGAGAAACCCGCCTTCCTGTTCTCGGGGGGCAAGGACAGCATCGTGATGCTGCGCCTGGCCGAGAAGGCTTTCCGGCCCGGCAAGTTCCCGTTTCCGCTGGTGCACGTGGACACCGGCCACAATTTTCCGGAGGTCATCGACTTCCGCGACCGTCGCGCCGCCGAACTGGGCGAAACGCTGGTGGTCCGCAACGTCCAGGATTGGATCGACGACGGGCGCATCGTGGAAAAGGCCGGCGAGAACGACTCGCGCAACCGCATGCAGATCCCGGTGCTGCTGGGAGCCATCGACGAGTTCAAGTTCGACGCCCTCTTCGGGGGTGCGCGTCGCGACGAGGAGAAGGCGCGCGCCAAGGAGCGCATCTTCAGCTTCCGCGACACGCACGGGCAGTGGGATCCGAAAAACCAGCGCCCCGAGCTGTGGAACCTCTACAACGCCCGCATCCACAGGGGCGAGCACATCCGCGTGTTCCCCATCTCCAACTGGACCGAACTCGACATCTGGATGTACCTGGCGAAAGAGAATCTCGAGATCCCGAGCATCTACTACGCCCACGAGCGCGACGTCATCTGGCGCGGCCAGTGGATCCCCGTCTCGGAACTCCTCCAACCCAAACCCGGCGAGAAGGTCGAGCGCCGCGTCGTGCGGTTCCGCACCGTCGGCGACATGACCTGCACCGGTTGCGTCGAGAGCCCCTGCGCCAACGCCTGGGACATCGTGGCCGAGACCGCCGCCAGCCGCATCACCGAACGCGGGAGCCGTGTCGACGACAAGGCCTCCGAAGCGGCCATGGAAGACCGCAAGAAGGAAGGGTATTTCTGATGGACCTGCTTGGCTTTTCCGATCTCATCCAACCGCTCGCCCTGAGGAGGCCGCGCAGCGGCCGTCTCGAAGGGCGGTGTGTTCGACGCGTGAAATGAGCTTCCACGTGTACATGCTGGTCTGTTCCGACGGATCCTTCTACGTAGGACACACGGACAACCTCGATGCCCGGATGGTACAGCACCGGTCGGGGGAAGGATCTGCATGGACTCGTTCACGCCTTCCAATCGAGCTCGCTTGGACGGAAAATTTCCCGACCCGGGATGAGGCGTTCCAATGCGAGCGCAAGCTGAAGGGTTGGTCGCGTGCGAAGAAGAGCGCGCTCGTTTCCGGAGATATGATCTCACTTTCGATTCTTTCCCACCGTGGCGCCAAGCGCGTCGCCTCTCCCATCGCCCTTCGAGACGCCGCCTTGGAGGCGGCTCCTCAGGGCGAGCGGGGTGAAAGGAACTCATTCTGATGGACCTGCTTCGCTTTTCCACCGCCGGATCCGTCGACGACGGCAAATCCACCCTCATCGGGCGCCTCCTGTACGATTCCAAGGGGATCTTCGAGGACCAGCTCGAGGCCGTCACGACGGCCTCCAAGCAGCGCCTGTCCACCGGCATCGATCTGTCGCTTCTGACCGACGGCCTGCGCGCCGAACGCGAGCAGGGCATCACGATCGACGTGGCCTACCGCTACTTCGCCACCCCCCGGCGCAAGTTCATCATCGCCGACACCCCGGGACACGAGCAGTACACCCGCAACATGGCCACCGGCGCCAGCACGGCGGACCTGGCCATCATCCTGATCGATGCGCGCAAAGGTGTGCTCGAGCAGAGTCGCCGGCACAGCGCGATCTCGGCGCTGTTGGGGATCCCGCGCATCTGCGTGGCCGTCAACAAGATGGACCTCGTGGATTTTTCCCAGGAGGTATTTGACAGGATCCGTCAGGATTACCTGGATCTGGCCGCCAAGCTCTGGCCCGCCGATCCCGCTCGTCCTGAGGAGGCCGCAGGCCGTCTCGAAGGGCGAGCGGGAGCCTTCGCGGACAGGATCCAGTTCATCCCGTTGTCGGCCCTGCTGGGCGACAACGTCGTGAGCCGTTCCGAGAACACCCCCTGGTACCAGGGGCCCACCCTGATCGACCACCTGGAGAGTGTCGAGGTGCCACGCGACCGCCAGGCCGAGAACTTCCGGTTCCCCGTCCAGTACGTGATCCGCCCCGATCTCACCTTCCGCGGATTCGCGGGGCAGATCGCCTCGGGTTCGGTGAAACCCGGCGACGAGGTCGAGGTTCTGTCTTCCGGCAAACGCGCCGTGGTGAAGGCCCTGCACGACTTCGACAAGGAACTTCCCGAAGCGTGTTTCCCCAAGTCGCTGGCCATCACGCTCGACCGAGAGGTGGACGTCTCGCGCGGCGACGTGCTGGTGCGCGCCGGCCAAGGGCCCAAGCTCTCCCGCGATCTGGACGTGCGCGTGGTCTGGATGGACGAACGCCCCCTGGCGCTGACCCGTCCGTACTTCGTCAAGCAGGGGACCCGCACGGTCCGCTGCCGCATCACGCGGCTGATCCATCGCACCGACATCAAGACGCTCACCGAGATTCCGGCTTCGAACCTGGGGCTCAACGACATCGGGCGCATCCGCATCTCGGCGCACCAACCCCTGCTGGTGGACGCCTACCCCGACTTCCGGCGCACCGGTGCGGCCATCCTGATCGATCCGGAGACCAACGCCACCGTGGCGGCGCTGATGGTCTGCCCCGACCAGCCGGAGACCAGCTCCGACGTGGTCTGGTCGGAATCCGAGGTCACGCGCCAGGCCCGCGAGGTTCGCCAGGGCCACAAGGGCGGGGTGGTGTGGTTCCAGGGATTGTCGGGTTCGGGCAAGAGCACCATCGCCAAGGCCGCCGAGAAGCGCCTGTTCCGCGAACACCGCTCGGTGTTCCTGCTGGACGGCGACAATCTCCGTCATGGGCTGAACCGCGACCTGGGCTTCTCGCCGGAAGACCGCGCCGAGAACCTGCGGCGCGCCGCCGAAACCGCGAAGATCCTCGCCGACGCCGGGCAACTGGTGCTGGCCACCTTCATCACGCCGACGGAATCCGACCGCGCGATCGTCAAGGCCGTGCTGGGCTCCGACCTCCTGAACGTCCACGTGTCCACGCCTCTGGACGTTTGCGAAGCGCGCGACCCCAAGGGCCTGTACGCCCGGGCCCGAACCGGGGAGATCGCCTCGTTCACGGGCGTGTCGGCTCCGTGGGAAGCACCGGTCGACGCCGACCTGGTGCTGGAAGCCCATCGACAGAGCGTCGAGGAATCCGTCCAGTCCCTGCATGCGCTCCTGTCCGAGCGCGGCGTCTTCCAGGAAACCCCGCTGGTGGCGGGAGGAGGCATCTGATGAGACCCGAAACGCGCAATGTGCACGCCGGTCGCTCGCTGGACCACGAGACCGGAGCCACGCAACCTCCCATCCATTTCTCGGCGGGTTTCGCCTACGACACCGCCGAGCATCTGGAAGACGTGTTCGGTGGCGCGGGCTTCGGGCACCTCTACAGCCGCATTTCCAACCCCACGAATTCCGCGCTGGAATCACGCCTGGCGGCGCTCGATCGCGGCACGGGGGCCGCGGTGGTCTCCAGCGGCATGGCCGCCGTGAGCGGGGCCATCCTGGCCCTGGCCAATTCCGGCGACAACGTCGTCGCGTCGGCCAACCTCTTCGGTGGCACCTGGAGCCTGTTCCGCGACTTCCTGCCCCGCATGGGCATCGAGGTGCGCCTGGTGGACCCGCAGGACATCGACGCCGTACGCGGGGCCATCGACGCCCGTACCGCGGCCCTGTACGTGGAGTCCATCTCCAATCCCGCCATCACCGTGGCGGATCTGCCGCTGTGGTGCGAGGTCGCCAAGGCCGCGAATCTCCCCGTGCTGGTGGACAACACGCCCATGGCGGGGCATCTGGACGCCAAGAAGATGGGCATCGCGCTGTTGTTGTACTCCACCACCAAGTGGATCGACGGACAGGGGCGCGCCATCGGCGGCGCGGTGGTGGACGCCGGAGGGTACTCGTGGCGCAAGGCGCCGCACGCCCACCTCAAACCCTGGGTGGAGAAGGCCGGACCCATGGCCTTTTTGGCCTATTTCAAGGGGCGCATCGTGCGCGACCTGGGCTTTTGCTCGTCGCCCATGAATTCCTGGATCCACGCCACCGGCATCGACACCTACCAATTGCGCTTCGACCGCCACTGCGACAACGCGCTGGCGGTGGCCCGTGCCATGCAGACCGAAGAGAAGGTGGTCGAGGTCCTGTATCCCGGCCTGGAGTCCAACGTCTTCCACGAACGGTCCAAGGCGCTCTACGGCGGCCGCAACCACGGAGCAATCGTGTCGTTGCGCCTGGGCACCAAGGCGCGCGCGATGGCGTTCCTGAACGCCCTCAAGCTGGGCAGCCGCATGACGAACCTGGGTGACGCCCGCACCTTGTGCGTGCACCCCTGGAGCACGATCAACAACGGGTACAGCCTGTCGGAAAACGAGGCCATGGGCGTGGACGAGGGCCTGGTGCGCATCTCGGTGGGCCTGGAGAACGCGCAGGATCTGGTGGACGATTTCCGTCAGGCGCTCGCCGCGGCCCCGTAGGAAGCGCCGCCCGGGAAACGGGTTCATTCCCTCCCGCGGCAGACCTCGTGCCCGTGCCAGCTCTCCACGCCGGGAGGTTCCACCTGCAGGGTGGCGTGGAGACCTGGATGGTGGTGGTGGAGACGATCCAGGGCCTGTTCCAGGATTTTTGACGGATTCTGTTCATCGGTGTGGACCAGGTGCGCCGACAATGCCGCGCGTCCGCCGCCCAGCGACCACAGGTGGAGGTCGTGCACCGCGAGCACCCCCGGCACGGCCGAAAGTTCCCCTTCGATGGCCTGCAGATCCCGACCCGAGGGCACCGCGTCCAACAGGGCGTCGAAGGTCTCGCGCAGGAACGGCAAGGTGGACTTCACCAGCCATGCCGAAACGACCAGGGCCAGCACGGGGTCCAGCAGGGACCACCCGGTGAAGTGCACGAGCACGCCGCCCGCCACCACCGCGGCCGAGACGGCCGCATCGGAGACCAGGTGCAGGAAGGCTCCGCGGGTGTTGAGATCGCCGCCATGTCCGGACAGCCACCATGCCGAAAGCGCGTTCACCGCGATGCCGCCCAGGGCCCAGGCGGAAACGGACAGGCCGTCGAGAGGGGCGGGGTGCAGCAGGCGCCACGACGCGCCCGCGGCGACCACCAGGGCGCCGACCACCACCAGCAGGGCGTTGGCGAAGCCGGCGAGTTGCTCCCCCCGGTGCCAACCCCAGGTGCGCCGGGAGGTGGCCGACCGCAGCGCGAGGGTGGCCGCACCCCAGGCCATCACCAGACCTGCGGCGTCGCCCAGGTTGTGGACGGAATCCGACAACAACGCGGCGGAACCCAGGCTGGCTCCGGCGACGGCTTGGGCCAGCGACCAGCCCAGATTGATCGCTCCGGCGCGACCCAGGGCGGGAGCGTGCGTAGGCGAGGCGGCATGGCCATGGTGTCCGTGGTCGTGATGGGGGTGGTCGTGGGCCATGTCGTCAAGATACGCGATACGCCTGGAGCCCGCGATAGAGAGGGATGTGATGCTCGCTGAATCGCTTGATGCCTGGGGCTTATGTCCGACCGACGGCGCACCTGGCGGGTGCGTGGGAGGTCCGGCATAAGGCTCAGGCGCGAGCGAGGCGGCGGGCAGCGCGCCCGGCCCTTGCGGAATCCAGGATAAGGGCCGCCGCCCCAGGTGCGAGGGCGACGGCCCGTGTGATGGCCGGGAGACCAGGGGGGAGAAATCTCCGTCCCCGGTTTCCCGGCGGGTCCGCGCCAAGGGGCGAAGCGAAGCCCCGGTGCGGAAGATGGGGTCAGTCGCCCAGATTCACGGTCTGCACGCGATCCAGGCCCGGGGCCCGCAGTCGCAGGATGTGCACGCCGCGCCCGTTCGAACGCGTGGGGATCACGAGGGTGTGTGCGCCTGCGGGCAACACGGTGCCCCCGACGCGGGCGGTGACGCGGCCCTGGATGTCGAAGAGCTCGATCGAGACGAATCCCGGTTCGGTGAGCAGCAAACGACCTTCGATGGATCCTGGGGTGCGACGCAGGGCAAAGGAGCGGGTGGGCGAGGCGGCGGCGCCCACCGGACCACTCGGCGCGACGATGTGCAGTCGGCCCGAGAACGCCAGCGGATAGCGGGTCGAATCGACCGTCCCCCCCAGACCCTGGGCGATGTAGTCGCGCAGGAACTGGTGTTGCGGCACGGCGGACACCACGAAGCGATGGGAGGAGAGCGGGAATCCGTCACCGCCGCGAGCGAGGAAGTCGATGGTCGCAAACGGCACGGTGCGAGCGCTGTCGAGCACGATCCCGTTCTTCACGAGGGTGTCCGCGGCACCCATCACGATGGTCCGAACCCGTTCGCCGTGGCTGGTCATCGCGCCCGAGGCGTCGACACCCGCGGCCCGGCGGGTGGTATCGATCCACACCTGCGCGCCGCCGATCTGGGCGTAGGCGCCCGAGCTTGCGGGCAGCAGCCGGTAGGCGTTCTCGAAGGCGTCTTTCAGCGAGGTGACCGGCAAGGCGGGGAAGACGGCGAACATGTTGCCGAAGGGATGCACATCGAAGATGTCGGCCATGGAGAGGCTCCCGGCCAGGAGCGTGTCGCCGTTGCGGATGCCGCCGCCGTTCTGGAGCGAGATCCTCGCGGTGTCGACACCGTAGGCGGTGGCCATGCGCGCGGCCTGCCAGAGCATGGCGTCGGCGGTGAGGGCGCCCAGATTCGTCTGGCGCGAGCGGACGTTGTTGCGCACCCCATCGAGGCCCTGCTGCGTGGTGCCCACGACGGTGGCGGCCAGGGTCGCGACATACGCGTCGACCGGGTCCACGACTTCGCTCTTCACGTCGGCATCTTCGCCCACACCGTCGGGGAAGCTCGCGCCGACAACGCGTCGCGGCCCGGAGGTATGGCGGATGCGGATCACCTCTCCGCGGCTGTCGAAATCTGCCTCGAGTTGCCCGAGGTATTCGTAGTCGCCGGGTGCCGTGACCACGTAGACCGTGCGTCCGTCCGCGTCCTTCACGGCCAGAGGGTAGGTCCCGGCCGCCACTTGCCCGGGCTGGAGCACCGACATGCCGCCGGCGAGGAGCTCGTCGCCCCCACCTGCCAACATGATATCCACATGCCGCAGCTTCGTGGCCAGAACGGTGTCGTTGGCGACGGCCTGAAGATGGCTGACGACCACGATCTTGTCGATACCGTCCTTCACGAGGGAATCCACGCGCGATTGGATCGCGGCGACGATGGCCGTGTCGATCGTGGTGTTGCGGGGCGACGAGATGGTGGTGATCGTGGGAGTGGTGGCGCCCACGATTCCGATCCGCTGTCCGCCCTTGTTGACCACGAGGTGGCTGCGGACACGACCCGAATCGACCAGCGCCATCATGGCGGGTTCGTTCCGAAACGACAGGTTCGCCGAGAGGAACGGCGCCTTGGACCGGGAAAACGAGCGGATGAACCGCGCGAGCACGTCCGGGCCGAAGTCGAAGTCGTGGTTGCCCAGCACCAAGGCGTCGTACCCGACACGGTCGAGGGCCATGGCATCGTAGATGGGGGAGGTGGAGTCGCGGTCCATGGAGGCCTGCCACTCCTTGCCGGCCAGGAAATTGTCGCCGGCCGTGAGCACCAGTACTTCCCGTCCCGCCGACGCGGCCTGCCTGCGTGCGGTGTCCACCAGGGCCTTGAAGCGATGGATGCCGCCGCGACCGCGATCGGCGGAATTCGTGCCGGCGTACAGCAGTTGCGATTCGCCGTCGTTGTTGTGCAGCACCGTCAGCCGGTACGCAGCGGAGCGGGCGAAGCCGGAATCCGTCAGTCGGGCCGCCAGGCTCGGAACCCGGAAGTAGAGGATGCTGGGCTTGCGCTGCGAAGCGGGAAGGATGTGCGGGATGCCGTCCCCGGAGTAGTCGGTCATGCCGTAGTCGTTGTCGTTGGACAGCGCCAAGGTCGAGTCGTCGATGATCGCCAGGCCTTCGGGTTTCTCGGAGATCCAAGCGGTGGTGCGCAGCAGGTCGCCCACCAGCAGCCGCTTGGCGACCGGCACGATCCCGGCCTTGGCCAGGGCGCCCGGAGTCTTCGCGATGGTCTCGAGGGTCTTGCCTCCCAGCAGCAGGCCGTCGGGGCCCGGCGCCGAGATGTCGGTGGCCTCGCCGAGGTCGATCTCGAAGATGTCGATCCGATAGCGTTTGTCGCCTTTGTTCTCGACGCCCTGTTCCAGCACCAGGAACCGGGTTTCGGAAAGCGCCACCATGTCGCTGGTCTTGACGTCGCGTCCACGACGGTTTCCGTCCTTGAGGTCGGGCAGGTAGGCGAATTCGCGCGTGGCACCCGTGGTCGGGTCGAGCCAGACCAGACGGATCAATTCGGCGTCGCGCGTGTCGTTGGTGTTGGCTCCCGCCTGGTTGTACATCGGCGACTGCAGGAGACCGACCACCTTTCCGGAAGGGGTCAGGGCCATCGATTCCATCCCGCGGTTGGCCCGGCGCTTCTTCAGGACCTCGGGCAGGCCGTTGCCCGGGTACCATTCGCGCTTCAGGCGCATGGTGGAAAGGTCCACCTCCACCACGAAGGGGCCGTATTCGTCGGACATCCACAGCGAATTGCCCCGGCGTCGGATGGATTCGAAGTCGTACCCGTAGGGGACCGCAGCCAGTCGGTTGGTCGCGGAGGTGTCCACGATGGCGCTGTCCAGGCGCATTCGCAGGGCCGTTTCGCCGGTGCTGGCCTTGGTGCTCACCAACCCGGTGGTGAACACCGAGGCGTCTTCCAGCGAACGGATCGAATCCATGGACAGAATCCGTACCGAGTCGCCGTCCACTCGCACCTTCAGCAGCTTGTGGTGGTAACCGGGGAAGGGGAAGACCTTGTCAGCGCGTCCGTTCAGCTCGTGGGCGACGTTCAACCCGCGGTCGTTGATCGTCCAGAACGTGTGGCCGGTGGCGTCGGTGGTGTCGGGCTCCAGTCCCGACCACCCGCCCTCGCGGACCGGTAGGGGCAGGCGTGCGTAGACGCTGTCGGCGTTGCGCAAAGAGTCGAAGTACCAGGCGGTATCGGCGCGTCCGGATTCGCCGATGAGGGGCATCTCCGGAAAGTCGTAGAGCTTGCCGGGCAGCCAGGCCAAGCTGGCCGTAGCGGCACCCAGTGCCAGCAACACGGTACGGGAAGGAATGGAGCGAAGCATCGGACCTCCTGCGACGGGGATCTTCCGGTGGATGCCGTCGGAGTCCGTGGTGGAGGCTCCGTGGTGGCAGCCATGAAGTTGCGCAGGCGGTGTTGCAGATGGTTTGCGCGCAGGTTCTGCTGGGTTTGCGCCCGGGTTCGAGCTGTGATGCAACGGCGCGACGGAGATCCCCCGAAACGAAAACGGGCGCGACGACCGCACCCGGCCGCCGCGCCCGTCAGGACGGACTTCACCGGGAGCTCAGGGCACTCCGACCAGCCGCAACCCCTGGACGGTGATGGAGGCCAGCACCCAGGCCAGCGCCACGAAGGCGGCCATCTGGCCGAAGGCGAAGCGGTTGGATGTCTCGCGGCGCATGACGGCGACGGTGGTGAGGCATTGCAGCGCGATCAGGAAGAACACGACCAGGCCCATGGCCGAGGCGACGGTGAACACGGGTGTGGTGGTGCCGTCGAAGGTGGCGTTGCGCATGGCTTCGATCAGGCCATCGGCGTTCTCCTCGGCACCTTCGATGGAGTAGACCACCGCGAGGGCGGAGACGAAGACCTCGCGGGCGGCGAAGGCCGCGATGAGCGCCACACCCACCTTCCAGTCCAGACCCATGGGGGCCAGGAGTGGATCGAGGAGCTTGCCCAACATCATCATCACGGAATTGTCCTGCGAGGGCAGGGTCATGAACAGCCAGAATCCGACCGATACCGCCAGGATGGTCAGGCCGGCCCGTTGGACGTAGCTGATGGTGCGGTCCCAGGCGGCCACCACGACGGTGCGGAAGGTAGGGGGGCGCCACAGGGGGAGCTCCACCTGGAATCCGGCCTGTGAGGCGGGGATTTTCAGGATCTTGCCGCCGACGAGAGCCACGAGTGAGGCGAACACCAGCGACAACATGTAGATGCCCGTGAGGGCCAGGCCGCCCAGCCAGGGTTTATCGGAAGGGACCAGGAAAGCCAGCAGCAGCCCCCACACCGGAAGGCGCGCAGAGCAGCTCATCAGGGGGATCACCAGCAGCGTGAGCATGCGTTCGCGTTTGCCGGGGATGGTGCGGGCGGCCATCGCGGCCGGGATGGCGCACGCCGCGCCCGAAAGCAAGGGCACGAAGGATTTGCCGTTGAGCCCGATCACGGACAGGAAACGGTCGACGACCATCGCGCCGCGCGAGAGGTACCCCGAGTCCTCGAGCACGCCCAGGGCCAGGAAAAGGATGGCGATCTGCGGAACGAACACGAAGACGGCACCGCCTCCGGCGATGATGCCGTCGACCAGCAGGCTGGTGAACCACGAGGCGGGCAGGTGGGTGGTGGCCAAGGCCCCCAACCAGCCGAAGAAAGATTCGGTCCAGTCCATGAACGGGCCCGCGGCGGCGAAGACCAGCCAGAACAACGAGGTCATGGTGGCGGCGAAGACCACCAACCCCAAAATGGGGTGCAGCGTGATGCGGTCGAGCATCCCCAGGGGGCGGTGCTCGACATCCCGGGGCGGAGTGCAGGCCCTGGTCACGCCTTCGGCCCATTGGAACGCGGCGCGGATTTCGGATTCGGTGAACTCCGTGGGCATCACGGGCGTGAAGACGCCTCCCTGCGCGGATCCGGCCTCCAGGGCCGTGACAAGATCCGTTACACCTTGTCCCGAGCGGCCGTCGACCTCGACGACCGGCAATCCGAGTTCGATCGAAAGGCGGTTGGCGTCGACGGGGCGCCCGTGTTTGCGCGCGATGTCGTTCATGGTCAAGGCGATCACGGCGGGGAAACCCGCCGCCTTCACCTGGCGCACCAACGGCAGGTGGCGCTCCGGCTGCGTGGCGTCGACGACCTGCAGCAGGAGGTCGGGCACATCCGCCTCCAGATCGAGTTTGCGCATGTGGGTGAGGGTGTCGATGGCGACCTGTTCGTCCAGCGACCGCGGAACAAGGGACACGATGCCGGGAGTGTCGACGACGGCGGCCTCGAGGCTGGCACCCGACCGGAGCCGACCCACCGAAAATTCGACCGTGGCCCCGGGGTAGTTGACGGTCTTGAAACGGGAACCCGTCAGGTAGTTGTAGAGCGAGGTCTTGCCGGCGTTGGGTGGACCCAGCAGGACGATCGTGCGGGACTTGGAAGGGGACTCGGTCGACATGCTCACAGCTCCACGCAGGCGGCGTCGGTTTGGCGCAACGCGATGGTGGTTCCGCGAAGCTGGACCGCCAGGGCGCCTCCGAACGCGGCGCGCGCGACCAGTTTCACTGTGGCGCCGGGCGTGAATCCCAGTTCCTGCAGGCGGGAGCGCAAGGTGGGGTGGCCACCGATCCCGCGGATCAGGGCCTGGCGTCCGGTATGCAGTTGGCTCAGGTCTCTTGGTGCGGTCATGATGGCGTTCCCGGCTATGAGATCAGAAAGAGAATGAGACACAATATACACGAGGTCGACAAAAGGCAGAATGAGATTGTGGATCAAAGTAAGGCTGAATACATGATCCTGCAAGAGGATATCATGAGATTGCGTCTAGATAGCGATTGTTCGCATGCATTTGTGGGAATCCCCGCTTCCCGACAGGGGTCGCTACTGGTAGACTGGTAGGATCCGTTCCGGTACAGATCCCCCATTCCATTGCCGCAGGAGGCCACCCCATGTTGTCCGATTCCATCGTCGCCCTGATCAACCGCCAGATCAACCGCGAGTTCTACAGCTCCAACCTCTACCTGCAGATGTCTGCCTGGTGCGAGCACAAGGGGCTTCCGGGTTCGGCCGCCTTCCTGAAGGGGCATGCCGACGAAGAACTCGCCCACGGCCGCAAGTTGTTCGAGTACCTGCACGAGGCGGGTGGATTGCCGGTGCTGGGGGCCATCGGGGCTCCGCCCACCGAATTCGCCTCGCTCGCCGATGTTTTCGAGAAGACGTACGAACACGAGAAGTTCATCACCGCCAGCATCAACGAGCTGGTCGGTGCGGCGCTGGACGAGAAGGACTTCTCGACCTTCCAGTTCCTGCAGTGGTACGTCTCCGAACAGCACGAAGAGGAGAAGCTCTTCCGCTCCATCCTCGACAAGGCCGCCCTGATCGGAACCGAGGGCCGCAGCCTGTACTTCCTCGACAAGGAGATCCGCAAGTTCGTGCCCAAGATGGGCGCATAAGACGCCCGCGATCGCCCCTCCGGGGCATGGATCCGGGAGGTACGGTCCTTCAAACGGCTCCCGTTGTTCAGATACGGTAACCTATCACACGGTAGCCTCGATCAAATGGTCGGGGCGCCAGATCCTCACCACGCATGGAGAATTCCCCGATGAGTGATTCCGGCAAGTGCCCTTTCACCGGACATTCCGGTGCCAGCACCAACGCAAAAGCCACGTCCAATCGCGATTGGTGGCCCGACCAACTGAACCTTGGCATCCTGCACCAGCATGCTCCTGCGTCAAACCCCTTGGGCGCAGACTTCGACTATGCGGCCGAGTTCGCGCAACTCGACCTTCCTGCTCTCAAGCGGGATCTGGTGGCGTTGATGACCGACTCGCAGGATTGGTGGCCGGCCGATTGGGGGCACTACGGCGGTCTCTTCATTCGGATGGCCTGGCACAGTGCCGGAACCTACCGTACCCACGACGGTCGCGGCGGCGGTGGCACTGGCAACCAGCGTTTCGCCCCCGTCAACAGTTGGCCCGACAACGGCAACCTCGACAAGGCGCGGCGACTCCTCTGGCCCATCAAACGCAAGTACGGCAACCGGATCTCGTGGGCCGATCTCATGATCCTTGCCGGCAACTGCGCGCTGGAATCCATGGGATTCAAGACCTTCGGTTTCGGCGGGGGGCGCCGGGACATCTGGCAGCCCGAAGAAGACATCGACTGGGGCCGCGAGAAGACCTGGCTGGGTGACAACCGGGGCAGTGGCGAAGGACGCATGGAGAACCCCTTGGCGGCCGTCCAGATGGGCCTCATCTACGTGAATCCGGAAGGCCCCGGCGGCAAGCCGGATCCTGTCGCGTCGGGGCACGATGTTCGTCTCACATTTGCCCGCATGGCGATGGACGACGAAGAGACCGTGGCGCTGGTTGCAGGTGGACACACCTTCGGCAAAGCGCACGGTGCCGGGGATCCCACGTTGGTGGGACCCGAACCCGAGGCGGCACCGCTGGAGCAACAGGGGCTGGGCTGGATCAACCGGTTGGGCACCGGCAAGGGGATAGACACCACCACCAGCGGCATCGAAGGCGCCTGGAAACCCCATCCCACCAGGTGGGACAACGGATACCTGGAAACCCTGTTCGGCTACGAATGGGAGCTGGTCAAGAGTCCCGCAGGAGCCTGGCAGTGGCTGGCTCTGGACGTCAAGCCCGAGCACATGATTCCCGACGCTCACGACCCCTCCCGCAAACACCGGCCCATGATGACCACGGCCGACCTGGCCTTGCGGTTCGATCCCGCCTACGAACCCATCGCACGTCGATTCCTGTCCGATCCGCAGGCCTTCGCCGATGCGTTCG
>JAMIIV010000024.1:0-23833 GCA_035913415.1 Fibrobacteria bacterium | reverse complement strand
CGACCACCGGACGACGTGATGTATCGGACAAGCTCGACCACCGGACGGCGTGATGGATCGGACAAGCTCGACCACCGGACGGCGTGATGGATCGAACAAGCTCGACCACCGGACGGCGTGAGGACCGGACAGGCTCGACCACCGTGAGGCCTCCCGCCTGGACGGAATCCGTCTAGAGCGTCACTTCCCCCGGCCGGCCACCCGCACGTGCGTGGGGCCCACCAGCGCGCGCAGCGCTTCCATCAGGTCGTTGGAAGGATTCACCTTCAGGGCCTTGGCTTCCAGCGTCCAGTTGCCGGCCGCCGAACGCACCTGCAAGACCAGGCGGCACGAACCGGGATGCTCCCGGCAGATGTCCTTGATCTGGTCCAGGGCCGATTCCGACACGGTGCGTGTGTCCAGCACCACCTGGACGGAATCCGCCATCAGCTTGCGGGCCTCGGCCAGGGGCACGGCGCGCAGGCCTTCCAGCGACTTGCGCACGGGGGCGTCGTCGGAGGCGTCTTCGTTGCGGTCGCGGTTGGCGCGCACCTTGGCGCGCAGCAGGATCATGCGCCCTTCGTCGACCTCGATGCGGCAGTTCTTCCACGACTCGGTCCAGAAGGCCACCTCGCACGAACCGGAGAAATCCTCCAGTTCCACGAAGGCGAACTCGAGATTGTCCTTGTTCAATCGCACGCGCCGGGTGCGCACGAATCCACCCACCACGATGGTGTCGTCGATCTCGCGCTCACCCACCTGGGCCAGCGGCATGCACAGGCCCTCGAGGTCGTCGCGGTGCGAATCGAGGGGGTGGCCAGAGAAATACATGCCCAGGACGTCGCGTTCCTTGGAGAGCACCTCCTCGAAGGGCCAGGCGTCCACGTCGGGAAGAGGCGGGGCCGCGACCTCCAGGCCACCGTCGTCGCCGCCCATGTCGAACAGGCTCACCTGTTCCTTGGGACCGCTCTGGCGTCCGGCGTACTGGATCGCTTCGGCCACGGCCAGGAAGTGCTGGGCGCGGGTGCCGGGGAGATCGTCCAGGGCACCGGCCATGATCAGCGATTCGAGGCTGCGCCGGTTGATGTTCTGCGGCCCCAGGCGCTGGCAGAAATCGAACAGGTCCACGTACGGGCCGTTCTCGCGACGTTCGACCACGATGGCCTCGGCCACCGAACGCCCCACGTTCTTCACACCGGCCAGGCCGTAGATCACGGCGCCGTCCTGCACGTCGAAACGCGGCTCGGAGCGCTGCACCGACGGGGCGTTCACGGGGATGCGCAGGCGTTTGCATTCAGCGACCAGCACCACCAGGCGCTCGGTGTTGTCCAGTTCGGAGTTGCAGTTGGCGGCCAGGAATTCGGCCGCGTAGTTGGCCTTCAACCAGGCGGTCTGGTAGGCCACCACGGCGTAGGCGGCGGCGTGCGACTTGTTGAACGCGTAGGCCGCGAAGGGAATCAACAGATCCCACAGCGTCTTGGCCAGCTCCTTGGTGTAGCCCTTCTTCTCGGCGCCGCCGACGAAGGTTCCCTCTTCCTTCTGGAGCTTTTCGAGGTCCTTCTTGGCCATGATGCGCCGCAGCAGGTCGGCGCCGCCCAGAGAGTAGCCGGCCAACTGCTGGGCGATGGCCATCACCTGTTCCTGGTACACCATCACGCCGTAGGTCGTGCCCAGGATGGGCACGAGGTCGGGATGGTAGCAGTCCACCTCCTCCTTGCCCTGTTTGCGCTTGATGTAGACCGGGATCTGTTCCATGGGGCCCGGTCGGTACAGGGCATTCATGGCGATCAGGTCTTCGAGGCGCTCGGGCTGGAGCTGGCGCAGGTAGTTCTGCATGCCGCCCGACTCGAACTGGAACACACCGATGGTGTCGCCGCGGCCCAGCAGCTCGTAGGTCTTGGGGTCTCCGTCCTTGAGCTTTTCCGGATCGACCGCCACCCCGTGGTTGCGCACGATCATCATGCACGCTTCCTGGATCACGGACAGATTCCGTAGCCCCAGGAAGTCCATCTTCAGCAGCCCGATGTTCTCGGCGTAGTCCTTCGAGTACTGCAACACCACCTGGTCGCTCTGGCCTTCCGGGCAGTAGAGCGGACCGAAGTGGTCCACATTGCGCGGGGCGATGATGACCGCCGCCGCGTGCATGCCGGCGCCGCGCACGTAGCCCTCCACCTGGCGGGCGATCTCGAAGGCGCGCTGGTAGCCGGGGTTGGCGTCCACCGCTTCCTTCAGCGGCGGCGACTGCTCCAGGGCCTCTTCGAGGGTGGGCTCCTTGCCCGCGACCGGCGGCGGGAACAGCTTGGTGAGCCGGTTCACTTCCTGGTGGTCCAGCCCCAGCGTGCGCGCCGTGTCCTTCAGTGCGGCCTTCGACTTCAGTCGCCCGTAGGTGATGATCTGGGCGACACATTCCTTGCCGTATTTGTCCTTGACGTACTGGATGATGCGCTCGCGATCGAGATCCGAGAAGTCGGAGTCGATATCGGGCATCGAGATGCGCTCGGGATTCAGGAAACGTTCGAACAGCAGGCTGTACTGAAGCGGATCCACATCGGTGATGCCGGTGCAGTAGGCCACCAGAGACCCCACCGCCGAACCACGCCCGGGCCCCACAGGAATACCCATGCGACGGGCTTCCTGCATGAAGTCGGCCACGATCAGCATGTAGCCGGCCACCTTCATGACCTTCATCATCTTCAGTTCATACTCGAGCCGATCGACCGCCTCCTGCGGCGGTTCGGGCCAGCGCTGGCGCAGTCCCTCGCGGCTGATGTGCGCGAGGTAGTCGTCGTCGTTGTCGAAGCCTTCGGGCAGAGGGAAGCTGGGGTAGAAGTAGTCGCCCACCGGGATCTTCACCTGGCAGCGTGCGGCGATCTCCAGCGTGAGGTCGCAGGCCTCGGGACAATCGGCGAAGATGGCCCGCATCTCGTCGGGGCTCTTGAAGTGGAACTCCTGGGCCGGCAGGCGTGGGCGCGACTCGTCGGCGAGCTTCGTGGCGGTGCGGATGCAGCCCAGCACCTCGATGACCTCGTGCTGATCCTTGTACAGGCACAACACGCCGTTGGTCGCCACGCAGCGCAAGCCTTCGGACTGGGCGATGGCCTGAAGACGGGAATTGACCGCCTTCTCTTCCGCCAGTCCGTGGTCCTGCAGTTCCAGGTAGAAGTGCTCGGGCCCCAGCAGGTCGCGGTACCAGCGCACCAGCTCCAGGGCCTTGTCGTCGTGGCCGGCGCGCAGCAACTGGTCGAGCTCGCCGTCGGGTCCGCCCGAGAGGAAGATCAGCCCCTGGTGCCGACCTTCCAGAATCTCGCGATCGATGCGCGGCCGCCCGAAATACCCCTCGGTGTGGGCCAGCGTGATCAGCCCGCAGAGGTTGCGGTAGCCTTCCTCGAGGTTTTCGCACAAGGCCACCAGCGGGTACGCCTTGGCCCCGGGGGCACGATCCTTGCGTCCCGACGGTGCGATCCACAGCTCACTGCCCAAAACGGTCTGGATCTTGGCGTCTTTGCACGCGAACTGGAACTCGATGGCCCCGAACATGTTCGACATGTCGGTGAGGGCCACCGCGGGCATGCCCAGCTCGGCGGCTTTGGCCGGCAGCGACTTGGCCGGCCCGATCTTCTGCTTGGTTTCCTTGTCGGCCTTGCGTTTGTCCGTCAGGCGACAGGCGCCTTCGAGCATGGAATACTCGGACCGGACGTGCAGGTGGACAAAGCTCAAGGCGGCGCTCTCCTGGTCGGCCATGGACCCCAATGGCCGGGGACCCTCCAAGGTAGATCCGGCACACCCCCCGTTTCAGTCTTGCCAGATCGGGGGGTGGGAATGATGGGTCGGATGCCGGGTCAGGGCGCCCCCGCCCGGGGGGGGGGCGGGCCGGGCTGTCGTGAACCGGGGCCGGGGGGGGGGACCCCATCCCACGCCATATCGCCACGCAATCGCAGAGACGCCCTGCAGGGCGTTTCTACGACAAATGCGGTGGCCAGATTGGGCATTGCCGAATCGGGTGGAAATTGGCTCCTTGTCTACGACTCCCCCGACTGTTCCCCCCGAGGCTCCGCATGCTCGCACTTGTTCTCTCTTCCCTGCTTACGGCCGTTTGGCAGCCCTTGCCTGTTGCCGGCACCAACGGCATCTCCCGACTCCATGCCCTGGGGGACACCCTGTTGGCCTGCGGAGCCGGAGGTTGCGCCACCACCATCGACGCGGGCGCCTCTTGGAGTCGCTACGGCGCGGCGGCCATCCCAGAGGTGATCCCCGTCTTCGGGTCCAGCATGGCCTTGATGGAAATCGACTACGCCGTGTCCCGCAGCCTCGACCAGGGGCGCACCTGGTCTGCCTGGAACGAAGGCATTGCCGCCGACCAATCCCCTGGCCGCATCGCCGTACTGGGAGACATCGCGTTCCTGTCCACCTGGACCACGATACACTCGCCCGGGATGACCTCCTCCCGCGCCCCGTGTTCGTGGTACGTGCGCACGCGCACCGCTCCCCAGTGGACCCTGATCGGCTCCGCGAGCTCGACAACCTCCTGCGACGAGATCGCCATTGGGTACGGTGGGTCGTTGTGGCGAACCGCATCCAGCCAGACAGGCTACTCGACCATCGTGGCCCAGCGCAGTCTCGACCAGGGCAAGACCTGGGACTCGGTCCTGATCGGGGCCTCGGTGCGCGACCTCGGCCACGGCACTCTGGCCCTGGAGGTCCATAGCGAAGAGCGCACCGTCGTGACCACGGATTCCGGTCGCACCTGGACTGTCCGGACTCCTGGCTTGAGCGTGTACATGAATTTCGACGGGGCGATCCTGCCCGAAGGATCGGAGGGATGGGTCGATCTTGGTACCGGCCTCCCCCGCTCATTCTCCGAGGACTCCCTGGGCCGCGTGCGGCTGTGGGAGCGCATCGGCTCCACCCTGTGGGCCTATGGCGACTACGGACTGTTCACCTCGCGCGATTCCGGCCGCAGTTGGACCCGTGCCGACCGGAACTACCCCCTCGGGCTAAGCGCCGGAGTGTTGTGGCACGATGGCAAGTTGCTCCAGGTGGGCCAGTTCTCCCGCCGCCAGAAGCTGTTGCAGTCCCTCGACGGCGGCCGGACCTGGAGTTCGCTCACCGACTGGATTCGCGGCGGCGGCATGTTGGGAAATTGCTCCGAAGGCCCCGTCACCGAGCTCTCGTCCGGCACCTTGCATCTGGTGGGCGGCCAGGCACGTATCGTCCAGTCCGACACCGCCCCCTCGTCGATCTCCTGCGACGCCTCCCGCACCCTCGGGGTCGACAACAACACGCTCCTGTCCTGGAACGGTACCGCGTGGACCCGTCTACCCGCCAAAGGCCTGACCGGCGGCATGAGCCTGGCCACGACCCCGCAAGGCCTGTTCTTCGAAATCGACGATTACGACAACAACCTCGTCCATCTCTCCTTCCTGGCCACCGGCTCCGACACCGTGATCGCCACCAATCCCGTGCCCTACGTGCGCTCCCTCGCCGGCTCGCCCCGCGGTGTCTGGGTGGCCACCACGCGCGGCCTCTTCCGGTGCACCAACGCAACCGACTGCCACCGCGAAGCACTGCCCGGCATCGACTCCATGTGGAGCTTCCTGCCAACCTCGGTGCAAGGGCCTTTTGTGTTCGCCGCCGCGGTCCCCTACAGCGCGGCCCTCACCTACGACTACACCCGCCCGCGCCTGTTCGCTTCGGCCGACTCAGGCAAGTCCTGGACCAGCATGGACATGCCGGGACTGCCGATTTCGGCAACCGCCACCCCCGAAGGGATCGTGGCCAACCTCTACGGCCAAGGCCTCTGGCTGCTTCCCTCGGACGTGTTCCGCACCACCTCCGTCGGCCCCCGCTCCGGTCGCGCCGCAGCCCCCGCCCTGGCCCTGCGCGGACGAATCCTGTCCTTCACCGACGTCGCCCCCGGCACACTCGCCCAGGTGCTGGACGCCTCGGGCCGCACCCTCCTGCAGGCTCCCCTGGACGTACGCGACCGCCAGGCCTCCCTGGCGCTGCCCGCCTCCGCCCGCGGGGTCCTCGTGGTCCGACTGCGTTCGGAAGGCTCCGTGCACGTCCTGCGGGCGGTTGTCACCGGGCACTGAGAAGGTGTTCACGAATGGTCGAGCAGATCATCCCGCTCGTCCTGAGGAGCGCCGAAGGCGCGTCTCGAAGGGCGTGCGGAAGGGCGGAATGCCCGATCTTGTTTCCTTGTGGATCGCGATCGAGCGCCCGCAGGATCGCTCCCCGCCCTTCGAGACGCGAGGCAGAGCCTCGCTCCTCAGGACGAGCGGCTTCGTTGGCGAATTCCGGAATGCGTAAACACCTTCTGAGGCCCTTCGCTCCGGCCTCCCGGCTTCACGTCGGTGGGAACGATGGCCCCAATCCGTTCCCTCACAACGTTTTGGCCCCTTGCCTGCTTTCGCCAGGAGAATGCATCTTTGTAGGCTCGGTACTCCGAAACGGGTGCCGGATCCACCTCCGGGTGGGCGAATCCAAATGCATCGGGGGAAGCAATTCTCTCGGCGCTGCTTGACTCCGTTGTCACAAGCACCTACATTCGTCCACCTTCCAAAATCGGGACAACCAGGACAGGCTCCATGTACTCCGTCATCAAGACTTCCGGCTTCCAGTTCAAGGTCGCCGCCGGCCAGATCCTCCGTCTGCCTCTGCAGCAGGCCGATCTGGGCGCCACTCTCTCCTTCGACCAGGTTCTTCTCGCTGCCGATGGCGCCGAGATCACCGTCGGTCAGCCCGCCGTCGCCGGCGCCAAGGTTTCGGCCGAGGTTCTGGTCCACGGGCAGGACAAGAAGATCATGGTCTTCCGTCGCAAGCGCCGCAAGGGCTTCCGTCGTCTGCACGGCCATCGCCAGATGTTCACCGAAGTGGTGATCACCGGCCTTGAAGTCGGCTCCAAGAAGGAAGCCATCGAAGCCAACCGCCTCGAGTTCGCCCGCAAGCGCGCCAAGGCCTTCATCACCCGCCACACGGCGGCTCCCAAGCCCCTGACCCGCAAGGAAAAGGTCGCTCAGGGCCCCCGGGCCTGATCGACCAAAAAGGAAGGACCAGAAAATGGCTCACAAAAAGGGTCTCGGATCCACCCGCAACGGACGCGATTCCAATCCTCAGTACCGTGGCGTGAAGAAGTTCGGCGGCGAGAAGGTTCTCGCCGGCAACATCATCATCCGCCAGGTCGGCACCAAGTTCCACGCTGGCAACAACGTCGGCTTGGGCAAGGACTTCACCATCTTCGCCCTCACCGACGGCGTCGTGAAGTTCGAGCGCCTGGATCGCCAGCGCCAGAAGGTTTCCGTCTACGCAGAGGCATAGACCTCCGGTTTCCGGAGGTCGCCGCTTGCTGGATGATCTAGTTTGCTCTCCGACATGAAACTCGGAGTCTTCATACGAACCCTGGGAGCCATGGCTCTCGGGGTTTTCTGTTCTTGCGCCTCGGACGACACCGTCGACCCTTACGCGCAAGACCGCAACGTCGCGGCCATCGACATTCCCGAAATCGATTCCCTGGTCCTGGATTCGATCGAGCAGGGACTGTACCCAGATTCCTTGTCGGGCTGGGAACTGCGCTGGGCTCCGCCCATCGATCCCGCCAACGCGCAGGTGCTCTACGTGCTGGGGGACTCCCTTCCCGCCAACCATGTCGAGGCCCTCATCAACGGCCCCGGCGAGCTCGACTTCAATCTCGCCCAACTGGACCCGCCGCTGGCGCGCCTTTCCGTCCGCGATTCCGTCTGGCGCATTCCCACCAGGCTCCTGGGTGGCCAAGGCAAGAAGGTGCGCACCGACACCGTCTTCTGGTTTTCCATCTGGATCCGCTACCCGGATGGCGCCGTCGGCCCTCCGGTGAGGACCAAACTGTTCTTCGGAGACGACCTGCCTCCCGAGGTCCCGGCCATCGACACGATCGTGGGCCAGACCACCTTCGAATTCCGGTTCGACCGCCCTCGCGACCTGGTCTCGCGCTACGATGTCGAGCAGAAGGGCGCCCTTTCCTGGATCCGCGCCATCTGGTGGCGCGGCACCACCCCCGACGACAGTGCCAGAAACCGCCCCGAGACCACTTGGGTCAGCCAGGACAGCATCCGGGATACCGCCGTCCGCCGCTTCCATCTCGGACTTTCGGGTCTTGCCTACGACTCTCCGCACATGGTCGTGCTCCAGATCGCCGACGATACCGGCAACGTCTCCACCGTGGGGCCCTGGCCGGTGAACACGCGCGACGCCATTCTCCCCGCAGGGGCCACCAATGGCCAGACGGAGATACTCTCGAAGAATTCGGCACGAATCTCCTGGAGAGCCGCCACCGATGATTTCCTCGATGGGGTTCCCCGGCGCGAAGACTACCCCAACCGCCAGATCCGATCCTACCGCATCCTGCTTTCGTCACCCGCCGGCGCGCCGTTCCGCCCCGTCGACAGCCTCGATCTCATCGTGGAAGATTCCGCGAATTTCACCAAATCGGCAAGCTGGCCCCCGTCCGCTTCCCTTTCCCGTTTCAAGTGGGCCAATTCGTCCTGGAGCTGGATCTGGCCGAACTTCGCCCCCGGCGACAGTTTCCGGGTGGGGGTCGTGTCGCGCGACCGCTCCGGCAACCCCGCCGCGGACACGCTCTTCATGGCCGGTCGCACCGTTCGCGTGACCTCCGTGGAATGCCCCGAGGGCATTCCCGTGGTTCCTGTCCAAGGCGACGGGCTCCTGGGCAACTATTGCATCGAACGCTTCGAACACATGCGGGGAGGCCGTGTCGATCGCAACGTCACCTGGGTCGAGGCCTCCGCCGCCTGCCAGGAAGCCGGCGGCGAGCTGTGCTCCGAGTCGCAGTGGCAGCACGCCTGCGAGACCGTCCCCGACTCCCCCGACCTGGTCTCCTTCGGCGCCCTCGAGTACAAGTCCAATCCCGAACTCGATTCCATCGACTGGCTGGAGGACGCCTGCGGCCTGGGTGGTGGGGCATCCGACTCCGCGGTGGCCAGCGACACGCTCCGACGCGATCCTCGCTGCGTTTCCGGCTGGGGAGTTCGCGACCTTCCGGGTCAGATGTCGGAATGGACGCGCGACGTCTGGCATTCCCGACGCGACACCCTCAAAGCCTCCGATCTCGAGCCCTGGAGTCGAGCCTACCTCGGTCCCTCCGACTACACGGACCGCCCCGATGTCGGGGTCCTGCGCGGCGGAAGCTGGCTGGACATCGGAAACCTCGCGGTGCGGATGTCCCTCGCCGGGTGCCGTGGACGCACCTACCCGGCCACCAGCCTGACCGATACCCTGGCCAACAAGAAGGTCCTTCCGGTGCCGGACCCCTCGGGCAAAGCACGCGCCTGGGGATACCGCTGCTGCTTCCAACCGAAGTGAGACCGCACCGGCGCCCCCGGATCGTCCGACCTTTTAATACACTTGGCGTTGCGCCTGTTTCTCGTTTCGAGCATTGAGGATACACGGATGATCTACAGCAAGCCTTGCATGCACGGACTCCGGGCAGTGATCTACATCGCCGCCCGCAACTCCGAGACGCCCGTTCGGGGCGAGGATGTCGCCCGCGAGGAAGACCTCCCCCAGCCCTTCCTATCGAAGATCCTCAAGATCCTCTCGTCGAAGGGCATCCTCCACTCCGTGCGCGGTCCCGGGGGCGGTTTCCGCCTGGCCCGCACCCCCGAAGAGATCACCCTCCTCGACATCGTCGAGGCGATCGACGGCACCGCCCAGTTCGACGAATGCGCCTTGGGTTGGAAGACCTGCCAGGACGACAAACCCTGCCCGCTGCACAACAGTTGGAAGGAAATGCGGACCAACCTCAAGAACTACCTGGCGGAGACCACCGTGTCCGATCTCGTCCAGCACGAGAAGACCACCGGCGCTTCGACCCTCCTTCCCGGTTAACACGGAGAGCTCCATGGGTGGCGATTTCGAAGCCCTCGCGGAAGGCTACGCGCGTCGCGCCAAGTCGGCGGCGCGTCTTCTGCGCACGGCCTCGGCCCAAACGCGCGTCCAGGCCATCCTCGCGATCGCCCAGGCGCTGGAAGCCAACGCCGCGGACATCGAGGCCGAAAACGCCTTCGACCTCGAGGCAGGAACCCAGGCGTGTCTTTCCAGCGCCATGCTGGACCGCCTCAAGCTGGACTCCAAGCGCATCGGGTCCATGGCCAAAGGCCTTCGCGACATTGCTTCCCAGACCGACCCCCTGGGCCGGATCCTGGAAAGCCGCGTCCGGGAAGACGGTCTTTCCCTCTCGAAGGTGAGCGTCCCCCTGGGTGTGGTGTTCTTCATCTACGAGTCGCGCCCCAACGTCACCACCGACGCCGCCGGCCTGTGCCTGCGCTCGGGCAATGCCATCGTGCTGCGCGGCGGCAAAGAAGCCATCCGCTCCAATCGCGCCTTGGGCCGCATCATCGCCGACGCCGTCGCCTCGGCGGGTCTGCCCCGCGACGCCGTGCAACTGGTCCAGGAGACCGATCGCGCCTTGGTGACAGCGTTGCTGCACCGCGACCAGGAACTGGACCTCGTGATCCCCCGCGGCGGCGAAAGCCTGATCCGCGCCGTCATGGCCGACAGCCGCGTGCCCGTCATCAAGCACTACAAGGGCATCTGCCACGCCTACGTGCAGGCCTCCGCCGATATCGACCAGGCCATCGAGATCGTCTTCAACGGCAAGGTGCAACGCCCCGGCGTGTGCAACTCCCTGGAGACCCTGCTTCTGGACCGCGACCTCGACCACGAGTCGGCCCGACGGATCCTGTCTCGCCTGCGCGAGGCCGGCGTGGAACTGCGCGGCGACGACACCTCCCGCCGCTTCTGGCCCGAGCTGGTCACCGTGACCGCCACCGAGCAGGACTGGGACGAGGAATACCTGTCCTTGATTCTGGCCGTGCGCGTGGTGGAGGGGGTCGAGCAGGCCCTGGACCACATCGCCGCCCACGGTTCGGGCCACACCGAGACCATCCTCTCCCGCGACCAGCACGACATCGAGCGTTTCCTGGCCTCGTGCGACAGCTCCAGTGTGATGGCCAACGCCTCCACCCGGTTCGCCGACGGCGGCGAATACGGATTGGGCGCCGAGATCGGCATCAGCACCGACAAGCTCCACGCCCGCGGCCCCATGGGTGCCGCCGACCTGTGCACCTACAAATGGGTGGTGCGCGGCGCTGGGCACGTGCGCCGATGAGCAGCGGCATGTTGTCTGTGCTGGTCTTGGATGCGGCCACCGCCGAAACCGCGGCCGAAACCGTCAAGTTCGACGACAAAGGCCTCGTTCTGGCGCTTGCCTGCGACCACGCATCGGGCGAGATCCTCATGGCCGCCTGGATGAACCGCCAGACCCTGGTCCAGACCCTGACCACCGGCCGCATGACCTACTGGTCGCGCTCCCGGCAGGAAGTCTGGGTGAAGGGCCTGACCTCCGGGCACCTGCAAGACGTGATCGGGGTCGAACTCGATTGCGACGGCGACGCCCTGCGTTTTCGCGTGCGCCAGATCGGCCATGCCGCCTGCCACACCAACCGCCCCTCGTGCTTCTACCGTTCGCTCCAAGGCGGGCGATGGGTGGTGGTCAACGATCCCTCCCCGGAACCCCACCCCGGCACCTGAATCGGCCCTGGAGCGCCTGGAACGCACCGTGCTGGAAGGGCATCACGCCCTCCCGGACACAGCCTCCCGACTCCCCCTGGGCCTGTGCCTTTCGGCGGGAGCGGACTCGTGCGCGCTGGCCCTGGCGGCAGGGCCCCTGCAGGCTCGTCTGGGTTGCGAGGTGGTCGGGCTCCACGCCCGGCATGGCCTGCGCGGCAGTGCCTCCGAAGGCGATCGGCTGGCCGTGCGCGAACTGTGCGCCCGTGTGGGAATCGCACTCGTCGAGGTCGAGGCCGTTGTCGAACCCGGACCGAACCTCGAGGAACGCGCCCGCCGCCTTCGGTACCACCGCCTGCGCGAGGCCTTCCCGGGCCTGATGGTCACGGCCCACCACCGCGGCGACCAGGCCGAAACGGTGGTGTTGCGGCTTTTGCGCGGCGCTCGCGCGACAGGCCTTCGCGGCATCCACCCGCTGCGGGAGGATCTGGTCTGGAGGCCGTTGCTGGACCTGCCCGGAGCGGATCTGCGCCAGGCGTGCCGCGAAGCGGGCTGGGTATGGCGCGAAGACGCGTCCAACACCGACCTGCGGCTGACGCGAAACTGGGTCCGGCACGTCTGGCTTCCCTCCCAGCCCGAGGGGACCGAACACGCCCTGTGCGAACTGGCCCGTGCCGCCGAAGAGCTGGCTCCGGCCCTCTCGGCGCGACTGGACGACCTGGCCCGCCAGACCCGCCTGGAACACGTTCCTGACGGATTTCGTCTCGACCTGTCGGGGTACCGCGAGGCGCCCCTCCCCGATCCCGAGCTGGACCTGCTGCTGGAACGCGCCTGGACCCGCCTGGGCAAACGGCCCTGGGCGGCCCAGCAACGCGAACGTTTGGTGGCCGACGTCGTGTCCGAAGGAGTGGGTCGGCGGCGCGGCGGACAAGGGGAAATCGCCCTGTGGGGAAGGTCTGTCCTGCAGATCCGCGCCGAAACGCCCACAGATGGCTAATTTGCCTCGGATGTCCGAAGACCGCGACGACCGCAAGAATTCCGCCGAACCCGACCCCGAGAAGCCCCGCTTCCGTTTCCCCCGCAACGGTGGCTTCCTCCTCTTTTTGGCCCTTTTGGGAATCCTGACCTGGGAGATCTTCCGCTCCGGCGACGACGATCCCTCCCAGTACAACTACAACCAGTTCCTGGCGATGATGGCCGACACCTCGCTGCACGTGCGGAAAGTGGCCATCGTGCGCAGCAGCGACGGCATCGAGGTCAGCGGCCAACGCGACCTGACCGCCGCCGAACTCAAGGAATACACCGACCGGCCGTCGTGGCTTCGGGTCCCCGAGGCCAAGGCCTTCCGTGTCCGGCTCCTGGATGTCGAAGACTCCACCCTGCGCGCCTGGGCGAACCAGCGCAAGATCGAAGTCCGCATCTCCGAACGCGGCAGCGACTGGTTCGGGATCTTCCTGGCCCTGGCGCCGGTGGTGCTGTTCGCCGGCCTCTGGATCTTCATGATGCGCCAAGGGCAAGGCGGTCCGAAGGGCCTGTTCAGCTTCGGGAAGTCGCGTGCCCGCATCCAGGGCAAGGACGTTCCCCGCGTCACCTTCGACGACGTCGCCGGCTGCGACGAGGCCAAGGCCGAACTCGTCGAAATCATCGATTTCCTGAAGGACCCCGCCCGCTACGACCGCCTGGGAGGCAAGATTCCCCGCGGCGTGCTGCTGATGGGCCCTCCCGGCACGGGCAAGACCCTGCTGGCCAAGGCCGTGGCCGGCGAGGCCAAGGTCCCGTTCTTCTCCATGTCGGGAGCCTCCTTCGTCGAGATGTTCGTCGGTGTCGGCGCCAGCCGTGTGCGCGACCTCTTCGACCAGGCCAAGAAGACGGCCCCCTGCCTGATCTTCATCGACGAAATCGACGCCGTGGGGCGCCAGCGCGGCGCCGGCGTGGGCGGCGGACACGACGAACGCGAACAGACCCTCAACCAGTTGCTCATCGAGATGGACGGCTTCTCCGGCAACGACGGCGTGATCATCGTGGCGGCCACCAACCGGCCCGACATCCTCGACGCCGCCCTGCTGCGCCCGGGTCGTTTCGATCGGCGCGTGGTGGTCTCGCGCCCCGACATCAAGGGCCGCTTCGAGATCCTGAAGGTGCACACCGGCACCAAGATTCCGCTGGACAAGGACGTCGACCTCGAAACCATCGCCCGCGGCACCCCCGGGTTCGCCGGTGCCGACCTCGCCAACCTCTGCAACGAGGCCGCCCTGCTGGCCGCCCGCCTGGGTCGCGAGAGCGTCACGATGTCCGACTTCGAACACGCCAAGGACAAGGTGTTCATGGGTCCCGAACGCCGCTCCATGGTCATGACGGAAACCGACCGCCGGGCCACGGCCATCCACGAGGCGGGCCACGCCGTGGTCGCCTGGTTCATCCCCGATGCGGACCCGGTCCACAAGGTGACGGTGATCCCGCGCGGACGCGCCTTGGGCGTCACCTGGCAGCTTCCCGAACGCGACCACATGAACCACTCGCGGGCCCAACTGGAATCGAAGATCGCGGTGTCCATGGGCGGCCTGCTCGCCGAAGACATCTTCCTGGGCCAGTCCACCACCGGCGCCGTCTCCGACATCCAGCACGCCACCGAACTGGCGCGCGGCATGGTCTGCGACTACGGCATGAGCGCCTTGGGACCCATCCACTTCGGCGACAACCAGGACCAGGTCTTCCTCGGGCGCGACATCGGCAGCAAGCGCGCCACCAGCGAAGACACCGCGCGCACCATCGACGCCGAGATCCACAACCTGATCATCGGCAACAAGGATCGCGCCCGCAGAGTCATCGAGGAACACCGCCGCGAGATGGAGCTTCTCACCGAAGCCCTGCTGGAATGGGAAAGCCTCGACACCGCCGACATGCGCGAGCTGTTCGAGACCGGCACGTTGTCGCGCCCCAAACCCATCCGTCCCGTGCCCGCGGCCGAATCGGGTGCCGAAGTCGCCTCGTCGCCCGAGCCCTACCCCGCCGGAGCGGAACTGCCCCCCTCCACGCCTGCTCCCGCCCCCGAGGCACCCGAGACCTGACGATGGCCGCGGCATGGCGCGTGCGTGGACGGATTCTGACCCCCAGGGACGGCCAAGAGCGTCCCTTGGTCGTCGGCATCCTCAACGTCACGCCCGATTCGTTCTTCGATGGCGGACACCACGCCTCCTGCGAATCGGCGGTCGCCCACGGGTTGCGGCTGTGGAGCGAAGGCGCCGACATGATCGACATCGGCGGGGAATCCACCCGCCCGGGATCCTCCCCGGTGGATCCCTCCGAGGAACGCGCCCGGGTGGTGCCCGTGGTGCGCGCCCTGGTCGCCCAAGGCGTCGTGGTCGCCATCGACACGCGCAATTCCTCGACCGCCCGCGCCGCCCTGGAGGCCGGGGCACATGCCCTCAACGACATCCAGGGGCTGTCCGATCCACGCATGCTCGCCGTGGCGCGCGAGTTCCAGTGCGGCGCCTGCGCCATGCACATGCGCGGAACACCGATCACCATGCAAGACCAACCCGACTACCGCGACGTTGTGCAGGAAGTGGGCGCCTTCTTGGAGACCATCGCCCTGGCCTGGGAAGACGCGGGCCTGCCTCCCGATTCCCTGGCCCTCGATCCCGGCATCGGATTCGGCAAGACCCTCCAGCACAACCAAGCGCTTCTTCGTGCCACGACGGAGCTGCGACTGCGGTTCCTTCCGCGATTGTGGTACCTTGGCCTCTCGCGCAAATCGTTTTTGGCCCGCACACCCGGAGTCTCTCCGACCACCGATCGCCTGGCGGGCTCCCTGGGGGCCGCCCTGGCCTCGGCCCACTTGGGGTGCGACATCCTTCGCGTCCACGACGTGGCCGCCACCCTCGAGGCCCTGACAGTCTTCCGCAGCCTGATCCCGGAGCCGTCATGATTCTCACCCTGCCTCCCCTCTTTCTCCATCGCAACAGAGAATGAACAAACCCTCCCCCGCTCCGAACCCGCCGCGCCGCGCCCCCTGGAAGACCCTGCTGGTCGTCCTGCTGTTGCTGTTGGTGCTGTTGGCCCTGCTGCGTTCGTGCGGGCCCTGGCAGGGCGGCTCAGGCTCAGGCTCGGGGGTGACCTCGGCGGAACAACACCGCCTCGATTCCCTGGCCCGCCTTTCCGACTCGTTGCGGATAGCAGACTCCCTCTCGCGATGGGCAGACTCGGCCCGCAGCGACTCCCTGCTGAAGGCCTTCGCCGGTTCCCGCGCCGACTCCCTCCGGCTTCTCGATTCGCTGCGCCGCCTTGATTCCCTGGCCGCCTGGCGCCGCGCCCAGAATCGCCGCCTGACCACCGCGCACGACACCGCCCTGCATGGATCTTCCCGCCCCGACCCTTCCCTCGGCCGTCTTTCCCGGCTGGACTCGCTGCGCCGCGCCACGGGGGATTCTCAAGCCCCGGTGGTCTTCGCCGATCCCGCGCCCGGTGTGCATGCCGCCCCCATCGACGTGGCGGTCCTGGTGTTGGAACCCAAAGGGATTCCCCTGTGTGGATCCCGTCCCGACTCGCTGCACCTGTGCCGCGACCTGGTCCGCATCACCGGGCAACAGACCCTGTGGATCGCGGGGGAAGACAGTGTGGGCAACCGCACCGCTCCCCGCGAGATGCGCTGGAAAATCGACCCCGACGCCTCGCGCTGCGGGCCGCGCCGCGCCTTGGTCCCCGTGGGCGAAGGACGCGACCTGTGCGTCGACGCCTACGAGTACCCCAACGACCCCGCGCAGCCTCCGCGCACGTCGGTGAACTGGGAAGACGCCTCGTCCCTGTGCGCGCAACGCGGCCGACGCCTGTGTACCCGCGACGAACTCCAGGCCGCCTGTCAAGGGCCGGAAGAATGGGCCTTCCCGTACGGCCGCACCTACGTGCCCGGCTGGTGCCAGGTCGTGGAAGGCAAGATCGGGCGCGGGGTGGGCAAACCCGCCTGCCGCTCGTGGTGGGGCGCCTACCATCTGGTGGGCAACGCCTGGGAATGGACGTCCACTCCCACGGGCACCACCTACTTCACGTTCGGTGGCACCTACGAAAACGGGCCCGACGTGCGCTGTGGCAAGACCAGCCGCAGCTTCTTCCGCCAGAACCGCTACGAAGCCGTCGGATTCCGCTGCTGCGAGGACCTTCCCCAAGGGAAGTGAGCCGCGCGCGAGGGAAAATCAGAGTTTGGCGGCGTTTTCGATTTCGATTTCGGCGCGCTTCTGGAGATGTTTGGAGAGTCCCTTGTCGGCACCGGTGAAGTGCGTCAGGAGCCAATCCTTCAGGAAATACATCTCGTTCATGGTCATGACGGTGCTGCCGTCCAGGACCCGGTGGCGCAGCTCGCGGATCTCGTCGAGAAGGCGAACGTGTTCGGAGGCGTGGCCCTCGATCCCGGGGAACGCGGTCTCGGACATGAACTTCTCTTCGGTGGCGAAGTGGAAGCGCGTGTACTCGGTGAGCTCGGTGAGCGCCCCCGCGACCGCCTCGTTGCCACGGCCCGAGCGCATCATGTCGTAGATGGCGTTGATGAGCTCGAACAGCCTCTGGTGCTGCTCGTCGATGGCGTCGACGAAGGTGAGGTATTCATCCTTCCAGCGCATCAGGGACATCGTTCACTCCTGTGGTTGCGGCACTCCGACGAATTGTGGATCCGCTGGTCGAAATATACCTCCGCCCGGCGCGGGAACCGGAATTTTCAACCCAGATCCCGCCGTGGAGCGCGAACGGGGTTCAGCCGTGAACCTCCGACCGTCGTACGTCCAGAGTGCCGCGGGTGACTCCCAGTTGGTTCAGCGCCTTGAATTCCTTCCAAAGCCCCGCACCATCGATGCGGCCGCTCAGGAGTTCGCGGTAACGCGAGAGCACCTGACGCACCTCGGAGGGGTCTTCGTCGAGGAATTCCACCCGGAAGCGGCGAATGCCGACCTCGCGGAAACGCGGCAGGAATTCCGCCCCCGTCTGGGCTCGGGCATTGAAGACCGTATTGCGGCAGCCGGCGTCGGCCTTGACCGGATGCGCGGCACCCAGGTGGTCGCGAAGCCGCACCTGGTGGGCCTCGCAGGGGCGTCCACAATCGCGGAAATCCTTGCCCTCCGACAGGAAGGCGCAGAACACGCAGTGCTCCATGTGGAACATGGGCATGTGCTGGTGGAGCACCAGCTCCAGACGCGAGGCGTCGGTGGCGCGCGCCAGGTCCATGGCCTGGTCGGCGGTCAGGTCCGCCGAGATCGTGACGTGCTCCAATCCGAAGCGCTCCAGGAACCATTCCGCCGAACCGGCGTTGGCCACGTTCAGGGAAAAGTCTCCGGCCATCCGGGTGCGGCCGCGGAACCATTCGAGGTGGTCCCAACTGCGCGCCAGGATGCCATCCGCACCGGCGGCTTCGACCTGGCGCAGGATCCACTCCTCGCCGGCCTTGCCCACACGCGGCGGGGCGATCCAGATCTTGCCGCGCGGGCAGATCGCGCGGAACCGCGCGACAACCGGCGGCAGTTGTTTGAGGTGCTCGAAATCGGCGACCAGCAGTTCGCACCCCGAGGCCACCGCGGCTTCCATCTGGGCCGCGGTGCGCACCAAGACCACCAGGACGGATTCGCGATCCAAGGCCGCGGTCGGGGTGGTCTTGACGGTTTGTGTCTGCGCAGGGACCAGGGTGCGCACCGGTGGGCGCGAGCGGAGATCCAGCAGCGACTCGGCGACCTCGCGCCGCAGCCGATTCAGCTCGCTGGCGGGCAAGGCGAGGCCGGGCTCGAGATCGAGTTCGACCGATTCCAGACGCAGGGTGGTGCCGCCCAAGCGCCCCAGTTGGGCCTCCAGGTGGGCGGCGTCCAGGGGGCGCGACCGGGCGGGTTCGAGCAGGATCTCCGAGCGACCCGACGCGACATGGCCCTCGAGATCGGACAGTTCCAGATGCAGAGGCTGACCGGCACGCCCCGCGACCCGCGCCCGCACGGGCCGTTCGAAGGACTCCTTCTCCCAGGTGCGGCGGATGGCCTTCTCCAGTTGGGGGTCGGACGTCTTGAAGACCCGCTGTCCCGGGGCGATTCTGTGGAAGTCTACCGCCCCTTCTCCGAAGCGGACCACCATCTGCGCACCCGAAGGTTCGATCTCCCAGACGCGCCCGCCCTCTTCGCGGGCCTCGGGAGCACCGGCATCGAAGACCACCCCGTCCCCTGGTTTGAGGTCTTCGTGCAATTGCAGGAAGACGCCGCGGGAAGTCACCGCGACCACATCCCCCACGTGCACGCCGCGTTTTTTCGGGTACTGCGCATGGACCAACGCGCGGTTGTCGATGCCGCCCATCCAGCCGGTGTGCAAACCCCGCGAAAACGCCATCTCCATCTCGTAGCGCTGCGCTCCGGTGGGTGCTGGCGCGTTTACGCCCAGGCGCGCAGCTTCCAATGCGCGATCGACGGCCTGCCGGTAGATCCGCGTGATGGAGGCGACATATTCCGGCTGCTTGAGTCTGCCTTCGATCTTGAACGAGCGGATGCCCAGCCGGACCAACTCGGGCACCAGCTCCAGACCTGCCAGATCGCGGGGCGACAGCAGGTAGCGCCGCCCGCCCAGATCCACCTCGCGTCCGTCGCAGAGAAGGTCGTAGGGCATCCGGCACGCTTGGGCGCACTCGCCCCGGTTGGCCGAGCGCCCGCCCAGGGCCTCCGAGGTGAGGCACTGGCCGGAATAGGCCACGCACAGGGCGCCGTGCACGAAGACTTCCAGCGGCAGCGGATCACTGGCCATGTCGGCGTTGATCCGGGCGATCTCGCCCAAGGTGTTTTCGCGCGCCAACACCACCAGCGAGCACCCCAGTTCGCGGGCGATCCTCACCCCGGCGGGCGAGGCGATGGTCATCTGCGTGCTGGCGTGGATGGGAAAGTCGGGCGAGATGCGGCGCACCAGTCGACAGATTCCGACATCCTGCACGATCGCGGCGTCCACTCCCGAGAGGATGGCCGACCGCAGCACGTCTTCGGCGAAGGCGAACTCGCCCTGGAAGACCAGCGTGTTGAAGGTGAGGTAGCCGCGCACGCCGCGCCGATGCAGCCACGACATCAGCTCGGGAAGGTCGGAGCGCGTGAAGTTCTTCGCCCGCATGCGGGCGTTGAAGGCGTCGATCCCGAAATACACGGCGTCGGCGCCGTTCTCGACGGCGGCCTTGACGCACTCCCAGTCGCCGGCGGGCGCCAGGATCTCCGGGCGGAAGGCGGGACCCCCGGCGGCCCCGGGAGCGACTCGGACTTCCGCGGCGCTCATATCAAGGCGACCAGCGCACTTCGGCGCGCCAGCCAAAGACGTCGAGATCCTTGGAATCGGGGCCGTCGGGGGTCCAGGTTCCCGTGTTCATGGCCACGTCCAGACCGAGCCCGCCGTCGAGGAGGCTGGCGCCCAGGCCGAAAGTGAAGCGGTTCAGGTCGGACCCGCCGCCCAGCGTGGGAGCCAGGCCCACGTACTGCTCCTGACCTTGCCATCCGCGATTGGCGGCCACCGACTGGTTGCGGTATCCGCCCAGCGGCTCTTCCGTGCCCATGTTCAGACCCGCGAGGAAACCAGGCTCCAGATCGGTGCCGGAGAGACTCCAGCGCTCCCAGCCCAACCGGAAGAAATACTCCTGCCCCGCGGGCACCTTTTCCTTCCAGGCGGGCACCAAGCGGTGCGAGAGCTGGAATCCCAGGTTCATACCCATGTCGGTGTGGCTCTCGTCGAGCTCGTTGTCGGGGTCGAGTCCCTTGTCGAGTTCGAGGTTGACTTTGGACGAGCCCAACTCGAGCACGCCGGTGACGCCCCGATCCCAGGTCCAGACGGCCCCGAGGGTGGCGCTCTGCCGGTCGCGGGTCCAACCCGTGTCCAAGAGCGCCGCCTTGCCCGCGAACGGATCGTTGGATCCCGCCACGGGCTCGTAGGCCAGGGTGCGCAGGGAGGCCATCTCGAAGGCCAGGATGGGACGCACGAGGTGTCCGTCGCGGCCCCAGCGGCCCTGGAAAGCGGCCAGGATGCGCAGGGAGTCTCCCACGAGCTTGGGGAAATCGACGTTGGCGCCGTCGACGAAAATGCCGTTGTACAGCTCGGTGGCGCTTCCGGTGGTCTTCATCACGCCCATGCGGTGGGTGGTTCCGAACGTGACGTCACCGAGGGCCTCGACCGGCCATTCCGGCTTCTTGACATGGGCCGAAAAACTGAGAATGGGGAACCGTGCCACAGCGAAGCGGTGATACGATCGATAGCCGATCAGGGGAGTGGTGTGAACGAGAGTGTCCACATCCAACGAGGCCTCCATCTTGCCCGCCAGGGTGACGGCCTGGGCGATGTGGAAGGCCATGCCGATGCGCAGGGCTTCGAGTCCTCCCTGCCAGCGTTCGAAATCGCCTGGCGCGTTGTACGCGCCGGAGGTGTCCTGGGTCTGCTTGGAGGGAAGGCGTCCGCGGACACCGAGACCGAACCCCACCAGGCGATCCTGGCCGAAGGCCGCGCCGACGTCGAATCCCCAACGGAGACGACCCGCCTCGTAAGTGGGGAGCCCGTCGGCACCGAACTTCTGCGAGGTCCAATCGAGGTCCAGCCGGTACCCGGCCTTGCCGTCGACCCCGCCGCGCAACTGCAGCGCCGCGGCCTGGCCCTGGGAGGCCTCGATGTCGGAGTTCTTGGCCGAGAGGCCGCGCGAGCCGAAACGCATCTCGATGGGCCGGACGAATTCGCCGGGGAGCACGGCGCTGTGCCCTGCCGCGTCGAAGAGGTTCCAGTTGGCAGAATCCGTCCAGAAGGCGTCGCCCATGGCGTGGGCGCGGGCATCGGGGCCCCAGGAAGTGCCCGCGGGGCGGTCGATGGCGGCGAACGCCGCGCCGACGAAGCAGAAGGTGACCAAAACTGTGCGCATCGCCGGGATTCCCCTTTTGGGAGTTGGTGTTTGCCTGACCCGGCAGGAAAGGTAGATCCGGGCGAATGCGCCCCGGTTTACATGTCGTACATGCCGCCATCCATGCTGGGCTCGCTGAATCCCCCGGCGCCCCCGCCTTCATCTCCCCAGGCATCCCCGACGATCTCCTCGACCTTCTCGGGATCTTCCCCTCCCTCCAGGCGCCGGATGGCCTCCTGCATGGCGGGGTCGTTCGCGCCTTCGCCGGTGATGTCGGCAAGTTCGCGCATCATGCGCCCCATCGCCCGTCCGTCGTTTTCGTCCATGCCCTCCATACGCGACATGAGATCCATCATGCGCGCTTCGGTGCGAGGATCGTCCAGAGGGGACGGCCCGTCGCCCGCTGGCCCGCTTTCGGGTGCCGCGGTCGCCTCGCCCGAAGCGGAAGAACGCCCCATCGCGAAACGGCTCATCTGGCGTTCCAGCGGGGCGTGGGTGTCGTTTTTCGGGCAGGCCGGAATCTTCTCGGGGCTCACGGTGCGGGAATAGAACTGGAAGACCGAGTGGCAGTCCTTGCAGTAGAACTCGTAGATGGGCATTTCGGGTAGACTCCTCAGGGCAGGTCGATGTCGAGCACCACGATGCGTTCGAAGGCCGCGCGCACCCGGCCCGCCACCGGCTGGTGGGCCGGGTGCGGAGCGTAGGCGGCCAGCGCCTCGCGCGAGTCGAAGTCCATCGAGAATCCGTGGGTGAGATTCTCGCGGCGCTCGGGGGCGGCGAAGTTCTCGCCCCAGACCGCATCGCGCAAACCGGGCACCTGCGACGGCAGGGCCTCGATCTGCGCGCGGATCGCGGCGATCTCTTCGGGGGTGGTTTCGGGACGAGGAGCCAGAAGCAGGATGTGTCGGACCATACCTTGGTCAAACTAGGTTTGTCGGGGATGGACACCCAACCCCTCCAAAGCGTCCTGGCGGCCTGCGCCCTGCGGTTCCCCGACACCGTGCAGCGCCTCTCCGACCTGGTCCGCATCCCTTCCTGCAGCTTCCCCGGCTACGATCCAGGGGAACTCGAACGCTCGGCCAAGGCCGTCAGTGACTGGCTCTCCGAAGTCGGCATGCCCGAAGTCGAGCTGGTGCGCGTTTCCGGAGCCCATCCCGCCGTGGTTGCCCGCGATCTCCGTGCCGGCCCCGACCGCCCCACCTTGCTGCTGTACGCCCACCACGATGTGCAGCCTCCCATGCGCGAAGCCGTGTGGCACTCCCCCGCCTTCGAGCCCACCATCCGCGACGGCCGGCTGTACGGACGCGGCGCCGCCGACGACAAAGCCGGCATCGCGCTGCATGCGGCATCGCTGCAGGCCTGGTATGCCACCACCGGTTCGCTTCCCGTCAACGTCGTCGTCGTGATCGAAGGAGAAGAGGAGACCGGATCGGACCACCTGGCCGCCCTTCTGGACACCATCCCCGACCTGCGCGCCGACGCCGTGGTGATCGCCGACCTCGCCAACCACGACACGGGCGTCCCGTCCCTGACGGTCTCCCTGCGCGGCTTGGTGGCGCTGGAGATCGAGTTGCGCGCCCTGGAGCGCCCGTTGCATTCAGGCGTCTGGGGAGGCCCCGTGCCCGACGCCACCATGGGCCTGTGCCGCATCCTGGCATCCCTGACGGATTCCGACGGACAGATCGCCGTTCCGGGACTTCTGGACGGAATCGAGCCCGCCACCGACCGCGAACGGGCCGACTGGAAGACCATTCCGTTCGATCGCGAGCTCTGGGCCCGCCAGGCGGGCATTCCCCTCGAATCTGCGCCCTCCAGCTCGGAGCACCTCTACGAGATGCTCTGGCGCAAACCCGCCTTGTCCGTCAACGGCATCCAGGCCGGAACCCGCGGTCAGACAGGCAACGTCCTGATGGACGCGGCGTGGGCGCGCCTGGGCGTGCGCATCGTCCCCGGGATGGATCCCGCCCGAGTGGCGCGCCTGCTGGAAGAGCACCTGCGCCGCAACACCCCCGAGGGCATGACACTTTCCGTCCAGATCGAGAGCCTGGCTCCGGCCTGGAGCACCAGGACCGAGCACGCCCTGTTCGATGCCGCCCGCACGGCGCTGGAACTGGGCTACGGCACTCCTCCCGTGGCCATCGGCTGCGGGGCGAGCATCCCCTTCGTCGAAGCCGTCACCCGCAGACTGGGCGGATCCCCCGCCCTGCTGGTGGGGGTCGAAGATCCGTGGTGCAACGCGCATGCGGAAAACGAGTCGGTGCACCTGGGAGACCTGTTGAAGGCCATCCGCTCGCAGGCCGCCCTCTTCGCCCTGGCCCAAGGCTGACCCCTCCCGCAGGCGAGAGTCGCCCCCCTTTTGGGGTGGCCGAGCCAGGGATCGGTGGTCGAGCCAGGGATCGGTTTTCTATCTTTTCGAGTACATCCGAG
>JAMIIV010000023.1:0-11464 GCA_035913415.1 Fibrobacteria bacterium | reverse complement strand
GTGCCCGGATCTGCCCGCGGTGCGACTCCCACGGAACCCTGACGGGCTTCACGATCGTCAGCCGCGACATCACCGACCGCCATCTCGCGGAAGCGCGTGTCCAGGAGCTCAACGCCCAGCTCTCCCGACGCCTGGAGCAATTGCTCGCTCCCGGCCGCGACTCCACCGACCTCCGGTTGGAAGACCTCTTCGACCTGTCCGAACTGCAGCGTTTCCAGGATGCCTTTGCAGAGGCCACAGGTGTGGCCTCGATCATCACCACCCCCGAGGGGGTGCCGCTGACCAAGCCCAGTCGTTTCTGCAGACTGTGCCAGAACATCATTCGCAAGACGGAAAGAGGCTTGGCCAATTGTTGCCGCTCCGATGCCGTTTTGGGACTCTGCCACCCCGATGGCCCACGTGTGCAGGCATGTCTCTCCGGAGGGCTGTGGGATGCTGGCACAAGCCTGCGCGCCGGTGACCTGCACCTGGCCAATTGGCTGATCGGACAGGTGCGGGACGAATCGGTCGACGAAGAGCGGATGCTGCGCTACGCCGCCGAGATCGGAGCCGACCCGGAGGCGTTCCGACAGGCGCTCGACGAGGTTCCGCGGATGTCGAGCGAGCAGTTCGGCAAGGTCGCCGAGGCCTTGCATCTGCTGGGCAGCCAATTCTCCCTCCTGGCCGTGCGCAATCTGCAGCAGGCGCGCTTCATCGCCGAACGCCAGCGTCTGGAAGACCAGGTCCTGCAGGCCCGCAACCTCGAGACCGTGGGCCAGTTGGCGGGAGGGCTGGCGCATGATTTCAACAATCTTCTCACCAGCCAGTTCATGCACCTGTCGTTGCTTCGGTCCCGACCCGACCTCCCGGAATCTGTCGGGCCGTCTCTCGATGCGCTCGAGGCGTCGGCGCGCGTGGCCGCCGAGCGAACCCAGCAGCTTTTGGCCTTCGGCGGGAAGCAGATCCTCCAAGCTCGCCCCCTGGACCTCGCGAACTTTCTGACCAAGGTTGCACCTTCCCTGCGCCTGGTGCTCGGCGAAGGCATCCACTGGTCGGAGGCGGGGACCGCCGAGCCTCTCCTCGTCGAGGCCGACGAAGGCATGATCGAGCAAGCCTTGGTCAATCTGGCGCTCAACGCTCGCGAGGCCATGCCTGGTGGGGGGGCGTTTCCGCCTGACCTGGGGGGCCGTCCATCTGGAGGCCCCACAATGCGGCGTCCGTCCCGGCGCTAGTCCTGGATCCTACGCCCGGGTCTCGGTTTCCGACAGCGGCCCAGGCATCTCCACCGAGGTGCTGCCGCGCCTGTTCGAGCCGTTTTTCAGCACCAAGCCCGGTGGGCAGAGTTCGGGGCTCGGGCTGGCCACTGTCCACGGCGTGCTGCGCCAGCATCAAGGGTGGGTCGAAGTCTCCAATCTTCCGGGGGGTGGCGCCGAGTTCACCCTGTTCCTACCCTTGTTGATCAAAGCGATGGAACCTTCCGACAACCCATTGGCCAAGGCGCGCTCCAGCAGCGCCATCCCACGCCATCCAGGGCAACCCGTATTGCTGGTGGTCGAGGATGAAGCCTCGGTGCGCGCGGTGGTCGTGACCATCCTCGAAATGCTGGGGTATCGCGTGCTCGAAGCCGTCGATGGCCCCGACGCTCTGGCCCGGTGGGAACGCCACCGCGACGAAATCGACCTCTTGTTCACCGACATGGTCATGCCCGGAGGGTTCGATGGCCGCGAGTTGGCCTCTCGCCTGCTCGCCCAGCGCCCGGAACTTCCGGTCATCCTGTCCAGCGGCTACAGCCGCGATCTTGTCCGCGACGGATTGCCCCGCACCGGTGTCTTCTTCCTCGAGAAGCCCTACGAGGTCTCCCAGGTCGTAGACGTCCTGCGACAGGCCCTCGGAGACCTCGCCCTGGAGTGAAATCTCCTGGCGAAGTCTCGCCCCAGGGAGGCCGGAAAACCTCCCGGCTTCACTTCAGGGGAAGAGCTTGGGAATCAGCGAGACGAAGATCGCCGCGAACACCGCAGAGGTGATCACCCCTGAGATGTTGGCTCCCAGGGCCTCGGGAAGGATGATGGTCCCGGGGGATGCCTTCGAGACTTCCTTCTGCGCCACCTTGGCGTTGGTGGGAACGCAGCTTACGCCGGCGATGCCCACCGCGGGATTCACCTTGCGTCCCGAGACGAAATACATGACGTACCCGCCCAGGATTCCTCCGATGCCTGAAATGAGCAATGCCAGGATGCCCAGCACCAGCAAGGTCAGGACCTTGGGGTTCAGCAGGGTGCCGGCTTCGCAGAGAATGCCCAAGGTGAGGCCAAGGAACAGCGTGGCGCCGTACAGGAACACGTTCTCGACCACGTTCCGGAAGGCGTCCAGGCCCGATTCGCGGATGGCCACGCCCAGGAAGAGGGAGAGAATCAGCGGCGCGGCGACAGGAAACAGCAGGCAGAGGACCGCGCATCCGATCACCGCGAAGGCCAGCTTCTGGTTGGACGAAATTTGACGTTTGCGCTTCTGCGGTGCCATCGGAAGCGATAGCAGCTTCTTGGGGACCAGGAAGCGGATCAGGTAGGGATACCCTCCATAGGTCAGGCCCAGGTACAGGTAGGCCACGACGCAAATGGGTACGAAGATCTCCTTGGCCAGCATCAGCGAGGTGAATAGCACCATGGGACCGTCGGCGCCACCGACCATGGCGATGGATGCCGCCTCGCCGGGGGTGAGGCCCATGGCGACGCCGATCGGGAACACCGCCACCGTCCCGAGTTCGGCGAACAAGGCGATGACCATCGATTGGAAGGGACGGGCCAGCAGATACCCCACATCCAGCAGGGTGCCGATGCCCATGAATACGAAGCAGGCGATCAGGCCGTTGGAGAACGTGAAGGTGTAGATGGGCTGCAACCAGTTGATCTGGTTGATGTAGAGCAGGTTCTCGCTCTGCTGGACCAGCGGGGCCACGTGCAGGGTGCCCTGGATGCGTACGGTGTCGGCGGCCGAGGCAATCATGGGGGCGACCGCAGTGTGGGCGGATCGCACCATCGGCGAATTGGCGACGTCAAGCACCGCGGCCGACGTCATGGGGTCCAGGAGCATCACTCCGGCGTTGACGGTGGCCATGCCCAGACCCATGGGGATCATGAGCATGGGCTCGAGAGTCCCCTTCTTGCCCAGGTACACGAGCAGGAATCCCAGGAAGATCAGGAAGACGCGGGCGAAGGCGATCTTGGGCTCTCCCTGGAAGAGCGTGACGACGCCTTGGAACATCCCCGGGATTTCCCGCAGAATATCGAGGAACGTCATTTCGAGTGCTCCTTGCCCTTGGTTTCCAGGCGATGCAGGACCGTTCCCAGTCCTGAGATCAAGGCGGCGACGGCCATCGCGACTACGGCCGCCAGACCGTAGAAGATGAGGCTGGGCATGAGGGTCTGTTGCCAGGTGGTCATTGGGGTTGTGGCTTCCGGTGACGTGTGTTCAGGAACGGAGGCGGTGGGAGTCGAAGATCATGTGGCGACCGTGCATTCCCCAATCGTGGGATGAGCTGGGGATGTTCACCTCGTGGATGGAATCCAGGAGGACCTTGTCGGTTCCCAGTTCCGCCGCCACGGCCGCGGCGATGATGGCCATCAGGACCCCGGGCTCCATGCCCGCGGAGGCGGTGCTGACGGCAGGTGCCAGGGGAATCGGTTGTGGTGGGGGAGGAGAGGCGATTCCTGTCGCTTTGTCGTGTGTTTTCTCGGCGAACTTCCCGAGAAGACGAATCGCCAGCATCAGCCCGGTGGTTCCAGCCGCAATGACGATCATCGTGAGATAAGAGGAGTGAGGTCCCATAATGACTTCCCCGAAACCGGGCCCACGGGCGTAAACGCGTCCACGGATCCCTTGCCCTGCAAAATACCTAGAACCGGATCTGATTGTCCAGTGAATTATTGGTGCGTCGGGAATTCGCATGGCGCCGACCGCGTAGAGCGAGGGCCAGCGGGTCATCCTACGAGGGGGAACCCTGTCGGGAAGTGTCCAAGCGACTTCGCGCAGGGGGGGGGGCCGCCAAAAGGGTTGGATGGACATGCGAAAAGGCCTCCGGCGCGGGTGCGCCGGAGGCCTGGAGCGGAAATCGGACCGAAGGTCAGGTCTTGTCGGCGCCGCGGGCCATCAGGACCTTGCCGGTGCGCACGATGTCGACGAGACCGTAGGGTTGCAGGAGAGCCAGCACGTGGTCGATCTTCTCGGAGCCACCGGCCATCTGCAAAATGAGCGATTCGGCGCCGAAATCGACCGTGATCCCTTTGAAGTGTTCGGCGATCTGCAGGATGCCGGTGCGGCTTTCCGCTGGGCACTTTACCTTGATCAGCGCCATTTCCTTCTCGATGACGGATTCCCCGGTGTGGTCGATGGCGCGCACGACATCGACCAGCTTCAGCAGTTGCTTGGTGATCTGGTCCAGGGTGTCGGGATCGCCCGAGCAGGTGATGGTCATGCGCGAGAACTCGGAGTCCAGGACCGGGCTGACCACCAGGCTGTCGATGTTGTAGCCGCGGCGCGCGAACACCAGCGACACGCGCACCAAGACACCGGGCTTGTTGGCCACCAGGACCGAGATCGTGTGGGATGCGTTCAGCGTGATCATCTCAGGTGCTCCCCGTGGGCTTGGCCATCTTCTGTTTGGGCCGTTCGATCAGCATGTCCTTGTATCCCGCACCGGCGGGGATCATGGGGAAGACGTTGTCTTCCTGGACCACCTCGGCCTCGATGACACAGGGCCCTTCGGTGTAGGCCGCGGCGGCCTTCAGGATCCGCTTGACGTCGCCCGAGCGGCGGATGCGGAAGGCCTTCACGCCGTAGGCTTCGGCGAGTTTCACGAAGTCGGGGTTGCCGACCATGTCGACGCCCGAATACCGGTTGTCGAAGAACAGCTCCTGCCACTGGCGGACCATGCCCAGGTAGTTGTTGTTGATGATGACCACCTTCAGTGGCACCTTCTGGATGGCCGCGGTGGCCAACTCGCAGAGCGTCATCTGGAAGCCGCCGTCGCCGACGATGGCCCACACGGGGCGGTCCGGCACACCAAGCTGGGCGCCGATCGCGGCCGGAAAGCCGTAGCCCATGGTGCCCGCGCCGCCCGACGAGATCCAGGAGCGGTTGAAGGTGCTGCGCAAAAACTGCGCGGCCCACATCTGGTGCTGACCCACGTCCGTGGTGATGATGGCCTTGCCGCGCGTGAGTTTGTCCAGCTCGTCGAGCACCTGCTGCGCCCGCAGTCCACCCTGCTTGGGGTAACGCAGCGGGTACTGCTTGCGCCAGGCTCCGCACTGCTTGATCCATTCACCGGTGTCGAGTTTGCCCACCAAGGGGATCAGCGCCTCGATGCCCTTCTTGGCATCACCGACCAGGGATGCATCCGGATCGATGATCTTGCCGAATTCGGCTGGGTCGATGTCCAGGTGGATCTTGGTGGCCGTGGCGCAGAACTCGGACATCTTGCCGGTGATGCGATCGTCCCAACGCGAACCGATCGAGAAGATCAGGTCGCAGTGCATGACGGCCTTGTTCGCGTAGGCCGTGCCGTGCATGCCGAGCATGCCCAGATTGAGAGGGTGGTCTTCGGGCACGGCGCCCTTGCCCAGGAGAGTGTTCACCACCGGAGTGTTGAGCTTTTCGGCCAACTGCGTGATGGCTTTGCCCGCACCCGAAATGACGGCGCCCTGGCCCACCAGCAACAAGGGGCGACGCGCCTTGGAGATGAGGTCGGCGGCCTTCTGGAGGGCCGATTCCTCCGGCGTGCCGGGAATCTCGTACCCGGGCAGGTCGATGGTGTCGACCATGTGGGCGGTGCAGGGCCCCGCGGTGATGTCTTTGGGCAGATCCAGAACCACGGGCCCCGGGCGACCGGAGGTCGCGATGTGGAATGCCTCCTTCATGATCCGGGGGATGTCGTTGGTGTTCTTGACCAGGTAGGAGTGTTTGACCACCGGGTAGGTGATGCCCGTGACGTCGGCTTCCTGGAAGGCGTCCTTGCCCAACATGGGGGAGATGGTCTGGCCGCAGAGCACGATCATGGGGACCGAGTCCATCTGGGCGGTCAGGATGCCGGTGACGGTATTCGTGGCGCCGGGGCCGGAGGTCACCAGCACCACACCGGGTTTGCCGGTGGCACGGGCGTAGCCGTCGGCCATGTGGGTGGCGCCCTGCTCGTGACGGACCAGGACGAGCTTGATCTTGGCATCGACGAGGGCGTCGAACAGGGGGATGGCGGCGCCTCCGGGGTACCCGAAGACGTACTCCACCCCTTCGCGGATGAGGCACTGGATGATGACCTCGGCTCCTGTGGGGATCTTCTTGTCCATTCTGGCTCCTTCACGATCCTCTTTGCGCAACGGTGACGCGCTGTGGGTGTCCGACGATTGGATACCGCGAAAAAGAGGCTTTCCTTAAAATTGCATGTGAAGTCGTGCAAGTCAATAGGGAAGTTTGTTCTTGGTTGAAAAAGTTGGCATCTGAAGCGCCTAATTCGGCTTCTGTATATGGTGTGAGTTCGAAGATCGCCAAAAATCTCCTGCAATTTGCCATAAGTCCTTCCGATCGATGCGAAAATTGGGGGCAGATTGGCGTGAATGTGGGGGGCGGGCCTGCGCCTCGTCGGGAGAGGGGGAGCGCTATTTTGCCATGATTGCCGACCAAACCGTGGATTGGACCCCGTATGACACAGCACTCGAATCGACAACAGGGCGGATTTTGGCAGATTCTGGATGGAGGGGAGCGCTTGATGACCCTCCTTTTGCTGGTTTCGGGCGGTTTTCTGCTAATACTGCTCGGGAAGCTCGTTGTACCTCTGATCCTGGCGGCGATTTTGGCCGCTGTGACCTGGCCATTGCGCGAGCTTCTGGTGAAAAAGCTCAAAGGTCGCGTGGTGATGGCCTGCCTACTGCTTGATCTGGGGCTACTTGCCGGGGTGATGGTGCCTTTGGGGCTTGTGTTGGCGCTGGCCATCTTCCAGGTGCGGGATCTGGTGCAATCCGTTCGGCTGGATTTGGTCCAAAACTGGATCATGGGGGTCTTGCAGGGGGTGGAACGGCAACCATGGGGACACAAGCTCGGACTCGAGCCCGACAAAGTGATGAATCAACTGACCGAGGCCGCTCCCAAGGTGGCCAGTTGGGTGGTCTCCCATGCCGCGGAGGTGTCGTTGGGGCTGATGAGTAGCCTGGCCATGGCCGCGATCATGTTGCTTTGCCTGTTCTACCTGCATTTGTCGGGTGATCGTCTGGTCGCACGGGTCCAAATGGCCCTGCCGTTGCCGGAAGGTGAGACCGAAGCTCTCCTGGAGGTCTTCCGGCGCACGTCGCTGGCGATCCTCAAGGGCAATTTTGTGGTGGCCTTGGTGCAAGGCGCCCTGACCGGCCTGTTGTTCATGGCCGTCGGGTTGCCTTCCCCCATCTTGTTCGGCGTGGTGGCGGCGTTGTGCTCGCTGGTGCCTTCGGTGGGGTCGGCGCTGGTGTGGGTGCCTGGAGCCATCGCTTTGGCGGCCATGGGGGCTTGGGGAGGCGCGATCGTGGTCGTGTTGGTCGGGGCGCTGGTGATCTCCATGGTCGACAATTTCCTGCGGCCTGTTCTGGTGGGGCGCGACACGGGCATGCACGATCTGCTCGTGCTGCTCACCACGTTGGGGGGCATTTCCTTCTTCGGCCCCTTGGGCATCCTGTTCGGGCCCTTGACGGGTGCGGCGTTCCTGGCTCTGCTGGGACGCCACGAGGAGAGGATCCTGGCCTCGCGTGCGGTCGCCCGTCAAGAGGGCGGCGAGGACCACAGCGTCTAATTCGGGGAGGCCTGCAAGGCCGTTCCGAGGGGAGCTGTGCCTTTGCTTTCCGCATGAGCAAATACCGGGGGAGCGGTCCCCGAGTCCTGTCGGGTGTGGTCCGCCCTGCGAGTGTGGGCGCGGCGCGGACTACCGCAACGGCAGATGCAAGGTGGCGCGGGTGCCGGCGTTGGGTGTGGAATCGAGGTCCAGACGACCTCCGCATTCTTCCAGGAGCGCCCGCACGAAGGGCAATCCCAGACCGGCATCGGTGGGGCGGTCGCGGTAGTGCACAAACGGCTCCTGGGCGTGGGTCAACTCGGTGGAGGTCATGCCGCGCCCGCGGTCCTGGATGGTCAACAGCAGCAGTTTGGTCTTCAGCGTGCCCGAGACCGTGACGATTCCCGGAAGCTCCATCGATTGGATGGCGTTGTTCAACAGGTGGAACAGACAGGTCTGGAGGTCGGCGGCACCCATCCCGATGCGAATGGTGGCGGGAAATTCGCCGGAAATGTCGAGCTGATGGATACGCGGGGCGCCTGCCTGCGCGGCTTCCCAGGCGGTGCGGGCCGATTCGAGCACTTCCGGGCCCCGGCATTCGCCGACCTCGCTGCGGGCTCCCGAGAGCACCAGCAGCTGCTGGGACAACGTGGCCGCGCGTTGGGAGTACTGGACGATGGTCTTGCAGTTCTCGCGCAGGGGATTGTCCGGCGGCATGCGCAGATCGAGAACCTGCGCGGCTCCCGAGAGTCCGCAGAGGATGTTGTTGAAGTTGTGGGCCAGGCCCCGGAGCAATCCGGTGATGGCGCGCCGGCGTTCCATCGACACGAATTGTCTCTGGAGTGCGGAAAGCCGCAGGTAGGTGCGGCACTTGGCCTTGAGTTCGGCGAGGTCGACCGGCTTGAGGAGGTAGTCGTTGGCGCCCAGCTCCAGGCCTTTGAGGCGGTCGGAGGAACGTCCGGACAGGAACAGGATGGGAGTGAAGGCCGTGGCGGATTCCGCCCGCAGGTGGCGGCAGACGTCCAGACCGTCGCGGCGGGGCATCAGGACGTCCAGGAAGATGAGGTCGGGGACGTGTTCCCGCGCCAGGTCTTCGGCCTGCATGCCGTCGACGCAGGTGAGCAGGCGGATGTGGTTTCCGTGCAGGATGCGTCGGAAGATGGCGTGGATGGTGGGGTCGTCGTCGGCGACCAGCACGGTCTGCTGGGCCGAAGCGGGTTTGATCGACACCGATGGAATCCTACTCTTCGAGGATGGAACCGTCGAGAGTGTTTGTGCGCGGACATCGATCCGTGGAAGAAATCCTGAAGTCCGGACGTACCGTCCTGCGTGTCTGGGCCTCGCCCCGACTGGGCGCCGCCCACCGCGATGCCCTGCGCAAGCAGTGCCGGCAATTGGCCGTCGCCTGGGAGGAAGCCCCCGATGCCCGCTTGGCATCGCTGTGCGACGCCCTCGACCACGGAGGGGTGGTCGCGGAGTGTTCGCTGGTGGCCATGATGGAGCTCGATGGTCTTCTGGCCCTGCCCGTGGAGCGTCGCCGCGTGGTGTTCGTTCTCGACGGCGTCGAGAATCCCCGCAACCTGGGGCTGGTGGCGCGCACGCTGGCCGCCACGGGTGCGGGCCCCATCGTGGTGCCTGCCCAAGGTTCGGCGGCGCCCGGTGCGGCCTACCTGGAGGCTTCGGCGGGGTTCGGGCACCTGGTCCCGCTGGTGCGCGTGGGCAAGCTGGTGGAGGCCTTGGAGTCCCTCAAGAAGGACGGTTACTGGGTATACGGGCTGGACGCCTCCGGCGAGCGTCCGCTCTTCGGGCACGAGCTGGCCGCTAAGACGGTTTTTGTCATGGGCAACGAGACCAAGGGGCTGCGTCCCACGGTGCGCAAGGCCGTGGACCAGACCCTGTCCATCCCCATGAAACCCGAGGTGGAATCGCTGAACATCGCCGTGGCCACGGCGTTGTGCGCTTTCGAAGCCCTGCGGGCCGGTCGGCTGGGCTGATCCGCCAGATTGCCTTTCGGACATCGAGCCCGTGTCCGATGGTCGAGATTGTCGAGACCGACGCGGCGGGTCTCGCCAGGCTCGACCACCGGATGTGACCACCGTCCCCCGGGAAATCGACCACCGGACGCTCGGCCACCATCGCTCGGGCGCTCGACATCGGAGGGTCACAGGGTGTATCCTTGGAATTCCCCGATGACACTCATTCCAAGGATTCCGCGTTGAACCGTCCCGAATACCCGCTTCTCGGAGAGCTCGACTTCCATCTCTACGCGGAGGGGCGCCACGAGCGCCTCTGGGACAAGCTCGGCGCGCATCCCTGCACCTACCAGGGGCGGCAGGGTGTGGCGTTCGCGGTGTGGGCGCCCAACGCGCGGCGCGTGGCGGTCATCGGGGAGTTCAACGAGTGGCATCCCGACGCCCATGTCATGGAGCGTCTGGCCACCGGCATCTGGCAGTGTTTCGTCGAAGGTGCCGGCTCGGGGCAGTCGTACAAGTACCACGTCGTCAGCGGCGTCAACGACCATTGGGTCGAGAAGACGGATCCTGTCGGATTCCATTGCGAAAACCGACCCTCCACGGGTTCGCGCGTGTTCGAATCCAAGCACCAGTGGCGCGACGCCTCCTGGATGGAATCGCGCGGCAAGACCGATCCCCTCAAGCGTCCCATCTCCATCTACGAGATCCACCTCGGCTCCTGGAAACGCGACCCTTCCAACCCCGAGCGGTTCCTGTCCTACCGCGAGATCGCTCCCACGCTTGCCGCCCACGCGCGGGACATGGGGTTCACGCACGTCGAACTCCTGCCCATCACCGAGCACCCCTTCGACGGGTCGTGGGGCTACCAGACCACGGGATACTTCGCACCCACCAGCCGCTTCGGCGACCCCGACGACTTCCGCTTCTTCGTCGACACCCTCCACGAGGCTGGCGTGGGCGTCATCCTCGACTGGGTTCCGGCGCACTTTCCCAAGGACTTCCCGGGGCTGGCGTATTTCGACGGCACGCATCTCTACGAACACGCCGATCCCCGCCAGGGCGAGCACCGCGACTGGAGCACCCTGATCTTCAACTACGGCCGCCACGAGGTCTCCAACTTCCTGTTGGCTTCGGCGCTGTACTGGATCGAGGAATTCCACATCGACGGACTGCGCGTCGACGCCGTCGCGTCCATGCTGTACCTGGACTACTCCCGCGAGGAAGGCGAGTGGATCCCCAACAAGTACGGCGGTCGCGAGAACCTCGAGGCCATCGAGTTCCTGCGCCACCTCAACGCCCGTGTCCACGACCTCCATCCCGGCGTCTTCACCCTGGCCGAGGAGTCCACCGCCTGGCCGGCGGTGTCGCGTCCGTTGTACGTGGGCGGGCTGGGCTTCACGTTCAAGTGGGACATGGGCTGGATGCACGACACCCTCGCCTACTTCAGCCGCGATCCGGTGCACCGCAAGTACCACCACGACCACCTCACGTTCCGCATGCTCTACGTCTGGAGCGAAAACTTCGTGCTGCCCATGTCCCACGACGAGGTCGTGCACCTCAAGGGTAGCCTCCTCACCAAGATGCCCGGCGACTGGTGGCAGAAACTGGCGAACCTGCGCTTGCTCTACGCCAACATGTGGGGCAATCCAGGCAAGAAGCTCCTGTTCATGGGCGGTGAATTCGGCCAGTGGCGCGAGTGGAGCGAAGAGCGGTCGCTGGACTGGCA
>JAMIIV010000022.1:0-1058 GCA_035913415.1 Fibrobacteria bacterium | reverse complement strand
ATGGCTGGCGGCTCGTTTTGCGGCGTAGGCGGGGCCTCCTTGTCGTTGGGTTTGCCCTGGGACTCGGCGGACTTGTCGCCCGCTCCCTTGCCGAGGGCGTTCTTCTTGAGTTTGAGTTCGCAGAGATAGCCTGCGCCGCTGATGCTGTGGCGCACCGAGTGGCAGTAATAGATGCCGGAAAACTTCCGTCCCACGCCCTTGATCTCGACGTTTTTCTTGGCGCGTAGCTGGGGAATACCGATGGTGGCCGCATCCGCCTCGACCTGGCGCAGCTCGGCCTCGCGGAATTTGCCTTCGGCGTTGTCCTGGGCGGGCTCCTGGCGCGGCTCTTCGTGAAAGCCTTCGGAACGGTCGAAGCTGGGCACGATCTGCCCCGTCTCCTGTTCCTTGAAGCTGCCTTCGCCGGTGTTACCCTCGACCAGATAGGTCTGCTTGCCCAGGGCCGTCCGCTCGGGCGTGGTGGCGTTGTTGGCCTTGTGCTCGACCACGTCCTTCTTGCGCGGGTCGACGCCGACCGTCTTGGTCTCGACACCCGCGCCCTTGGCTCCCTGGGATTGGGTGCTGGGGCGGAACGAGCGCAGCAGGCCCTTGGTGTCGGTGAAATATTCGAGGGTCAGTAGCGGCGTTTGGTCGAGCTCGCGGGGATGGAAATGGAGTTCGTCGTCCTGGATGTAGAAGACATAGCCGCTCACGCCGTCGCCATCGCGGTCGCGGGCCTTTTCCGCCAGCTCCTTGAGGAACTGGGCGTCCGAGATGTTGCTCTGGGTGACGCGGAGATGGGTCCCCTTGGTGGCCGTGACCACTGGCGTGAGGCCGTTGGCGGCGGCGATCTGTTCGGCGATTTCCGAATAGAGGATGCCTGGAGCGGGTTTCTGCCAGACTTTCTGGTTCTCCTTGCCCGCCAGTTTGAAGCCCTTGTCGTAGGCCTTGATGCGGATAGTTGGATCGCCGTTTTCCGGGAAGTCGTAATCGATGTCCTTGATGACCGCCTTCTTGCGCGGAGAGAGGTTCCCCACGTAGCCGAAGCGGGCCACGATCTCGTTGCCTTCCTGGAACAG